>DATKDY010000161.1:0-19296 GCA_035512515.1 Vicinamibacterales bacterium
GGTTGCTCGGGCCGTCCATCAGGGCATCGCCCGCGCGCACGCGCTCGCCTTCCTGCACGTTGACGTGCACGCCGCGCGGAATCGAGTACTCCTTCGGCTCCATGTGCGCATCGTCCGGCACGATCAGCACCCGGCGCTGGCCCTTGACCACGCCGCCGTACTTGACCGTGCCGTCGATCTCGCTGATGACCGCCGGATCCTTCGGCTTGCGCGCCTCGAACAGCTCGACCACGCGCGGCAGACCGCCCGTGATGTCCTTGGTCTTGGTCGTCTCGCGGGGAATCTTCGAGAGCACGTCGCCGGCGTGGACCGTCTCGCCGTCCTGCACCATCAGGTGGGCGTTGACCGGCAGGATGTACCGGCGCATGACGCTGCCGTTCTCGTGCTTGATCTCGATCGTCGGCTGCCGCTTTTCGTCCGGCGAGTCGACGATGATGAGCCGCGACAGACCCGTGACCTCGTCGAGATCCTCGTGCACGGTGAGGCCTTCGACGATGTCCTTGAAGCGGACCTGACCCGTCTCTTCGGTGAGAATCGAGAACGTGTACGGATCCCACTCGACCAGAATCTGCCCGTTTTCGACCTGCTGATCTTCCGCGACCTTCAGCCGCGCGCCGTAGGGGATCTGATAGCGCTCGCGGTCGCGGCCCATCTCGTCCTGAATGATCAGATGTCCCGTGCGGTTCATCACGATCAGTTCCTTGCCGCCGGCATTGGTCGGCCGCTCAACCACCTGGAGCTGGTCGAACTTGACCGTGCCCTGGTGCTTCGAGTCGAGGCTCGACGAATCCGAGATCCGCGACGCCGTGCCGCCGATGTGGAACGTGCGCATCGTCAGCTGCGTGCCCGGCTCGCCGATGGACTGCGCGGCGATCACGCCCACGGCCAGGCCCATCTCGACCAGCTTGCCGGTCGCGAGGTCGCGGCCGTAGCACATCGCGCACACGCCACGACGCGACGCGCAGGTGAGCACCGAGCGGATCTTGACCTTCTCGATGCCGGCGTCCTGCACCGCCGCGGCCTTCTCTTCGTCGATGACCGAGTTGACGTCGAGCAGCACCGCGGCCGACAGCGGATCCATGATCTTCTCCAGCGACACACGGCCGATGATGCGGTCGCGGAGCGGCTCGATGATCTCGCCCGACTCGACAATGGCCCGCGCTTCGATGCCGTCCAACGTGCCGCAGTCGCGGTCCGACACGATGACATCCTGCGCGACGTCCACGAGCCGGCGCGTCAGGTACCCCGAGTCGGCGGTCTTGAGCGCTGTATCGGCGAGGCCCTTGCGGGCGCCGTGCGTCGAGATGAAGTACTCGAGCACCGAGAGGCCTTCACGGAAGTTGGCCTTGATCGGCGTCTCGATGATTTCGCCCGACGGCTTGGCCATCAGACCGCGCATGCCCGCGAGCTGGCGAATCTGCTGCTTCGAGCCGCGCGCGCCCGAGTCGGCCATGATGTACACCGGGTTGAACTTGCCCTCGGCGTCGCGCCGCTCCATCTCCTTGAACATCGCATCGGCGATCTTCTCGGTGACGTCCGACCACACGGCGATGACCTTGTTGTAGCGCTCGCCGTTGGTGATGGCGCCTTCCAGGTACTGCTGCTCGACCTTGATGACCTCATCGCGCGCCTTGCCGGACAGTTCGGCCTTGCTCTGCGGGATGATGAGGTCTTCGATGCCGATCGACATGCCCGACCGCGTCGCATAGGTGAAGCCGAGCTGCTTGAGCGCGTCGAGCATCTCGACGGTCGTCTGCAGGCCCTTTTCCAGGTAGCAGCGCTGCACGAGCTGCTGCAGCCCTTTCTTCTTGAGCATCCCGTTGACGAACGGGAAGCCCTTCGGCGTCGCGCTGTTGAAGATCACGCGGCCAACCGTGGTGTTGATGATCTTGTTCGCGACCTGCTGAATATCGGTGTGCAGCACGTCCTGATCGTCACGCGCCGTGGTCAGATCCTGCAGCTCGCCGGTGTAGCGCAGGCGAATGGGCGTGAGCGTTTCCAGCTCGCCCGCTTCGAGCGCGAGAATCACGTCGTCGGTGTCGGCAAAGGCCCGGCCTTCACCCTTGGCGCCCGGCTTGGCCTTGGTCAGGTAGTAGCAGCCGAGCACGATGTCCTGCGATGGCACCGCGATGGGCGTGCCGTTGGCCGGCGACAGGACGTTCTTCGACGACATCATCAGCTCGGTGGCTTCGATCTGCGCTTCCGGCGACAGCGGAATGTGCACCGCCATCTGGTCGCCGTCGAAGTCGGCGTTGAACGCCGTGCAGACGAGCGGATGAATGCGAATGGCCTTGCCTTCGACCAGCACCGGCTCGAACGCCTGAATCCCCAGCCGATGCAGCGTCGGCGCGCGGTTCAGCAGCACGGGATGCTCGCGGATCACCTCTTCGAGCACGTCCCACACTTCGGCGACCTGCTTTTCGACCATCTCCTTGGCCTGCTTGATGGTCGCGACCAGGCCCCGCTCTTCGAGCTTGTTGTAGATGAACGGCTTGAAGAGCTCGAGCGCCATCTTCTTCGGCAGCCCGCACTGATTGAGCTTCAGCTCGGGACCGACGACGATGACGGAGCGGCCGGAGTAGTCGACGCGCTTGCCGAGCAGGTTCTGACGGAAGCGGCCCTGCTTGCCCTTGAGCGTGTCGGACAGCGACTTGAGCGGCCGGTTGTTGGCGCCGCGCAGCACGCGGCCGCGGCGCCCGTTGTCGAACAGCGCATCGACGGCCTCCTGGAGCATGCGCTTTTCGTTGCGGATGATGACGTCGGGCGCCTTCAGCTCCATCAGCTTCTTCAACCGGTTGTTGCGGTTGATGACGCGGCGATAGAGGTCGTTGAGGTCCGAGGTGGCAAAGCGGCCGCCGTCGAGCGGCACCAGCGGGCGCAGCTCGGGCGGAATGACGGGAATCACATCCAGGATCATCCACTCCGGCCGGTTGTTCGACCGGCGGAACGAGTCGACCACCTTGAGACGTTTGGCGAACTTCAGCTTCTTCTGGGCCGAGGTCTCCGAACGCATCTTGATGCGCAGCTCCTCGGCGAGCTTCTCGACGTTTTCACGCTTGAGCAGCTCCTTGATTGCCTCGGCGCCCATCTGCGCCTTGAATTTGGTGAAGCCGTACTCCTCGCGCGCCTTGCGGTACTGCTCTTCGGAGAGCAGCTGCTTGAACTTGAGCTCGGTGTCGCCAGGTTCGCTGACGACATACGCCTCGAAATACAGCACGCGCTCGAGATCGCGCAGGGAGATGTCCAGCAGGTGGCCGATCCGGCTCGGCAGCCCCTTGAAGAACCACACGTGGCTGACGGGGGTCGCCAGCTTGATGTGGCCCAGGCGCTCGCGCCGCACTTTGGCCTGCGTGACCTCGACCCCGCACTTGTCGCAGATCACGCCGCGGTGCTTCATGCGCTTGTATTTGCCGCAGAGGCACTCCCAGTCGGTGATCGGCCCGAAGATCTTCGCGCAGAACAGGCCGTCGCGTTCAGGCTTGAACGTACGGTAGTTGATCGTCTCCGGCTTGGTCACCTCGCCGAACGACCACTGCTCGATCTTCTCCGGCGACGCGAGGCTGATGCGGATCGCATCGAAGTCCGCCCGAAGCGCCGTCTTGCTATCCGTAAAGCTGGGTCTCATATCTTTCCCTTCGCTCGATCGGCTGTCGGCGTTCAGCTCTCGGCTCTCAGCTGCCGGCTTTCAGCGCTATCGGCTGAGAGCTGCGAGCTGAAAAGCACTGAAAGCTGACAGCTGACAGCGCTCAGCCTTCCAGCACCGGTTCGGGTGTTTCTTCCACCGGCTCCTGCAATTGCGGCGGACGCTTCGTCGAAATCAACTCGACGTCCAGACACAGCGACTGCAGTTCGCGAATCAGCACGTTGAACGATTCAGGCAGGCCGGCGGTGAAGCTGGCATCGCCCTTCACGATCGATTCGTAAATCTTGGCCCGGCCCGTGATGTCGTCGGACTTGGCCGTGAGCAGCTCCTGCAGGATGTGCGCCGCGCCATAGGCCTCGAGCGCCCACACCTCCATCTCGCCGAACCGCTGGCCGCCGAACTGGGCCTTGCCGCCCAGCGGCTGCTGCGTGATGAGCGAGTACGGCCCGATCGATCGCGCGTGGATCTTGTCGTCGACCAGGTGCGACAGCTTGAGCATGTAGATGTAGCCCACGGTCACGTCCTGCTCGAACTTCTCGCCGGTCATCCCGTCGAAGAGATCCGTCTTGCCGCTGCTCGGCAGGGCAGCCTGATCCAGCCAGTTCTTGATCTCCGCTTCGCGCGCCCCGTCGAACACGGGGGTCGCGAAGTACAGGCCGAGCGCATGCGCGGCCCATCCCAGGTGCGTCTCGAGGATCTGGCCGACGTTCATCCGCGACGGCACACCCAGCGGGTTGAGCACGATCTCGACCGGCGTGCCATCGGGCAGATAGGGCATGTCCTCTTCGGGCAGGATGCGCGCGATGACGCCCTTGTTGCCGTGGCGGCCGGCCATCTTGTCGCCGACCGACAGCTTGCGCTTCATCGCCACGTACACCTTCACCAGCTTGATCACGCCCGGCGGCAGCTCGTCGCCGCGGCGAATCTTTTCCTTCTTCTCTTCGAAGAGCTGGCGCACCACTTCGACCTGGCGCTCCGTGCGCTCCTCGAGCGCACGCAGATCCGGTTCGAGCCCGGTGTCTTCGGTCACGACCTTCGATCGGACGAGGACCGTAAACGGCACGTCGCGCATCACCTCGGTCGTGAGCGTGGTGCCCTTCTTCAGCAGCCGCTCGCGGCCGAACTCGTCGAACAGATCCGATCGCAGCTCGGCACCCTGCAGCATCTGAATGACGCGCTTCTTGGTTTCGTCGTGGAGAATGCGCACCTCGTCCTGCAGGTTCTTCTCCATCAGATCGAGCTCTTCCTGCTCGATCGCCTTGGCGCGGTCGTCCTTCTCGATGCCCTTGCGCGAGAAGATCTTGACGCCGACGATGATGCCTTCGATGCCCGGCGGGCAGATGAGCGAAGCGTCGCGGACGTCCCCGGCCTTCTCGCCGAAGATCGCCCGCAGGAGCTTTTCTTCCGGCGTGAGCTGCGTCTCACCCTTCGGCGTCACCTTGCCGACGAGGATGTCGCCGGGCTTGACGTAGGCGCCGATGCGAATGATGCCGCTGTCGTCCAGATCGCGCAGGTAGCCTTCCGACACGTTCGGGATGTCCCGCGTGATCTCCTCGGGCCCGAGCTTGGTGTCGCGCGCCTCGATCTCGAATTCCTCGATGTGGATGGAGGTGTAGTAATCCTCCTTCACCATCTTCTCGCTGACGAGGATGGCATCCTCGAAGTTGTAGCCGCGCCACGGCATGAACGCGACCAGCACGTTGCGGCCCAGCGCCAGCTCGCCCTTCTCCGTGCACGGACCGTCGGCGAGGACCTGTCCCTTCTGCACCTTCTGCCCGACACGTACGATCGGCTTCTGGTTGATGCAGGTGTTCTGGTTGGACCGCTTGAACTTGGTCATGGGATAGATGTCCGCTCCCATTTCCTTGCTCGCGGCTTCGGTTTCGCCTTCGACGCGCACCACGATGCGCTGCGAATCGACATAGTCGACCGATCCCGTGCGGCGCGCGACCGCCACCGCGCCCGAGTCGCGCGCCGTGATGTATTCCATGCCGGTCCCGACATACGGCGCCTGCGCCCGCAGCAGCGGCACCGCCTGGCGCTGCATGTTCGATCCCATCAACGCGCGGTTCGCATCGTCGTTCTCGAGGAACGGCACGAGCGAGGCGGCGACCGAGACGAGCTGCTTCGGCGAGACGTCGATGAACTGCACCTGATCGCGCGGCGAGAGGATGAAGTTGCCCGTCTGACGCGCGTTCACACGCTCCTGCACGAGCTTGCCGTCCTCGCTCAATTCGACGTTGGCCTGCGCGATGATGTACTGGTCCTCTTCCCAGGCCGAGAGATAGAAGCAGAACGGCTCGACCTCGACGCCCTTCTTCTTGGCACGCCCTTCGGCATTGACCAGCTCGTCGGCCTCGACCACGTCGCCGACCTTGTATTTCGGATTGCCGCCGGCGTTGATCACCTGCACGAAGTCGAGCACGCGGCCGTCCTTCACCTTGCGGTACGGCGACTCGATGAACCCGAACTCGTTGATGCGGGCGTAGCAGCTCAGCGAGCTGATGAGACCGATGTTGGGTCCTTCCGGCGTCTCAATCGGGCAGATCCGACCGTAGTGCGTCGGGTGCACGTCGCGGACTTCGAAGCCGGCGCGTTCACGCGACAGACCGCCGGGGCCCAGCGCGGACAGCCGGCGCTTGTGCGTCACCTCCGACAACGGGTTGGTCTGGTCCATGAACTGCGACAACTGCGACGAGCCGAAGAACTCGCGAATCGCGGCCATCACCGGCTTGGCGTTGATCAGGTCATGCGGCATCGCCGTCGCCATTTCCTGATACACCGACATCTTTTCCTTGATGGCGCGCTCCATGCGGACCAGGCCGATGCGGAACTGGTTCTCGAGCAGCTCGCCGACCGAGCGGACGCGGCGGTTGCCCAGGTGATCGATGTCGTCGACATTGGCCGGGTTGCGGCGCAGCTTCAGCAGATAGCCGATCACTTCGTAGAAGTCCTGCGGGTGCAGGATCTTCTCGTCGAGCGGCGTGCTCAGCCCGAGCTTGGTGTTCAGCTTGAGCCGGCCCACGCGCGAGAAGTCGTACTTCTGCGGGTTGAAGAACATGTTCTCGAAGAGCGACCGCGAGCTGTCGAGCGTCGGCGGATCGCCGGGCCGCAGGCGGCGGTAGATCTCGATGAGCGATTCCTCGTGGGTGCGGATCGCGTCCTTCTTGAGCGTCTGCGACAGGATCGGGCCGACCTCGTCGCGCTCCGGGAAGAACACTTCGATCTTGTCGGCGTTCTTCTCCTGGGCCATCGAGATGACGCGCGGCGTCAATTCCTCGTTGGCTTCGAGCAGCACTTCGCCGGTCTCGGGGTCGACGACGTCCGAAGCGGTATACGCGCCTTCGAGCGCGTCGTCCGACACTTCGATGTCCTCGATGCCGGCCTTGCGCAGCGCGTCGATGTGCGCCTTGGTGATCTTGCGGCCCTCGCCGATGGAGACGTCGCCCTTCTTGATCTCGCGCTTGGCGCGCTGGCCGACCAGGCTGTCGCTGACCGCCCAGCGCAGCGTGTTGTCCGTCAGGTTGATGCGATCGACCGAATGGAACGCGCGGATGATCTCGTCGGCGCCGCGCAGCCCGAGCGCGCGCAGGAAGACCGTCGCCAGGAACTTGCGCTTGCGGTCGATGCGGACGTACAGGAGGTTCTTCGAGTCGTACTCGAACTCGACCCACGAGCCGCGATACGGGATGATCTGCGCGACGAAGAGCGTCTTGTCTTCGGAGTGAAAGAACGCGCCCGGTGAGCGGTGGAGCTGCGACACGATGACGCGCTCGGTGCCGTTGATGATGAACGTGCCGTTGTCCGTCATCAGCGGGATGTCGCCGAAGTAGACCTCCTGCTCCTTGATGTCGCGGATGGTCTTGACGCCGGTCTCCGGATCCTTGTTCCAGACGACGAGACGGATCGTCACCTTGAGCGGCACGGCGTAGGTCATGCCGCGCTCCTGGCACTCGTCCACGTCGTACTTGAGCTTGAGCGCGACGGTGTGCCCGCAGATGTCGCAGACGTCGCCGCGCGCCTGGTTGGGCGTGCCGCATTTCGGACAGAGCACGTCCTTGTCGCCGTACGGGTCGGCGACCAGCGTGTGCCCGCACGTCTTGCAGGGCTTGCGCAGGTGGTGCAGTCCCTGGAGTTTGCCGCACTTGCACTCCCAGTTGCCGATCGAGTACTCGATGAATTCGAGCGACGAGTTCTCGCGGAAGTCGCTGATCGGGAAGACGGACTTGAACACCGACTGCAGGCCCTGGTCCTCGCGCTCGGAGGGCAGGCGGTTCATCTGCAGAAAGCGCTCGTAGCTCTTCCGCTGGATCTCGATCAGGTTCGGGATCTCGACCGTCGTGCGGATTTTGGAAAAGTCTTTGCGCTCGCGGTAGACGTTCTTGGGAAGGCTGTACATCGGAGAAAAACCTCAGTTCGATAGAGAGCCGCCGGCTGAAGGCCGGCGGAACCGCGCGCTTTCGGTTGGTCGGGCCGATCATGCTCGGCCCCTACCCGGCGATCTATTTGATCTCGACCTTGGCGCCCGCTTCTTCGAACTTCTTCTTGATCGCCTCGGCTTCGTCCTTCGTCACGCCTTCCTTGATCGGCTTGGGCGCGCTTTCGACGAGGTCCTTGGCTTCCTTGAGTCCGAGGCTGGTGACCTCGCGAACGACCTTGATGACGTTGATCTTGGCGCTGCCAATCTCGGTCAACACGACATCGAACTCCGTCTTCTCTTCGACCGGCGCGGCTGCGCCGCCCGCGGCCGCACCGCCGCCCGCCATCATCGGCATCCCCATCGGCATGGCCGCCGACACGCCGAGTTCGGTCTCGAGCGCCTTTACGAGGTTGCTCAGTTCGAGGACGCTGATGCCCTTGATGTAGTCGACTACCTGCTGCTGATTGATTTCGGCCATTGCTCTGTGTGCTCCAACTAGGGGCGGGGTCAGTGCCCCGCCGGTTCAATCGGCGGTACCCGCCGTCGCTCACGCTGCCAATCAGTCGCGAGCGAGGGCGGGCGGGCCCGCCCCTACGATTGCGGCGGGGCCGATGCCCCGCCCTCCGAACGTCTCTTCTCTTCTGCCTGCACCAGCACGCTCATGAGGTCACGCGGCACGGCGCTGAGCACCCGCACCAGGTTGGTCATCGGCGCCTGCATCACGTACAGCAACCTCGCGTACAGCTCGGGCTTGCCGGGCATGTTCGCCAGCTCCGTGATCTGAGCCGGCTGAACGGCCTGCCCCTGCACCACGGCCGCCTTGATTTGCATCGACGGCACAATCTTGAGAAACGTCGTCAGCGTCTTGGCGAGGGCGACGGGGTCTTCCTCGGTGTACGCGACGGCCGTCGGACCCTCGAAGTGCGTGTCGAGCAACTCGAAGCCGGTGCCCTTGAGCGCGCGCTTCGCCAGCGTGTTCTTGACCACTTTGTAGCCCGCGTGCGCCTTGCGCAACTGCGCGCGCAGCTCAGTGGCCTGAGGCACGTTGATGCCTCGATAGTCGATCAGGATGGCGGCATCGCTCCCCTGAAAGACCCCCTCGAGCATCTGGAGCTCGGTTTCCTTGTCGGCTCGTGTAACTGCCATTGGTCCGTTCTCCTCAGCGCTTCAGCGCGACGTCAACGCGGCTTTCGTCAACCTTCACGCCCGGGCCCATCGTTGACGACACCGTGATGCTGCGAAAGTACTTGCCCTTGGCCGCAGCCGGCTTCGCCCTGACGATGCTGTCGAGCAGCGCCGTGGCGTTGTCCACGAGACTCTGCGCGGGGAAGGACGTCTTCCCAACGGGAGCGTGCACGATGCCCGTCTTGTCGACGCGGAATTCCACCTTGCCCGCTTTGATCTCTTTCACGGCCTGCGCGACGTCCGGCGTGACCGTGCCCGTCTTCGGGTTCGGCATCAGCCCGCGCGGGCCCAGCACCTTGCCGAGTTTGCCGACGACCCGCATCATGTCGGGCGTCGCCACTACCGCGTCGAAGTCGATCCAGCCGCCGGCGATCTTGTCGACGATCTCTTCCCCGCCGATCATGTCCGCCCCGGCCTCCTCGGCTTCCTTCTGCTTGGCCGCCGAGGCAATCACGAGCACCCGCTTGGTTTTCCCCAGACCGTGCGGCAGCACCACCGTGCCACGCACCATCTGGTCCGCGTGCTTGGGATCGACGCCGAGGCGAATGGACAGCGCCACCGTCTCGTCGAACTTGGCGAACTTGATCTTCTGGACGAGCGGTACCGCTTCGTCCAAGGCGTACGGCCGGTCTTCGACCAGTTCTCGTGCCGCCGTGTATTTCTTGCCGTGCTTTTTCATGAACCTCCTTCGTGGTCCTGTCGGGTCGATCGACCCTCCCACGACCCTGTCGTTTCCCTACGCACCGTGCCGTTGCGGCGTAGCGGGCGGTTGGCCCGACGAGCATGCTCGGCCCCTACCTGTCATCCGACGACGTCGATCCCCATGGACCGCGCAGTGCCGGCCACCGTTTTGACGGCCGCATCCAGTGATCCGGCATTCAGATCCGGCAGCTTGAGCTTGGCGATCTCCTCGACCTGCTGTTGCGTCACCGTGCCGACTTTGTTCTTGTTCGGCTCGGCCGATCCCTTGGCCAGATTGGCCGCCCGCTTCAACAGAATCGACGCCGGCGGCGTCTTGGTGATGAACGTATAGGACCGATCCGAATAGATCGTGACGACCGCCGGAATGATCAGCCCTTCGTCTTTTGCCGTGCGTGCGTTGAATGCCTTACAGAAGTCCATGATATTGACGCCGTGCGGACCGAGCGCCGTGCCGACCGGCGGCGCGGGCGTTGCCTTGCCGGCGGCAATCTGGAGCTTCACCATTGCTTGAACTTTTTTCGCCATCTTCTCTTCTCGCCCCACCCGGGCCTCACGAAGGACACGAAGGTCTCGAAGGACACGAAGAAACTCTCTAGAAAATGCCCATCGTGCCCATCGTGCCCATCGTGGTTACAGTTTCTCGACCTGCAGGAAATCCAGTTCCACCGGCGTCGATCTCCCGAAGATCGTCACCATCACTTTCAAGGTGTTCTTGTCGCTGTTGACTTCGTCCACCTTGCCGTTGAAGCCGGTAAACGGCCCCTCGTTGATGCGCACGTCGTCGCCCTTGTCGAAGGTGTACTTCGGCTTCGGTTTCTCGGCGGCCGTCCGCACCTGCGTCAGGATCTGATCGACCTCTTCCTGGGTCAGCGGCGTCGGCTTGGCGCCGGCGCCGACAAACCCGGTGACCTTCGGCGTGTTCTTGACGACGTGCCACGCGTTGTCGGTCATGTTCATCTCGACCAGAATGTAGCCGGGGAAGAACCGCCGCGCCGTCTTCACCTCGCGTCCGCCGCGCTTCTCGACGATGTCCTCGGTCGGGATCAGCACTTCGCCGATCTCGTCCTGAAGCCCGTAGGCCTGGACACGCTGCTGCAGCGACTCGGCAACCTTTTTCTCGAACCCTGAGTACGTATGGACGATGTACCAGTTTTTCGGCAGACCGTCGGTCATCACGCCACACCGAACCGGTTGAAGATGGCCTGCACGACGTTGCTCAGCACGATGTCCACACCGAACAGGTAGAGCCCGAAGAACGAGGCCGTGAGCAGCACGACAATGGTCGTCGCATACACCTCGCGCCGCGAGGGCCACGTCACGCGCTTCATTTCGTTGCGGACCTCGGTCACGAACTCGCGCCTGCGTTCCAGCCAGCCCAACGGCGCGCGCAGTCCGGTTCTGGTGTCCGCGCCGTCCTCGTGTCTCTCGATAGCCATTACCTCTCATTTCGGGCCGGCCTGCTCGGCCCCGACGAACTCGGTCGGGCCGAGCATGCTCGACCCTGCCTGATGCCCGCTGGCGTTCTGTGTGGCAGGCCAGGAGGGACTCGAACCCCCAACACCCGGTTTTGGAGACCGGTACTCTACCAATTGAGCTACTGGCCTAGACTCGCTCGCACCAGCTGTCGGCTGTCAGCTTTCAGCGCTCACAGCTCACGAGCTTCAAGCTGAAAGCGCTGAGAGCCGAAAGCTGAGAGCTATTTCTGTTCCTTGTGCGGCGTGTGCTTGCGGCAGAACGGACAGAACTTGCTCAGCTCAATCCGCTCCGTCGTCTTCTTCTTGTTCTTCGTCGTGCTGTAGTTGCGACGCTTGCACTCGCCGCACGCCATTTGAATGATGTCGCGCATGATTCAATTCCCCGGCGGGTGCGGCGGGTTGGGCTGGTGAGGCTGGTTGGGTGGCAACCTGCGTGATTGCCCGACCGGCCTTACCCGCCCCACCTGCCTGACCAGCCCTACTCGATGATTTCCGTGACCGTGCCGGCGCCGACCGTACGGCCGCCTTCGCGAATCGCGAAACGCGCGCCCTTTTCCAGAGCCGTCGGAGCAATCAGCTCCGCGGAGATCTGCGTGTTGTCGCCCGGCATGATCATCTCGACGCCTTCGCCGAGCTTGAGCGTGCCGGTCACGTCCGTCGTCCGGATGTAGAACTGCGGCCGATAGCCATTGAAGAACGGCGTGTGACGGCCTCCCTCTTCCTTCGACAGCACGTAGACCTCGGCCTTGAATTTCGTGTGCGGCAGAATCGAGCCGGGCTTGGCCAGCACCTGGCCACGCTCGACGTCCGACTTCTCCACGCCGCGCAGCAGCACGCCGATGTTGTCGCCCGCCTCGCCCGAATCGAGCAGCTTGCGGAACATCTCGACGCCGGTGACGACCTTCTTGACCGTGGGCTTGAAGCCGACGATCTCGATTTCCTCGCCGACCTTGACGCGGCCGCGCTCGACCCGGCCGGTCACGACGGTGCCGCGGCCCGAGATCGAGAAGACGTCTTCGATCGGCATCATGAAGGGCTTGTCGACTTCGCGCTCCGGCAGCGGGATGTAGCTGTCGAGCGCCTCCATCAGCTTCGTGATGCCCTCCACTCCATCGGCCTCGCCCTCGATCGCCTTCAGCGCCGAAACGCGCACCACCGGGACATCGTCGCCCGGGAAACCGTAGCTCTTGAGCAGCTCGCGCACCTCGAGCTCGACGAGATCCACCAGTTCGGGGTCGTCCACCGCATCCACCTTGTTGAGCGCAACGACGAGGTAGGGCACGTTGACCTGGCGCGCCAGCAGCACGTGCTCGCGCGTCTGCGGCATCGGGCCGTCCACACAACTGACGACGAGAATGGCGCCGTCCATCTGCGCCGCGCCGGTGATCATGTTCTTGATGTAGTCGGCGTGGCCGGGGCAATCGACGTGCGCGTAGTGACGATTGGCCGTCGCGTACTCGACATGGCTCGATGCAATCGTCAGAATCTTGGTTTCGTCACGGCGACCCTGCGATTCCGACGCCTTGGCGACCTGGTCGTAGGGCACATACTTCGCCCACCCCTTTTCGGCCGCGACCTTCGTCAGGGCCGCTGTCAGCGTGGTCTTGCCGTGGTCGATATGGCCAATGGTTCCGACGTTGACGTGTGGTTTGGACCGGTCAAATTTCTCTTTCGCCATGACTCTCTTCTCGATGACAGACCCTCCGGCACCGTGCCGGCGTCGTGAAGTGTGGTGACGCTGCTACCCTACGAACTCAAAAACCTTGTCGCCACGATTGGCTTGCCAGCCGGCCCACCGTCGCGTGGCTTGCCATCCGTCGCTCAATGATTCTGGCCGCGAGCGAAGGATGGAGCCGATGACCAGGATTGAACTGGTGACCTCGTCCTTACCAAGGACGCGCTCTGCCAACTGAGCTACATCGGCCCGCCTACGCGCCTCGGATTCGCCCCCACCCCGGCGCTTCGGCGAGGCAGGCTCCGCACTGCCTCGACGGCGGCTTACACCTTCGGCACGATTTGCTGAGCCGTACAGCCTGCCTAGCCGAAGCTCACGAAGCGAGCGAAGGCTGGAGCGGGAGACGGGGATCGAACCCGCGACCAACAGCTTGGAAGGCTGTGACTCTACCACTGAGTTACTCCCGCCTTCGTGCCTCGCGCTATCACCTCGTTCGGCACTTCGGCGGGCAAGCCCGCTGTCGTGCCCCGCGCCTTTCGTTTTCTCGAACTCCGAAGCTTGCATCCGAAGCTCTCTCCATCCTTGCCATCGCGAGCGAAGGATGGTGGGCAGGGGAGGATTCGAACCTCCGTAGCCCTTGGGGCGGCAGATTTACAGTCTGCTGCGATTGACCGCTCCGCCACCTGCCCGTAAAGAGCCAGGGACCCACCCGCACGACACCTAATCCCACGCGGTATCAAGTGGCCGATAATCTGCGGTTGTTGAGGAATCCCGCGAACGTTGCCCTGCCCCCTGGCCGTCATCTCCGAACCGAAGCCCCCAGAACCCTGGCGGACTCGAATCGACGCAACCTGTTGATTGCTGAATCCTTGGTTCTTGTCGATGGAGCTGGCGAAGGGACTTGAACCCCCGACCCGCTGATTACAAATCAGCTGCTCTACCAACTGAGCTACGCCAGCCAAAAAGGCACAAAACGCGGAGTCTAGCACGTCTTGTGCCAGTCTGGCAAATTCCGCCAACTTTTTTGGGAGATCAGGGCGTGCGCGGTCAACCGCTCCAACTTTTCTCGCTTCTTCTTCCTCCTCCGGAGTCGTAACGGCGATCACGCCTGCTCCGGCCTTAGTCCCCCACGCGCCTGGAATCGCGCGCCGAAGACCCCTTTATCCGACGCTGCCTCACGGCCTCGAACAGCACGATGGCGGTGGCAGCGGCCACATTCAGGCTCCCGACGTGACCCGCCATGGGGATGGCGGCCACGAAATCACACCGCTCGCGCACGAGTCGCCGAAGTCCGTGGCCTTCGGCGCCGACCACCAGCGCTGTTGGGGGGCTTAGATCCAAGTCATAGTACGCGGTTTTGCTCCCGGCGTCCAGCCCCACGGTCCAGATCCCCAGGTCCTTGAGCGCCTCGAGGGCCCTGGCGATGTTGACAACGTCAGCCACCCGCACGTGATGCACGGCTCCCGCCGACGCCTTGGCGGCAGCGCCGTCAAGCGGGGCCGCGCGACGCGTCTGCCGCACGACGCCCGTGCCGCCAGCCGCATCGACGGTGCGAAGAATCGCGCCGACATTCTGCGGATCCTCGACGCCGTCGAGGACCACAATGAGCGGAGCACCGCCATCGGTCCGGGTCAGTTCCTCGAGCGTCGTCTCGGGCCGCGCGATGACATCGGCGACCACGCCCTGGTGGCTGGCCCCGCGTGCGTCGCGCTCCAGCGCGTCGCGATTCACATGCTGCACGGTGACGCCGCTCACCGCCGCGTCGTCCAGCAGGCGCCGCAGGCGCGCGTCGTCGCGCCCCGCGACGCGAATCTGCCGCACACGTCCGGCCCGGAGCGCTTCGGCGACGGCGTTGATCCCGTAAATGATCATCTCAAGACGTGGAAGGTGATGAAGGCTGACCGGTGTGGCCGAGCCGCTGCAGCATGGCCTGGGCGCGTTCCCGGCAACCCGTGACGGCCTGCAGGCCATCGGTCGGCGAGAGCTCGGTCGCCCGGTCGATGGCCGGGACGAGGAGGTCAAGCTCGGGGCCTTCGGTGTCGCCCGTCAACACCACGCGGATGGGATGGAAGAGAGCCCTTCCCTTCTGACCCGACTTTTCTCTGACCCGGGCAGCCATCGCACGAAAGATCTCACGGTTGGTCATCCGCGCGGTTCCGCGCAGCTCCTCCGCCAGCGTGGTCAGGACCTTGCGTCCCGATTCCGACAACAGCTCGGCGCGAATGTCTTCGCGCCCGAGTGATTCGTCGGCGTCGAACGCGAACACCGTGCGCAGCCGCTCGGGCAGCTGCGACAGGCGGTCGATCGAACTGGCCAGCGCCGGAACAATCGAGACGAGCCAGTCCACGCCGGCGTCGGACAGCCTGCCGACAACGATCCGCGCGTCGCGCAAGAAGGGAACGGCCCGCTGGCTGAGCGCGTGAGGATCCGCGGCCTTGAGGTAATGGCGATTGACCCACGCGAGCTTGTCTTCGTCGAACACGCCCGCGCTATGCGCCACCTTCGTCAGGTCGAAGCGTCGGGCAAGCTCGTCCAACGGCAACAGCTCCTCGCCCTCGCCGGGTGACCAGCCAATCAGCGCGAGGTAGTTCACGAGCGCTTCCGGCAAATACCCCTTCTGGCGAAACTCCGCCACCGACGTCGCCCCGTGCCGTTTCGAGAGCGGCGTGTGATCAGGGCCCATCACGAGCGACAGATGCGCAAAGGCCGGTGGCTGCCAGCCGAACGCCTCGTAGAGCAGCACCTGGCGAGGCGTGTTCGAAATGTGATCTTCGCCACGTACGACGTGCGTCACCTTCATCAGCGCGTCGTCGATGACGACGGCGTAGTTGTAGGCGGGCATGCCATCGGAGCGGACGAGCACCGGATCGCCAATGACCTCCGTGTGAAACGTGACCGGTCCGCGGACGACATCTTCGAATGTAACGTCCCGGTTCTCGGGGATGCGCAGGCGGATGACGGCTTTCTCGCCCGACGCCACACGAGCCGCGGCGTCGGCAGGCGGAATCGGCCGGCAGGATCCGAGATACTTCGGAGGGAGGCCGCGTTGGAGCAGCGACTGGCGTTCGGCCTCCAGCTTTTCTGCAGAACAAAAGCAGTAGTACCCGTTGTGCGCACGAAGCAACTGCTGCGCGTAATCAGCGTAGATCTCCAGGCGCTCCGACTGGCGATACGGTCCGTACTCGCCGCCCAGCTCGACGCCTTCATCCCACGTCAGCCCCATCCACCGCAGATCCGCGAGAATGGCGGTCTCGGATTCGCGCGTTGATCGTTCGGTGTCGGTGTCCTCGATGCGAAGAATGAACGTGCCGCCTGCGCGACGCGCGGCGAGCCAGTTGAACAGTGCCGTACGCGCGTTGCCGACGTGCAGGCGGCCGGTCGGTGAGGGTGCAAATCGAAGCCGCATCGCAGGTCGTCTCACGGTAGGGGCCGAGCATGCCGGGCCCGACAACAATCTTACGCGGTGTCGCCACGCAGCAGCGCGACCGCATGACACGCCATCGCCTCACCGCGGCCGGTCGCGTCCACGGTCTCGTTGGTCTTGCCCTTGACGCTGACGGCAGCCACTTCGACTCGCAGCGCAGCGGCAAGGTTGGCGCGCATGTCGTGGATATAGGGACGAAGTTTCGGCCGCTCGGCGATGACGGTCACGTCGATGTTGCCGACAGCGAAGCCCGCCTGGTGGATGGCCGCCGCCGCCGCGCGTAGCATCTCGAGGCTGTCGGCATCCTTCCACTTCGGGTCGCTGTCCGGAAACATCAGACCGATGTCGCCCAGCGCCGCGGCACCCAGGATGGCATCGGTCACGGCGTGACACACGATGTCGGCGTCCGAATGGCCCTGCAAGCCCATCTCGAACGGAATGCGAACGCCGCCCAGAATCAACGGGCGATCCGTGACCAGGCGGTGGAGGTCGTACCCGGTACCGATGCGTGACTGAGCGACGCGGCCCGGGTCGCTCCTCCGCCGCGCTCTCGCGAGATCCTCGGGTGTCGTGATCTTGACGTTCTCGGGATCTCCTTCGACGATGTGCACGGGAATGCCGGCGCGCTCGACCAGCATCGCCTCGTCGGTCACGTCCAGGTGTCGAGCGGCCGCCATGGCGTCAGACAGGATGTCGCGACGGAACCCCTGGGGCGTCTGCGCCAGAACAATGTCCTCACGAGCCAGCGTCTCTCGAATGGCCCGCGTGGATCCGCTGACCACCGTGCGTTTCACCGTATCCCGCACGGGCAGCGCCACGATCGCGGCGCCATGCTGATAGGCGGCGGCGATGGTCTGGGTGATGAGCTGCTCGCTCACAAAGGGCCGCGCGGCGTCGTGCACGAGGACGACGTCGACCTGATCGGACACGCGCGCAAACGCGTTCGCCATCGAATCCTGCCGGCGCGCCCCACCGTCCACCACCTGGAGCCGTGCAGAGGCAGCGACCCGGCTGGCAAAACCCGGCGGGACGGCGACGACAACCTCATCGATCTGCGGGCAGGACAAAAACGCCTGCACAGTGACTTCGAGCATGGTGCGGCCGTCACCGAGATCGAGGAACTGCTTGGGCAGGGCGGCGCCGGCGCGCTCGCCTTTTCCTCCAGCGACGATGATGGCCGCTACGCGCATAACACCCGGTGTGTTTCGCGACCGCCGGCGATGTCAGCCATCCGCGACGCCGTGGTGTCGAGCACGCGGCTGAGCCGAGCCGTGTCGATATCGACTGGCGCGTAGACCACGACGAGGGCGTCGGATGTCGCGGTCGTCACCATCGCACGGGCAGAGTCGGACGTGGGGTTGCCAAATGGACCAAGGTCGTCCACGAGCGCGATGCGCCCGCCTAGATGGACCACGTCCTTCCGGATGCCGGCGTATTGCTCGCCGTCGCGGCCAAGACGCATCGTGATCACCCCCGAGATCTGCCGGCGGTCGTACAACCCGTACGGCAACTGAAACTCCACCGAGCACCAGTTGATGACATCGACCAGCGAGTTTACCCGTGGGAGCGGCTGCCCCTTTCGGACGCGACGCAGCAGCGCCTCGTTCGACGGGCGCGTCTTGGTCGGGTCAAGGCCGACACGCTTGTACATCGTCCGAACCGAGACCGACTCTTCTGGAGGATGGGCGCGAACCTTCCTTTCGGCGTCCGCGAGCAGCGGGTCGAGCCGGGGATCGCGTTCGATTACCGACGCCCCATCCCACCAGAGCACCGCCGCGCGCACGATGGACGACAACTCCTCCGCGCACGAGAACATGCGCCTCGATTGTAGTGCGAACGCCGGCCTCGTACCGCCCCGCAGCCCGCCGCGACGAATCCATGAGGGCGAGCCAACGGTGCGGGCTCTGTGCCCGTCAAAGCGTCATGCTCCAGGACCTCCGCTACGGCCCTGCGCAGCACGCTCGTGATTGCCGAGATCGCCCTCGCGGTGGTGCTGCTCGTGTCGGCCGGCCTGCTGATCCGCAGCCTGGATCGCGTCGCCAGCGCGGCACCGGGCGCCGACGTCGATCGCGTGCTGGCGGCGCGAATCGGCGTGCCTGGGCCGCGCTACGCACCGCCCCAGCGCTCGGATTTCTTTCGAAATCCTGTATGAGGTCGATCGCTTCGACCCGGTGGCGTTCGGCGGCATGGCGGTCGTGCTGGGACTCACCTCGCTGGTCGCGTGTGTGCTGCCCGCGCGGCGGGCGGCCGAGGCCGATCCGCTCGTGGCCTTGCGGTCCGACTAGCCCGGACTCGGACGTGGGCGGGGGACCGCTGCCGAGACCGCATAGAATCAATAGTGAATGATCGACTTCATCCTGAACTTCGATGTGCACTTGACGGGGTTCGTTCAAAACTACGGCACGCTCACCTACGGCATCCTGTTCGCCATCATTTTTGCTGAAACCGGTCTCGTCATCACACCCTTTCTGCCCGGGGACTCCCTGCTGTTTGCGGCCGGGGCGCTGGCGGCGACCGACGCGCTGTCCATCGAAGTGATTTTCGTCAGCCTGGTCATCGCGGCGGTCATCGGCGACGCGGTCAACTATTCGATCGGGCGGCGCCTCGCGCATACGTTTCTGGACGATGTGCCCGACACCGGGTGGATCTACCGGGTCGTCAAGCGCGAACACGTGTTCCGCGCCCACGAATTCTTCGAGAAACACGGCGGCAAGGCCGTCGTCCTTGCGCGGTTCGTCCCCATCGTGCGCACCTTCGTGCCATTCGTGGCTG
>DATKDY010000162.1:0-4338 GCA_035512515.1 Vicinamibacterales bacterium
TCCACCGTCCATCGGCCATCCACGGCCCTGGTCTGTCGCAACAGCGGATCCCACCGCGTCTGTCTCACCCCCGTCAGATTCTCACCGTTGATGAACAGCCGTACGCGGTCGAACTGTTTCTCGGCCAGCAGGCCGAGGATCATGTACGGTTCGCTCGTCGGGCGATACGGATTCTCCTCGAGCGCCTGCCGGCCCGTGTAGTACCACTCGATGCCGACACGTCCCACGCCTTCCGCCTCCCACGTACCCACCACGGCGGCGCCGTGACGCGGGGTGAGCGGGACGTCCTGCTGTACACCACCGACCGTCTCTCGAGCCTGCACGTAGGTGTACGTCGCAGTCAGCGCATATGGCTCATGGCGGACAGTCGCCAGCAGCTCCATGCCGACGTTCGTTGCCGGGTCGAGAAGGTTGCGGAGCACGTACGCGTCCGATCGCTGGACGTGCACCGAATCGACGATGCGGGACGCGAACACGGTGGCCGTGTACGACAGCGGCCCGTCCGTGCGCGACAGATCGAACGACGCACTCGAGCCGCGTTCCGCCGCCAGCGGCTGATCGATCCTCAAACGGGTCACGCCTGCGGCTTCGGTCTCTTCAGTGATCGGCGTCGGTCCGAAGAATCCCGTTCCGACCGACACGCGGCTCGTCCAACGGCCGGCCCGGGCACGCGCTGACACCCGAGGGCTGAAGAACGTGCCGTATTCGCTGTGCACATCGACGCGGCCGCTCGACGACAGTGACAAGCCAGGTGTGACGTCCACGTCGTATTGAGCGAATGCGCCTGGCACGGTGAAGGTGTACTCGAACCGCGGCACGTCACGCGGGACGTACGCGTCCCGCTCGAGAGCCATCCCCGCGACCCACGTGTGTCGACCGCGCGCGCCGCGTATCGCGAGCTCGCCGAACGCCGTATCGTGCCGATCCCGCTCCAGGGCCTCGCCGAACCGGTGGTCATGACTCTGGCGGACGACCGCCACGCGGGCGGTCATCACGTATCGGTCGTTCACGAGGACCTGCCCAATCATGCCGGCGTCGTAGCGCCGAGTGTCCAGCGCTTCCACGTAGGGCTGGCCAGTCTGGGCGAGTATGAGGCCGTCAGGGGTTCCGCCGATGCGCTCCTCATGGGTGAAGCCAGTGGTCGCAAAGAACGTGCGGCCGTTCCCGCCGTCCCAGAACAGCCGCGGGCGTACCACCGCGCGGGTATATCCCGGCAAATCCGCCCAGGCATCGTCGTTCACGTCCGTCGTGCCCTGCCAGTGCCCACCCCCCAGCAGCGACGCACTCCACTCGCGCGCGAATGGCGCCGAGAGATACGTCACGGCATCCGTTGCACCACGCGTTGAGCGATTCAGCAGGAATTCGTGTTCGGGTTCAGCGGTCGGGCGCCGCGAGAGCAGGTTGATGATTCCACCCATCGCCCCCGCGCCATACAGGGCGGACGCCACACCTTTGATGACTTCCACCTGGCCGAGATCCATCGGCGGAATCTGCAGGAGTCCGAGTCCGCCAACCTCGCCGAAGAGTGGCAGCCCGTCGGACAGCACGCGCGTGTACCGCCCACGCATCCCCTGAATCCTCACGCTCGCCGCACCCAGCGAGGGAGACGTCGCCTGGACCCGCATCCCCCCCATTTCGTTGAGCATCATGACGATGTCGCCGGGCGTCATGAGCATCTTCTCTTCGATCTCCTCCCGTGTCAGCACCTCCACGCGCATCGGCTGATCTTCAAGCCGTTTGTCCGTCCGGGTTGCGGCGACCACCGTCACGTGCTCGTCCACCGCAGGCAGCGGCTGCAGGTCTATTATCAAGTCCTGCCGGGTGCCGGCCGCGAGGTGCACCGACGCTGTGGCAGGCGCGAAGCCGTCCTTGACGGTCGTCACGTCGATGGTGCCGGGTTCGGACCGGATCGTGACCCTGCCCACCGAATCCGTTCGATGCGTCACACCCTCGATGACGACGTCGGCGTTCTCGATCGGTCTACCGCCTGCGCGTACCTCGACGCGAAGACTGGCGGCAGGATCCTGAGCGCCGACCGTTCCCGCCTGAAGGCAACCACACACACTCACGGCCACCATGACCAGACGCATACACGCCTCCGCCCGAGACCTGAGCATCCGGTGCGCGGTCAACAAGCTCGCCCTGGCGCGCGAGCTGCCCGCGCGGAGGCTGATCGAGCGGGTCCAGCGCATCGACAGTGTGTTTGCCGCGCGAGCGCGGGGACGGCTTGCGTTGAGCTGGCGACGGTGGCAGTCTCTCGGAATGCCGGCGTCGCCTGCGCGACGCTCCTGACGCGAGCCAGGCAGATGGTATGCCAGGTGCGCGGCCGTGAGTCCTGACGGAGATCGCCGATGAACCGCTGCCTGGTCCGCGTCCTTCTGGCGTCGTTCGTGCTCGCTGCGGGTTGCCAGCGCGAGCCCCCGCCGAGCCATATCTTCCACACCGGCAAGATCGTAACCGTTGACCCGCAGTTTCGCACCCTGGAGGCCATGGCGATTCGCGACGGGCGCATCGTCGCGGTGGGCATGAACGCCGACATCGTGGGACTGGCCGGCTCGGGCACGGAGCAGGTCCATCTCGGCGGCCGGACGGTGCTGCCGGGGCTGATCGATTCCCACGTGCATGCGCCGAACGCGTCGATGTACGAGTTCGAGGAGCGCGTCCCGGACATGGAGAGCATCGAGGACGTCCTTGCGTACGTCCGGGCGCGCGCCGAGACGACCGATCCCGGGCGCTGGATCACGCTCTCACAGGTGTTCATCACGCGCCTCCGCGAGCAGCGCTATCCGACCCGCGCCGAGCTCGATCGGGCGGCGCCAGGGCATCCTGTGGCCTTCCGCACCGGGCCCGACGCGTCACTGAACTCGATGGCTCTGTCGATGAGCGGCATCGACGCCACGTTCCAGGTGCCCGACGGCCAGCCCTGCCGCGTCGAGCGCGACCGGAGCGGCCAGCCGACGGGCATCCTGCGCAACTGTGCGCGCTACATCCGGTCGGAGTCGGGCGGATCCCGGCCGGCCGACGCCGACCGCCTCGCCCGGCTGCGGGAACTGCTGGCCGACTACAATGCGGTCGGCATTACCAGCATCGTCGACGCCAACACCAACCAGGGCGGCCTCGAGCTGTACCGCACGCTGCTCGAGCAGGACGCGCTCACGTGCCGCACGTTCATGGCCTACGGCGTCGACGCCCAGGCGCCGCTCGACCGGATCGAAGCGACGATTCGCGAGGCCGCGTCGCATCCTCTGCACGAGTACAACGATATGCTGTGGCTGCGGGGCGTCAAGGCCTTCCTGGATGGCGGCATGCTGACCGGCAGCGCCTACATGCGCGAGCCATGGGGTGTCAGCAGGATTTACGCCATCGACGACCCCGAGTACCGCGGCGTCCGGTTCATCGAGGCCGAGAAGCTCTACCAGATCGCCAGGCTCGCCCTCGCGAACGATCTGCAGTTCACGGCCCATTCGCAGGGCGACGCGGCCGTCGATGCCATGGTCGAGGCCTACGAGCGCATCAACCGCGACGACTTTCCTGTCCGCGCCCGACGGCCCAGCATCACGCACGCCAGCTTCATGAGCCCGGAGGCCATTGCGAAGATGCAGGCGCTCGGCGTCGTTGCCAACCTGCAGCCGGCCTGGCTTTACCTCGACGGCGCGACGCTTCGCCGGCATTTCGGCGTCGAGCGGCTCGCCTACTTCCACCCCTATCGCACGCTCTTCGAGCAGGGCGTGACCGTCGGCGGAGGCTCCGATCACATGCAGAAGATCGGCAGCCTGCGCTCGATCAACCCCTACAACCCGTTTCTCGGCATGTGGACGACGCTCGTGCGGCAGCCGCGCGGGAGCGGGGCGCCGCTGCATCCCGGGCAGAATCTGACGCGCGAGCAGGCGATCCGCCTCTACACCATCAACAACGCGTTCCTGACGTTCGAAGAGGCGCGGAAGGGATCGCTCGAGCCTGGCAAGCTCGCCGACTTCATCGTGCTCGACCGCGACATCCTCAGCTGCCCGGTCGACGAAGTGAAGGACATCAAGGTCGAAGCGACCTACCTTGGCGGCGTTCGCGTCTACGCGCGGCCGTGAGGGGGCGCTGGTTCGAGTCCTGCGGCGCGCCAGCCTTCGCCCGCGCGAGCGCCGGCCAGGCCGGGAGTGGTGACACTGTTCGATCCATTGTCAGGAGGCCGAGTATGAAGCCTGCACGTTCACGCCGCGAGTTCCTCGAGCACATGGGCATCGGCACCGCCGGACTCCTGGTGGGCGGGTACACCGCGAAGGCCGCCGGATTTCCGCAGAACGAGACAATCCAGATCGGCATCATCGGCGCCGGTGGACGCGCGCG
>DATKDY010000163.1:0-185995 GCA_035512515.1 Vicinamibacterales bacterium
GTTGTGGCAGAAGCCTGCGACGAAGGCGCAGCCGCTGTATCACACGGCCATGTCGCCCGTCGTCGACGGCGATCTGATGATCGTGCACGTCGGCGGACCCGGTGACGCCGCGTTGACGGCATTCGATGCGGCCACCGGCGAAGTCCGCTGGGCGTGGACAGGTGACAGCCCCGCGTACGGCTCGCCGATTGTGGTGGATCTTGCCGGGATGCGCCAGGTGGTGACCTTCACGCATCAGTATCTCGTCGGCGTGTCCGTCGCGACCGGCGAGCTGCTGTGGCGCCGGCCGTTCAGGACGCCTTCCGACACCACGTCTCAGACGCCGATACTTTCTGGCGACACCATCGTCCAGACCGGTCGCGGCAACGGCGTGACGGCGTTTCGCGTCGTCCGCGGCGAGGGCGGGTGGACGACGCAGGACGTGTGGCAGACCAAAGACGTGTCGCTGTACATGGCCAACGGAGTGGTGATCGACGGCGTGCTCTATGGGCTGTCGCATCTCAACGCCGGCCAGTACTTCGGGCTCGACCTCGCGACCGGGACGGTGCTGTGGAAGAGTGAGCCGCGGCAGGCGGAGAACGCCGCAATGGTGAGGGCGGGGAGCACCATCTTCGCGCTCGAGGACGACGGCGAGCTGGTCGTGATGAGGGCCAGCCGCGCGGGTATGGACGTCGTGCGGCGTTACAAGGTGGCCGACACTCCCACGTGGGCACAGCCGGCAATCTCGGGGAGCCGCGTGTTCGTGAAGGATGTGTCGCACCTGACGCTGTGGACGTGGGAGTGACGTGCGAGCCGGAAGAGGACCGGGGAGTTGAAGGGGTGGCCTGAGAGTTGAAGAGGGGCGGGGCTTGAGCCCCGCCGACGCTCGAGAACCCGGCTGATCACTCTGCTCAGCGAAGGTCGAACAGGTAGAGCAGCGCGGCGTAGCCACTCGGGAGCGGTCGTGGCGGCGCGTCGAGGTGCGCGTACCGAACGTGGAAGAAGGCTTCGAGGATGGGACGCGTGGCCTCGGGCCACCTCGCGTTGTCCTCGAGCGTGAACGTCTTGCCGGTGCCGTCCGCCACGATCGCCATGAACTGCGCGTTCAGCGGATCGTGTCTGCGGCGTCCCGCTGTGATCGAGGGGACGCTGCGCATTGCAGTATTCTCTGGTGATGTCGACACGGTGGGCCGATTGGCTGCGGCAGGCGAATGCCGACCTCGCCCACGCGCGTCATGCGCTTGCGGGCGCGCATCACGAATGGGCGTGCTTTGCGGCACAACAGGCGGCGGAAAAGGCGCTCAAGTCGGTCCACGGCGCCAGAGGGCTGGAGGCGTGGGGCCATTCGGTCACGGAGCTCCTCGACAGCCTGCGACGCGAGGGCCTGGCCGTCGACGACGCGATGCTCGACCTCGGGCGCGCGCTCGACAAGCTCTACGTCGCCACGCGCTATCCGAATGGCCTGCCGGCGGGCGCGCCGGCCGATTACTACACCCGCGCCGAGGCCGAGCGTGCGATCGCGGATGCGGAGGTGCTGCTTGCGTGGTGTCAGCGAGAGCTACCGCGGTAAGCACGTCCGCGTGTTTCGCCTCGAGCGGGATGACGTGCTGGCCCGCGTGCGCGCCGCGGCGGTGCGTCTGGTTGCGGCTCGCCCCGACATCGTGCAGGTGACGCTGTTCGGCTCGCTCGCGCGCGGCGACGCGCGACCTGGCAGTGATGCCGATCTGCTGATCATCGTCCGCGGGGACCCCGGGCCCTTCCTCGAGCGGCCATTGAGTCTGGCGCCGTATTTCGCTCGCGTCGGCGTGGGCTGCGATCTGTTCGTCTACACCGAGGCCGAGGCGGCGCGGCTGGCGGCGGAGCCTGGCGTGGTGAAGACGGCGCTGGAACAGGGCGTGCGGCTGGACGCGAAAAACGGGTGATACCCGCGGACGCAGACATCAGCGAGGTGAACAGGGACAGCAGTGGCGCAATAGCACTCGGGAACGTCGCCGTGAAGTTTCGCGCGCCGCGTCACGAATCGCCACCTCCAGAAAGTAGGAAGCTGCCGATATCGACCCTGCGGGGTCAGCACCTGGACAACCATGAGTGGTTGGACGATCCCGCGGCTCCCGCCATCGTCGTGGGCACCGTTGACATGGTCGGATCACGGCTGTTGTTCGGAGGCTACGGCGCCTCGCGCAAGATGCGACCTTACCACGCCGGCTTGCTGGGAACGGATGCGATGATTGTTCTCGACGAGGCACACCTCGTGCCGCCTTTCGAGCAACTTGTCGAGACAATCAGTGAGGAGAGGGCATTCTTTGGCGCACGCGAGTTAGATCCTGCGCAGCTGATTCCGTCATTCCATCTGCTGTCGCTTTCTGCAACAGGGCGGCCCTCGTCTGTGCGGGCGGCCTTTGGTCTGCAGAACCAGGACCTCAAGCATCCCGTCGTCCGGCAGCGACTCGACGCCCAGAAGCACCTCAAAGTCGCGCAAGTCTCAGCGGGATCCAGCCAGAGTCTGGCGGACCGTCACTCCTGCGGCACTTCCAGAGGCAGCGGGGCGCCGGCGTATCGATCCTGCGCGAGTACAAGCTGAGGCCAGGACCGGGACTGAGCGGGCAGCCGAGCACGCGCGCGCCACGGAGGCCGTGCAGCAGGCGTTGCGTCACACGGATGTGCGAGCGCGCGCTGAGTCCATTCGTGTTCAGCGGGAACCCTTTGACCTCGGTGGCGAGCGGGCGGAGTTGTTCGCGGCCGGAACGCGCTTCTCGAAGGAGCGGATGTGGCACGTCGAAGTCACCCTCGATCGCGGTGTGGCAGGCCCGCTCACCCTTGGCGACGGTCGCTTCTTGGGACTGGGTGTAATGCGGCCCGTCGAGCAGCGTGTGGGGCTGTTCGTCTTCGCAATCGAGGGAGGCCTTCTGTCGGCAGAACCTCTGGCGATCACCCGCGCACTCCGCCGCGCCGTCATGGCCCGCGTGCAAGGAGTGATCGGTCCGCGAAGAGAGTTGCCGAGGTTTTTCAGCGGCCACGAAGCGAATGGTTCTCCGGCGCGCAGCGGGTCGCACGATCATCTGGCGTTCGCGTTCGATCCCGGGCAATCTCGACTGCTCATCATCGCACCCTACCTGTTGACCCGCCAACCAATTGAACGGCGCGAGGCCGACAATCTGAGAGTCCTGCACGACGCCCTCGTGGGGTTCAATGACCTTCGCGCGGGTTCGGCTGGCCGCCTGGTGTTACGACCGTAGTGAGCGATGCTGATACAGATCCACTGCTTGCGCCATCGACAAGTTGGAGGAGCGTGACACGGTACCAGGCAACCCGACATGCGAAACGCGTCACTGCTGTCGAGGCGTTGACCAGCGACATCAGAGCCGAATGTCGCCGGTCGGGGTTGCCGGAGCCTCTTATCGACGTGCTCGAGGCGACGGGGATCTCAGGCGTCGGATTGACGGGTTCTGCTCAGCTCGTCTTTCAAGTCACAGTTCCGGGTCCATTGGTGCTCGGGCGAAGCCGTCACTTGGGCGGCGGGTTGTTCAACGCTGTTCCCACCGACCGACGCCCTTCGAGGGCGCACACACGAGGAAGCTCGTGAACGTGCGACTCCACTCCCACGGCCTTGGACCGACTCGCCGAACGTGGCGCGTCGGAAGACCAAGTCGTGACAACAATCATTCAGGGCGAGCGCTTTCCGGCGAAATTCGATCGCGTCGGCTTCCGACGCAACTTCTCGTTCGATAGAGATTGGAGAGGCCGCCACTACACGACGAAAGAGGTCGAGGACTACGCGGTTCAAGAACAAGCCGATTGGCTGGTGATTACAGTCATCGTGAAGTACTTCGGAGAAAGAGTGACACCATGAAATTGACCTACGATCCGCGCCGTAACATCGCCTACATCCGTCTCCAGGAGAAAGGCGCCCAGGTCGAGACCATTCGTGTCAGCGATGCCCTCAACGTCGACATCGCTCCCGATGGCACCATCTATGGGCTCGAGCTGCTCAATGCCAACGAGCAATTGCAGGCCGACAACGGAGCCCTCGTCCTGGTCAACGAGGCGATTGGCGAGCGGCGGGAAATCAGACTGTAACGAGGCTGCGCGCAGTCTCGGAGTCGCGGTAAGATTCCACGCAGTGCCTGCGCAATCGATGGCCAGCTGCACGACATGATGGACTGCAGGGCTTCCGATCGTCTAATCAGTGAAAGGCTGAGTCTTACCCGTGACCGACTCACTCCGCTCGCAAGACCCCGTTCTCGCTGAGATCGTCCATCGTCTCGTCACGGCATATCAACCTGAGCGAATCTACTTGTTCGGGTCCCACGCGCGGGGTGACGCTGGTGCCGACAGCGACTACGACCTCCTTGTCGTCGCCCCGGAGGATGCCCCGCAGGAACGGCGTGACAGCAAGCTGGCCTACGAGGTGCTGTGGGGCGTCCGCGCCGCGGCCGACGTCATCGTCTGGGAGAAGCCGCGCTTCGAGCGTCGCTCTCGTGTGGTGTGCTCGCTTCCCGCCACCGTGCTTCGCGAAGGACGCCTCCTCTATGCCGCATGACCCCGAGCTCGTCGCCGAGACGCGCGGCTGGTTGCAGCGCGCTACCAGCGATCTCGGTGCGGGGCGTAACGATCTCACCGCCGACCCGCCGTTCACAGGCGACGCCGCCTTCCACGCGCAGCAGGCCGTGGAGAAGTCGCTGAAAGGCTTTCTGACGTGGCACAGCCGCATCTTCGGGAAGACCCACAATCTCACCGAGCTCGGCGGAATGTGTGTGGATCTGGATCCTGCGCTGGAGCCGGCCGTGCGTGGCGCAGCGCACCTCACGGACTACGCCTGGAAGTATCGCGCTACCCTGGCGAGCCGGATGAGCCGTCACGCGCCGAAACCGAGTCGGCCCTCGCGCTTGCGCGGGCGGTGTACGACGCCGTCCTCGCCCGATTGCCAGAAGACCATCACGGCTCTTGCATCGGACTTGGTATGCGGATCGATCAATCCGTAGAACGGCTCGGGTGAGCACATCGCCACCGCCGCTACCGCATCGGTGGCGCATGGTATCTTCAGCCCATGGCTCACCCTCGTCGCGCGGCGCGGCCGGCGACGTATGACGACCTGCTGAAGGTCCCCGACCACCTGGTCGCCGAGCTCGTCGGCGGCGAGCTGTTCACCACGCCGCGGCCGGGGCCGCGGCACGCGCGCGCCAGTTCCGGAATGGGTGCGATCCTGACCGGACCGTTCGACCACGGCCGCGGTGGTCCTGGTGGATGGCACCTCCTCGATGAGCCGGAGCTGCATCTCGGTCCCGATATTCTGGTACCAGACATCGCCGGCTGGCGCCGCGAACGGCTTCCTTCGCTGCCGGAAGAAGCATTCTTCAGCATCGCTCCCGACTGGATCTGCGAGGTGGTGTCGCCGTCGACGGTTGCGCTCGACCGCGTCAAGAAGCTCGCGATCTACGCGCGCGAAAGCGTACGCCATGCCTGGATCGTCGATCCGCTCGCCCAGACGCTCGAAGTGATGCGCCTCGAACACGGCCACTGGGTCATCGTTGGCACCTGGGCGGCCGCCGCGGCGGTCCAGGCCGAGCCGTTCGCGGCGCTCGACTGGGATCTCACGCTGCTCTGGGACCAGCCTCCCCCGGCCGCTCCTCGCTGACCCCCGCACCGCGGCCTACAGCCGGCTTCGACATCCGCCGACACACAAGACACCCCCGGAGCGCGTAGGTGCCTATGCGCAATACGTTCCTCGTCTGCTACGACATCGCCAACGATCTCCGCCTCCGCAAAGTCCACAAGACGATGCGCGGGTTCGGCGACCATCTGCAGTACTCGATCTTCGAGTGCCAGTTCACGCCCACCGATCTGGTGCGGTGTCGCCACACGCTGGCCGGGATCATTCACCACAAGCAGTACCCCTTGTCCTTGACCTGCAGCACGGCGCCAGACTTGTAGCTGGTGACGCATCCGGTCTTCGGTTACCGTATCAGCTACCGGCGGGTGCTCGAGGTGCAGGTCCGGTTGCTGGCGCGGTATCTCGAGGGGGAGATTGCGTCGTATCCCGGATTCGAGACGCGCTGAGGCCGGCGAGCGGTGGGGTGCGCGGGCTGCCCCGCACACCGCTCGCAGACCCGAAGTATCAGCGTGTGAATGATTTGGGCGAGAATGCGGATGCGAAGATGTCTTGGGCAAGTGAGTTGGATGCGCACCGCTCGCAACGTTGACGGCAGGTCATTGACAACTGGATACTTACCGGGGCGCCTGTTTTTCCCGCAGAAGATCGCGGGCCTCATTGACTGCCGCTTTAAACTCCGCCCTCAGGCCCCGCCTTGGGGGCAGCGGCGAAGTCCTTTTCCGTGAGCGGCTGCTCCTGGTGCTCCGTCACGTAATCCGCCAGACGCGTCAGAAAATCCTGCGCCCGATCGATCACGGCCAGCGTGTGGTGCGCGTCGAAACTGGCGCCGGACGCCATGCGGCACTGGGCGTCGTGCAGCATCCTCGCGTCATGAAGCACCGGCGCGTAGAACGTCGTGGCGGCCGTGCGGGCCGCGCCTGCCGGCCAGCGGCCGGCCTCGGCAAGCCGTGCCTCCACGAGCCCGATGATCGTTGTCCACTCAGGCGGCCCTGCGGCCGCGTGCTCAGCACCGACCGCGGCTGACAGCGCGCGCATGCCCCGGCCCGCCGCGCGCAGCATGTGGAACACCGCCGCGCTGTGAAAGCCAAACCCGGCGCAACGCCCGCCTTCGGCCACGTCCGACGCCGCCGACGGGAACGCCCGCCGCGCGCGTTCGCCGGGCGCGAGGCTGAACGCCCACATCTGTCCCTTCGCGATCGGCCAGATCGAGCACGACTGCAGGTCATGACGCAGGTGACGGACCAGCTCGCCGATCTCCGCGCCCAGCGAATCCGGACGATTCTCCTCGAGCGCCGCCAGCGCGAAGTCCGCCCGGACCCGCGCCGTCGGCAAATCGAAATCGACACAGAGCTGGCGCGCGTCGACGAACACGGACGTCACCTCTTCCTGCGTCACACGGTCCGCCGCTCGCGTGGTGCCCGAGTGGACCGCGCGCTGCAGCCACAGCAGGTTCTGCATGGTCTCGATCAGCCGCTCGAGCGGCGTCCCGGTGCCCCTGGCGCGACGCCAGAGCTCCTCTGCCGCCAGATGCGGGACCTCTGGCGCACGCTCCGGTTTGGCAACGGCCTTCGTGACGACCGGCGGTGTCAACGGCATCCCCAGCTGGCGATCGACGGTGGTGAACCCCTCATCGTCGTCGCCGGAATCGGCCGCTTGCGGCGGTCGCGGCGCAACCGACAAGGACGTTGCGGACTCGACGTCTGCTTCCATCCGGGCAAGGGCTTCGGCGAATGCGGCAAAACCAGGATCCGTGGTCCGTCCGGCGTCGTTGGCCTTCATCGCGTGACCTGCTCTTTCACGAAAAAGTGGCCCGGACACCCGTGAAGATGTCCGAGCCAGACGGTGACGTATTTATCCGACTTTATCCGACCCTCAGTTGATGGTGACGTGAACGCTCGCCCGCATCTCGCGCCAGTCGGTATCGAGAACCGACCACAGATGCTGATCGAGATACTCGCCGTTGCGGAGGAACGAATGGCGCAGCACGCCTTCGCAGGTCGCGCCGACCTTGCGCAGCGCGCCGTTGCCGCGACCGTTGCGCACCGCGGCCCTGGCTTCGAGCCGGTGCACGCCGATCGTTTCGAACGCGAACTCGAGCACCAGCTCCGCGCCGGCTGCGAACAGGCCCGTGCCCCAGAACGCCGATCCAATCGCAAAGCCCCACTCGGCCGAGGCAAACCCGGGCTCGAGCTGACGCACCTGGAAGATCCCGATTGCGGTGTCCATGCCCCTCGGCACGACCGCAAAGCACGCATATCGTCCAGCCTGACGCTCGGCGTTGGCCCACACGATGAAGCGCTCGAACCCGTCCACCGTGGTCGGAGGCGGCGAGATGAACCGTGCCACTTCCTCCGTCGTCAGCATCGCCAGCAGCGATGGTGCATCACTGAGCTGCAGCTCGCGCAGCGTCACGTCGCCGCCCGACAGCACAGGAAGACCCTTCGTCCAGTCGCTGCTGACGACAGGCTGAGTCATGGTCATGGTCGTCCTGGTTGCCAGGGTGGCTTCATTGAACGGCATCTTCTCCATTACTGAAGCCCTCCTTCCAGCAGCTCGGTGGTCGAGTCGGTGGTTGTGGTCACCTCATCGGTCGTGGTCGTCGTCGTTGTCGAGGAGTCGGGCGCGCTCACCTCCGACAGCGACGATTCGAACAGGGCGTCCCACACCGTCGGATCGAACGATTCGACCTCGGTGACCTCGTCATCGAAGAACACCTCGTCGGCAGAGTTGCCCCAGACGATGTTGTCGCCCTCGTCGCTGTTGCCCCAGACGATGTTGTCGCTGTCGAAGTTGCCCCACACGATGTTGTCGATGCCTTCGGCGTTGCCCCACACGATGTTGTCGAACATCTGGCCCCAGACGATGTTGTCGCAGTCCGAGCCGCCGCAGTCGTTGCCCCACACGATGTTGTCGAACTGGCCCCAGACGATGTTGTCGATGTCGCCGTTGCCCCAGACGATGCTGTCGCCATCGCTGTTGCCCCACACGATGTTGTCGTCGTATTGCCCCCAGACGATGTTGTCATCGCCGTACTGCCCCCAGACGATGTTGTCGCCCCAGATGACGTCATCGCAGGCGCTGGTGCCGCAGTTGTCTCCCCAGACGATGTTCGCCCCGGTTGGTGTGCGGCTGTCACCCCACACGATATTGTTGGCCCACGCCGTCCCGTTGGGCGTCAGGACCCCGCCGCTGACGCGGTAGTTGCCCCACAGAATGTGACGCGACCAGCCGGTCATCGCGGGATAAGCCGTTCCGGGCGTCCCTTGCGCGAAGTACCGAGCGAGCACGACGGCGCCGCGCGCGTTGACGAATCCCGCGCCCTGCGTCAAGTAGTCGTATTTCGAATACACCTGGGCGGTGAACTGCAGCATGGCTTTGACCATGTTCGGCGTCAGCGACGGATTTGCGTGCAGCATCAGCGCCACCGTGCCGGCCACGACTGGCGCGGCCATGCTGGTGCCGCTCAGCGTGAGATACGGCTTGTAGCCGAGGCCGCCAATCAGACCGCTTGTCAGGAATGACGCCTTTTCAACGTACATCCTGCTGTTCGGGTCGCTGAGTGACACGGTCCCCGTGCCCGGCGCCACGATGTCCGGCTTGGCCGCGTGGTCGTAGATCGTCGGACCGCGCGAGCTGTACGACGCCATGATGTCGTCACGGCGATCGATGGTCCCCTGGGTGCTCGAGGCGCCCACGGTCAATACCCAGGGGGCATTGCCCGGGGCGCCGATGGCTCCGTACTGGGGGGAGCCATCCTTGGCCTTGCCCATGTTGCCGGCCGACGCGACCACCACGATTCCCGCCTCGACCGCGCGCTTGGCGGCCTGCGTCAGCGGATCGATGTGATACGACTCGCGTACGCCTGCGCTGAGCGACATGTTGATGACGCGAATGTTGTACAGCGCCTTGTTGACGATCGCGTACTCGATGGCAGCAATGACGTTGCTGATTGAACCCGCGCCATTGGCGTCCAGCGCCTTGAGCGACACGATGTGTGCGCCGGGAGCAATACCTTCACGGATGCCGACGGAATCAAAACCGTTGCCGGCGATGATGCCAGTGACGTGCGTGCCGTGGCCCCAGTCGTCATAGGCCGTCGTGCGGCCGTTCACGAAATCCTGGAAGTCCGCCACGCGCTGATTGGTTGGCAGCACCAGGCCAGTGCTTTCGAGCGACTCGCTCGCCAGCGTCAAGGACGTCGGCTGCGTCTTCCAGTACCCCTTGATGCGCAGGTCGTCGTGCCAGCCTGTGATCCCGGAATCGATAACGGCGACACCCACTCCCGCGCCGGTGTAGCCCATGAGCGCGACAACCGCGCGCGAGCCGATTGCAAGCCCTGTACGGGCGACATCGCTCGCGACGGGGCGGTCATGGTGGATGCGCTTGACGCGAGGATGTTCCGCCAGCCTCGAGAGCAGCGCGTTGGGGACCCGAAGTACTCGGCCGTTGACGAGGCCCAGCCGCTTTCCCTTCGGGCCAAATCCCCGGACGACATCGGCGTCGTCCCGGTTATCGTTGAACTCGACAATGACGTCGGTTTCGCCCGCGCCTTTCGCGGCTCTGCCCCGAAGTTCTGTGTCAAGTTTGTGCTCGGCCTGCGACGGTTGAGCCCCAGCCTTTGCGGCGCCCCGGGATTTCTGGGCGGCGTCGAGCGGCTGCGGTGCAACGAGTGCAATCGCGAGCAAAAGAATGGACGACAAGACCGCCTTGGCTCCCCAAGTGGCTTTGCGCCTTATGTTGACAGACGACCGGCTTCGCATGCCCGCCGTTCAGCAATTCGCGAGCCACAGGGTGCGTCAACGGACTTCAATGGTATTTTTTGTCATATAGAGTCATAAACAACACTATTTTTGCCTGGCGCTGCACTGTCGATGTTTCGCCGAGGCTGCACCAGACCACGTGCCACGGAAAAATTCCCACCAGTGCGTCTGTTCCGTTCCGAGGCAGATTGTCGGTCCCAGGGGCTGTTATTCTCTCGTAAATATTTGAAAAATAAGCTGCTTAGTGGTTTGTGTTCCATTTCGACCCGGTCGCTCCGAGATTTGCACACGACTTGGCCCCTGCAGCGAGCCATCTCGACCGCACGGTCTATAATTCTTGGGCGTCATGTCTACGAATGTCTCCGGTGAAGAGGGTCGCGAGGCGTTGCGGGATGCGCACGAGGTCCGTCTCGTGACCGCCGCCGAAGAGGGCTCAGCGGCAGAAGCACTGCCCGCGGGCGTCTACGGCTTTACAGGCTCGCCCGTTTTGGCATCCCCGCTCTTCGCGGTCCGCCGCTATCGAAATTTCGAAGTGCATCGGCTGGCGACAGGGGTCAGCTTGGTCGGCTTTGTGGCGCCCGGCGAGGCTGCGCGGCTCACCGAACCAAGCGGCCAAACCGTCAGCCTGAACATCTACCCCGATCTCGCCGGTGAGGCGACCGCCATCGTTTCCATCCCGTACGACCGCATCGTGCAGCACCGCCAATACGCGAACCGGAGTGTCGAGGCCCTTGCGCTGCAGGTCGTGACCGCGCACGCGCTGAGCATCTAGCTAGCTTAGCTAGTGCTAGTCCGCGTCGCCCGGATCTCGCTCCTGCGCCTTCGGGTTACAGCGGGCGTAGAATGCCCCAGTGCGAATCCTGAAGACGTCGATCGCCGTCGCGATGCTGCTGATTTGTGGCGCCGCCGCCCTGGCCGAAGCCCAGGACGCGAGGCTGACGCCGGATCGCCAACGCGACTTCCTGCTGACGGCCAAAGTCGTCAACTCGCGTCCGATTGGTCGAGGCATCACCGGTTCGCTCCGACTGACGCTGAGCGACGGTACCCTGACGCACGACGCGGCATTCCAGACCATCGACGACCGTACATCCGAGGCGGGCCGGCGGCGCGGTGAGCGGCGGGCCGGTGAACTGAACTTCGTGGACTCCTACAAGTACAACATTGCGGCGTACGAAATCTCCCGTCTCCTCGGCGTGGACGACATGATGCCGGTCACCGTCGAGCGGCGTTGGCGGGGTCAGACCGGCTCGCTGACGTGGTGGGTGGACGATGTGCTGATGGACGAGGCGGCGCGCGAGACGTCCCCGTTGCAGCCGCCCAGGCCCCTCGATTTCCAGCGACAGCGGATGAAGATGCTGGTGTTCGCCGAACTGGTGGGCGACGTGGACCGCAACAAGGGGAATGTTCTCTACACGAGTGGCTGGCGCGTCGTGATGATCGACTTCACCCGCGCCTTCCGTCTTCATCGCGAGCTGCGCCAGCCGGAGACGCTCACCACCATCGAGCGGGCCTTGTGGCAACGGCTGCAGGGGCTGACACGTGACACGCTGCGCCGGGTGACGGATCGCCACCTGACACTGGAAGAGACCGGCGGCGTCATGCGCCGGCACGCTCGACTCATCGAGCACTACATCAGGCTCATCAGCATTCGGGGCGAAGGCGTTGTGCTCTATTGACGGGTATGTAGCTTGCACTGTCGGACGGCATGGCGAAAAACAGCCCCGCTCTCGAGACACCTCTACGCGAACAACTGGAACGGCTTGCCGCCTACGAGCCTCAGCACGTGCCCGTCGTGAGCCTGTATCTGAATCTCACGCCAGACCAGCACGGCCGTGACAACTATGAGGCCTTTCTCCGCAAGGCGTTTGCCGAGCGTGTGAAGGCATTCAGGGAGGGTTCGGCCGAGCGCGCGAGTCTGGAACGCGACATCGAGCGCATCTGGCAGTACCTCTCCGACGAGGTCAATCGCTCCGCGAACGGGCTCGCGCTCTTTGCATCATCTGGTGCCGGCGAGCTCTTCGAAACGGTCCAGCTCGACGCGCCGCTCGAGGATCACTGGCTGTTTGTCGGATCGGTCCCGCACCTTTACCAGCTGGCGAAGGTGATCGACCAATACCCCCGTTATGCCGCTGTGGTGCTGGACACCCATCGCGCACGCATTTTCGTTTTCGGGCTGGGCAGCGTCGAACGCCGCGAGCACGTCACGAGCGAAAAGACCAATCGCACGTCGATGGGCGGCTGGTCGCAGGCCCGCTACCAGCGCCGCACGGACAACATCCACGTTCACCACGTCAAGGAGGTCGTCGACACGCTGGATCGCATCGTGAGCGCCGACGACATCGCCCACCTCATCGTTGCGGGAGACGATGTGGTCGTGCCGCTCGTGAAGGAGCAGCTGCCCAAGCATCTGCAGGACAAGCTCGTCGATGTGCTGTCGCTCGAACGTGATGCGGCCGAAGACGAGATCCTCGAAGCCACACTCGATGTCCTGCGGCAGAAGGACGCGGAGACCGACGCCGAGCGCGTGCAGGATCTCATTGGAGCGTGGCAAAGCGGTGGTCTCGGCGTCGTCGGCCCCGAATCGACGCTCGAGGCGTTGCAGATGGGCCAGGTGGACGAACTCCTGCTGACCGGGACGCCGCGGGAACTCGGCTCGGCGCGACTGCCCGATGACGCGGCACCAGGACATGTCAGCGTGGCAACCTCTGCGTCCGGCGACACCGACGAACGGAAGCTCGAGTTGGCCGACGAGCTCGTGACCCGGGCCCAGCAAACCGGCGCGGCCGTACGCTTCATCGAGGATGCGGACCTGCTCGAAGGCTTCGGCGGCGTTGGCGCGCTGCTGCGGTTTCGCATTTGAAACCTCCGAACGGTACGCCACAGGGCAACAGAGGGAGCGATTGATGAGTGGCAAAAACAAAGTCAACCCCGACCACTACAAGGTGGCTGGACGGCTTTCCACGGACGATCTGGCGCGTGAGCGGCGCAGACAGTCAGGGCCGTTGTCCGGCGATACGCGAAGTCGGCAGAACAAGCCCCTGCCGCCCTGGTTTGCCAGCGAGCCGGGCGCGGGCAAGGCTGCCGGACAGGCCGATCCGGCTGAGGCGATTTCGATGAAGTGGCGTGACGCGGACGAGGCCGCACAGCAACCGCAAGGGAAGCCTCGCCCCAACGCCAGGCGCAAGCAGGGCGCCGGCGGGCCGAGCCAGCGCAAGACAGCCCGTCGCCAAAGCGCTCGGACCAAACAGGACACTCGAACGGGAACGACGCGAGGAGCCCGATCTCCTGAAGCTCCTAAAGCCAAACCGCGCTCGACGCCGAAGGCGTCCGGCGCTCGCAGCACGCGCGCCGCCGCGAAGAAGAGCAGCCGGACGGCGAAAAAGAAGACACGGTGACGTGTTAACGTTCGGGCCCATGACCGACACCGTAGGCTTCATTGGCCTGGGCGTCATGGGCCGGCCCATGGCACGCAATCTCCTCGCGCGCGGGTTTTCGCTCGTCGTTCACAGCCGCAGTCACGGACCGGTGGACGAGGTCCTCGCGGCAGGTGCGTCGCGCGCCGGCTCGCCGGCCGACGTCGCTCGCCAGGCGGCCTGCATCATCACGATGCTGCCTGATGGCCCAGACGTCGAGCGGGTGCTGACCTCGGCCGACGGCGTTTTCTCCGCATTGCAGTCCGACAGCGTCATCGTCGACATGAGCACGATCGCGCCGCACACGGCCCAACGCCTGGCGGCGGACGCGCGCACGCTGGGCGCGTCGCTGCTCGATGCGCCCGTCAGCGGCGGCGAAATTGGCGCGATTGAGGGAAAGCTCTCGATCATGGTGGGGGGCGACGGGCGGGCGCTCGAGCGCGTGCGGCCGGTGCTCGAAGCCATGGGGAATCCCGAGCGGATCGTTCACATCGGCGATTCAGGGGCCGGGCAGATCTGCAAGGCGTGCAATCAACTGGTCATCGGCGGAACCCTGGCGGCGGTCGGCGAAGCGTTTGCGCTCGCACGGAAATCGGGCGTCGATCCGGCGAAGGTTCGCGCCGCGCTTCTGGGTGGATTCGCAGCGAGCCGCGTGCTCGAAGTCCATGGCGAACGTCTCCTCCAGAAGAACTTCACGCCGGGATTCCCCGCGCGACTCTACCGGAAGGATCTGCGGATCGTGATGGATGCCCTGCACGAAGCCCAGGCGCCGGCGCCGGTGACCGCCATCGTGCAGCAACTACTCACCGCCCTCATTGCTGACGGGAAGGAAGCGTTGGATTATTCGGCGCTGGGCACGGTGCTAACGGATCTCGCCCGCGTCGAAGCGCGCTAGCAGGGCCGCCATATCAGCGGGAGGCGGGGCCGTGACGTCCACGCGATTTCCGGTCGACGGATGCGTGAACGCCAGACGCCACGCATGAAGCGCCTGACGCTCGAGTCCCGGGATCCTGACGCCGTAGGTTGCGTCGCCGACGATTGGCCATCCCTTCGCGGCGAGATGCACACGAATCTGGTGCATGCGCCCGGTGACGAGCCGACACCGGACGAGCGAGAGCTGCCGGTCTGGACCGACCGCGACGGAGCGGACGCGCGCAAACGTCGTGATGCTGGGAACGCCTCCGCGGTCGCGCACGGTGACACGCCGTGCGTCCCACGGGTCGCGGTCCAGCGCCAGATCAATCGTCCCCCGCGCCGGCGGCTTGCCGGCGACGATGGCGAGGTATTCCTTGTCGATGGCGTTGTCGTGCGACAGCCGTTGCAGTGCGGCGTGCATCGGTTTCTGTTTGGCGACGAGCACCAGCCCCGACGTGCCTTTGTCGAGCCGGCTGACGAGCGACGGCGCCCACGCGCCGTTTGCGTAGGCCATCAATGCGTTCAGCAGCGTTCCCGACGAATGGCGGAACGCAGGATGCGATACCTGGCCCGCCGGCTTGTCGACGACCAGCAGGTCATCGTCTTCGTGGCGAATGTCGAGCGGGAGATCCTCGGCGACGGGAGCTGCGCGCGGCTTCCGTTCGGGCAGCGTCACCGAAATGGCATCGGCCGAGGCGATGCGCGCGGAGGAGCGCGACACCGGCCGGCCGTTGACGGTGACGGCGCCCAGTGCGATGAGACGCTGAAGGCGGTTGCGCGTGATCCCCGGAATGTGTCCCAGGTGCCGGAGCAGCACGCGATCGATGCGGACGCCGACGTCGCCTCGATCCGGCACGACCGCCGCAATCACGCTCGCCCTTCCTACTTGAAATTCACCAACTCGATGTCGAACACGAGCATGCCGGCCGGCGCGCCGGCCTTGCCTTCGTAGGCCAGCCGCTGCGGGATCCAGAAGCGCGTCTTTTCGCCCTCGGACATGAGCTGCACGCCTTCGGTCCAGCCCTTGATGACTTCGTTGAGGCCGAACGTGGCGGGTTGTCCGCGCTTGAACGAGCTGTCGAACATCTTGCCGTCGGTCGTCCACCCCGTGTAGTGCACCGTCACACGGCTGTCGCTGCGTGGATGGCCCGTGCCCGTGCCGGGCCGCAACACCTTGTACGAAAGACCGGAAGGCGTGCGCCGGGCGTCGCTTGGCGGACCGGCCACATCAGCAGGAGGCGCAGACGGGTCGGGCAGGATCTCGAGCAGCTCGACGTCGAAGACGAGCATGCCGGCCGGGCGACCCGGTTGACCGCGATACGCGAGCGCTTCAGGAATCCAGAGCCGCCGCTTTTCGCCGGCGGTCATCAGCTGCAGGCCCTCGGTGAAGCCCTTGATCAATCCGCCGACCGAAAAGGTGTTGGGCTTGCCGCGCGCCACCGAACTGTCGAAACTCTTTCCGTCGGTGGTCCAGCCGGTGTAATGCACGACGACCATCTCTTGCGTGGACGGCCGTTCGGTGCCGCTTCCTTTCTGAAGCACTTTGGTCGCCAGGCCGGACGCGGTTTTTTCTGCATCCGCCGGTGGGGCGGCGACGTCGGCCGGCGCCTGGGGCGCCTGTGGTTTGGCGGGCTGAGCGGACGCCAGCGCGACGCTCGCCGCCAGCACACCAATCGTCAGCACTGCAAGGTTGCGAGAACGGGAATAGGGCATTGTGAGACGTTATCATGCGCGCGCGGCTTCCGCATCCGATCAGGAAATCACCATCAGGGCCGGGTCCTCGATGAGCTCCTTGATGCGGACCAGGAACTGCACCGCCTCGCGGCCGTCCACGATGCGGTGGTCGTAGCTGAGGGCGAGGTACATCATCGCGCGGATCACCACCTGGCCCTTTTGCGCGACCGGCCGGTCGGCAATCTTGTGCAGCCCGAGGATGCCCACCTGCGGCGGGTTCAGGATCGGCGTGCTCATCAGCGACCCGAACACACCACCGTTGGTGATGGTGAAGGTGCCGCCTTTGAGATCCTCGAGCGTGAGCGTACCGTCCTCGGCGCGGCTGGCGAAGTCGCGAATCGCCAATTCGATGTCGGCGAAGTTCTTCTGGTCGGCATCGCGGATGACGGGAACGACCAGCCCGCCTTCCGCGCCCACGGCCATGCCGATGTCGTAGTAGTGCTTCAGTACGATCTCATCGCCCTGGAGCTCGGCGTTGATCTGCGGGAACGTCTTGAGAGCGGCAACGGCGGCCTTGACGAAGAACGAGGCGATGCCGAGCCCTACGCCGTGCTGCTTCTGAAAGGCGTCTTTGCGCCGCGCGCGCAGGTCCATGATCGCGGTCATGTCCACCTCGTTGAAGGTGGTGAGCATGGCGGCGTTGTGTTGCGCCTCGACCAGCCGCCGGGCGATGGTCGCGCGACGCTTGGACATGCGGACGCGCTGCTCGACGCGCTCGCCGGCGGGAGGTGACGCAGGTGACACAGGTGGCTTACGTGCAGCAGGTGCAGCAGGTGCAGCAGGTGCGGCAGGTGCAGCAGGTGCGCCAGGTGCGGCAGGCCTGGCGCGCAACACGTCGCCCTTCATCACCCGGCGGCCGGCCGAGGGCGCGATCGATTGGAGCGTGACGCCTTCCTCGCGCGCCACATTTCGGGCGGTCGGTGTCGCTTTGACATCGGGTCCCGGCCTATTCCCGTCTCGTGCAGGCGTGCGTGCGGGCTTGTCCGCCTTCGCACCTGCAGCGTCACCAGCCGTGTCCGCCGTCGCGCTTGCCGCGGAGGCGGACTTGTCCACCGTAGCGCTTTGCGCGGAGGTGGAGGCTTCGAGCACCGCGAGCACATCGCCGACTTTCACGTCGGCGCCTTCCGTGTGCTTGATGGACGCGAGCACGCCCGCGCGATCGGCGCTCACCTCGAGGTCGATCTTCTCGGTCTCGAGCTCCACGAGCGCATCGCCCGCGCTCACGGCATCGCCTTCTTTCTTCAGCCACTTGGCCACGCGCGCTTCCACGACCGATTCCCCGAGCTCCGGAACGACAATGTTGGTCGGCATCACCCTCGCTCAAACTTGTTTGGACAGCACCCGATCCGCATCACGCGTATCCGCTTTCTCTTCGAACGTTTGGGCCACGATGGCCCGCTGATTGGCGCTGTGCCACGTCGCGGAGCCCTCGGCCGGGCTCGAGTTGCGGACGCGCCCGATATAGCGCAGCGGCCAGCGTCCGTCGATCAGCGGCTCCAGCAGCGGCCGCACGAAGTCCCAGGCGCCCATGTTTTCCGGCTCTTCCTGCACCCAGCACACCTCGCGCAGCCTTGGATAGCCGTCCAGCACTTCGCGAACCTCATCGGCGGGAAATGGGTACAGCTGCTCGACTCTCGTCAGCGCGACGCCATGCCCGGACGGGTGTCCACTCGCGGCTGCCTTGCGTTGCTCGCTCGACACCAGGTCCACGTACACCTTGCCGCTGCACAACACGAGACGCTTCACCTTCTCCGCCTGCTTTCGCGCCTCGTCATCGTCGATGACGAGCTGGAAGCGGCCTTCGGCGAGCTCGCGCGGCGATGATGCCGTCAAACCGTGGCGCAGCAGACTTTTCGGCGTCAGCACGACGAGCGGCAGCGGATCGGTGTCGAGCAGGAGCGCCTGACGCCGCAACAGATGAAAGTACTGCGCCGCGGTCGTGCAATTGGCGATGCGCATGTTGGTGTCGGCCGCAGCCTGGAGAAAGCGCTCGGGCCGGGCGCTCGAATGATCCGGACCCTGGCCTTCGTAACCATGCGGCAAGAGAAACACGAGTGACGGCGTCAGTCCCCACTTGGCCCGGCCGGAGGTGACGAACTCGTCGATGACCACCTGCGCGCCGTTGATGAAGTCGCCGTACTGCGCTTCCCACAGCACCAGGCGTCGTGATTCCTGAATATTGTAGCCGAGCTCGAAGCCGACGGCGGCGTTCTCCGACAGCGGGCTGTTGTGGGCTTCGAAAGAAGCCTTCGCGCGGGCCAGCGCACCGAGCGGCACGTATTCGTCGCCGGTGACCGAATCGTGCAGCACCGCGTGCCGTTGACTGAAGGTGCCCCGCTCGACGTCCTCGCCAGTCAGGCGGATCGCGATGCCATCTTCCAGAGCTGACGCCAGCGCCAGTTCTTCGGCGGCCGCCCAGTCGACGGTGCGCTCGCCAGGCTGCTCGAACATCGCCGCACGCCGCTGCCGGGTGCGTTCGAGCTTGCGATGAACCGAGAACCCCTCGGGCACCGACAGCAGCTCGCGATTGAGCGCTGTGAGCCGGTCGAACGTGACGGCGGTGTGCACACGCCGCGCCGCGCCCGTCGGCGGGACGGGAGGCAGAGGCGGAACGTAATCCTCCTCCGGCTTGAGCCCAGCGTACGCGTCTTCGAGGGTGGTCATGTGCGTTTTGACGAGGCCATCGACCTGCTCCTGCGCCAGCACGCCGTCAGCCGCGAGCGTCCTCGCATACTGCTCACGCACCGTCGGATGACCCGCTACGATCTGATAAATCCTGGGCTGCGTGAACGCCGGCTCGTCACCTTCGTTGTGACCGTAGCGGCGATAGCCGACGAGATCGATCAGCGCATCGAGCTTGAAGCGGTGGCGATAGGCCCATGCGAGCCGCGCCGCTTCGATGCACGCGACCGGATCATCGGCGTTGACGTGGACGATCGGAATCTTGAAGCCGCGCGCGAGGCCGCTGGCATAGCTGGTGCTGTATGACTCTTCGGGGGTAGCGGTGAACCCGAGCTGGTTGTTGGCGATGATGTGGATGATGCCGCCGACGTCGTAGCCCTCGAGCCGAGACAGGTTCAGCGTCTCGGCGACGACGCCCTGGCCTGGGAAGGCCGCGTCGCCGTGAATCAGGATGCCGAGCACGCGTTCGGGATGCAGCTCCGGCTTGCCTGGCCGCACGACATCGCTCGCGGCGGCGCGCGCCATGCCGGCGAGCACGGGATCGACCGCTTCGAGGTGGCTGGGATTCGGCGGCATGCTGATGATCAGCGATTCGGGACGGCCATCGCCATCCGCCACATAGCGCGCGCCAGCGTGGTATTTCACGTCGCCCATCCAGCCCAGGTCGATCCGTGCGGAGCGCGTGAAGAGCGGATCCTTGAACTCGGCCAGCACTTGCGCGTACGGCTTCTGGAGAATGTGGGCGAGCACGTTGAGCCGTCCGCGGTGGGCCATGGCCATCATGACGTGCTGCACGCCGGCCGCCGCGGCGTCGTTGATGATCTCGTCGAGGATCGGGATCATCATGTCCAGCCCCTCGATCGAGAACCGCGTCTTGCCCGGGAACGTGCGATGCAGGAACCGCTCGAACGCTTCGACTTGCGTGATGCGGTCGAGCAGATCCGCGGCGTTGATCGGGTCGCGCGGCGGGCGGAACTGACAGGTCTCGACCGCCTGGCGCAGCCACACCCGTTCTTCAGGAACGAAGATGTGGTTGTAGTCGTGCCCCGTCGTGGCGCAGTAAATCGCGCGCAGCCTGGCGATCGCATGGAGCGCGTTGGCCGCGCCGTCGGCGGCCGGGCCCGCCACGATCGAAGCGGGGAGACGTGCCAGCGCGTCTGGCGTCAGGCCGTGCGACCGCGGATCGAGCGACGGATCGCCGATCGGATCGGTCACGCCCAGTGGATCGAGCCTTGCCGCGAGATGGCCGAAGCGGCGAATGGATTCTGCGAGATTGAAGGTGGCAATCGCGGCCGCGGTATCCGCCGGCTGGACATCGCCGGGCGCCGTTAGGGCTTCGATTTCCGGCGACCAGTTCGCGAACAGGGCGCGCGCCCCCTCGTCTACCGAGCGCGGATCGCGCAGGTAGCGCTCGTACAGCTCGTGAACATAACCGGCGTTCGCACCGGTAAACTGATCCCACGGATTCATAACCTGTCTAGTTAATCAGGTCTGACTCAAAGTTCAAAACGGTCTCGATGCGCCCTGCACACCGCAAAGTCGCGAAAATCAAGCTGATCGGCATCGACGTCGATGGCACCCTGCTCGACAGCCGCGGCCAGCTTCCCGCCGACAACCTCAGCGCCATCGTCGAGGCCGCCAACCGCGGCATTCACATTGCGATTGTGACGGGACGCAGTTTCTTTTTCGCGATGCCAGCCGTCGCGGCGCTGCCCGATCCCCTGACGCTCGTCGTCCACAACGGCGCCATCGCGCGCACGCGCGCCGGAGATACGTTGATGCGCCGTCTCATGCCGCGGCAACTGGCGCTCGACGTGCTTGGCGCGACCGCGTCGTGGCGCGACGCCGCCGTGGTGATCTTCGATCGGCCGCTTGCTGGACAGATGGTTTACGACCGGCTCGACTGGGAGCACCCCAACCGCTCACGGTTTCGCGATCGCAATCGCGAGATCATCGAGCAAGTGGCCTCGCTCGAGGAAGCCATCACCGAAGACCCCATTCAGGTGGCCTACAACGGGAGTGTGCCGGCGATGCGCGACGTCATGGCGGCGCTGGAACGACATCCGGCGGCGGACGCGCTGTCGGTCTCGCTGACCGAGTATCCAAGCCGGGATTTCTCGCTCGTGGACGTCAGCGCCGCCGGAACCACGAAAGGCACCGGTCTTGCTGCCGTGGCGTCGCTCCTTGGCGTCGATCGCGCGCACGTCATGGCCGTCGGCGACAACTACAACGATCGCGAGATGCTCGAATGGGCCGCGGTCGGTGTGGTCATGGGCAACGCGGCCCCGGACTTGCTCACCACCGGACTGGAGACGACAGCCAGCAACGACGAAGCCGGACTCGCCGCGGCGATTCGCCGTTTTGCGCTGTGAGGCGCGGCCTCGGACGCCTCTGGCGACAAGTCAGTCTGGCGAGTGCTGAACTGATCGTCCATCACGACGTCATCGAACACAAGACGTCGCCGTCCGTGATCAGAACGTCACGCCCATACCGAAGTGCCACCGCGGCTTGTTCGCCGCCCCACCGATAGGCCATGCGACGTCGAGGCCCATTCGTAAGACGGCCCACGACATGAACACGCCCCCGCCGGCGCCGCGGTCGAGCACCTGTTCGGCCAGGCGGGCACCGTGTGGATACACCGTGCCGGCGTCCACGAAGCCCTTGATGCCAAGCTTTCCCACCACGAGCGGAGAGGTCAGCGGAACGCGCACCTCCGCCGACACGATGGCGAGGCTGTCGCCGGCGCGATACCCGAAGTCGTAGCCTCGAAGCGTCGGCGTGCCGCCAAGCAGCGCCTGCTCATACGGCGGAAGTGACCCCCCGGCCGTGATCGTCGATGCACGCAGGGCCAGCACCGTCGATCCGAACAGCCCCACGTAACCACGTGCGTCGGTTGTCCATCGGGCGGCGTGACGTCCATCGTCGAACCGAAGCTGCTCGACGCCGGCGGTGACATGTACGGCGTTGCGCGGAAAGCCGGGGTCCGTGCGCGTGTCGATCACCAGATCCGCCCCAGGCGCCACGAAGGTGTCGTCATCTCCGGCGAAGCTCACGCTGGCGCGCCGTACGCCGCCGCCGAGACGCAACCACGAGGTGACGGCGCGTTCAGCTCGTGCGCGAACCTCGGTGCGAGTATCGGCCACGTCGAAATGCGGATTGATGCGTCGCGTGAGCGACACGGCGGCTTCGATGCGGCTGAAGGGGCCGCGCTCGAACGCCTGGTCCACCTCCACGGCGGCCCTGCGCTCGCCGCCCCATGTCAACGGGGTGGAAATGCGGCTCCGCCTGCCCAAGGCATCCACGAATGTAATGCGCGCGCCGTACGTGAAGCCGTAACCGTCGGCGTAGTCGATGACGGGCAGCCACATGCCGAGGCTGCGCAGCCGTCTGAGCGGCCCCGGCGCCAGGTTGTCCTCGCTCACTCCGGCCACCTCGTCCACGACGATAATCACGAGAATGTCGGATGGGTCGTCGAGGGAACGATAACGCTTTCGAACCTCCACACCGTCGAACCGGCCGCTCTCGCGCAAGCGTGTGGTGGCCTCTCGCAACGAGGTGTCGCTCACCACGGCGCCGACTTCCAACTGCGCAATCGCCAGAATGTCGGCATCGGGAGTGGTGTGATTGCCGTGCACGCGCACTTCGCCGAGGATCTCGGTGATCTGCGCGACGGCGTGGGTCGCGCCCAGAAGGAGTATCAGCGCGGCGCCTATCCGCAGCGTGCGACGCGCCTGACGGCGGGCGTCGGCGATCATTGCGGCGGGCGAATCCTGGTCGTGACCTTGGCAAGGCGGTAGTCGTGATAGCTCACGTCATAGCGCGCACGCAGGGGTCCAAGCGCCGTCGAGAACCCAAAGCCCATCTCAATGGTGCTGGGCAGCCACACGTCGGGAAATGGCTGCGTCATCTTCATGGATGCGCTGATCTCATCGACGCGCACGATGGATCGGCCCGGAAGGAAATCCCAGCCCAGGTTGTCGAACGTGTACTGAAGAATCTGGTGCTGTTCGGGATCGATCCACAACGTGACGAGCGAGACCTTGTTCAACTTCTCCTCGACCGTTTCGTCGCGTTCGCGCACGGACCGATTGGGCCGCGTGCGCCCCTCGGTGAACAGCTTGCTGGGGTAGTACTCGATCTTGAGAACGTCGCGGCCGTTCCACTGCTCCCGTCCTGCCAGCGCATAGTGCCCGGGATCGAACTTGAAGCGGAGGAAGTAGGCGGCCGACACGAACCGCGGTTCGAGCGCCTGCGCCAGCACGTCTCCGCCTTCGTTCGTGATCTCCACGCCCTTCGGCGAGACGACCACGGATCGCTCGCCAGTCGAGGAGTCGGTTTTGGCGTCACGTTCCCTGGCGCGGCGTTCGCGGGCCTTTTCGCGCTCGGCGTACGCGCGTTCGGCGCGTGCGCGTTCAGGTTCGCTGATGGTCACGCCGTCGAACGTGACGGGACTGCGGACGAACACGCCGTCGCGGATGAACCAGGTGTACTCGCGGCGAAATCCGTAGAGACGGCTGCCGTCGGCGCCGGTGATCTGCAGCCGCTCATCCTCGTCCAGGATGTATTGCTGCATCTTCTTCCAGTTGTCGTCGCGGCTGGCGAGCACGCGCGCCATGAACGCGTCCAGATCGGATTGGGCGGGTAGGGCGGGTGGCGCGGGTGGCGCGGGTAGGGCGGCATCCCCGAAGACAACCGCCGTCGCCAAGACCAGAAGGAGAGAAAGCAGTTTCACCAGCATCCCCTGTTGGACGAACGCCGGGGTGGAGAAGTTTAGGCCCTTAACAGCCCACGGGCTGTCAGTCGTTCGACTCGGTGGATCGCGAGTACACGACCTTGCCATCGAAGATCGTCACGGCAATGTCCGTGTCGGCGAGGCGTGACGGCGCGATGGAAAAGATGTCGTCGGTCAGAATCACGAGATCGGCCAGCATGTCGCGCGCGAGTGAGCCTTTGCGGTGTTCGTCGTACGACGCCCAGGCCGGGTCGCGGGTGTAGGCATCGATGGCTTCCCGCAGCGTCATGCGGTCAGCAGGCATCCAGCCTCCGGCAGCCACGCCGTCAGGCAATGTGCGATTCACCCCGGCGTGCACGCCCAGTACCGGATCCTGCAATGCATCCGCGGCGCCCACCTGGGGTTGCATGGCCGTAATCACCCCGAGCTTCTGGAACCGGACTGCGTCGATTTCATCGGCCGGTTCGGCGTGTTCAATCCGATGGCGGCGCTCACGGTGCGGTGCTCCGTTCAGGCCGATGGCAAACTCAATCGCGTCGAGCGCGACGCGAACCGCTTCGTCGCCGATGGCTTCGATGATGACCTGCCATCCGCGCTCGTCGAGCTCGGCGACCATTTCGGCCAGCTCCTGGGCCGGCACGTCCGGTTCCGCCACGAGCGTCATGCCGCCCGCTTTGAACAGCGGGTCGTCGTCATAGGTCTCTCGCAGCTGGTCCAGCGTGTCGAGTTCAGCCGGCGTCAAGCCGGTATGCCCACCGAGCGCTGCATACACGCGAATGTCGAGGTCGCTCCCGCGACGCAGCTCGTTGTAGAGCTCGAGGTCGTTTTCTGTCGCGTGGGCGTGCTGCACGCTGGTGACGCCGCGCCGATGCGCGTGCGCAATCGCGGCGCGGACCCCCTCCGCACGCTCCTCGCGCGTGGCCGTTGGCACGAGATCCCCAACGAGGCTGATGGCGGCACCCTTCAGCACGCCGGTTGGCTCAGCGGTGAGCGGATCCCGGACGATGATCCCGGATGGCGGACTGGGGGTCCGACGCGTGATTCGGGCAAGCCGGAGCGCCATGCTGTTCACCCATGCGGCTTCGCCGTCGTCGGCCACGAGCAACGCGGGCCGATCCGGCACAAGCTCGTCGAGAAGGTGCCGCGTCGGCAGGTCGCCGTCAAACACGTCGTAGTGCCATCCGCGCCCCGTGACCCACTCGCGGTCAGGGTTTGCGGCCATCCACGCCTTGATCTCGGACTCGACGCCCATCAGCGTGGTGAAGTCGCTGAGATTGACTTGCTGAAGGCGCAGGCCTTCGGAGACGAACTGCGCGTGCGAATCGATGAAACCTGGAAGCACGGCCCCGCCCTGTGCGTCCACGACGACCGTCCGCGGCCGCCGCAGTCGTTGGACGTCGCGGTTCGATCCGACCATCAGGATCTTGTTCCCCTGGACGGCCACAGCCTCAGCCATCGTTCCCTCTCCGTCGGCGGTGTAGACGCTGCCGTTGACCACGATCAGGTCCACGGGACCGTCCTGGCGCTGCGCGCCGACGAGGAGTCCGGCAATGAAGGTGACGCCAACGATGAGGGCGACGAGGTACGCCGTGATGCGGGCCGCCATGAACCGGATTCTATCAGTGGTAGGCTCACTGCCTGACCATGCGATTTGCCATCGTGGGCTCCGGTGCGGTGGGCGGGTATTTCGGCGCGAAGCTTGCGCGAAAGGCTCAGGACGTGACCTTCATCGCACGGGGTGCGCACCTGACGGCCATACGGCGCGACGGCCTCAGAATCCAGAGCCCCAAGCTGGGCGATTTTGTCGTTCACGCCCCGGCGCATGACGACCCGGCGCAGATCGGCCCGGTCGATGTCGTGCTTTTTACGGTGAAGGCCTATGACAATGCCGCGGCGCTGAAGCTGCTGCCCCCGCTCATGAGCGCCGGCTCGGTCGTGTTGACGTTACAGAATGGCGTGGACAGCGTGGACGAAGTCGCGGCCGCGGTTGGCGAGTCGCGTGTGCTTGGCGGGACGACCTACGTGGCAACGGCGCTGGAGTCGCCCGGTCTCATCGTGCAGACCGGCGTGCACCGGTCGATCATCTTTGGCGAGGTGTTTGGCGACCGCCGGCGCGTCAGCGATCGCGTACAGCGTCTCGCCGACATCCTGGAGCCTGCCGACATTCAGGTGACGCCCGTCGCGGATGGCCGCGTGCCGATTTGGGACAAGTTCGTGTACCTCGCGCCGTTTTCCGGGTTTACCGGTGCCGCCCGTCTGCCGATCGGCGGCATCTGGCACGACCCGCACGTGCAGGAGATGTTCTATGCCGCTGCGCGCGAGATCGCCGCGCTGGCGGGTGCCGAAGGGGTGACGATTTCAGAAGATCGGTTCGCGCGGTTGAAAGAGTACATGGACAACATACCGCCGACGACGCGATCGTCGCTGCTCATCGATCTCGAGATGGGCAAGCGGATCGAGGTGGAAGCGTTGCAGGGCGCCGCGGTGCGTCGCGCCGCACGGCACGGCCTCACGTTGCCGATCATCTCGACGCTCTACGCCGTGCTGCGGCCACATGCGGAACTAAGAACGAAGAACGAAGAACGAAGAACGGAACCTTAGAACGGTAGAACCTCGGAACGGTAGAACCTCAGAACGATAGAACCTCAGAACGGTAGAACCTCAGAACGGTAGAACCTCGGAACCGTAGAAACTCCGGAACGGTAGAACCTCAAAACCGTAGGACTCCGGAACGGTAGAACTCAGAACAGTTGAACTACAAAGAGAACTAAGAGCGGTAGAACGCGAACCCGAGTCAGGTCATTGCTCAGTAGCGGGACCACTTGAGACAGTTGCCGCGCGTACGCGCTGGGGTGTGCGGCGAGAAATTCCGCACTGACACGTCATCCGAGCATGCGTTGGCGAAGAGAGGCCACAGCTTGCTCCGGAGCGACAAGCCCCCCGGTCCATTCCAGGCTTCGCCGGGAGCGATGACCGCCTCCCCCGAAACGAGTTAGCCGGCATTCGGCCATATTGAGCTTCGCACAGCCGAGATCGGGCCCGGGATTCTTAAGTTTACGGTTCTCCATTCTATTCTTGGTTCCACCGTTCCTGGTGCCCACCGTTCGTTCCACCGTTTTTTGGTCCAACTGTTTTTCGTTTCTACTGTTTCGTAAGTTCAACTGTTCCGTAGTTCTACTGTTCTGTAGTTCTATCGTTCTGTAGTTCCGTTCTTCGTTCTTCGTTCTTAGTTCTTAGTTCCGTCCGTGAGCGGAGGAGCAATGCGAGAGCAGCTCGGTGGACAGCAGCGGGAACGTCGAGAGAATGTGTTCGTACTGTGAGCGGCTCAGCCCGTAAAGCTGCGCGACGATGGCGTTGATCCGCGCATACTCGGCCTCATGCCCGGTGACGCCGGTCTGCGCCAGCGATCGCGCGAGGGCGGCGAGCGTTCGGAACTCGGCGGACTTGCTCGACGGCCTCGGGATCGGCAATCGCGCCATCAGCGCGCAGGTCACATGCGTCGTCACCTGCAGCCGCACCAGGTAGTTGGCGACGAGGCTGTTCAGCAAGGCGAGCAGGCAGTGTGTCGCCTCATCTCCCAGCGCCGACTTCGCGCAGAACACCGTATGCGTCGAAATCGTCCCGGGCGGGAGGATGGCGGTGATGAGGGTGACGCGGTTGGTGGCGCTCGCCACGTCGCGGTACGCCAGGCGCGCCCGCTCGAAGCTGCGCGCCGCATCGACCAGCCTCGCCGCGCGGGCGGCGGTCACGCCCATCGTGGCGTTTGCGGCAAGGACGCGAAACGGCTCCAGATGTTTGCCCTCGACAATCCTGAGAAGCCGCGGTTCGCCGGGCGTCCCGAGCGGCACGAAGTGATGCCGGTCGTCGGTCGCATTCAATTCACGCCCAAAGCGAATACCCCATCCGGCCGTGTCGCCGAGCCTGGGGACGTGGTCAGTGATGGTCGCGAGCAGATCGACGTCATCACGGCTGGGCAGCCACGGGATGGCGACGTGCTCGGGATCCCAGGAGGCGAGTAGCGCGCGGGACAGAACGATGGGCCTGGCGTCGGGTGGATCGGCGATCGTGGCGTCCGGCAGTTGGTCGAGCCAGGCGGGATCCGATCGGCCAAAAGCGCCGGTTAACCGGGTCGTTGGACCGCCCTTGGTTCCGGTGATGAGCAGAAAGCGAACATCGCGATGGATCGGAAAGATGACCTCGCGGTTGTCGAAGCCGATGAGGCGATCGATGTCGAGCGCATCGAGCAACGCGTGGCGGACCGCTCGGCTGCCGTGGTCCGTGGCAAGGCCCGAGGGCAGGATCAAGGCGACTCGTCCACCCGGTCTGACCAGTTGAAGCGCCCGCTCGATGAACAGTTGATATTGGTTGGCATGCCCGCCACTCTGGTGTCGATAGACCTGTGCCTCGCGAAAGAACCGCCGCCGCGCCGTTTGGCTGGCGCGGGTGCGATCGCGCTCGGCGCGCGGGCCCGAGTCAGCACGCAGGACGTCCCACGGCGGGTTGCCGATCACCGCGTCGAATCCACCTTCAGCATGGCGCTGTCCATCAGGTGTGAAAAACACCTCCGGAAACTCGAGCTCCCAGTGAAAGAACTGCTGCGCCCGTGCGGTGGCCGCGGCGCGACCCAGGATGCTCATGCGCTGCTCCGGCGTGAGCGCGGATGCCCGGCCCGTCAGTGACCCGAGCACATCGGCGTAGACGCCATTGGTCAGCCGATCGTGATTCCAGAACCAGGAGGCGCACCAGAGGTCCGCGGCTCGCTTCCACCCAGCCAGCGGCGTGCCCGGCGCCGACAACTCGGCCAGCCGTCGTTCCTTCTGCCGCACGGCCGACGGTGTGTCGCCAGGTTCTGTCGCGATTCGGAAGCGCTCGGGCAGGACGCTGGTGGCGATCTGGTGGGCGGCGTCGCTGCCAAAGAGCGGTAGCGGGTCGCCGGGCGCGCGGTCCCGCTGGCGCGCCGCATCAGGGTTTCGTGTGAGATCGGCGAACGACGCGCCAATGAGACTGTCGCCCGCCATCAGATGGTGATCGAGAAACGCGAGCGGCCGATCGCCGGCCAGGCTGGCCAGCCACAGCGACAGTCGGGCGAGCTGCACGGCCATGGGATTGAGATCCACGCCGAACAGACATTGCTGCGCCACGGCGCGCCTGATACGCGACGCTTCGTCCACCGTTCGATCGATCGGAACCGCGCCCTCGGCAGCGGTCGTCCGTTCTGCGGCGTGACTCAGATACCGACAGGCGCCGACGAGAAACGCCCCACTGCCCATTGCCGGATCCAGTACACGAAGTTGAAGGATCTGCTCCGTCGAGCGTCCGGTGACGAGCGGATGAAGAGCCCGGCGCACGAGGAAGTCGGTCATCGCGCGGGGCGTATAAAAACTGCCGGTGGCCTTTCGCTCGTGCGAGGTGCGGGCCAGTCGAAGTGCCCCCGCCGCTCGCGTTGGCTCGTACTCCAGGACACGCTCGTAGACAGCACCGAGCTGCTCGACGCCAAGGTCGGCGTAGAAGATGCGTTCGCGCCCGCGGCGGCTCGAACGTGTCGCCAGCGACATCAGCGTCTGGCCGATCACCGGATCCGGCACCCGTGCGCGTTCGGCCAGCGGCGTGTGCCGGGGAGAAAACAGCCGTCCGTTGAAGGGGGTGACAACGAGGTCGCCAGCGCGGCAGCCGGTATGCGCAAGGCGGGCAATCGCCTGCAACGCCCGCCACAGACCACGCCGCTCGGGCCGTGCCATGAAGCGCTGGCACAAGGCGTCGATCGTATAGGCGTCTCGATAGACATGGTGCCACGTCGGCACCAGGGCGCGCGCTTCGGCAAACAGCAGAAAGAGCAGCCGATACACGAGCGTGACGGCTTGCTCGAACACCGCCCGATCAGGGGGTGGCGGTGCGCGGCGTCGACCTCCGGCGTCAAGGGCGGTCACCAGCGTCGTCAAGGCATCCAGAACCCCATCACCAAGCGTGGAGCACACTTCGACGCCGTGTCGGTCGGATCGCTTCAGGAGCGAGACCAGCGAGCAATGGCTGTCGGCGTCGGCGCCCGCGGCTTCGAGGAGCGCCACGAATGTCACGGCGCTTCGCTCGTGCGTGAGCGCGCGCGCCAGGTTGAAGTCCAGTGCCCGGCGCGACCATGTGCGGGTGGCATCGACGAGGCGGAGCGTCGGACCCGTGTAGATGACGCCCCAGTGCGCACCCGACGCCCGGCCCACGCGTACTGTTTCGCGCCAGGCCGTGTCTGTATCGGCGCCCCATGGGCAGATGCGTAACGCCACTGGAGGTCCGTCACGCCGCGCCACGGTGCCGACCAACCCCTCGCCGTGCGGTTCGAGCCGTTCGAGGTCGTATCCGAGCGTCTCGAACAGGGGCATCGCCCCGGCGTCTGCAACAGCGCGAGCCGTCGCCGAAGGACCAAGCGAGCGCTCGACGCGACGCCACCACTGGTGCAGCCGTCGAATGCGCGGGGCGCCCTCGAAGCGCGCGCAGAATTCATCGGTCAAAACCGTCGCCAGAAACGCCGGCGCGATGAGCGAGCCCGAGATCCCTGGCAGCATGACTACTCGAGCCAGGCCGCAACGAGCTGCGGCTCCGATGCCGAGGCGTGTCCAAGAGACCGAACGGCGCTCAGGCGCTGTCGTAAGTGCAGCTCGAGGCCGGCGACGCTGCTCCGTCGTACGTGCGCGCGTTGTTCTGCGCGCCGATCGAACAACGACGCCTGCCAGACCGCCGCCGCGCCGAGCCGCTCGAGATGTGCGACAAGCGCCGTCAGGCGGCGCTCCATCGCGGCCGCCGCCGGCGCGATCGTGTCTCGAGCCGCAGCGGCCAGCTCGGGAATCTGCTGCACCACGGCGCGCCGAACCGTTTCGTCGGAGCGCAATCGGCGGACCAACTTGCGCGAGAGGCGATGGCCCGGCAAAGGCACGCACTCGATCCGCCGCGCGACGACGCTGCGCTGAACCAGCCGGCCCGCGCCGTCCACCAGCGTCGCGAGATAGACCAGCACGACGTGGGCGCCGCGCGATCGCGAACGCGATGCATACGCCGCGACAGTGTGTCGAGCGGCATGGGGCGGCCCGGCGAGCGACCTCAGGTGGCGGCTGGCCGAAGGCGCCGTGTCGGCGTCGAGCACCTCAATGCTGCGGTTTGCACTCGACGCGCGCGCACGGCGACGCTCGAGCCGCGCGATGACGGTGCCCTCGTATGAGCCGTCGTGCGCCAGGTGGATGGCGTGGACGCGGCGACGCTGCCCCAGCCGATCGACCCGGCCAATCCGTTGTTCGAGCCGGCGTGGCGTCCACGGCAATTCCATATTGACGACCAGCCGGCAGCGCGCCTGGAGATTGAGGCCTTCGCCCGCGGCATCGGTCGCGACGACCACGCGAATCCGTCCACTGTTGAAGGCCTGCACGATGTCGCGCCGCTCGCGTGCCGACAGCCCGCCGTGCAGCGGCGCCACCGCGCAGAGATCGGCGAGGGCGGACACTACCAGTTTCGCAACGTCCCGGTATTCAGTGAACACGAGCACTTGCTCGCGTGTGCGCCGGAGCAGCCGGCGAATGACCTCCACCTTGGAGGAGTGCGGCCCTGCGGCGCGCGCCAGGTCGGCCAGTCGCCCCAGCCACGCGACTTCGTGTGCGACATCGCGCAAGCCTGGACTCGCCAGGACGGCGTCGCTCACCGCGTCGGCGTCGTCCTCCTCCTCCCACGGGAGCAGTGCCTGGCGCTCGGGTGCGACCTGCTCGGCGAGCAGGGCAAGGCGGCGTGTCACGGTGCCGTGAACGGCTTTGGCAGAGGAGGCGGCGCGCCGGGAGACCACCGATGCGACGAGCTGCCCGCCTGGACTCGTCTGAGCGGTCAAGGCGCGGGCGTATGCGCGCGTCGCATCGAGGAGGGCGCGTTCAGCTCCGGTGGGACGCACAAACAGCAATCGGGCGCGCCGTGTGGAGACGCCGGCGCCGGACCGTCGCGCGCGGCAGAACGTCCTCAGCTCCTCGGTGCCGAGATCGCCCAGGCGCTGAAGGAACTGAAAGGCGCCGTCGTCTCCGCCATGAGGCGTCGCCGTCGCCAGCACGACCCAAGGCGTGCGATCCGCGAGTTCGGCGACCACGGCCGCCCGATCGGTTCCTGGGGACAGATGGTGCGCTTCATCGACGACCAGCACATCGAACGGCACCGACTCCAGGGCGACCCGCACTTCCGGACGCTTGACGAGGTCGATGGACGAGATGATGAGCGGCGCCGTTTTCCACGGATTGACGTCCGGCGGGAGCGTCGCCGCCGTGATCGCCAGCGTCGACTGATCGAACACGACAGGATCGAGGGCGAATCGGTCGCGTAGTTCGCATGCCCACTGCTCGCGTATCGAAGCGGGTGTCACCACCAGGACGCGCTCGGCGAGTCCTCGAGCGCGCAACTCCGAGACAATCAGTGCGGCCTGGACCGTTTTGCCGAGTCCCACCTCGTCTGCGAGGAGAATGCGCATCGCCCCGCTCACGGCGGCGCACGCCGGCTCCATCTGCCAGGCATGGAGATCGATGCGCGCATGGGCGGCGGTCCAGCACTGGTCCCACGTGGTGGCATCGGCGAGGGCCGATGCCGCGGCCGCCAGCGTGGCGCGTCGCGATCGCTGACCGACGCCGCTTGGCGCCGGCGAGCGCTGAATCACATCGGCCGGCGTGATCACCGACTGGATCTCGTCGCGGTTGTCGTGTGCCGCGCCGCGAAGGCCGACGATCGTGACGTCATCGAACCGGTCGGCGCCGATCACCGCCCACCGTTCGTCTCGCACGATCACCAGTTGACCCGCTGAAAGCGTCGTACGCGGTTCCTGCATGGTTGCCTCGGGGAAAACAAGGCAGGAACTGCGAATTTCGGCCCCTGCTCATCGTGATTCAGGGTGCGAAGGCAAGCGCTGTGCCGGAAGGGCGCCTAAACGTTGTCGATGGTCCGAAAACGAAAGCTGAGGGACGCCTTACACATCTGCGACGTACCTGATACGGCGCGAGACCCGCGAAACCGCGAAAAACAAGCGATCCACGGTCTCTGCCCTCAGTGGCACATCCGTTGCGATACACGCGGCAGTGATCATCACCTTTCTAGGCACAAAGGGCGGCACGGGCACGACGACGATGGCCGTCAACTGTGCGGCGGAGATCCATCGGCTCTGCCAGCGGGCCACGGTCGTCATCGATGCCAAGCAAGGTCCGGGCGATGTGGCGGTTTTCCTCGGGCTGCGTCCGCGGCATTCGATCGTCGAGCTCATCGATCAGGTCGGCTGGAGCGACCGGGCTCTGGCGCGCCGCTACGTGGCCGAACACCATTCAGGACTTCACGTGCTGCCGGCGTCCGAAGGATTCGGCCGCCCGAACTCGCGTGATGCCGCGGGCGTGGAGCAATCGCTGGCGTGCTTCTCGTCGATGTACGACTTCGTGGTCGTCGACGCGGGAAGCACATTGTCGTCGTCTGCGGTGACCGCCTTGACGGCCGCCGACACCGTCGTGCTCGTCGCCAACCCCGATCTACCGTGTTTGCGGAACCTGCAGCGGTTGACCGATGCGCTACGGCGGTCGGGGGTTGCTCCGGAGCGGGTGCGCGTCCTCCTCAATCGAGCGTCGGACAACGGCGTGATGCCCGTGTCGCAGGTCGAGAAAGTGCTCGGCCGCGTCATCGATTTTCACGTGCCGAGCGATTACCGGACGGTGGCCGCCGCCATCAACACCGGGGTGCCGGTGTGGGCCCTGCGTCAGAGCGATCTGCACCTCCAGCTCGAGATCATGTCCCGCGTCCTCATCGGACCGCATGCGGCGGCCGCCGCTTCATGATTGGGGACGCGGTTTGAGGCGGACCAGTGTCGCGCCGAGGTGTGTTTCGGGCGCATCCCAGAACGTCTCCACCGCCTCATGTCCGCGCAGAAGTCTCTGCACGGCAGCACGCTGGACGCCCTTGCCGCGGCCGTGAATGAGCCGCACGACCTCGAATCCCGCTTCCTGAGCCGCCTGCAGGTAGTCGTCAACCACGGCCACGACGTCCCGTGGGAGAAACGAATGCAGGTCGATGGCGTCCTCGATGGGGATGTGAACGGGTTCGTCGTCCATACGCTTGCGTCCAGTGACTGATGAGTTGCGATGCTGTTCCATCTCACCGGCTCCGCGGTTCGTCCGACAATTGGGGTCAGCCCCTAGCCTAGGAGACTTGCGGTGAGCCCGGTTGTGAGTTTTGTGAGTTCTTTGAATTCTCTGAATTCTGTGAATTCTGCGTCTTCTGTGGATCGTCAAATTCGGTGACGACTTTCGTGCTGATCCCCCCCCGGGCGGTAAAGTCTCCGGTGACGGTCATCCGGCGTGGCCGGCAGGCGCCGACGAGATCGTCGAGAATCTGATTGGTTGCCGCCTCGTAGAAAATTCCGCGGTTCCGGTACTCCAGCAGGTAATACTTGAGGGCCTTCAGTTCGAGACAGAGCTGATCCGGTACGTAGCGGATACGGATCGTGCCGAAATCCGGCAGTCCGGTCTTCGGACACATCGACGTAAACTCGGGACACTCGATGGCGATTTCGTAGTCGCGTTCCGGGCGAGGGTTGGGGAAGGTCTCGAGGGCGTCGCGGGTAGACATGTCGAAATGTTATCAGTGCGGGTGCGTGGGCCTGATTGACAGCCATTTGCCCGCGCGCTAACATTCCCCGCGTTTTTCCGCCATTTTCCGCGATCGGCTGCACGCGCGCGCAGCGGGGTCGCGGGCGACTCACAAACTTTGCGCGCGTGATACCAGGGGGACCACGATGGCTGAAGCCCGCAGGATGGGCAAGTCGGAACTGTTTTCACACTTCGCTGAGCGATTCGAGATGAAGCGCACGCAGTCGCGCGAGTTCTTCGACGAGCTGGCGGCGCTGTGCGAGAAAGAATTGAAGCGCTCGGGCGAGTTCGTGCTGCCAGGCATGGTCAAGCTCGTGGTGCAGAAGCGCAAGGCGCGCATGGGCCGCAATCCGGCCACCGGCGAGCCGATCAAGATCCCCGCCAAGACCGTGGTCAAGGCGCGGATCGTCAAGCAGTTGAAAGACGCGGTCCTTCCGCGGAAGTAACCGTTCCCGTCACACCCCCGGTTCGACACGAGAGGCGCGGTATCGGCCGCGCCTCTCCTCACCCTCCTTTGATCCGCTTGGCGATATCGCGAATGTCGAGCCGGTCAATCTTGAATTTCAACGTCGACAGCGGCACGCCCAGGTAGCGGGCGGTCTGCGTCACGTTCCACGCATTGCGCTCGAGCGCACGAATCAGGTAATTGCGTTCGAAGGTGGTCAGCGCCCGATCGAGGAGGCTCCCGTCGCCCTCGTGGTGGTCGAGATCCGCAACGTGGAACTCGAGCGGCAGATCGTTGTCGGTAATCCACTCACCGTCACACGTGGCGACGACGCGTTCGATCAGGTTCTCGAGCTCGCGGATGTTTCCCGGCCACCAGTAATGGCTCAGCATGCGCAGGGTCGAATCGGCGATGCCCTTGATGCGCTTCTGAAAGCGCGCGTTGTAACGGCCCAGGAAGAACTCCGCGAGCAGGGGCAGATCGTCCAGCCGTTCGCGCAGCGGCGGCAAGCGGACCGGGATGACGTTCAGGCGGTAGAACAAATCACCGCGGAACGAGCCCTCCTTCACGGCGCGTTCGAGATCCACGTTGGTCGCGGCGATGAGCCGGAAGGTCGTGCGAATGGGCTTGGACCCCCCGACTCGCTCGATCTCGCCTTCCTGGATGGCACGGAGCAGCTTGGCCTGGAGTTCGAGCCGGAGATCGCCGATCTCGTCGAGAAACAGCGTGCCGCCGCTCGCCAGTTCGAACCTGCCGATCCGTTGCTGGAGTGCGCCCGTGAACGCGCCCCGCTCGTGTCCGAACAGGGTGCTTTCGACCAGGTCGCGGGGAATCGCGGCGAGGTTGACGGCGATGAACGGGCGGTCCGTGTGTCCGCCGGTCTCGTCGCGCGACGACTCGCGATGAATTGTCCTCGCCAGCAGTTCCTTGCCGGTGCCGCTTTCGCCGAGCACGAGCACGGTGGCCGAGAGCCGAGCGATCTTCTGAACGACGTCCATCACGTCGCGCATGGCGCGGCTCTGTCCGGTGACGAACTCACGCTTGCCGACGTCGTGAACCTCGGACTCGAGCGTCATCACGCGACGGTTCAGGTCCTGCCGCTCCGAGGCATGGGCAACGGCGGTGCGAAGCGCATCCGGGTCGGCGTGCTTACCGAGAAAATCGTAGGCGCCCAGCTTGATCGCCTGGACGGCGCCGTCGAGGTCCGATTCGTCGCTGACGAGAATGGTTTCCGCCAGCGGGTAGTTCGCGCGGATGATTTTCAGCAAATCGAAGCCGGTGAGGCCGGCGAGCGTACGATCCGAGATGACCAGGTCCACCTCGTCGCGTTCCATCAGCGCCAGGGCGGTCTCGCCCGATGCCGCGCGCAGCACGCGATAGTCGCGCTTGAGCGGGGTTGCCAGCCGATCGCGCGTGTCGCCCGCGGCGTCTACGACCAGAACCGTCTTGCGTCGAACGGTCATCCCGTCGGGAGTATAGTCGTTGGGATATGGAATGGTTGTGGCTCGTGGCTGGGAGCGGCTGGCTGGCGGCGGTGGCGGCGCTGGCCGTGGCGCGGCGCGTGTCGCGCCGGCTGGCGCAGCTGAGCGAGCAGTATTGGGAGCTGAAGTATGAGCACGGCGAATTGAAAGCACGCGTCAAAGCGATAGCGCCGACGCCGGAAGAAGTTGCTGCGTCGCAGCCGCCGGTGCAGCAGACGTTCGTCCCGCTCGCGAACGTCAGGCGGTCTTGACGCAGTCAGCGCTTCCAAGCGACAGTGGAAGCGGAACTAAGAACTAAGAACTAAGAACTAAGAACGAAGAACGGAACGTGAGAACGACGGAACCGCAGAACATCTTGAACCGACGAACACCTTGAACCGCAGAACATCTTGAACCGACGAACACCTTGAACCGACGAACACCTTGAACCGACGAACAGCTTGAACCGACGAACGTCTTGAACTAAGGAACATCCTGAACTTGGAATGTCTTGAGCTCGGAACGTCCTGAACCTCGGAACATCTTGAACTCAGAACGTCTGAATTTGGAACGTCCGAATCCAGAGCGACGAGCGACGAGCGACAAGACACGAGCGAGGAAGGCGAACGGCGAACAAGAATTCGACCGAAGAACGGAGAAACCGAGCCAATAACCGAACCAAGAACGGGTGTTGCCCAGGTGGTCGGTCGGTCCGGGTCGCCGCTTCGTATTTTCGCTCTGTTGCACGTTACCGGTTCCTAGCCGTGTGCTGCGTTCGGCCGGCCAGTCGGTCGCTGGTTCCGTGGTTCGCTGGTTCCGTGGTTCGCTGGTTCCGTGGTTCCCGTGGTTCCCGTGGTTCCGTCGTTCAGAGGTTCGGTCGTTCGGTCGTTCGGTCGTTCTGGTGTTCTGGTGTTCTGGTGTTTTGTTCTGTTGTTCTGTTGTTCTTTGTTGGTTCTTCGTTCTTCGTTCTTAGTTCTTAGTTCCCTCAGCGTGGAGGCAGCTTGGTGAGCGAGTACGATGTGGTGATCATTGGCGCGGGCACGGGGGGCTACGTCTGCGCCATTCGCGCGGCCCAGCTCGGCCTGAAAGTGGCGGTCGTCGAGAAACAACAAGCGCTCGGCGGCACCTGCCTGATCTGGGGCTGTATTCCGACCAAGGCGCTGCTCGAGCACGCCCACGCGCTCAAAGTCGCGCAATCCGCCAACGAATGGGGCCTCACGGGATACGATCCGGCCGCCGTCCGGATCGACATGCCGGCCGTACACGCCCGCAAGGACAAGATGATCACCGGGCTCACCGGCGGCATCGAGCTGCTGTTCAAGAAGAACAAGATCGAGTGGATCAAGGGCACAGCGCGCCTGACCGGCGGCCAGAGGGCGGAGGTCACGATGCAGGATGGCGCCAGCCGATCGCTGATCGCCAAGAAGGAGCTGGTCATTGCGACCGGATCGGCCGCGCGCAGCGTGCCCGGCGTCGACGTCGATCACAAGACGATCATCTTCAGCGACGACGCGATTCACCTCAGCGAGGTGCCGAAGAGCATCGCGATCATGGGCAGCGGCGCCGTCGGCGTCGAGTTCGCCTCGATCTTCAAGAGCTACGGCAGCGACGTCATGGTGATCGAGCTGCTGCCGCGGCTCGTGCCCGGCGAGGACGCCGCCGTGTCGTCGGAGCTCGAAAAGAACTTCAAGCGTCGCGGCATCAAGTCCTTCACCAACACGAAGGTCACCTCCGCAAAGGCCGGCGGCAAAGGCGTCGAGATCGAAATGGCAGGCGCCGATGGCAAGACCCAGAAACTCGCGGTGGACATCCTGCTCGTGGCCACGGGACGGGGGCCCGTGACCGAAGGTCTCGAGGCCGACAAGCTCGGCATCGCGATGGATCGCGGCTACGTCGTCGTCAACGAGCGGTTCGAGACGAACGTGCCGGGTATTTCCGCGATCGGCGACGTGATCACGATGGGGGGGCCGCACTACCAGCTCGCGCACGTCTCGTCGATGGAGGGGATTCTCGTTGCCGAGCGCGCTGCGGGTCATGCGGTTCAACCGATCAACTACGATCACGTGCCGCGCTGCACCTATTGCGAGCCCGAGATCGGCAGCGTCGGGTTGACCGAAGCTCAGGCCAACGAGCAGGGTTATGACGTGCGCACGGGGTCGTTTCCGTTCAAGGCGCTCGCGCGCGCGCGGATGGCCGGCGAAACGGATGGATTCGTGAAGATTGTGTCCGATAAGAAATACGACGAGATCCTGGGCGTGCACATCATCGGGCCGCGCGCCACCGAGTTGATTGCCGAAGCCGTGCTCATGCTGCGCATGGAATGCACGATTGAGGAGCTCGTGAAGACGATGCACGCGCATCCGACGATGTCGGAGGCGGTGGGCGAAGCCGCGCACGCCGCCCACGGCGCGGCGATTCATATCTAGCTTTCAGCGCACTGCTTTCAGCGCTTTCAGCGGGAGCAGAGAGCCGAGAGCCAATAGCTGAGAGCGCCGAGGGCCGATAGCTGAGAGCTGAGACCGCCGAGAGCCGATATGTCCACACCAGTCGTAATGCCCCAGATGGGCGAGTCCATCGCCGAAGGCACCATCGTCCGCTGGATCAAGAAGGTTGGCGACAGCGTCGATCGCGACGAGCCGTTGTTCGAGATTTCGACCGACAAGGTCGACGCCGAGATCCCGTCGCCGGCGGCCGGCACGCTGCTCGAGATCGCGGTGAAGGAAGGCGAAACGGTTGCCGTCAACAGCGTCGTCGCGCAGATCGGCGCCGCGGGGGAAGGTGCTGCAGGTGACAGAGGTGGTAAAGGTGCAGCAGGTGCCGCAGGTGCAGCAGGTGCAGCAGGTGCCGCAGGTGCCGCAGGTGCCGCAGGTGCGCCGGGTGCGCCGGGTGCTGCCGGCGTCACCAGTGCGACCGCGCCGGCGCCATCAGGCAAAGCGGCACCGGCCACGGCGCAAGGTGACGGCGCGCCGTCGCCCCGGAGTGGCGCACCTGCGGCGCCTGTCGCACCTGCTGCACCTGGCGCACCTGAGTCACCTGCGACCCCGGGCGTCGACGACCTGCGCCGCCAGAAGTCGTCCCCGCTCGTGCGCCGCATCGCGAAAGAGCACGGCGTCGACATCCGCCAGATTTCCGGGAGCGGCATCGCCGGCCGCGTCACCAAGCAGGACATCCTGAACTACATCGAGCACCCGACGGCATCCACCGTCGCGCCGGGCGGCGCCGTGGCGGACAGGCCTGCACCCGCTGCACCCGGTCCACCCAGCGCACCGGTGCAGCGCCTGCCGAGCGACGAGGTCGTGCCGATGTCGGTGATGCGCCGGAAGATCGCTGAGCACATGGTGCTCAGCCAGCGCACCTCCGCCCACGTCTATTCCGTCTTCGAGGTCAACTACAGCCGTGTGGACGAGATCCGGAAGACGAAGCGGGCCGAATACGAGCAGCGTGGCGTCAAGCTCACCTTCACGTCGTTCATTACCAAAGTTGCCGTGGATTGCCTGCGACGGCACAAGACGATCAACGCGTCGATCGACGGCGACAACGTCATCTACCGTCGCGAGACGAACCTTGGCATCGCGGTTGCTCTGGAAGCGGGATTGATTGTGCCTGTGGTCAAACGAGCCGATGAGATGAACATCCTGGGGCTGTCGCGTGCCATCGCGGACGTCGCGGATCGCGCGCGGACGAAAAAGCTGAATCCGGACGAGGTGCACGGCGGCACTTTCACCATAACCAATCCAGGTAGTTTCGGCGCCCAGTTTGGTTTGCCCATCATCAATCAGCCACAGGTGGCCATCCTCGGCGTGGGGACTATCGAGAAGCGCCCTGTCGTCATTGACGACATGATTGGCATCCGGCTGATGGGCTATCTCACCCTCGGCTACGATCATCGCCTCGTGGACGGCGCGGTCGCAGACCAGTTCATGCACGACCTCAAGAAGGGGATCGAACAGTTCGATCCGTCACAGGTGTAGTCTGCGGCCCCTCCACGTGCGTCGCCTCGGCCGTGTGGCGTACGACGAAGCGCTGGACCTGCAACATACGCTCGTGGAGGCGCGCAAGGCCGGAGAGATCCTGGACACACTCCTTCTCGTCGAGCACCCGCACGTGCTGACGCTCGGCGTCCGAAAGCGCGGAGGCCGCGCCAACATCCTCGCCACCCCCGACCGGCTCCACGAACTTGGTGTGGCGGTGTACGAAGCCGGGCGCGGTGGCGACATCACCTATCACGGCCCGGGGCAGCTCGTGGGCTACCCCATCATCGATCTCCGGCCGGACCGTCAGGATGTCCATCGATACGTGCGTGACCTCGAAGAGGTGCTGATTCGCACCAGCGCGGACTTCGGCGTCACGGCGGCGCGCCTCGAGGGATTGTCGGGCGCGTGGGTCGCTCACCCGTCACGTGGTCCGGAAAAGATCGCGGCGATTGGTGTGCGCATTTCGAGGTGGGTCACGAGCCACGGGTTTGCGTTCAACGTCAACACCGACCTCGAATTCTTCCGGTTGATCGTGCCGTGCGGCATCCCGGATCGCGGCGTCACGTCGCTCCAGGTGCAGACCGGGGCCCCGGTCGCCATCGAGCGCGTCGAAGCGTCGATCGCGCAACACTTTGCCGGCGTGTTTTCGCGCGAACTGCTGAGTCACGCAGAGCGAGTGCTGTCGTGAAACGGCGCTGGTCACGGCCGACCCGCAGCACCCTGGTTGGCGCGTGCTGGGCGGCGGGCATCACGCTCGCGACGGCGTCCTATCTTGCGCTGATTTATCCCACGCTCCCGGACGGACTGCCCGTGCGCTACATGCGGGGTGAGCCGGTCTTTTTCCAAGTGAAGACCCCGCTGGTCGTCATGTTGCCGTCGCTCGTGCAGATGGCGCTGCTGCTGACGTTCGGCGCGATTGGGTTGCTGCTGCTGTGGCGTGCGCGGCCCGACACCATCGATTCGGCCTCCGAGGCCGACAGCGCTCGCATGCGTCTCGCGGTGCAGGGCGTCGCGCTGCTCGGGGCGGTCTGGATTACGGTGCAGGCCCTCGGCGCGGCGCGGCTCGTGGCCGTGTGGCAGGGCGGGCGCGGAGGCTTCGGACGCGTCTACAACATCGCAGTCCTCATCTCGCTGGTTGTCTCGACCGTGATCGTGTGGCGGACGATGCGGGCGGTGCGGCAGGAAGGTCCGAGCGCCGCGGAAGTCGATCCGTCGATGTGGCGGTTTTCAAATCTGTACTTCAACCCACTGGATCCGTCACTCTTCGTGCCCACGCGACGCGGCGTCGGCTGGACGCTCAATTTCGGCCGTCCGCTGGCGATCATCCTGATTGCCGGCGTGCTGATCGTAGGGATTGGCGGCCCCTTCCTGCTGGCGCGCGCCGTGCTCTGGAACGGCGCCTTCGCGATGCTGCGGATTGGACCACCCTGAGGTCAAGGTTCCAATGGACTTTGAGATATTACAACCGGGCATCGGGCCTGGGTGGAAGGGCCGGAATTGGAAGGTCGTTACAACCATTGCGGGGTGACCCGACATAGGCGCTGCAGGCGTGATCGGCCCATTGACAGCGTAGCGCAGATCACACACCACATGCATGTCATCTGCACGTTGATCGTCGTCATGCTCGCCGGTGCGGCGGGTCAGCCGCAAGTTCGTATCTCCGGCATCGTGCGCGACCTGCAGGGAGGGGCTCTGCAGGGCGCCACGTTGACCGTGACAACACGCGGTGTGACGCGTGGAGAAACGGTAACCGACGAGAATGGGGCCTTCGAGATCGGCGGGTTGCTCGCCGGAACCTACTCGGTCACCGCGACGCTGGTGGGCTTTCGACCGGAGACGAAAGACGTTCTGCTCACTGAGGCGTCGGCCGGTCCGCTGGAGTTCGCCCTGCGCCCTGGCGTACTGAACGAAGTGCTCTGGGTCCTGCCTGAGCCCCGCGAAGCTCATCGCCGCGCCCACGCAATCGCGCACGTGCGGATCGACGCCACGCTTCCGCCCGCGCCCTGTGGTGACGCAAGTATTGTGTCCGCATCGCATCGTGCAGCTGTTGTCACCGTATGGATATCGACAGCGCCAACACTCCGACTCGGTTGTACGCCGTCTCCTCCCATCCAACGAACGTGGCCCTCGGCCCCGCGCCGTCGCGCCAAGGCGCGCCGACCGCGCGAAGCGCGGCCAATGCATTTCAGCGCTGCAGCGCCGTGTCAAGCCTCACGCGATCGCGGGCGCTGAGCGTCGGCGTCAACACCCGAGCGATTCCATTCGCGCGCAACTGCACCGGCAGCATCCCCACACGCCCGCGGTCGCCTTCTTCGCGCGTCACCGCGACAAACGCACACACCGTGTGATGGTTCCGCCGTACCGCGGCCGACAGAACGCGAGTCGCCGCGCTGGCAAGCGTCAACGGACCGGGCGGCCAGAGACGTGGCAGCCGCCGGTCGAGGCGTGTCATGGCCGGCGGCGAAAGGACATCGGTCGCGCGCCGTCCGGCAATCGACGCGTCCTCCCACGGCACGATCGACTGATTCGGCGGGCGGCCGACGACCGTCAACGAGACATCGACCGGTGTGCATCCGGCTTCGAGCACGGTCATCGAGACAACCGCTGAACGAAGCGCCTCTGGCGCTGAGCCGAACAGCCGCAGGCGATCGAGACCGGCTTCACGGACGGCACGCTCGACCAGGGGCAGATGCTGCGCGCCAGCGCACAGGATCATCGCCGACGGATTCAGGTATGCGATGCGCCGCACGAGCGCCACGCCCGCATCGTCCTGCCATTCGACGCCGGTCGCCGCGCGATCGGCGATGACGACGACGCCGGCGCCAACAACGGCAGATTCATCGGCAGTGCCGATGAGATGGGTGGAATATCCATCGACCGGCGCGGCCTGCCGGATATCCAGCGCCTTGCCTTCCGCCACCCGTCCGGCATCGTCCACGAGCGTGACGCGAGGGGTGATGTCGGCGGCCGCAACCTGTCGCGCAAGCGCGCCACCCAGTTCGCCGGCGCCGACGATGACGACGGAGCGCACGGACGGTATTGTACTGGCAAGTTTGCCCGTGACTCGGCCTACCATAGGCGAATGAGTCGAGTCAGCGTGGTGACCGGCGGCACGCGTGGCATCGGCCTTGCGATTGCCGAGACGTTGTTGAAGCAGGGCGACGCTGTTGCCATTACCGGGACCTCCTCACAATCGGTCAATCGTGGGGCGGAGCGATTGCGCGCGCTGGCCGGCCTGGGTGATCGCGTCATGGCCGTCGTGTGCGACGTGCGCGACGGAGAAGCGGTCGGCCGCACGTTCGATCAGATCGCCGGACAATTCGGCGGGCTCGATGTGCTGATCAACAACGCCGGTGTTGGCGTGGGACGCCCGATTGCCGACCTGTCGCACGACGAATGGGACCGCATCATCGGCATCAACCTGACCGGGGTGTTTCACTGCTGCAAGGCGGCCATTCCGCACCTGCGTCGCCGAAACGGGGGCTGGATCATCAGCATCAGCAGTCTGTCCAGCAAGAATCCGTTTGTCGGCGGTGCGGCGTACTCCGCGTCGAAGGCCGCGCTCAACGCCTTCAGCGAAGCGCTCATGCAGGAGCTGCGGCACGAGAACATTCGCGTCAGTTACGTGCTGCCGGGCTCGGTGGCCACAGCGTTCTCAGGTCGTGCGTCCGGCGCGGGCGCCGACTGGCGGTTGCAGCCGGACGATGTGGCTCGAGTGGTGATCGACCTGCTGGCGCATCCCGCACGCAGTCTCGCGAGCCGGGTGGAGATTCGGCCATCGAGGCCTCAGAAATCGTGACGCTCCTCCTGGGCCGCTACCAGTTGCTCGACACGCCGCGCCCGGGCTCGCCACAGCGCGCGCGCGATCTGCAGACGGCGCAGACCGTGCTGCTGCGGGACGTCAGGTTGCCGCCGGATACGCCGGACGAGGCGCTGGCGCGTGCGCAGGCGGCCAAGGGCATCTTTCACCCGTCGCTCGTGACGCTGTTCGACGTGCAGCCGCTGCCTGACGCGCGCGTTCTGCTCGCCTATGAGTTCGTGCCGGCGCAGTCAGTGGCACAGGCCAGCGGTGGCCACCCCTTCAACGCGAAGCGCGCGGCGGAGATCCTGACCGAGGTGGCCGACGCGGCGGCGGAGCTGCACGCGCGCGGCATCCCCCACGGCGGCATCTCGCAGAGCACCGTGCTCGTCACCATGAAGGGCAAAGCCAAGCTCGATCGTGTGGCCGATCCGTCGCTGAACATCCTGGTCGATCCGTCCATCGAGCGCGACATCGCGGCATTGGGCGAGCTGCTTCGGGAGCTGGCCGCGCGGCCGCCGGCGACCGGGATCGCGGGGCTTCAGGCCATCGAGACGGTGATCGAACGCGCCCGCGCAGGAAAATTCGAATCAGCCGCGACGTTTGCTGCGATGCTGAGGAGGGTCTGAGCCGATCAGCGCTCGCTCAGGATCTCGCTGAGCAGGCCAAGGTCGATGTTCGAGCCGCTGACCACGACAACGGCGCGTTGTCCTGGTCGAACGGCGTGACCGGACAGGACGGCCGCCGTTGCCGCGGCCCCTGCGCCTTCGGCAATCACGTGGTCTTCAGCGGCCAGCCCGCGAATGGCCCGGCGCAGATCTTCTTCGCCGGCGCTCACGAGCGCGTCTACCCGTTGCCGCACGATGTCGAAGGTCATCGAGCCCGGTTCGAGATTGCCGACGAGCCCATCCGCCAGTGACGGACTGACGTCGATGCGGGTAATCGCGCCGCGGGCGAGACCCACGGCAAACGGTCGTGATGCGGTTACCTCCACTCCGACAACAGTGACGTGCGGCGCGGCGCTTTTGATCGCCACTCCGACGCCGCTGGCCAGCCCGCCGCCTCCCACCGGCACGACGATGGTCTCGACGTCCGGCATCGCCTCCAGAATCTCGAGCGCGATGGTTCCGGCGCCAGCGATGACGTCAGGATGGTTGTAGGCGGAAATGAAGATCGCGTCCTCGCGTGACGCAAACTCTCGCGCGAGGCGTTCCGCCGTGTCGTAATCTGACGGCTCGTCCCGCAGCACGGCCCCGTGACGCCGGATGGCCGCCTTCTTGATGGCGGGTGCATTGGCGGGTGTGAATACGACGGCCGTCAATCCGAACCGCTCGGCCGCCAGCGCGATGGCCCGCCCGTGATTGCCGGCCGAGGCGGTCACGATCGCCGGCGGGCGCGCGGTTTGCGCCAGCCGCACGGCCGCGTTCATCGCGCCGCGAATTTTGAACGAGTTGGTGAGCTGTACGGATTCGAGCTTCAGCAGCGTTCGTGCATCGGCCACGCCCGACAACCACGCGGATTCGCGCAGGGGCGTCGGCAGGAGGTGCTCGCGCAATCTGCCGCGCGCGGCGTAGATGTCCTGAAGCGTCACGGCACGGCCGTCAATCATGGCCGCCCGGCGCCCTCCTCTGCGTGCGGCTCGAGCAGGGAGGCCAGCTCGGCGACGAATGCACTGCGCGCCATCACGCTTCCGATACCCAGCTCACGTGCCCGGCGGACGAGATCCGCGTGCACGTGGGACACGAATCCAATGGTCTTCAGTTCGCGGAGCGCCGCATCCTCGGAAAAGCGCTGCAGCACCTCGAACGGTGCCGGCCGCTGGCCGTCGAGGTCGATGAGGACCAGTGTCGGATGATCCTCGCGAGCACGCTCGAGGGCGGCATCTGGCGTCGTGGCGGCGCGGACGACGACGCCCAACGCCCTGGCCGCCGTAGAGATTTTCGATCGAAACAGCAGGTCGTCGGCGACAACGAGGATCATGAAGGTATCCTAATCCGTGGGAAGCTTTCGGCTCTCGGCGTTCGGCGCGGGAGCTGACCATGACGCGAATGATCATCGAATCCGCCGCTGTCGCGCCATTTTTCAAGAACGGATACGTCGTGGGATGCGAGGCGACTCGTGCCGCAGTGGTCATCGACCCGGGCGATGAAGTGGAGCAGTTGCTGGCCTTCATCGAGCGTGAGCGACTGACACCCCGTGCGATCCTGCTGACACACGCGCACGTCGATCACGTGAGCGGTGTCGGCCGCGCCAGGCGTGCGCTCAGCGTCCCGATTTACCTCCACCGCGACGATCTCTTCCTGTATGAGCAGGCGGCCGCCCACGGCTCGATGTTCGGCCTCGACGTCGAGCAACCGCCACCGGTGGACGAGTTTTACGAGGGCCGTGGTCCATTCACGTTTGGCGAGTACGACGTCCACATTCACCATACGCCCGGCCACTGCCCTGGCGGCGTCTGCCTGCAGGTGGGCCGCCAGAGGACCATCGGCCAGGATCTGTTCGTGGGCGACACGCTGTTTGCCGGGTCCATCGGCCGCACCGACCTGCCAGGCGGCGATTACGAGACGCTGATGCGATCGATCACCAACGTGCTCTACTCGTGTGGCGACGACGCCAGGGTCTATTCAGGCCACGGTCCCGAGACGACCATTGGTCACGAGCGGCGGACCAACCCTTTCCTGCTCGAGTGGGAACGTCGCCGCACGTAACAGCTTTCGGCTGAGAGTGCTGAGCGTCGAGGCCGCGCTTCGCGCGGAGGGCCGGCGCTTCGCTTGGAAGGCGGCGGCTTCGCCGCCGAGGGCCTCGCCGCTTCGCGGCTCGGAACCTCTTGGATCCGCGGCGGAAGCCGCGGCCATCCGCCGTAGGCGGCCATCGGCGCCGAAGGCGCCGCCCTCTGCGGCGAAGCCGCCAGCGCTTGAGCGCTGAGAGCGCTGATAGCTGACAGCTGATAGCTGGGAGCCTACGATTCGGGGCGCACCGCGAATTCCACGCGGCCGATTTTGACCGTGTCCCCGGCCATCAGCGGGACCTTCTCAATTTTGCGGCCATTGACCCACGTGCCGTTGGTGCTGCGCAGATCTTCCACATCGAGCCGGTCGCGATCGTCGAGCCTGAACCGGCAATGCAGTCGCGAGACGAGGGCCGCCTCGACGACGAAATCGGCGCGTGCGGCGCGGCCCATGGTCTTGAGCGAGCCGGGGACAAGGCGGAAGAGCAGACGGTGTTCAGGATTGGTTGATTCGAGAATCCACATTCGCTTCCGCTAGTGTAACCGGCGCAACATAGAATTTGCGCGGCGTGAACGTGTGGCATGTTTTCGACTCGGTGGCAGCGCGATGCGCGGGGCGAATCGCCGTGGAGGTTCGACGCCCGGCCGCCGTCGAGACGTGGACGTATGGTCAACTGCACGACGCTGCGGTGGCGCACGCGGGGTGGCTGGCGGCGTCCGGGGTAACCGCCGGCGACCGGTGCGCGATTCTCGCTGACAACGACGCACGGTGGTGCGCCGCCTATCTCGGCACACTGCATCTCGGCGCCATCGCCGTGCCGCTCGACACCAACTATGACGTCGGGCAGATCGCGACGATTGTTCGCGATGCCAGCCCGCGCGTGCTGTTCGTCAACGCGCGGCTGGCCCCGCGCGCACGCGAGGCCGTGACGGGGTTCGATGTGACCGTCACGTTGCTCGAGGACGTGCCATCCACACTGCCGGGCACAGTTCCGCCGCACGACACGATGGACACCTCTGCGGCCGTGATTCTCTACACCTCAGGCACCACCGCCGACCCGAAAGGCGTGGTGCTCACCCACTCAAACCTCCTGGCTGAACGAGACGCGGCCTCCGCGGCGGTCAACGTCAGCGAGCAGGACATTGTGCTGGCCGTCCTGCCGCTCTTCCACGCCCTCGCGCTGGCCAACCTGCCGTTGACGCTTGCCGCCGGGGCCCGCCTGGTGTTGTTGGAGACGCCGACGTCCGCTGAGCTCGTACGTGCGTTGAGTGAGCGGCGCGTCACGATCTGTGCCTGCAGCCCGCAGTTCCTTTACTTGCTTCACGAGCGCATTTTCGACGAGGCCGCCATGGGCGGACGAGTGATCCGCGCCGCGCTCAGACGGCTGCGGGCCGCCAGCTTTCGTCTCCGCCGCGCCAGGATCAACGGCGGTCCGCTGCTGTTCCGGCGCATTCACACAATGCTGGGAGGACAGTTGCGGTTGTTCGTCACCGGCGGCGCGCGGTTCGACACGGCCATCGCGCGCGACTTCTACGCTGTCGGCCTGACGATTCTGCAGGCTTACGTTCTGACGGAAACGTCCGGGGCGGCGACCATCACGCGCCCGGACGATGCCCCAGGCGACACCGTCGGGCGGGCATTTGCCGGGCACGAGATCAGGATCATGCCGTCCGACGTTCCAGACCTCGATGGCGAAATCGCCATCCGCGGCCCGATTGTCATGCAGGGGTACTACAACCGGCCTGACGCGACCGGCCAGGTCATGCGCGACGGCTGGTTGCTGACGGGCGATCTCGGCCGCCTCGATACTGCGGGCCGGCTGACCATCACCGGGCGGAAAAAGGAGGTGATCGTTCTTGCCTCGGGCCAGAACATTTACCCGGGAGACGTCGAGGCGCAGTACCGGCAGTCGCAGTTCGTCGAAGAGATTTGTGTCATGGGGGTGACGCACGCCAACGAACCCGCGACAGAGCGGCTGTTCGCAGTCGTCGTCCCAGACATCGAGCTGCTGCGAGCCCGCCGCATTGCCAATGCGGGCGACTTGCTTCGCTTCGAGATTGAGGGGCAGTCCATCCATTTACCGCCGCACAAGCGCGTCCTTGGTTACGACGTGTGGTTCGAGCGGTTACCGCGCACCACGACCGGCACGCTCAAACGACACGAGATCGAGCAGCGGGTGAAGCAGAAGCGCGAGGACACCGCCCGCCGCCGTCATGCCGCGCGGGACGAAACGGGCTGGGGTGGTGACGCGCACGCGGTCGAAGCGGCCGCGATCATCGCGCGGCGCGCCCGGGGTGCCTGGGTCGCGCCTGACTCGAATCTGGAGCTCGACCTCGCGCTCGATTCGATGGAGCGCGTTGAGCTGATTGCGGACCTCGAGCACCGCTTTGGCGTTCGAGTCGGCGACGACCGGGCGCCCGCCATTCTGACCGTCGCGCAACTGATCGACGCCGTTCGCCCTGACGACCGGCGCGCAAGCGAGCCAACCGCGGAAACTTCGCGGGCGGCGCTTCTGCGCGATCTGCCGCCGGTGACCGATCCGGTCGTCGCTCCGCTCCTCAGGCAACGGGTCCTGGTTCCCGCGCTGTTCTTCGTCGCTCTGCGCGTACTCCGGCTCGTCCTGCCACCGGTCACCCACAGCGGGCTGCAGCACCTGCCGGCAAACGGTCCGTACATCATCAGCCCCAATCACCAGAGCTACCTCGACCCGGTGTTCGTGTGCAGCGTGCTGCCGTATGCGGTGTTGCGCCAACTGTTCTTCGTCGGCGCCACCGAGTACTTCGAAACGCCGGTGACGGCCTGGCTTGCGCGCCAGTTGAACCTCGTGCCTGTCGATCCTGACGCCAACCTCGTGTCCGCGATGAAGGCAGGAGCCTTTGGTTTGACGCACGGCAGGGTTCTCGTCCTGTTTCCCGAGGGGGAGCGCTCGATCGACGGCAGCGTGAAGCGCTTCAAGAAGGGCGCGCCCGTCCTGTCACGGCACCTGAATGTTCCCATCGTCCCGGTCGGGATTCGCGGCGTGTTCGAACTGTGGCCACGCAACCGTCCGTTCAACTGGCGCCTGCTGCGGCCGTGGTCTCGTCACGTCGTCCGTGTGGCGTTCGGGACGCCGATGCGCATCGCCGAGGGCACGACCGACGCGGATGGCGCGACCGCGCTGCGCGATCGCGTCAAGACGCTGTGGGATGAGCCAGGAGTCGCGATCGGCGAATCCGGCGCGTCACCGTTGGGGCGGTAGGTTAGTACTCAGTCCATGACGCGCGTCAGCCAGGCCGCAATGGCCGATGTGGCGGCCGGCGAGACCTTCTTGTCAGGCAGCGTGGCGTATTCCTCCACACGGCCAGTCGTCGCCGGCACGAGCAGGTGATTCACGCCAGGCACCTTGGCGAGTTCGGTCTCTACCTTGCGCCGCCGCGCGCGGGCCAGTTCGGCCAGACGGTCCGCATGATGCGACGCCACTTCGGTGTCGAGCTCGCCGTGCACGATCAGAATCGGTTCGCGCAGGTCCCTGATGACGCGCGCCGGGTCGAACCTGAGAAAGCTCTGGAACCACGGCGTGTCCGCTGCCGCGCGGAGGGTCTCGGGCACCTCGTCCCACCCCGTGTCCTGCAGCGCGGCCGCGTTGATGCGCTCCTGCAGCGCGATCTTGGCTTGACGCTCCTCGTCTGTGGCGTTGAGCCGCGCGAGCAGATCGCGTTGTTGCTCCAGCGTGTATTCCGCTCCCTTCGAGGAGACGGCGGCGACCAGCACGAGTGCCGCCACACGGTTGTCGCGGTCAGCGGCGCGCATGGCAATCCACGCCCCGTCGCCATGGCCGACCAGCGCGATCCGCCGCCGGTCCACTTCCTTGCGTTGTCTGTCGAGCCAGGCAATGACCGCGCGCACGTCTTCCGCGTAATCCATGATGGTGGCCGTCTCCGCGCGGCCGCCACTCTGTCCGATGCCCCGGCGGTCGTACCGGACGACGACAAAGCCCGCGTTGACGAGATCCGAGGCGATCTGCCCGAGCACGGGGACGCCTCCCACTGCGCCGTCGCGATCGACGGCGTCCGATCCGCCGACGAGAACAACCGCCGGAAGCGGCCCTTTCGCGCCGGCCGGCCTGGTCACACTGGCCGCAAGGCTGAACCCTGACGCAGGAATGTGAACGGTTTCATCGCCCGGCACCGAGAAGGACGTCGTTCGGGCTGCTGCCGATGCGATGTCCTCTCGCGCGACTTCCAGGCCCTGCGCCGGCACGCTGAGCCGCAGCAATCCGCCGTTGCCGTCGCTCCACACGCTGACCTGCATCTCGCCGCCGAGCGCGGTATTGGGCACCATCAGCGTGTAGCGGGTGGCGGCGATGGTTTGCTTGGGAGTCTCGATGCGCTCGGCGAAGGCGCCGTCGAGTCGCATGGCGATCTCACCCTGCGGTGCGATGTAGGCTCTGAACGTCGCGCCTGGTTGCTGTCCCACCAGGCGCCGGGCCAGAGCGGCATAGGACCCGAGAAACGCATTCGGCAGGACGAGCGCATCCGCCGCGACTTTGTCGGTTTTGCTCGAAGACTGGCCGGCGATGACGACCTCTGTGGCCGCCTCGCCGTCGGCAAACGACGACCTGATCGTGGCCTCCTGCCCCCGCGCGGTGCCCTCGATCAGGAGACGTCTCGGCTGCCACCGGGTGTCGTACTCGATCTCTGCCACTCGCGTCACGACGTCGAGCGGTGGGCCGAGACGGTTGCTCCCCCGGACGAGCCAGCCGTCCGGACGTTCGATAACAGAAACGGTTTCCTGACCAATCGGCCGCGCGTTCAGGAACACCGTGAACGCCTGGCCCTCGTCCCCCGGCCCTTGCCGTGCCCAGGCGTGACTCGCCAGCGTGGCAATCAGGAGGCCGCTCATCACGCGCATACAATGAAATTGTGTCATTCGGTTTCCCAGCACCCGAGGCACGCGGCTTCGCCGCAAGGTGCCTGGAGTGCCTAGGGTGCCTATGGTGCCTATGGCCAGCACACGAGGCACTCCAGGCACCTTGAGGCACCTTGAGGCACCCGAGGCACCCGAGGCACCCGAGGCACCCGAGGCACCTTATATGTTCTCACCAGACGGCTACCAGGCGCTGACCGAACACGCGGCGGTCGTCCGCCGGGGCGATCGCGGGGTGCTCGTCGTAACCGGCACCGATCGCCTCTCATGGCTGCAGGGCCTTCTGACCAATGACGTTCTGGCGCTGCCAATGGGCGGCGTGTGCGATGCGGCCTATCTCACTCCTCAGGGCCGCATGATCACCGACATGCGCGTCTTCAACCTGTCAGATCGCGTGTTGCTCGACGTGCCGGCGAGTCTCGCCGAATCCCTCCAGTCGCGGATGGATGGACTGTTGTTTGCCGAGGACGCGCAGGTCGCGAATCGTTCGTCCGAGCTCTCCATCGTCGAAGTGCACGGCCCTGACGCGCCCGCCATCGTCCAGGGCCTGGACGTGAGTCGCGACGACTGGGTCCGCCTGCCCGGATTCACGTCGTTCGTGCCCGTGGCCGACGTGGAACTGTTCGTTCGAGACATGACCGCTCGCGGAGCGCCGGAGATCAGTCTGGAAACGCTCGACGTGGTTCGGGTAGAGGCCGGCCGCCCAGCCTTTCTCGTGGACATGGACGAGCAGACGATCCCACTCGAGGCGGGCCTTGAAAGCCGAGCCATTTCGTTCACGAAAGGCTGCTACGTCGGTCAGGAAGTGATCGTGCGGGTCACGCATCGAGGCGGAGGGCGGGTCGCGCGCAAGCTCGTCGGTATCCGACTCTCCAAGGGCACGCTGCCCAAGGGCGGAGAGCGCATCAGGAGCGGGGAGCGGGAGATTGGCCGGCTAACCAGCGTGGCCTGGTCCCCGGCGTTGGAGGCCGGGATTGCCCTGGGTTACGTCCACCGGGACTTCACTAGCCCCGGAACTGTGGTGAATGTTGGTAACCCACGAGCCCAACTGTCCGGGGAGCTGTCACCTCTGCCGTTTATCCGGCGCGAATCGCAGCTCGGTTGACCCGGGCAGGTTGGCGCCCCGTTTGCAATTGCAGGGCGCTATGAGCATTCGGAACTTTGTCCTCACTCTCGTGCTGGCGGCTTTCACGCTTCCCAGCATCTCGTTCGCACAACACGAGCATCGGGCAACGGTGCTCCTGCGTAATGGCGACCGCGTCGCCGGTGTTCTCGAAGACGTGGAAACCAATACCGTTTTCGTCCGCGTCAGCCTTCACGATCAACGCAGGCTGCCTGTCGGCGAGGTGGCGCTGATCGACTTCACCGGCGGGGCGTCAGGACTCCCCGAAACCGAGCTGTCCGTCGCCCGAGGCGACAATCATCTTGCGCTGCTCCGTGGCGGCGAAAGCATCCAGGGCCGGTTCGTTGACATCCGGGGCGGCGAAACCGAGAAGACTACCGAGCCGCACGCGTTGATCTTCCGCACGACCGCTGGCGAAGAACGCCGTGTGCCGCTCGATCAGGTCTCCCGCATTTACTTCGGTAAGTTCCCCGCGGCCACGTCCGTCGCGAACAACGCGCCGACGGCCGGCTCCAACGATCCGCTGCCGGACGGCGCCATTCGCGTGCCGGGCAACAGTGCCTGGGTCGCCACGCCGCTGACGGTCCGCAAGGGCGACCGCGTGTCGTTCAACGTCACCGGTCAGGTGCAGCTCTCGATCGACGCGAAAGATGTGGCGCAGTCGGCCGGTTCGCTCACTCAGCGCCGCGCGCCGAATTCTCCGCTTCCGCAGAATCTCGCGGGGGCGCTCATCGCGCGAGTCGGCAACTCGGCGCCCTTCCCGATCGGCAACGTGACGACTCCTGTGACGATGCCGGCAGACGGTCAACTGTATCTTGGCATCAACGACGACGAGGTCAGCGACAACACCGGCGAGTTCATCGTCAAAATGACTCTCCAGCGCAGATAGCTCGAGGTTCCAGGGTTCCAGGTTCCAAAGCCTTCTGATAATTTGAGCTTTGGAACCTTGGAACCTTTGACTGTCGTCGCGGCCGTCATCGAACGTGACGGCGAATTTCTCCTCACCCTGCGGCCTGACGGCACCCATCTCTCAGGACATTGGGAGTTTCCCGGCGGCAAGTGCCCGCCTCACGAAAGCCACGCGGAAGCGCTTCGGCGCGAGCTGTTCGAAGAGCTCGATATCGTCGGCGTGGTGTGGAACTGCGTTCTCAGCGTCACTCACGCGTACGGCGATCGGGTTGTCGAGCTGCACTTTTATCGATGTGGCTTCGAGGGGACCCCAAAACCCATGCTGGGTCAGGAGATTCGCTGGGTCAGGCGCGATGATTTGCGTGGCCTGCGATTCCCCGCAGCCGATGCCGAGTTGATAGAGATTCTCGCCGGCTAGGAAAGCTGGCGGCTCAGCGTTTTTTGGCGACCGGAGCACGTCCGCTGCGCGGCCGGCTCTGCAGGCCGGAGAGCATTCCATCAAGCGTCCGCCGAATCTCACGTTCGGCAAAACTACGGCCTCCGCGGCCCGACCTTGCGCTCAAACGGTCGCGGATGAGCGATTCAGCTGCGCCGAGCAGCGCAGACGTGACGGCTGACGCGTCGAAGCCGGGATTGATTTCTCGGGCGGCCTGCGCCCTGCGGACGAGGCTGCGGATGGTGTCCGAGAACGCGACGAATCCTCGTGAGAGCCGAACGCGCGGTTCGTCGCCGCGCATCCGCCGCCCTTCGAACATGAACAGCGTGGCGAGATCCGGATCGCGCGCCAGGACGCTGACGATGGTCTGGATGGCATCGAGCAGGGACTCGCGATGCCCGTCAGCCGTTTTCAGTGCGCGGGCGACGCGCGCATTCAAGTGGTTCCAGGCGTCGTCGAAGAGCGCTTCGAGCAGCCCGACTTTGCCGCCGAAGTAGCGCATCAATTGCGATTCGGATGTGCCGGCTTCGCGCGCAATGGCCGAGGTGGCAGTTTGTTCGTACCCCTGCGCCGCGAAAAGTCTCTTTGCGGCTTCCAGCAGTCGCTCGCGCGACGAGGGAGAACGTGTCGCCAATTGATGAGACGGCATCACGACGTGCTGCGCGTTGAGCGCAGATCACCGATGGTAGTGATACTACCATTTTCCTACATATTGGCGGCTCGACAAGACGGGCCAGCCCCGCGGCACGCGGGCCGACCTCAGCTTCGGTACGGGTAGACGCGACAATGGCGTCGCATCGGACACTCGCCGCAGAGAGGTTTCCGCGCGGTGCACACGGTCGCGCCGAAGTCCATCAGGGCCTGGTTGAAGTCGAACGCATGACGTCTTGGCACGAGCGTGGCGGACATTTCCCAGAGCCGCCGGCGGGTTGCGTGGCTTTTGGGATCGCCCCCGCCGAGGAACACGCGCAGCAGGACGCGAGCCACGTTCGTGTCGAGAATCGCCGCTCGTTCACGAAACGCGAAGCTGCGGATGGCGCCCGCGGTGTACTGGCCGATACCCTTGAACGAGAGCAGCGTGCGTTCATCGGATGGCAGGGCGCCGCCGAAGCGATCGACGGCTTCGCGCGCGATGGTCTGCAGCCGACGCGGTCGGATGTTGTAGCCCAGCGGATACCACGTGCGGGTCACATCGTCCGGCGCCGCCGCGGCGAGCGCTTCGAAGGACGGGTATTTGGCGAGCCACTCGTGATATTTCGGCAGGACGCGATCGACCTGCGTCTGCTGCAACATCATCTCGGACACCAGGATGTGGTACGGGTTGTCGGTCTTCCGCCATGGCAGATCGCGCCCGTGCCTGCGATACCACGTCAGAAGCTGTCGTCGAAAGCGCCGGCGCGCGGCGGGGATGGGCAGTCTGGAGTCAGTCAATCGTTCGTGTAATGCTTCGTGTCGGGGCCGCGAAGTGTTCTAATAATTCTGAGGTGAAAATCTACACGAAAACGGGTGATCGCGGCGAGACCAGCCTGTTCGACGGCACTCGTGTGCTCAAACACGATCCCCGTGTCGCGGCGTACGGCGACGTGGACGAACTGCAGGCCGCCATCGGGGTCTCCGCCGCCAGCGGCCTGGACGATGAGCTGGGCGAGATCGCGATTCTCCTGCAGCGCGATCTGTTTGCCCTGGGTGCGCGGCTGGCCGACCCGTCGTACAAGATTGCTCCACGTGTCACCAAGATCGTGGTGAACGATACCAGTGTGGCGCGGCTCGAAGGCTGGATCGATCAGCTCGACGCCGAGCTGCCGCCGCTGCGGCACTTCATCTTGTCGGGTGGGTCGCCGGGTGGCGCCGCGCTCCATCTGGCTCGCACCGTGTGCCGCCGGGCGGAGCGCGCCGTGCTGGCCCTCGGCGCAGACGCGACCGAGCCGGTCGTCCTCGTCTATCTGAATCGCTTGTCCGACCTGCTGTTTGTCATGGCTCGCGCGGCCAATCGTCGCGCGGGTGTGCCTGAGACCGAGTGGTAAGCGACGCCTATGCGGCGTGCCTCGAGATTGCTCACGCGCACTACGAGAATTTTCCCGTCGCGTCCCGTCTGGTGCCGGCCTCGCTCCGGCCCCATCTGGCGGCGGTGTACGCGTTTGCACGCGGGGCGGATGACATTGCCGACGAGCCCGGACGGACCCAGGCCGAGCGCCTCGCGTTGCTGGACGAGTGGTCGGCGCATCTGCGCGGCGCGCCCCGATCTGCCGTCTTTGAAGCGTTGGCCGAGACCCGGAGGCGCTTCGACCTCCCGCTCGACCTGTTTGACGATCTGCTCAGCGCATTCAAGCAGGACGTGGAGCAGACCCGCTATGACACGTGGGAGGAGGTCTTCGATTATTGCCGGCGTTCCGCAAACCCCGTGGGCCGCCTTGTCCTCAGGCTGGCCGGGGTCCGACGGCCCGACGCCGATGCGTGGTCGGACGATGTCTGCACGGCGCTCCAGCTCACGAACTTCTGGCAGGATCTGGCCATTGATTGGCAGCGCGGCCGACTGTATGTTCCGCACAGTGTCTGGGTCCCGGCCGGAGCCGAGACCGCCGATCTGGGCCGCGGCGTCATCAGCGAGGCGTGGCGGAGGGCCTTGCGTGACTGCGCGTCGGTCACCGAGGACCGGTTTCGGCGTGGACGTCCGGTCTGCGACGTGCTTCGCGGGCGGCTCCGCTACGAGCTGCGGGCTACGTGGCTCGGCGGCTTGCGCGTGCTGCAGAAGACGCGCGAGCTCGAGTTCGACGTCTTCCAGCATCGCCCGACCTTGGGCGCGGCCGATGCATTAGTGATAGCGTGGAAAGCGCTGACGTGGCCCGCGACACCTCGTTCTACTACGCCTTCCTGATGCTTCCCGCGGCGAAGCGCAACGCCATCGTGGCGGTCTGGGACTTCTGCCGGGCAGTCGACGATGCGGTGGACGAAGCCGTTCCCGACGGGCAATGGCCGCTTGATGGAGATGCCAGACGGACGGCGGAGCAGAACCTGGCCGTGTGGCGTGCCGAGGTCGCACGCTGCTTTGATGTGGGCGGGCAGCCTGAAACCCCGCAGGGCCGTGCGCTCGGTCCGCTCGTGCCCGCGTTTCAGCTTCCGCGCCAGCCTTTCGAGGATCTCATCGACGGCGTGGCAATGGATCTCGCGCGCGATCGCTACGACACGATCGAGGAGCTGCTGGAATACTGCCGCCGCGTGGCCTCCGCTGTCGGCTTGGTGTGTATCGAGATTTTCGGCTGCCGCGACGCCCGTTCCCGCGAATATGCGATCAATCTCGGTCTCGCGTTGCAGCTCACCAACATCGTGCGGGACGTGGGGGTCGATCTGTGGCGTGGGCGTGTGTACCTCCCGCAGGAGGACTTGCGGCATTTCGGCTGCAGTGAAGAGGCGCTCACCCGCGGCGTGGTGACCCCGCCGGTGCGCGCGCTGCTCGCGTTCGAGATCGCGCGGGCGCGGGAGTATTTCGTCCGCGCGGCGCGGGAACTCCCGCGCTCCGATGCACGCCGTCTGGTCGCGGCCGAGATCATGGGGGCCATCTATCAGGACATCCTGCGTCGCATCGAAGCGAATGGCTACGACGTGTTCGCGCAGGTGATCCGGGTTCCGCGGCCGGCGCGTTTCCTGCTCGCGCTCACCACCTGGGCCCGCACGCTGGCCGGTCTCCGCCTGCCGGCCTCGCAGGCACGGGGTGTGCGATAAGCACGCACGGGCGACCGTGAGGCCACCCGGCAGTCTTCCCGATTCCCCCCTCCCCGATCCCGGTGTCGTCGTCATCGGCGGAGGATTCGCTGGCCTGGCCGCCGCGACGGCGCTTGCCGACGCTGGAGTGCGTGTGTGCGTGTTCGAAGCGCGCCCGACGCTCGGCGGCCGCGCGAACGCTTTTCGCGACCCGGCCACAGGCGAACGCATCGACAACGGTCAGCACATCATCGCCGGCTGCTATACCGAGACGCTGGCCTTCTTGAAACGCGTCGGATCCGCCGGGCGCCTGCACCGTCCCTCGACATTGCACGTGCCCATGATTGACGAGCGGGGACGGCGCACGGAACTGACTCTCCCTCCGCTGTCTGGACCGCTTGACGTCATCGCAGGCATCCTGGCGTGGGATGCGCTGGACTCGTCGGATCGATGGGCGATGTTGCGGATCGGCCGCGCGCTCGGCCGCGGCAGCAGGGTCACAGCAGGCGAGACCGTCCGCCAGTGGCTGGTGAGACATCACCAGTCGCCGCGCCTCTGCCGGCTGTTCTGGGAACCCCTGGCGCTGGCCGCGCTCAATCAGCCGATTGACGACGCTTCCGCCGAGATGTTCGTCGCGGTGACGTCGCGGATGTTCGGCCCTGAACCCGATGCGGCCGCTATTCTGGTTCCTGCGGTGCCCCTCGACGAGCTCTATACCATTCCCGCACAGCAGTTCCTCGACAGCCGCGGCGGCAGGATGCACACACATGCCAAGGCGGCGGTCGTGATCGAAGACGATCGGGTGAAGGGCGTCACGGTTGGCGGCGCCTGGACACCCGCGTCCATTGTGGTCTGCGCCGTGCCGTGGTTTGCGATGACCGACGTGTTCACCAACCCTCCCAGGTCACTCCAGCCGACGGTCAACAATGCCACGGCGCTAGGCAGCGCACCGATCGTCACTGTGAACCTGTGGTTCGAGGACTTCCAGCTCGACGACGCGATGCTCGGCCTTCCGGGCCGCACGTTCCAGTGGATCTTCGATCGCCGGCGCTTCGTCGGCAGCGGGCAGTCGCATCTTTCGCTCGTCAGCAGCGGCGCTGACGCCACGTGCGACCTCTCGAACGGGAAGTTGATCGCCCTGGCACTCGATGAAGTCCGTCAGGCGCTTGCCGCCGCACGCCGATCGACCGTGCGGCACGCGTCCGTCATTCGCGAGCGCCGCGCCACCTTCTCGCTCAAGCCAGGCAGTCCGCCACGTCCCGGAACGACGACGGCCGTAACCGGGCTGTTTCTCGCCGGCGACTGGATTGATACCGGCCTCCCCGCTACGATTGAGAGTGCCGTCCTGTCCGGACACCGGGCGGCGGCGGCGGTGCTATGCCTTCTGTCATTGCGCACTATCAGGAAATCGCGCTGAAAGGGAAGAACCGCAATTGGTTCCTCCGCCGCCTGGTCCGCAACCTGCGCGAACTCCTCGGCGGCCTCAGCGTCCGCGACATTCGCACACCCATGGGTCGCATCGAGATCGTCTTCGATCGGGAAGACGACTGGCCGCACCTGCAGGAACGATTGACGCGCGCTTTCGGACTCGCGAACTTCTCGCTCGCCCGCCGGGCCCCACTCGACCTCGAGGCCATCGGCGATGCCATCGTCCGCGATCTGCCAGATGAGGCGGTGCCGAGCTTCCGCATTGCGGTGCGTCGTGCCGACAAGCGGTTTGCGATACCGTCGCCCGAGATCGAACGGCTGATCGGGCGGCGTGTTCAGGATGCCCGCGGCTGGAAGGTCGATCTCACGCGCCCCGCACTCGTCATCTGGATCGAACTCGTTCCTGGCGAGGCCTTTTATCATTTTGGCAAGCTGCCGGGACCCGGCGGATTGCCAGTCGGGTCGAGCGGGCGGGTCGTCATCCTGCTGTCGGGCGGAATCGATTCACCGGTCGCCGCCTGGCGGATGATGCGGCGCGGCTGTCGCGCGTCGTTCGTGCACTTCCACAGCTATCCGTTTTTGTCCAAGACCTCGCAGGAGAAGGCACGCGAGCTCACCGAGCGTCTCACCCGCTTTCAGTTGCGGTCGCGCCTCTACCTTGTGCCGTTTGGCGAGCTACAGCGTCAAGTGACTCTGAGCGTGCCCGGTCCACTGCGCGTGGTCGTGTACCGGCGGATGATGCTCCGCATTGCCGAGCAGATTGCCTCACAGCTTCGCGCGCCGGCGCTCGTCACGGGCGAGGTGGTCGGGCAGGTGGCGTCACAGACACTCGACAACATGTCGCTGATCTCGTCCGCCAGCCGGTTGCCCGTGCTGCGGCCGCTCATCGGCATGGACAAGGAGGAGATTACGGCTGAGGCAGAACGCCTCGGGACCTATCCCATTTCGATTGTTCCAGACGAGGACTGCTGCACGCTGTTCACGCCGCGCCATCCGGCGACCCGCGCTCACCCGCGCGTCGTCGAGGTGGCCGAAAGCACGCTGCCGGTCGCCGAAATGGTGCACGACGCGCTGGACCGCATGGTGCTCGAACGTTTCACGTATCCCCACGGCGTGGGCCTGACGTCTGCGGCCGTGGCTGCCGAGGAGCGGTGGTAGGATGAAGAATTTGAGAGGTGATCACGTGGCTTCAGTGACGACCCGGTCGAACTCTGTCATGGCGCGGCTCGAGCAGGTGCTCGGTGACGACGCGGCGTTGCTTCAACATCAGTGCAAGACCGTTTCGAAGGATCTGTTGCATTTGCCGGGGCCCGACTTCGTGGATCGTGTCTTTACGCCGACCGACCGCTCACCTCGCGTGCTCGGCGCGCTGCAACAACTGTTCAACGCCGGCCGTCTCGGTGGCACGGGCTACGTCTCGATCCTTCCCGTCGATCAAGGCATCGAACATTCCGCCGGCGCATCCTTTGCCCCCAACCCCTCGTACTTCGATCCCGAGAACATCGTCAGGCTGGCCATCGACGGCGGCTGCAACGCCGTAGCCTCGACGCTCGGCGTGCTGGCGTCGGTCGCACGGCGCTACGCGCACAGGATCCCGTTCATTCTGAAGCTGAATCACAACGAGTTCATCTCCTATCCCAACGCCTATGATCAGATCCGATTTGCCAGCGTCCGGCAGGGATTCGACCTGGGCGCCGCCGGCATCGGGGCGACGATTTACTTCGGGTCGGAGGAATCGAAGCGCCAGCTGCAGGAAGTGTCGGAGATGTTTCAGCAGGCGCACGAGCTCGGAATGTTCACGGTTCTGTGGTGCTACCTTCGCAACGCGGCGTTCAAGACGAAGGAAGCCGACTACCACCTCGCAGCCGACCTGACCGGCCAGGCGAACCATCTCGGCGTCACCATCGGCGCGGACATCATCAAGCAGAAGCTGCCAGAGGCCAACGGCGGCTACACTGCGCTCAATTTCGGCAAGACGCACAAGATCGTGTACTCGCAGTTGTCGTCAGACCACCCGATTGACCTCACTCGGTATCAGGTCATCAATTGCTATATGGGACGCGCGGGCCTCATCAACTCCGGCGGCGCCTCCGCCGGAGAGAGCGATCTGAAGGAGGCGGTGAAGACCGCCGTGATCAACAAGCGCGCGGGCGGCATGGGGCTCATCTCGGGCCGCAAAGCGTTTCAGCGCCCGGTGGCAGAAGGCGTCGCGCTCCTCAATGCGATCCAGGACGTCTATCTCGCCAAGGAAGTGACGGTCGCGTGAGTTGCGCGAGGTAGTCGCGCAGCGCGTCGTTGGTGCTGCGAAACGCCAGGTCGTCCCAGGGAATTTCATGGGGTTCGAAGGCCCGTGCTTCGAGCCCCTCCTCGTCGACCATCAGATCGCCGGCGACGTAAGTCGCCGCATAAACAACGATAATCGGCGTGCGCCCCGCGTACGAATAGATGTTGATGAGGTGCTCGAGCCGGACCTCCAGGCCTGACTCCTCGCGTGCCTCGCGGACGGCAGCCAGGGTGATTTCTTCACCGCGATCCACATACCCGCCCGGAAACACCCACTTGCCGAAGCCCGGCTCAATCGCGCGTCGCACGAGGATGATCCGGCCGTCCGGCATGCGGATGACCGTACCCACGGCAATTTTCGGGTCGAGGTAGAAGACGAAGCCGCACGTCGAGTTCGTACACACGAGGCGTTTCGGCTCGCTGACCTTGAGGACGCGTTCCTCGAGTGGCTGACCGCAGATGGGGCAGAAGCGATAGGGCGGCTCCAGATCGTGGGAGTGCACGCTGAAGTATAAGATCGTGCGGATATGTCGATTTTGAAGGTGGCGCGGATGGGCCATCCGGTGCTTCGTGAGAAGGCTCGACCCATCGCGTCCAAAGAGCTCAAGACGGTCCTGCTCCAGAAGCTGATCGACGACATGATCGAGACGATGCAGGAATACACCGGCGTTGGTCTCGCGGCGCCGCAGGTGCACGAGAGCCTGCGGGTGTTCGTCGCGCATCTGGATCCCGATGGCCGAGGCACCGGCGAGCCGATAGCGGTGATCAACCCCGAGATCGAGGTGGTCGGCGCCGAGATCATCGAAGGCTGGGAAGGGTGCCTGAGCATCCCCGACATTCGTGGCCGCGTGAGACGTGCCGCCGAGATCCGGGTCAGCGCGCTCGATCGCCACGGCAAGCGCATCGCAATCAACGCGAAGGATTTCCCCGCCCGTGTCATTCAGCACGAAACGGACCACCTGGACGGGGTGCTGTTCGTCGATCGCATGCGCTCGTTCGAGTCGCTCACCTACATGGAAGAGTTCTCCCGCTATCACACCAAGCGGGACGAGGAAGACGAGTAGCCACGCACTGGACGACAGCGCGCGTGGAGTTCAAAACCGTCAAGACTGCCAGTTCAAAACCCGGTGGGCGCCTTCGGCGTCAGTCCAAAACCATCAAGACTGCCAGTTCAAGACCCGGTGGGCGCCTTCGGCGCCAGTCCCAAACCGTCAAGACCACCAGTTCAAAACCCGGCGGTTGGCTTCCTCAGTCCCTGCGCAGCGCGTCAACCGGACTGAGTCGTGCGGGACGGCGCGCGGGGAGCCAGCATGCCGCGAGCGAGATCGCCAGCAACGTCAGCGTCGGGGCCGCGAACGCGCTGGGATCCGGCGCGCCTTCTTGGGCCACTCAGCAGCCACTCAGCCACTTGACAATGTGACGGAACTTTTGTGACAGTCTTACTGTATTATATCAGTAGTACAGTTTGCCATGCTGTTCCGTCCGAATCCATCGTCCGGCGTGCCGATTTACCTCCAGCTGATGGAGCAGGTGAAGCACGGCATCGAGACTGGCGCGCTCAGGCCAGGTGACCAGCTGCCCGGCATTCGGCCGCTGGCAGAGCAGCTCGTGATTAACCCGAACACCGTCGCCAAGGCCTACCGCGAGCTGGAACACGAGGGCGTGGTCGAGCTGCGCCATGGCGCGGGGGCGTTTGTGTCGAAGACCGCAGGCGCGGCGGCTGGCACGGAGAAGGTTCGGGGCGGCCAGGCGCTGGTCGCGCAGGCCATCGAGCGTCTGCGCGCCCGCGGTATCACGGACGAGGAAATCCGACGGCTGTTCGAAGCCGAGCTCGCGGGGTTGAACACGAAAGGGGGCCAGCGTGGGTGACGCGTTCGTCATCGAGACAGCGGAACTTCGCAAGCACTACGACACGGTGGAAGCCGTGCGTGGACTGGATCTGCGGGTACCCGCGGGCTCCATCTGTGGATTCCTTGGGCGCAATGGCGCCGGCAAGACGACCACGATGAAGGTCCTCCTGGGAATGGCGCGGCCCACCAGTGGAGTCGCGCGTGTGCTGGGACGCGATGCGGCCAACACCAGTGACAGCGTCGAGATCAGGCGCCGCACGGCGTTTGTCAGCGACGACAAGGACCTGTACGGCTACATGACGGTGGACGAGATGATCCGCTTCACCGCGACGTTCTTCCCCACGTGGCGCGCGGATCTTGTGAGCGACTACGTCCGCAGGTTCGAGCTGCCGCTCGATCGAAAAGTCAAGGCCCTGTCGCGCGGCACCCTGACGAAGCTGGCGTTGCTGCTTGCGCTCTGTCGCGGGGCGGAGTTGTTGATGCTGGACGAGCCGACCTCGGGCCTCGATCCGGCCACAACCGAGGAAGTGTTACAGGCGCTCGTCACACACGTGGCGAGCGAGCAGATGTCGGTGTTCTTTTCGTCCCACCAGATTGCGGAAGTCGAACAGGTCGCCGATCACGTCGCCATCATCGATCGCGGCCGTACGGCTCTCTCCAGTGGGCTCGATGACCTGCGTGCCAACTTCCGGCGGATTCAGATGGTTTTCGACGGCGAGGCGCCACAACCGGCGTTTCGCGCGGCCGGCGTCGAGCGTGTGTCGCGCCATGGGCGAGTGCTCACGGTGTTGTCCAGCGCCGGGGCTGAGGCAGTCATCGACGAGGCGCGCCTCCTCAAGCCTTTGTCGATCGACGTGGCGCCGGTTTCGCTCAAAGAGATCTTTCTCGAAACCGTGAAGGCGGAGGGCTGACCAATGCTTTGGTACAAGTCGTGGCTGGAAACCCGATGGCGCTTTGCCGGCGGGCTCGTGCTCCTGCTCCTGTCAGCCGGCAGCACAGTCGCTCTCTATCCCGAGGTCGTCAGGCTGCTGCCGGCGGCATCGAACCTCGAGTTGCAGGGAGAAATTGGCCGCCGGGTAGCCGAATCGGCCGAGCTCGCACACAGCTATCGCGGCTACGTCTGGTCGCAGTGGTTCCGCCACAACATGCCGCAGTTGTGGACGCTGATGGCGATTGTGCTCGGCACGGGCGGGTTGTTGTCCCAGGCGGCCGGCGGCGGGGCGCTTTTCACCCTGTCGCTGCCCGTGTCACGCCGCCGTCTGATGAGTGTGCGGGCCGCGGTCGTCGCCGGCGAACTGCTCGTTCTCGCGCTGATCCCAGCGGTCATCTTTCCCCTGCTCTCACCCGGCGTCGGCGAATCGTACGCCATGGGCGATGCCTTCGTTCACAGCGCCTGCATGTTCACCGGCGGCCTCGTGTTCTTCGCGCTCGCCTTTCTGTTGTCGAGCGCCTTTGGAGACATCTGGCGTCCGCTCCTGCTCGCCGTGTGCGTGGCCTTCGTCCTGGGACTCCTCGAGCAGCTGAGCGCTGATGTCGCGCGCTTCGGCGTCTTCCGCGTGATGAGCGGCGAGTCGTACTTCCGTGGGAACGGTGTGCCGTGGCTGGGTCTTCTCGCCAGCGCGGTTGTGTCGGCGGTCATGTTGTCCGCGGCAACGCGGAATATCTCGCGCCAGGATTTCTGACGCGGCAGGGAGTACTCCAATGTTAGCGATAACCAAAATGTTCGTCGTGGCCGTGGCGTTTCTGTTTCAGACGATGGATCCTTCGGGCCATTGGGTGGGCCTGATCAGCATGCCCGAGATGTTGCTGCAGATCGAGGTCGACATCGACAAGAAGGCAAACGGGCAGCTGGTCGCCACGTTTGGCCAGCCGGAACAGGGCGTCAAAGGCCTGCCGTTCAGCAGCGTCACGATCGAAGGCCGAACGATACGCCTCGTGCTGAAGTCCGGCCCTGAGTCCAGCATCTTCGAAGGCGTACTGTCACTGGACGGCCAGGACCTGTCAGGCACGGCCACGCAGTCGGGCATGTCGGCCCCATTCAACCTCGCACGAAAAGGCGACGCGCGAATCGCGCCCGCTCCCAGAAGCGCGCCGATCACTCGGCAACTGGAAGGGATGTGGAACGGGACGATCGACGTCAATGGAACGCCGCAGCGGTTGGTCATGACAATGGCCAATCAATCGGACGGGACGTCGGTCGGAACCGTGATGAGCCCTGACGGCAGCGGCGTCGAGATTCCGATTGCCATCACGGAGACCGCCAACCGCGTCGTCGTGGATGTGCCTTCCGTCGGCGCCTCGTTCGCCGGCGTGTTGAACGCCACCGGATCGGCAATCACCGGCACGTGGGCTCAAGGCGGGATGGCATTGCCGCTCACGCTGCGACGCGCTGAACCGTGAGGGAACCCAGGGTTCTTAACTGGCGGTCTTGACCCTTCGACTCTGCTCAGGGTCATCCCGCGCCAGGTCGAGGGATGACGGTTTTGAACTTCGCCGGAGGCGTCACTCGGCGCCGAAGGCGCCTCACGCCTTACAATTCACCGCGATGTCGCCGTGGTTCGCCCATCTGTATACAGGCCTCGGTGCCGTGGTGGCGCTGCTGGCGACGCTCGACGTGCTCGCGGGCGACTATCGTGGCGCGTTCATCTGGCTCGGCGTGCAGGTCTTCATCGATGCGACCGACGGCGTGCTGGCGCGCGCCTTGCGCGTGTCGGAGCGTCTGCCCCACTTCGACGGCGCCCGACTCGACGACATCATCGACTACCTCTGTTACGCGTTCATCCCCGTGCTCCTGCTGTTGCACGCCGAGCTCCTGCCTCCCGGATGGGGCCTGTGGGTCGGCGCGGCGGTGCTGCTGGCGAGCGCCTACGGCTTCAGCCAGACCGCCGCCAAAGTCAAGACGACCGACTATTTCTTCACAGGGTTTCCGTCATACTGGAACCTCGTGGCGTTCTATATGTTTCTGTTGACGTTGCCCACCGAGGTGAACGCGGCAATCCTCCTGACGTTTGCGGTGCTCGTGTTCGTGCCGCTTCGCTACGTCTACCCGTCGCGGACCGAGACGCTGAGCCTGCTCACCAACGTGCTCGGCGCGGTGTGGGCAGTTCTCGCGGTGTGGATCCTCTGGCGGCTTCCCGCGACAGACGGACCCTGGATCCTGCTGTCGCTGGTCTTTCCTGTGTACTACATGGCTCTCTCGCTCCGGCTCAATTTCAAGCGCTGATACTTGTCCCCTCTCGTCATCATTTTCGTCACCGTCTTCATCGATCTGCTGGGGTTCGGCATCATCATTCCGCTGCTGCCGTTCTATGCGGAGTCGTACGGCGCCAGCGCATTCACCATCGGCCTGCTGGGCACGGTGTTCTCGCTGATGCAGTTCGTGGTGGCGCCAGTGTGCGGCCGGTGGTCCGACCGCATCGGGCGGCGGCCGATCATTCTCGGGGGACTGCTGGCGTCATGTTTTGCGTACGTGGCGCTGGCGCTCGCCAACACGCTGGCGTTGATCTTTGTGGCCCGGATCATCGGCGGGATCGCCGGCGGCAACATTCCGACGGCGCAGGCGTACATCGCCGACATCACGACGGCCGAGAACCGCGCGAAAGGCATGGGGCTCATCGGGGCGGCCTTCGGCCTCGGCTTCATCTTCGGGCCGGCCATCGGCGGGATTCTCGCGCGGTTTGGCCATGATGTGCCGATGTGGTGTGCCGCCGCCCTCTGCTGTGCGAACTTCCTCGCCGCGGTATTTCTGCTCCCGGAATCGCGTCGCGGCGACCGTGCGCGCGTGTCGCTGAGCCGATGGGACCTCCTCCATCGCGCACGGCGGCATCCCGGGCTGCTGCCGTTACTCGCCGTGTTCTTTCTGCTCTCGACGGCATTTTCCGGATTCGAAGCCACGTTTGCGCTTTTCACCGAACGACGATTCGGGTTCACCGCTGAATCGATCGGATGGGTCTTCGCCTTCATTGGCCTCGTGCTCGCCATCGTCAATGGCGTGTTCGTCGGTCGCGTCGTCCCGTTTTTCGGAGAGCGCAAGGTCATCCCCTTTGCCATCGGACTCACCGGGCTCAGCCTGCTCCTGGTCCCCGCTTCGCACTCGGTGCCGGCGCTCTTTGCGGTCTGCGGAGCGATGGCGGTCGGAATGGGGTTCAACAACCCGTCACTGACATCGGCGGTGTCGCGTCTCTCCGACCCGTCGGAGCAGGGCGGCATGCTGGGCCTGGCGCAGTCGCTCGCCGCGCTTGGCCGGATCGTCGGCCCCGCCTGGGGCGGCTTTCTCTTCGATGCGGCGGGAATCAGCGTCCCGTTTGTCAGTGCCGCCCTGATCATGACGGCGGCGCTGCTGCTGGCCATCGTCGGCGTGGGCCGCGCGCGGCTCATCTGAGCGGCCAGCCGCGGGTCAGGCAAGCTTTGCTAAAGTACTCCGATGGTGGACGAAGTGCTGATTTACGGCAAGGACAATTGCCCTTACACCGCGGCGGCGATCGAGGACTACCAGGCGCGCAAAGTCCCCTATCGCTACATCGACGTGAAGAAGGATCGCGCCGAGCTCGAGCACATGCTTGGACTGACCGAGGGTCGTCGTCAGGTGCCCGTGATTGTCGAAGCAGGCCGCGTGACGATCGGATTCGGCGGCACTTGAGGAGTCTGACCACCAGCGCGTCGCGCTGGCAGCCTTCGAGCCTGTGATCCTCCCACTTCACGCGGCCAATCCGAGCGCGATGACCGGCACCGGCAATTGGACCTACTTTCTGCCGGGGCGTCATCCCGTGCTCATCGACGCCGGCGTCGGCGATGCGAGTCACCTTGAGGAGATGGCCAGGGCGCGACGCGAAGGGCCCGGGCACGTGCTGGTCACTCACGCGCACAGCGATCACATTTCAGGAGTGACCGCGCTGGCTCGCCGCTGGCCGGACATCCGGTTCTCGAAGATGCCCTGGCCGGATCGCGACGCGAAGCATCAGGTGCCGTGGCATGCCCTTGCCGACGGGGAAGCGATTCCCGCCGGCGACGCCGTCCTGCAGGCGGTTCACACACCCGGCCATGCGCCCGATCATCTGGCGTTCTGGCACCCGTCCACCCGGACGGTGTTGTCCGGCGACCTGGTCGTAGCCGGCACGACCGTCGTGATCCCGGCGAGCATGGGCGGAAGCCTCACGGCTTATCTGTCATCGCTCGAGAAGCTTCTATCGCTCGACCCGGTCCGCTTACTCCCTGCCCACGGCGAACCCATCGAGCAGCCCGACCGCATCATTCGCCAATACATTGCACATCGCCACGAGCGCGAGCAGCAAGTCATCGCCGCGCTGGCAAGCGGCCTTCGCACTGCGGAGGGCCTGGTGCACCGGATCTACGTTGGGCTGGAGATCGCGCTTGTGCCGATGGCGCGCGAAAGCGTGCTGGCGCACCTGCACAAGCTCGAAGACGATCGCGTCGTGCGGCGAGAAGGCCAGGAGTGGGCGCTTTACTGACCGGCTTACCTCTGCTGTGGGCGTGCCTGTCAGCGGCAATCCGGGACGACCGTATCGGCTAACATCTCTCTTTCAGGCCCGGGCCCCGGCCCGAGGCCCAGGCACCGCACCATGGACAAAACCCTCGATTTCATCAACGTCAACCGCGATCGCTATGTCGAAGAGCTGAAGCAATACCTGGCGATTCCGAGCATCAGCGCGCTTCCGCAGCACAAGGACGACGTGCAGCGGTGTGCCGAGTGGACCGCCGACGAGATGCGCCGTATCGGGTTGCAGAACGTCCGGATCGAGCCCACGCCCGGTCATCCTCTCGTGTACGGAGAATGGCTCGGGGCGGAAGACGCGAAGACGATCCTTTTCTACGGGCATTACGACGTCCAACCCGTTGATCCGGTGGCCCTGTGGACGTCGCCACCATTTGAAGCGACGGTCCGTGACGGCGAAATCTACGCGCGCGGCTCCGCTGATGACAAGGGTCAGGTGTTCATGCATTTCAAGGCCGTCGAGGCGCACATCAAGACGCAGGGGGGGCTGCCCGTCAACATGAAGTTCCTCATCGAGGGCGAAGAAGAAGTCGGCAGCGCCAACCTCGACAACTTCGTCAACGCCCACAAAGATCTGCTCTCCGCTGATGTGGTCGTGATCAGCGATTCGCCGATGTTCGATCGTGGGATTCCATCGATTTGTTACGGGCTTCGCGGGCTTGCCTATTACCAGATCGATCTACGCGGGACGAAGTCCGATCTGCACTCGGGTTCGTTCGGCGGCGCCGTCGCGAACCCCGCCATGGTGCTCGCCCAGATCCTCGCGCAGATGAAGGACAAGTCCGGCCGCATCAAGATACCCGGCTTCTATGACGATGTGGTGGCGCTCACGGCGGACGAGCGTGCGGAGTTCGCCAAGCTGCCGTTCAACGAGCGAAAGTACCGGCAGGAACTCGGCGCGCCCAAGTTGTTCGGTGAAACCGGCTACACGACGCTCGAACGGATTTGGGGGCGGCCGACGTTCGAGGTCAACGGTCTGCTGTCGGGGTTCACGGGCGATGGGGCGAAGACCGTGATTCCGGCGCTGGCGATGGCCAAGGTCAGCATGCGCCTGGTGCCCAACCAGGATCCAGGGAAGATTGGCGACCTGTTCGAGTCCTACATCCGGAAGGTCGCGCCGAAAACCGTCGAGCTGTCCGTGACGCGGATGCACGGCGGCAAGCCGTGGATGACGGCCTTCGACAATCCGTTCGTTCAGGCCGCCGGCCGGGCCATCGAGAAAGGGTTCGGGAAGCGCCCCGTGTTCAACCGTGAGGGCGGCTCGATTCCGGTCGTGGCGACCTTCCAGGAGGAACTCGGCCTGCCGTGCGTGCTCTTCGGCGTCGGCCTGCCGGACCAGAACGCGCACGCCCCGGACGAGAAGCTGGACCTGGGCAATTTCCACAACGGGATCATCGCGTCGGCGTTCCTGTATCAGGAGATCGGCGCGCTGCCGCGTGTGTGATTGAGGCGTTACGCGCGTTCTACGGGCTCCAGCCAACCCCGCCGGCGGACCTCTTCCAGTTCGTCGTCTGGGAGATCCTCTCCGAACGTGCGTTGCCGGCAAGGCGAGATCTGGCGTGGCAGGCCCTCAAACGGATCCCGGCCCTGACGCCTGATGCGCTGTTTCGCGCGCCCGCCAAGGCGTTGCTGGACGCCATCGGCAGCGCCGGACCGGGTCGCGAAGACAAGCTCGAGCGGATCCGCGCGACCGTGGGGGAGTTCAAGCGTCATCGCGACGCGCTCGATGTCGACACCCTCCGGCGCGGCAGTGCATGGCGTGCCGGTCGGGCGCTCAGAAGGTTGACGCACCTCCATCCTGCGGTCCGCGCGAGAGCACACTTGTTCGCGCTCGATGCCGAGGTGCTGCCAATTGACGAGGAGATGAACCGCGTGGTGGGCCGGCTGATGGGCGTGCCGCATCGCCGCCATCGCGCCGCGGCGCGGCAATGGCTGGTTGGCAGGCTGCCGCACGATCTCAGGGGCCTGCGCGACGCCGTGATCTACCTGCGGCACCACGCGCAGCACACGTGTCTCGAGGTGGCGCCCCGCTGCGCCGTATGCCCGTTGCGGGCTCAGTGTGCCGACGCGCTCTCGTCGACGCCTTCGAGAGTGCGCGGCCGTTAGGATTCGTCCGGGACGACTTAGTTCAGCGAGGCGACCCGGCGTCTGAGCGTTTTCACGTGCTCCCACACCTGCTGGTTGTCCTTCTTCAGCTCCTCGTCTGATTCGCCGAGCTTGGCAAGCTTCAGGTACTCCTCGAGATCGCGCAGCGCCGCAGGGAAGTCGTTCATGTGGTACGCCAGCAGGCCGCGGTCGCGGAGCTCGGTGACGGCGCTCGGCGACAAGGCGAGCAGCAGATCGGCGACCGAGCGGGCCTGCGGAAACGATCGCCAGCGCACATACAAGCGCTTCAGGTTGAGCAGCATGCGGACGAGGATCTGCCGTCGCGTCGCCCGCGCAAGCAGCTCCGGCTGCCACGCCGCCTCTTCGCCCATGTGTCGATGCAGCAGCAGGCGGCAATCGTGCTCGTTGAGAATCGCCCCGCCGTGGAAGGCGTCGACGATCAGGCCCTCGTCTTGATCGTCGGTATGCAAGTCGTGCAGAACACGCACGAGAAAGTGACCGGGAAAGTTGACACCCTCGGCGCGGATCCCCGCCCGGCGCGCGATCTCGATGTACACCAGCGCCAGCGTGATTGGGATCCCCGTCCGGCGATCGAGCACTTCATTCAGACAACTGTTCCGGGGGTCCTCGTACTGCTCGCGGTTTCCGACGAACCCCAGCACAGTGAACAGGTAGTGGTTGAGCGCGTCCACGCGCGCGGCCAGCGGCGCCTCGTGACCCGGATCGGCAGCAATGCGATGAAGCGCCGCCTCGCCCCAGGCGTCGAGACAATCGAGATACGGCCCGGGATCGAGTTTGCGGTATTCGAGCCGAGCGACCAGGAACGCCGGTGCCGCCAGGTCCGGTCCCGGGCGGTCGGCGGCATCGGCAAGCTGTTGGGCAAGCGTGCGCGGGCTAGTCATGTCTCCCTGTTCACAAGGGTAAACCCGCCACGTTGATCCGGTGGAGGGCTTCCAGGTACGGCTCGGGCGACGGCTGGGTTCGCAGGGCCTGATCGACGCCGACGATGGCGGTGAAGGCCGGGCGAAGATCGTGGCGCTCGAGCAGGTGTTCGGTCTCCTTTATCGCCGCGCCTGAGGCGATGCCTAAAATGATCGCCCCGAGCGCTCGCATCAGCGATCGATGGTGGTGTCGGCCTGGCGCATCCGTTCTCCTGCACGGATTGGTACCGCGAGACGATTCTCGGCAGGTGGCAAGGGACACTCGTATTCGGCGTTGTAATAGCAGTATGGGATGTAGGCGACGTTGAAATCGACAATGTAGATGCCGCTCGATGTCGGATCGAGGCTCATGTAACGGCCGGCTTGATACGTTTCGGTGCCGCTGGTCAGATCCGAGAAGGGCACGAAGAGTTGCCGCTGACCTTTTTCGAGAAACGCGGTCAGCTGCAGCGGTTGGCCTTTGAGGTTGAACTTGAGCGTCCCAAGCCGCTCGACGTCCCGCAGGGTGCCCGTCGATGTGGGCATCGTGATGACGATGCGCTCGGGTGACGGCTCCAGTTCTGCCGGCACGGCATACGACTCGTCAATCGGGAAGTAGGACAGAGGAACGAACTTGTCCAGCTCGCCGGGCCGAATTGGCGAGGAGGGGCCGCCCACCTGCCGGAACACCTGGTCCTTGGCCTCTCGCTCGGCGGCGATGCGCGCGGCGTAGTCCTCCGGCGCAGGCGAGCACGCCGCGGCGGCGCTCAGGAGCAGGACGGCACAGTACGTACGACGTCGCACGATCTCAATATACACAGTCGGCGAATCGGCGTGCTCCGGCCTCGCGAACCACACCGTCATGCCCGGTCTCGTCAGCCTCCACGAACATGCCTGAGGCAAACTCAGTAGAACAGATACCCGCCTTTCGCGACGGTTGCCTCTGCCAGCCGTCGGCGCATCGCCACGGTGTTGGCGGGGGTGACTTTCAGCAGGCGCCGCAGTGCCGCAAGCTGTGTGCGCAGCGTGTCGCCTTCGGCCATGGCGGCCAGACACGAACGCGCTGCCAGTTCAATGCGGCCGGCGGCTTCGTGGACGTACACACTGGCCGCGTCGCCCTGCAGATCCGCCGTGCGGCTCCCGTCAGCCATCACCCGGCGCGCGCGCAGCAACGCGCTCTCCGCCGCGTAGGCGTCGATGAGGATGTCGGCGAGATACGTGAGCACTTCCTGCTCGTCCTGGAGCGTGTCGCCGTAGCGCTGCATCGCCGTTCCCGCCAGCATGAGCACGACCTTCTTGAATGCCGCCACCGCCCGACCCTCCTCCGCCAGCGCGACGCCCTCATCGTCGATCACGGCGAGCGACGGGCTCATGATCTCGTCCTGCAGCTTCATCGCGGCCGGCATGAGCGCCAGCTGGCCCTTGAGGGCCTTCTTCATCAACATGCCGGGGATGAGCAGCCGATTGATCTCGTTGGTCCCTTCGAAGATCCGGTTGACCCGGGCGTCACGGTAGTGACCCTCTGCCGGGTAGTCGCGGACGAACCCGTTGCCGCCGTGAATCTGGACGTTCTCGTCCAGGATGTAGTCGAGCACTTCGCTGCCGAGCACCTTGGCGATCGACGCTTCGACCGCGAACTCTTCGAGCGCCTGCAGCGTGGGGAGTCCGCCCTGCTGGCCGGACGCGCGCACCTGCGCATCGATGAGACCGGCGGTGCGATACATCATGCTCTCGAGCGCGTACTGCCGCGCGGTCATCTCGCCGATCTTGTGCTTGATGGCGCCGAAGGTGGCAATCGGCACGCCGAACTGCTTGCGGCTGGCGGCGTACCTGGTGGCTTCGCCGATAGCCGCGCGCGCGCCGCCGGAGCACATCGCGCCGAGCTTGAACCTGCCGAAGTTGAGCACATTGAAGGCGACCTTGTGTCCCTTGCCGATCTCGCCCAGCACGTTGGCGGCCGGGACCTTGACGTCCTGCAGGATCACCGGTGTCGTGGACGAGCCGTGCAGGCCCATCTTGTGTTCTTCTTTCCCGCTGCTCACGCCGGGCCACGCGCGCTCGACGATGAACGCCGTGAACTGCTCGCCGTCCACTTTGGCGAAGACGACGAAGATGTCGGCGAAGCCGCCGTTGGTGATCCACATTTTCTCGCCGGACAGCACGAAGCTGCCGTCCGCCTGCCGCATCGCGCGCGTCTTGGCGCTCAGCGAGTCGGAGCCGGAACCGGATTCGCTCAGGCAGTACGCGCCGACCTGCACTCCTGACACGAGCCCTGGCAGGTAGTTCCGCTTCTGCTCGTCGGTGCCGAACATGTAGATGGGAAGAATGGTCAGGTTGGCCTGCGCGCCGAACGTCGCACCAAACGACGAATAGCGCGACGCCTGCTCCGAGACGACCAGCGTGGCGATCTTGTCGAGATCGACGCCGCCGTATTCTTCCGGGACGTTCGTGCCGAGCAGCCCCAAACTGCCACACTTGGCGAGCAGTTCGCGATTGAGCGCCCAGTCCTTCTGCTCGAGCCGCTCGGCGTTGGGCAGCACTTCCTGCTCGATGAACTCGGCCGCGGTCTGACCAATCAGCCGGTGCTCTTCGCTCAACTGCTCCGGCGTCATCACCGTTGAGGGATCCGTGTCCTCAATCAACCACGCCCCGCCTCGGGTCTGCTCACTAATCGTCGCCATAGCGTTCCTTTCACTGACGGAACTAAGAACGAAGAACTAAGAACGAAGAACGAAACTGAACGACGGAACCACAGAACCGCCGAACCGCGGAACCACGGAACCACGGAACCGAGGAACCACAGAACGACAGAACCGCAGAACCACGGAACCACGGAACGACAGAACCGCAGAACCGCAGAACCGCAGAACCGCCGGACCACGGAACCGCGGAACCACAGCACCAGAGAACTAAGATGCAACCAGAACGCGGCACAGTGGTTCTTTGCTCGGTTCTGCCTTTGGCGTTCTTCCTTTCGGCAATTCGTCTTTCGGCGGTTCGACGTTCGGACTGTCCAACGTCCGATCGTTCGTCGTTCGTCGTTCGGTCGTTCGGTCGTTCGGTCGTTCGGTCGTTCGGTTCGTTCGGTCGTTCGGTTCGTTCGGTCGTTCGGTTCGTTCGGTTCGTTCGGTTCGTTCCGTCGTTCGTCGTTCGTCGTTCCGTCGTTCCGTCGTTCCGTCGTTCCGTCGTTCGGTGGTTCCGTGGTTCCGCGGTTCGCTCTTAGTTCTTCGTTTTTCGTTCTTAGTTCTTAGTTCGTTCAGAGCCGCTCGAAAATGCCGGCGGCGCCCATACCTCCTCCGACGCACATCGTAACCAGTCCGTACCGGCTTTGCCGGCGCCGCATCTCGTGGAGCAGCGTGGCCGTCAGCTTCGCGCCGGTGCACCCGAGCGGGTGGCCGAGCGCGATCGCCCCGCCGTTGACGTTCAACTTCTCTGGATCGATCGGCAGCTCCTCGAGGCACGCCAGCACCTGCGCCGCAAAGGCCTCGTTCAACTCGACGAGATCGATCTGGTCGAGCGTCAGCCCCGCGATCGTCAGCACCTTTCGGATTGCCGGCACGGGCCCGATCCCGAACAGCTCGGGTGCGACGCCGGCTGTCGCGTAAGCGACGAACCGCGCGAGCGGCTCGAGGCCGTGTGCCTTGGCGTACTCCGCAGATGTCACGACCACTGCGGCGGCGCCGTCGCTCGTCTGCGACGAATTTCCCGCGGTGACGGTCCCTGACGCGTGAAAGGCGGGGCGCAGCTTGGCCAGCGCTGCCGCCGACGTGTCGCGCCGAGGTCCCTCATCTGTGTCGAAGAGGAACGTGCGTCTTCCATTGCCGTTCGCATTCACGGCCGCCACGGTCAGCGGTACGATTTCGTCCTTGAACCGCCCCGATGCCATCGCGGCGACCGCGCGCTGATGGCTCCTGAGCGCAAAGGCATCCTGGTCTTCACGCGAGATGTCCGATTGACGCGCGTGGTTCTCCGCCACCAGCCCGGTACTCAAATACACGTCCGGGTACGAATCGACCAGACCGGGGTTCGGAGAGACCTTGTTGCCGCCCATCGGCACCATGCTCATCGATTCCGTGCCCCCGGCAATGGCCACGTTCGCCGAGCCCACCATGATGTGTTCCGCGGCTTGTGCGATCGCTTGCAGGCCCGAAGAGCAGAAGCGATTGATCGTCGCGGCAGAGGCTTCGACGGGGACGCCTGCGCGAAGGCTCGCGATACGCGCCACGTTCAGGCCCTGCTCTCCCTCTGGCATCGCGCATCCCAGAATCACATCGTCCACGTCCGCGGGTGAAACGCCGGGCGTGCGCTCGAGTGCGGCCTGGATGACGGCGGCCGCCATCTCGTCCGGCCGGACGATGCTGAGTGTGCCCCTGGGCGCCTTGCCCACGGCGGTACGCACTGCCGAAACGATGACTGCGTCCTTCATGCTTCCCAATCCTTCAGAAGATCTTCAACCGCTTCGCCCACCTCTGACGTCCTGCCATCGAAGAGATGATTGGCTCCGTCGATGACGACGAGCTCCTTGGGCTCGGCGAGCTCCGAGTAGAACTTGCGGATGTTGCGGACAGAGACGAGCTCGTCGAGCTCACCATGAATCAGGAACTTCGCCTTGGCGCTTTCCTTGACAGGAGTGAAGTCGAAGCGATTGACGGGAAGACCGAGGCCCAGCAGGACGCGCACGCGGCCGTCGTCGAGCGCGACGTTCCACGCGACCCACGCCCCGAACGAGAAGCCTGCTGCCCAGAGCGGCACGCCGGGATACCTGGCAGAGACAACCTCCAGCGCGGCACGAAAGTCAGCCATCTCTCCCGGACCGCCGTCATGTGCACCGCGGCTACTGCCGACTCCCCGGAAATTGAATCGCAGCGTGGCGACTCCGATGCGCGCCAGCGCCTTGGCCGACTGATAGACAACCTTGGTGTGCATCGTGCCCCCGTAAAGCGGGTGCGGATGCGAAAAGACACACCCGGCCTTCGGCGAGCCATCCGGCTCGTCGAGCAGCACGTCGAGCGGGCCGGCCGGCCCGGCAATCTCACGCAGTGGCTCGGCGGGCATCGTCTGAAGTCTCATTGAGAAAACGGCAAACCAGACTCGTGAACTCGTCCGGCTTCGTGAGCAGGCACAAGTGCCCAGTACATGGAATGACCGCGTGCCGCGCGTGGGAGATGGTATCGACGTAGCGGTGTGTCAACGCCGGCGCGACGACGCGATCCAGTCCCTGTTCGCCGGTGATGACCATGACGGGCTGGCGGATGCCGGACGGATCGCTGAAATGAAATCGCCGCAGCCAGTGGATCCGCGTCGCCATTCGGGTCGGCGACAGGAAATATCGCGCCGCGCGCCCGAGCTGCATCGCCGAAAACCGCGCGCGCGGTCCGAGCCGTGGCAGCGCCGCGCGGACCTCACGAAACGCGCGGACTGGCGCGTCGATGAAAAAGATAGGGCTGAAGAGCAGCGGCGCCCGGAGATAGAACCGCGCGCGTGCGTCGGGTTGCCAGTCCGGCGGCAGCGCCGAAACCAGAATGAGCGCGCGCACGCGTTCGGGATGCCGTACCGTGAATTCCATGGCGATCGGGCCGCTGTAAGACACGCCAATCACCACGGCGTCGGCCAGCCCGGTCCGCTCGAAGACCAGGTCGAGCTGATCGAGGTAGTTCTCGACGCCTCGCGCCGGATCGGATGGAAAGCCGCTGCTGGGTTCGTCGCACAGCGAAAAGGTGACCACGCGGCACTGCCGCGCGAGTGCATCGACGGCAGGCGCCATCCACTCCCACCGGCCCTGGATGCCGGGGATGAGCACGACGGGCGTCCCTGTTCCGCGATCGACGATCTGCATCAGTTCCTGAGTGGTTTGCCGGTCTTGAGCGTGTGCTGAATGCGCTCGAGTGTCTTGCGTTCCCCCAGCAGTGCGAGAAACGCCTCGCGCTCGAGGTCGAGCAGGTGCTGTTCGCTGACGGTGGCGGCGTGGGGCAAGTCACCGCCGGCAAAAATGTGGGCCAGTTTGCGGCCGATGAGGGCGTCGTGATCCGACGCCCGGCCGGCCCGCCAGGCGAGGTGCACGCCGAGCTTCAGCGCGGCACCGACCGACGCGCCGCCGACTGGTATCGCCGGGGGCGGAACCGGCTTGACGTATCCCTCGCGAACGCGCTCGAGTGCCTTTGCCCTGGCGTTGGCGATGAGCCGCTCGCGATTCATCGTGAAGCTGTCTGTATCGGCGAGATACCCGAGGCGCCGTGCATCGGGACCGCTGGCCGAGACCTTCGCGAGGGCGACGGTTTCAAAGGCCTTCTGAACGTACGGCAGAGGATCGCTCTGCGGCGTGGGCAGCTGCTGCATGGCGCGCACGAGCATCTCCTTCGTGCCGCCGCCGGCGGGTATCAGTCCGACGCCCACCTCGACAAGGCCCATGTAGGTTTCCGCCGCCGCCTGGACGCGATCGCCATGCAGCGCCATCTCGGTGCCGCCGCCCAGACAGAGCCCCGCCGGTGCGACCACCACAGGAACAGCGCTGTAGCGGAGCCCCATCGTCGCTTGCTGGAACGTTCGAATGGCGAGATCGATGTCGTCCCAGTTGCCCTCCTGGGCTTCGAGGAGGACGAGCATCAGGTTGGCGCCAGCGGTGAAGTTTGGCGCGTCGTTACCGACCACCAATGCGACTCCGTTCTTCGAGGCTTCCTTGACGCCCGTCTGCAGCATCTGCATCGTGTCGGCGCCAATGGCGTTCATCTTCGAGTGGAACTCGACGCAGAAGACACCGTCGCCGAGATCGACCAGGCTGGCGCCGGCGTTCTTCTTGATGATGCGGCTCTGCTCGCGAGCCGAACGGAGAATCAGGAGATCGCCCGCTGCCGGCGGCAGCGGTCCGCGGCGGAACGCGTTTCGGCCCGCATCGAGCACGTCGTGCACGAGCGGCGGAATGCCGCCGGCGATGGCATGACCGCCAGCAGCCTGCGCGGCCTCGACGACTTCGCGGACGCCGATGGCGTCGAAGAGCTCGAACGGCCCGAGATCCCAGGCGAAGCCCCACTTCATCACGCGATCGACGTCATCGATGGAATGCGCGATCTGCGGGGTGACGCGCGCGGTGTAGATCAACGTGGGGGCGAGCGTGTCACGCAGAAACTGGCCGGCTTTGTCCTTGGAACCAAACAGCGTTTTGACGCGCTGGCGCACATCGTCCACCGTCTTGGCCGCATCAATCGACCGAATGCGGGCGGACTGTTTCGGGCGATACTCCAGGGTGTTCAGATCGAGCGTCCAGATGTCGCTTTCGCCTGACGCGTTCTTTCGCCGCTCGTAAAATCCCTTGCCGGTCTTCTCCCCTAGGAAGCCCCGCGCGATCATCTGCTCGAGAAATGGCGGCATGGCGAAGGCCGAACGGTCGGTCTCGCGCTCGAGGCGCTCGGACAGGTTGCGCATCACATGGGCGAGGATGTCGATGCCGGCGATATCCATGGTGCGGAACGTGGCGCTGCCGGGACGTCCCAACGCCGGGCCCGTGATGGCGTCGACTTCTTCAATCGTGTAGCGTCCGCCGGCCACCGCCTCGAGGGTGCGAACCACGCCGTAAAGGGCAATGTGGTTGCCGATGAAGTTGGGCGTGTCCTTCGCCAGGACCACCCCCTTGCCGAGATGGTGGTCGGCAAAGTGCCGGACCGCGTCAACGACCGCCGGATCGGTGTCGAGTGTCGGGATCACCTCGAGCAGGCGCAGGTAGCGAGGCGGGTTGAAGAAGTGCGTCCCCAGCCAGTGCCGGCGAAAATCGGCGCTCCTGCCCTCGGCGAGCAGACCGATCGGGATGCCCGACGTGTTGGAGGACACGATCGACCCGGGACGCCGGGCCTCGTCCACGCGCGCGAGGAGCTGCTGCTTGATGTCGAGCCGCTCCACGACGGCTTCCATGATCCAGTCGATCGGTTCGAACAGTGGGAAACCCTCGTCGAAGCTCGCGGTCTTGACGAGCCGATGAACGTCAGGGGTGAATTGCGGGTCGGGTTTGAGGCGACGTGCGCGCTCGAGCCCGTCGCGGGCGGCATCGGCCGTGAGGTCGAGGAGCAGCGTCGGGATTCCAGCATTGGCGCAATGCAGGGCGATTTGAGCGCCCATCGTGCCGGCGCCGAGAACCGCGATGGCGTTGATCATCGGGCACCGCTCCTCGGCGCGACGCCGTTGACGAACAGATCGACGATCGTCTCGGCTTGCGCCGCCAGCGAGTAGCGACGGCGGCTGAGCATCCAGTTGGTCGCCATCTCGTCGAGCGCGCCGAAGAAGAGCTTGGCCGCGATCGTTGGGTTGACGTCGGACCGGAAGTGTCCTGTGGCCTGGCCGTGAGCCAGCGTGTCGCGGATGAGGCCGAGATAGTCGCGCAAATAGGTCGACGAGAAGCGCTCCATGAACTTCGTGGACTGGCGCAGTTCGACCTGAAACACGACGGCGAGATCACGGTCGCGGCCGAGCCGCTCCAAGTGCAGGCGAGCGATGTGCATCAGCCGGTCCCGCGGTTCGGCCACTCCCTCCAGAACGGCTCGCCCAGCGGCAATCGCCTCGCGCATCGTGCGTTCGAAGAGCGACACGAGGAGGTCGTCTTTGTTACGGAAATACAGATAGACGGTGCCCGCGGCTACTCCGGCCTCGCGTGCGATGTCAGCCACCTGGGACTGAAAGAATCCGTTGCGGGCGAAGACATGAGTTGCCGCCCGCAGGATGGCTTCGCGTTTGTCGGCGGCCGGTGCCAGGCGGGCGGGGACTTTTCGGAGCGTGGTGGGCATCTGAATGAATGTTCATTCATTCTCTGCTCCTTTCCGTCGTTCGTCAACCCCGGCCCGGCGCCGTCACGGTATCCGCAGTTCCAAGTCTGCGCGGATCGCGGATAGGAACGTGTCGGCGATCTTCTGATAGCCAGCTTCGGTCGGGTGCGCGCCGTCAGGGCCGATAAAGCGCGTCACATCCGTCAGCAGCGCCCCATGCAGGTCGACCAGCACGGCGCCCTCTCCAGTTGCCGTGGCGCGAATCTGGCTGTTGAGCGACTGGATCAACGACGCCGGCAGCGCACGCGGACCCGTGCTGCGCGTCGGCGGCAGCGTCGCGAGAAACAGACGGAGTCCGCGATTGCGCACTTCCTTGGCCATCGCGTCAATCGCCAGCGTCGCGCGTTGGACGCCGGAGGGGCCGAGGGCGGACAGTTCGTTCAGCCCTTCGAGTAACAGCACCACCTCGGGCCTGCTCACGGACAGCACACCGGGCAGTCGAACCGCACCGTCTTCGGCCCACTCTCCGGGCTTTCCAGCGTTGATCACGTCGAGCGCCGCGGTTTGTGCCGTGTATCGCGCGCGCAGCCGCGTCAGCAATTGCGTCGGGTACGAGGCAGCAGGGATGACGATCAGACGGTAGTTGGGCGCGCCGTCGCCCAGCCGCGCCAGCGTGGCTTGTGAGACCTCGCCGCTCGTCATGCTGTCGCCGAAGGCAAGAAACCGCGTGCGCGACAGACGCGGGATCGGTGGGGTGACCGTCACCGCAAACGAACAGGACGCCGTTTCGCCGGCACCCGTCGCCGTGCACCGGACATCGGTCGTGCCGACGGGGAACAAGGATGCCGAGGACGGGGTGCAGACGACCGTCGCGAGCGACACACCGTTGGCGCCAACCGCCCCTCCGCTCGTGGTCGGGGCGGGATAGCTCACCGAAACGGGATTGCCGCCCGGCGATGCCGCGGTCTGCGACGGGGGGCACGCGATGGCCAGCGGCCGCGGGTCGGGTGCGGGCATCGGTGGTGTGGTGGTGGGTGGCCGCGTGGGAGCGGTCGGCGAACATCCCGCTGCCATGACCAGAAGCAGCAGTCCCATCGCCATGCGCGGGCGCTGCCCACGATCGTCCCTGCGTGTCATCTGAAACAGGAAATTGTAATACGGCGGCGGATCAGCCAGCCGGGAACTCGTAGCAACCCGGCGTGACGAGGAGGCTGCCCGTGGTCGAAAAGACCAGGCTGCTGGGCGCGATGATGCCGGTTGCGCGAAACTGCACTGTGCGGACCTTGTCGCCGCGATCATCGAAGACGTAGGTGAACGGAGTCAGAAACGCCACCCACAACGAGCCACGCCGATCGACGGCGGCGGTTCGCACGTGTGGTACGACCAGCGGCAGCTCGGTGCCGTCCACCGTCCGTCTTGGCCACCGGTTCGGCATCTGCTCGACGATCGGATCGAGCTCCCGCCCCTGCATCACACGCTCGAACACCAGCCCGCCCTTCGCGTCGTAGCGCCGGAAGACCGGCGTTCCCGACAGAAAGACGAAGTAATAGCCGCCGCCGGGATGAGGCAGCGGAATGCCCGTGTTCAGGGCGAGGTGCAGCTGGCGATCGTCCTCGTGTCCCGTCGGCCGCAACGCCCCGATGCTGCGCACGGGCGTGCCGCCGAGGCCGTACTCGGTAATGAGTGATCCGGTTTCCGGCTGGTTGAGGACCAGGCCGTTGCCCAGAAACGTCAGCGTGCTGACCCCGCCAAGCGCCAGCCCGCTGATGCTCACCCGCGTCCGGGCGCGGCCGGGCAGGAAGAACCCGGTGAGCCACGTGCCGCCTGCGTCGAAGACCTGGAGCCGCTCCTGGCCTCGCGGCGCGTCGGCGACGGCGAATGTGCGGCCGTTCGGCGCCAGATCGAATGCGGTGGGCTCGAGGAGCCGTCCGCCCTCCCCGCCGATCGACACGATCTTCGCCGGTGTGCGCCCCCCGCGGGGAATGCGGTACACAGAATGGTCGCGCCGGTCGAAGACGAAGTAATCGCCGGACGGCGCCTGCTGCCACGTCGCGGGGTCGCGAAAGACGTTACACGTCTCGGGCAGCAGCCCGCCAACGGCTCTCAGCTCCACCACGGTACCGGGCGCTGGCGCCTGCGCGGAGAGAACTAAGAACGAAGAACTAAGAACGAAGAACGGAACGACGAACGACAGAACGACGAACCGAACCAGGAACGACGGAACGACGAACGACGGAACCAGGAAGGACGGAACGATGAGCGACCGAACGATGAACGACGGAACCAGGAACCGAACCCAGAACGCCACCACGTAGTGCTGCACCGAGACGGCTCCCCGTTCTTTGTTCGTCGTTCCGTCGTTCCGTCGTTCCGTCGTTCCACTGTTCCACTGTTCCGCTGTTCCGCTGTTCCGTCGTTCCGCTGTTCCGGTGTTCCGGTGTTCGGCCCTTGTTCTTCGTTCTTCGTTCTTAGTTCTTAGTTCAGTAGCGAGCGAGCTCGCGGACGGCGCGGAGTATGTCCGCGGACTGCGGCAAAATGACCTCCTCGAGGTCGGGGCAGTACGCGACCGGGCAATCCATCGCGGCGACGCGCTTGATCGGTGCGTCGAGATACTCGAACAGCTCGTCGCTGATGCGAGCGGCAATCTCGGCGCCGAAGCCGCACGTGAGCTGATCTTCGTGTGCAATGATCACCCGGCTGGTCTGCTTGACGAGCCCGGCGATGCCCTCCCAGTCATACGGCATGATCGTGCGCAAGTCGAACACCGCGACGCTGACGCCGTCCTTCTCGGCCTGCTGTGCCGCCAGCATCGACCGCTGGACCAGCGCACCCCACGTCAGCACGACGACGTCGCTGCCTTCGCGGCGCACGGCGCCCTTGCCGAACGGGATCATGTAGTCCGCGCCCGGATAGACACCCTTGTTGTAGGTCTGGCGGTACAGATGCTTGTGCTCGAGGAACATCACCGGGTCGTCGCAGCGGATCGACGTTCGTAGCAGTCCAGCCGCATCGACGGCGTTGGAGGGGAACACGATGCGAATGCCCGGGCAATGCGCGAAGATGCTGACGCCCGACTGGCTGTGGTAGGGCGCGCCGCCGCGGAGATAGCCGCCGATCGGCACGCGCACCACCATCGGACACGAAAAGTTGTTCGACGACCGGTAGCGCAGCATGGACATCTCGTCCCGCAACTGCATCATCGCCGGCCAGATGTAATCGAAGAACTGAATCTCGGCCACCGGCTTGATGCCGCGCGTCGCCATGCCGACGGCGCGCCCCACGATGTTGGCTTCGGCGAGCGGCGAATTGAACACCCGCGTCGCACCGAACTGGCGCTGCAGCCCATGCGTCACCTTGAACACACCGCCCTTGCCCGGCACGTGCGCCAGTGCCGCTTCCTTGCTCGCATCGGCGACGTCTTCGCCGAAGACGACCATGCGCGGGTTGCGCGACATTTCGTCTTTCAGCGTGCGATTGATGGCAGCAACCATGGTGTCAGGCTTGCCGTCGGTCTGCGGTTCGGTGTCGAACGCGGCCGATGTGGGATCGACGTCGGGCGAATAGACGTACCAGTCTGCGGTCTCGACCCCCGGCCGCGCCGCCGCCAGCGCAGCGCTGGTCGCCTCGGCAATCTCTCGTTCCACATCGGCGGCAATCGTCTCGAGATCGGTGTCGCTGACAAGTCCCTCGCCGAGGAGGAACTGCTTCATGCGCGTGATCGGATCTCGCCGCGCTTCGGCCTCCCGCTCGGAGGGCGTCTTGTACAAACGCTCATCGTCCGAGAGCGAGTGGGAGTACGGACGGATCACTTTCGCGTGCACGAACGCGGGCTTGCGCTCGCGGCGCATCCACTCGACGGCTTCGCCCACCGCGCGGTAGCTCTCGAGGAAATCAGTGCCGTCGCAGCGCCAGATCTTGAGATTGGGGAACGATTCGACCAGGCGCGAGACGTCTCCGCCAGGCGTCTGCACTTCGACCGGCACGGAGATCGCGTAGCCGTTGTCTTCGATCAGGAAGAGAACGGGCGCTTCGCGCTGACACGCCGTGCTGAGCGCCTCCCAGAACTCGCCCTCGCTCGTCGCGCCTTCGCCGATCGACAGGTATGTGATTTCGTCGGCGTGAAAGTGCTCGCTGCGATCGGGGATGTCGGTGATGCGCTCGTACATCATGCCGGCTTCGGCGGCCCCGACTGCCTGAAGGCACTGCGTGCCCGTTGGACTGCCCTGTGAGGGGATGTTGAGCGCCTTGTGCCCCCAGTGAGACGGCATCTGCCGGCCGCCCGAGTTGGGATCGTCCTTCGCGCCCACCGCCGAGAGCAGCATCTCGAGTGGTGTCATGCCGAGCGTCAGGCACAGCGCGCGGTCGCGGTAATAGGGATAGAACCAGTCGTAGCCTGCCCGCAAATGCATCCCGGCCGCCGTCAGCACCGCTTCGTGCCCGGCGCCGCTGATCTGGAAAAAGATCAGGCTCTGGTTCTTCAGCTGGATCTCTTTGTCGTCGATGCGCCGCGACAGCAGCATCGTGCGATACGCGCGCACGAGGTCGTCGCGTGTCAGACCTTCGTACCGACGTTCCGGTGACGTCACGGCACCGGCCGATCCGCGCTTGGTGTCAGTGCCGCCCGCCAGCGTCGATCCCTTCATCGTGCCGGAATTATATCATCCGGTCGAATGCTATAATCCGCGCGCAAGTGCTACGAAGCACGGTGTTTATCGCCGTTGCGCGTGGCCCGTGTCACAGACTGCAACCCGCTGCGGCGCCCCTGCGAAAGCACGGGAGTCCGAAGGCGGCATCAAATTTTTCGATGGGTCGGGAACGCGCGCGCATGGACACACCAACAGTTCGTCTGCATCGTTGGGATGAGATTGCTCTCGAGAAAGTCACCGAGATGATCTCGAGAAAAATCGTCACCGGCGAACGAGAGATGCTCGCGCAGATCTACCTCAAGCGCGGTGCCCTGGTGCCGATGCACTCGCACGAGAGCGAGCAGATGACCTACATCCTGCAGGGGGCCTTGAAGTTCCTGGTTGGCGGGGAGGAGATTACCGTCCGCGAAGGAGAGGTCCTGCACATCCCGTCGTGGGTGCCGCATCAGGCCGAGGCGCTCGAGGATACGTTCGAGCTCGACCTCTTCAGCCCGATTCGGAAAGATTGGCTCGACGGGACCGACTCCTACTTTCACGAGAAGAGCTGAGGCAGGCGCTACGCGCCTGCAGTGCCAAACGGCCAAGACGCTCAGTTCAAAGCCCAATGCAACCGCGGCGATAGCCTCGTCGTCTACTAACCCCGGGTTTTGAACTGGCGGTCTTGGCGGTTGGGAACTGTCTCAGTGAATGTGCTTCTTCCAGTCGCTCTTCCACCCATCGTCGTCGTCACGCCGTTTGCGGCCGCCTGAGTAAACGTCGAATCGACTGCGTGCACGCCCCATCTTCCAGCGCAGCCAACGGTACTTCAGCTCCTGCAACGGGCCGCTGCCACGAAGGCTCGTGAGGTAGATGTAGCCGACGATGAGCCCACCCAGATGCGCGGTGTGTGCGACCCCGGTTCCACCGGCGCCCAGCGAGAAGATGAACGCAATCGCGCCGAAGATCATCACCGCGTACCTGGCCGGCACCGGAAACAGGAGGAACAGCAGAATCGGGCGATGCGGAAAGTACATCCCGTAGGCGAGCAGCACGCCGTAGATGGCGCCCGACGCGCCAATCACCACGCTGTAGTTGATGCTGTCGGCGTACGGCAGCGGACTGAGCGCCCACAGCAACGTGATCACGCCCGCCCCCACGCCCGTGACGAAGTAGTACTTCGTGAAAAACCGCGTCCCCCACGTCCGCTCGAGCTCAGTGCCGAACATCCACAACGCGAGCATGTTGAACAGGATGTGACCCACGTCCCCGTGGAGGAACATGTAGGTGACGAGCTGGTAGATCGCCAGTTGCCCGAACACGCTGCGCGGGCTGAGCCCAAGCTGCAGGACCAGTGTGGGGACGCCGAGCGACACCAGGAAGACGACGACGTTGACGATGATCAGCAGCTTGATGGCAGGCGAGAGCGCGCCCGGACCAAACGAGTAGGAGACGTCGCTATAGCGCGGATACCGGGCCATCTGGAAAGCGTACTACAGGCCCCGTCCCGTCAGGCCCCATGGCGTCAGGCGTCGGGCCTCGGGATGACGGAGGCGGGTTCGGCCAGGGGTTGAGCCGGAACCCGGCTGGGCAAGGGAAGGGCGAAGAGCGCCGCCAGCAGCGGCACGGCCGACGTGATCGACAGGGCCACGCTCAGGCCGAACGTGTCACCCGCGATGCCAACGACCGGCGCCAGCAGGGACCCGACGCCCCAGGCAAACCCCATCATGAGCGACGACACCGTGGCGGCGCTCACAGGCGCGATCTGCTGGCCAAAGGTGACGTTCACCGGCAGCGTGGATTGAAGCAGGAACCCGCCAGTCGAGATCAACACCGTCAGCGTCCAGCCGGTTGTCAGCTGCCCCGCCAGGAGAAATGGCACGGCGGTCACGAGCGACCAGATGATGACGCGTCGCGGTCCGTGACGATCCGCCAGCGGCCCGCCCAGAAACCCCCCGACCGTGCTGACGAAGAGATACGTCGACACCGCCGCGCTCGCTTCGCCAACGCCCATGCCTTGTCTGGTCAACAGCACGGGGAGGAAAATCGACAAGCTGTTCGCCGTCAGCGTGCGCAGCACGACGATGATGTACAGCAGTGCCAGCGGCTTGGCGTAGGGGCGCAGATGGCCCCATCCTTCTTTGGCGTGCTTGCGCGGAATCTCGACACGCCGCACCAGCCCTAGCGTATAGCTGAGAGCAAGCAGTCCCGGTACCGCGACAAGCCATGACCACGACGGGCCCAGGAAGAGCACGGAGGGCGCAAACACGAGCGGGGCCAGCGAAAACCCCAGCGAGCCGCCCGAGATGTGCGTGGCCATCGCCATGCCTTTGCGTTCACCAGACACGGCGTGTACCAGTGCCGCGGCCGGCGGATGAAACGCCGCTCCTCCCAGGCCGCCGATCATCAGCAGCGCCGCCAGCATCACGGTCGATGTCGATGTGCCAAGCGCGCTCAGCACCACGACCGACAGCACAGGGCCTCCCAGGAGCAGGACGCGCGGCCGCCACCGGTCAGCCAGGGTGCCGAAGCCCAGTTGCGACACCGAGCTTGCGAGCTGGTAGCACATTGCCAACACGCCCACCGCCTTGAGCGAGAGGTTCAGCTGCGGGATGAGCAGCGGCAGCAACGGCGCGAACATGTTGCCATAGGCGTCGACCACGAAGTGCGTGGAGGCCGTCGCCCAGACGGTGGGGTGCAGTCCGAAGCGCTTCACTGCGACGCCCTGTTGAACCGCCTCAGGACCATCGCGCGCGCTTCCTCGAACTCATGAAGCTTCAGCAGCCACGCGCTCGCCGTCAGCACGGCCAGCGCGACGCCGATGGCGCCAAACACCCGCAGCGCCTGCAGGCCAAGCGTGGCGCCCGGCAACACCGTCCGCAACCACGCCTCCGTGTACCACGCCGCCAGGCCCATCGCCAGCGCCGCGAGGGTCGTTTTTGCGAAGGTCAAGGCAATGCGGCCCGCCTGGATGCCGCCGAGTTGTCGATGAAGCAGGACCAACTGGATGCCGGCATTGACAATCGCCGCGAGCGACGTCGCCAGCGCCAGGCCCGCGAAGCTCATGGCCCTCACGAGGATCACGGCAAGCACCACGTTGGCAACGACGGACGCGATGCTTGCCGCCACGGGGATGCGGCTTCGACGCAGCGCATAAAACGCCGGCGACACGATGCGCACAATCGAATATCCGACGAGCCCGACCGCGTAGAACTGAAGGGCGCTGGCCGTCGCAAGCGTGTCCGCGGGCGTGAATGCGCCACGCTCGAAGATGAGCGCGATGATGGCCGGCGCCAGGACGACGAGCCCGATCGTCGCGGGGAGATTGAGGGCGAGCATGAGCCCGATGGCGGACGCGAGCGTCGCCTGCATTTCAGTGCGATCACCGCGGGCAACCTGTCGCGAGAACGCCGGCGTCGATGCCGCGGCGATGGAGACGCCGAAGAGGCCAATCGGCAGGTACATCACGCGGAATGCGTAGTCGAGCGCCGAAATCGCGCCGGTGCCCTCATCGGCGGCAAATCGGGTGTTGACGAAGATATTGATCTGGGTGGCCGCCAGTCCCACCGTTCCCGGGCCCATCAACAGCAGGACCCGGCCAAGCGCCGGATCGCGGACGTCGAGCGCCGGCCTGTAGCCATAGCCTTCCTGCCGAAGCGGCCGCCACTGGATCAGAAGCTGGCCGAAGCCGCCGACGATGGTCGCAATGGCCACCAGGACGATGGGCTGCATGCCGAGCTGTGAAGAAATAGGCACCAGCGCGACCGTGATGACGATGGTGGCCACGTTGAACATCGCTGGCGAGAGCGCCGGGATGAAAAAATGTCCCAGCGCGTTGAGCATGCCCATGAACACCGCCGCCACAGCGACGAGCGTCAGAAAGGGCGTCATGATGCGCGTCAAGTAGACCGTGAGGTCGAGCTTGCCGGGCACGTCTTCGAAACCCTCGGCGTAAAAACGCACAAGCGGCTCCGCGAACACGATTCCGAAAAGGACGAGCACGCCGGTGACCAGCACCAATGCCGTCACGACCGAGTTGGCCAGCCTGAATGCCCGGGGCTTGCCACCAGTCGTCAGCTCGGCAGTAAACGTTGGAACGAAGGCCGCGCTCATGGCGCCTTCGGCGAACAAGTCCCGGACGAGGTTGGGAATGCGAAAGGCGACCCGGAACGCGTCATTCGCGTCGCCAGCCCCGAAGTAATAGGCCAGAACCTGGTCTCGCACCAACCCGAGGAGGCGGCTGGCCATCGTCGCCAGACCGAAAAGTCCGGCGGAACGGGCCAGACGCGGGGCAGCCTCGGACATTCGCGCCGCTCAGCGTACTACACGCGGCAGTTCAAAACTGCCGAGGTGACCGGTTCAAAACCCGGGGTTCCTCACGAGATCAAGGCCGATTTCGCGAACGCACGTCGATTCTGAAGTGAGGGTCCGGACGGTTGGGAGCTTCATAAAAGAGGGGGCCCCGACCGTGTCAGAAGGGGCCCCAAGGAGGATGGTGAGAGGCTGACTAGGCCTTTCAAGGATATAGACGGCTGGACCAGGCGAAATGTTTGACGTCGGTGGCCTGCAGCTTCACAAAGATTTGTGACGAAGTCGTGACGGGCCCCTACGAGAGCCTTGCTTTCACACGATCGCTCACCACTTTGCCGTCCGTGGTCTTCCCCGCTAACAGCGCCATGACAGCTTTCATCACCTTGCCCATGTCCTTCGGTCCGCTGGCGCTGGTGTCTGCAATCGCCTGCGCAATGGCGGCGTCGAGTTCCTCCGGGCCGACGGGCGGCGGCAGATAGGTCTCGAGGATGCTGATCTCGGACCGCTCCTTGTCAGCGAGATCGGCGCGGCCGCCTGACGTGAACTGGTCGATCGACTCCCGCCGCTGCTTGACGAGCGCGGAGACGACCTGCAGCTCCTCGGCGGGCTCGAGCGCGCGATTCTTTTCGACGCCCTTGTTTACCAGCGCCGTCTTGAGCATACGCAGCGTGCTCAGTCGTTCGGGATTCCTGGCCTTCATCGCGGCCGCGATGTCGCCGGTGATCGTCTGCTCCAGTGACATGTTTTCTCCCCGGGCTTTCGGCTCTCACAGCTTTCGGCTATCAGCTATCAGCGCTTTCAGCTCGGGAGCCGCGAGCGCCGATAGCCGAAGCTAGTGATCCAGATCGCCATCTCCCCACGTGAAGTGCCAGCCGTCGGTGTTTTCGTAGAAGTCGTGCGGCACCTGAACCGCATTGACTTTCGCGTTGAGCATCACGGTCGATTTCACGGCGAAGTAACCCGACCGGCGAAGCACACGCCGGAACCGGGCGTGCTGCACGTAACAGCGGATTTTGTCCGAGTCTTCCGCGCGTGCCTCACGATCGATCCATCGCAGTAGCGTCTTGAGGCCGCGCTCGTCTGCCGGATCCACGAGGAAGTCCACGACCTGTGTGACGCGGCCCTGCGGCTCGCGGAGGTGCCGATAGACCGCATATCCGTGCGGCTCGTCATCACGCCGCAGGACCGCAATCGAGTAGCGGACGTGCGGCGGCTCGACGAACTTCCAGTTCAGATACGCGGAATCGCGTCGCACACTGAGATCCAGACCTGGCGCCACGCGCTCCCAGAGATGATCGAGGTCCTGGGTAAATCGCCGGACGACCTCGACCTGTTCCCGAAGCGGCCTGGCCCGCGCCACGACACGCACGTAGGGGAGCGTCACGGCGGAGACGAACCGGTTCACGGCCGGCGGCCAGCTCGGTCTTCGCAGGGCACGCCGGCTGAGTGGCTTCACCACGCACGAGATCGTGACCGGGCGCGGCCAGCGCATCTTCTCGAGCAGGAACCGGGTCCCTTCGGAGAGCGCCGCGCCCAGCGCGACTCCTGACTGGCGATCCCACGCGCGCAGGAGCGATTCGCCCAGGCCTTGTCGCTGGCGCTCGGCGACGACCAACGGGTCGCCCGTCCACGCCCCGTCGGCATCGAGTCCGCGAATGCTCACCCGGACGGGCATCAGCGGCGCGGCAGCAATCACCGTGGGACCCTCGCGCACGATCAGATAGGCCGGCTGGCCTGAGGGGCTCGCCGGATTTCGCCGCGTCCAGTCCCACCGCAAGCGGGCGGCGTCGGAGGCTTGCGTGCCAAAGGTGCGCCGGTACAACTGTTCGACGCCCCGGCGGTCCTCGGAGCGGAAGCGATCGATATCAGCCATGACATGACCGGCACGATGCGGCCGGTCACCAATGAGTGTAGTGCGAAGCGCGCGGTTATCCGGGCGGTCGCGTAGGGCGTGTTGGCGGGGTTTGTGGCGGCGGCGTCTGGATCATCCCCGGTTGCGGCGAGCCGATGACGCCGAAGGGCCCGGCCGGCTGCGCGGGTGCGCCCTGCTGATCAGTCGGGACGAAATTGTAGATCGTCGGACCATTGGCGCCGGGCTGCAGAGTGATGACTGGTGCTGTTCCGGGGGCAGGGTTGCCAAACCCGCCGTTCGGCATAGGGATGAACACCGGGTTGTTGTTCCCTGGCGAGCCCTGCGGCGTGGGGAACGTGAACACGGGCTGCTCCATGACACCGGTATCAGCCTGATCGTCTTCGATGTCCTGGTCGTCTTGCGATGGCGATGGATCGCCGCCCAAGCCCGGTGGCAGGTTGGGTGGGCGCGGCGGAACCCGGCGCTGTGTGCCGTTCAGCGCGGCGCCAAGGTTGGGGGCCGGCGCATTGCGCCCGGCCGGCTGCGGCGGGACCACCGAGCTGGTAGCCATGATCAAAATGCGGTCGTACGCCGATGCTCCCGGGAGTGCCGAGGCCTGACGCGGCGCCGCCATGAACCCCGCGACGTTGCGGAGGATGATGTCGAGCGCCTGCCGCTCGGGCATGTCAACCAGCTTCAGCGTGAGGGGAGCGCCGGTGATCTTTTCGGCGCCGACGACCTTCGTGCCGCCAATCCGCGCCCACTCAGCGAGAATCTGCCGCGCCGGCACATTCACGGCGTCGAGCGTCACGCGCCCGTTGTCGATTTCCAGATTCAGTTGCTGCGCCTGCGCAGGCAGCGCAGACAGCAGAACCAGGGCGACGGCAGAGCACAGGAACTTCATGGCAGTCCTCAGATTATACGCCCCTTCGGGTCCTGACCTTTACCTTTCGACTTCGACGCTGACGCGAGTCCGCTGGTCGGCCACGACCGTCTTGATGATGTCGGATAGCGCCATTTTGGGCACATAACCGATGAGATTGTGAATTTTCCTCACATTGGGGACGCGACGGGGCATGTCCTCGAATCCGGCCTCGTAAGCCTGATCGTAGGGAATGTTCACGATCGGCGACGAGCTGGCCGTCTCGGCCTTGATCTGCTCGGCCAGTCCCGTGATGCTGATTTCCTCGACGGTTCCGATGTTGAACACCTCGCCGATGGCGCGCGGCTCGACCATCAGCTGCAGGAGTGCGCTGACGACATCCCCGACGAAGGTGAAGCTGCGCGACTGCGTCCCGTCTCCGAACACCGTGATCGGCTCTCCCGCGAGCGCCTGCCGGACAAACGTCGGCAGCACCATTCCGTATTGCCCTGTCTGGCGTGGTCCCACGGTGTTGAAAAAGCGCACGACGATGACCGGGAGCTTCTTCTCCTTCCAGTAGGCGAGCGCGAGGAACTCGTCAAGCGCCTTGCTGCACGCGTACGCCCAGCGGTGCCGGGTGGTGGGGCCCAAGACCAGGTCGGCGTCCTCGCGAAACGGCACGGCCGTGCTCTTGCCGTACACCTCTGACGTGGAGGCGATGAACACCAGCTTCTTCTTTTTCGCGGCGTGGCGGAGGATGACTTCGGTGCCGTGCACGTTGGTCTCGATGGTGTGGACCGGCTCCTGCACGATCAGCTTGACGCCGACGGCGGCGGCGAGGTGAAAGATCGTGTCGGCGCGGTCGACCATCTCCGCTACGAGATGATCGTTGAAGACACTGTCGATGGTGTAGTGAAAGCCGGCGCGGCCCTTGAGATGCGCGATGTTGTCGATCGACCCGGTGGACAGATCGTCGAGGACAAACACCTCGTGCCGCGCGTCGAGCAGCGCCTCGGCGAGATGCGATCCGATGAACCCCGCGCCGCCCGTAATCAGAACTCGCATGACGTGTTATTTCAGAAAGGCCGCCACCATCTCGGCCACCATCGTGGCGGCCACATCCGACAATGAAGGATACATGGGAAGCGACACGACCTCAGCGCAGACTCGGTCGGCGGCAGGGCATTCGGCCGGCTGTGTCGCGGCCAGCGCTGGTTGACGCGGAATGGGCACGGGGTAGTGGATCAGCGTCTCCACGCCTGCCTCCGTGAGGTGCGCCTGAAGCGCGTCGCGAGCTGGCGTCAGCACCGGAAACAGGTGATACACATGGCCCGGATCGAATTCCGCGGGAACGAAAACCGCCGCGCCGGCGAGGCGTTCGCGATACCGTCGAGCGAGCGCGCGCCGTCGCTCGGTCCAGCGCGGGAGAAACGGCAGCCGGGCTCGAAGAATCGCGGCCTGCACTTCGTCGAGGCGCGAGTTGGCTCCGGGTTCGAGGTGGTGATACCTGGAGGTCTGCCCACCGTTGCGCAGCCGTTTGATCCGCTCGGCGAGTGCGGGGTCGCTGGTGACCACGGCTCCACCATCGCCGAGGGCGCCGAGATTCTTGGTCGGATAAAAGCTGAAGGCGCCCGCGACCCCAATCGTGCCCACCGGCCGCCCCGCGCAGGTGGCGAGGTGCGCCTGACAGGCGTCCTCGACGATCGCGAGACCGTGACGGCCGGCGACCTGTTCCAGCCCTTTCATGTCGGCCGCCTGACCGTAGAGATGCACCGGCAGGATCGCGCGAGTGCGCGACGTGACCTGGGCGGCTGCCGCGTCGGGATCGAGTGTCAGGCGCCTGGAATCGATATCCGCAAACACCGGGCGCGCCCCGGCCATCATGATCGCGAGTGCCGAATAGGCCGCCGAGAGCGGCGAGGTAATCACCTCGTCACCTGGCCCGATTCCCAGGGCCCGCAGGATCAGCGTGATTGCATCAGTGCCGGTGCCGACCCCGATCGCGTGGGGCGCTGAGCACGCCGCGGCGAATTCGGCTTCGAACGCCTCGACTTCCGGCCCCAGCACGAACCAGCCGCTGGCGATCACCCGATCGATCGCCGCGCGCACTGCAGCGGCGTCGTCTTGCGGAACGAGCGCGTTGAAGCGGACGGTCATTCCGCGGGGGCGCGGTCCGCGCCGAGATAATGCGTCATGTGCTCGCGGTAGTACGACAGCGTCCGCGTCAGCCCGTCGGCCAGCGAGACGCGCGGCGCCCAGCCGGCGGTCTGTTTGAAGAGCGTGGAGTCGGCGTAAAAGCTGCCGATGTCGATCGCTTTCTTCTCAGCAGGCCACTCGACGAAGCGGAACCCGCCGCTGCCGGCCAGCTCCGTGAGCAGCCTGACGAGGTCGCGGTGGGCAATGTGTTCGTCGCCGCCGACGTTGAACGCGCCGCCATTGCAGTCCTCGCACATGCCTGCGGCGAGAAACGCGTCTACCGCATCGTCCACGTAGACGAAATCGCGAATCTGGGATCCATCGCCGAAGACCGGGATCTCCTGGCCCTCGAGCGCGAGCCGGATGAACCAGGCGATGAAGCCCTGGCGATTGTGCTTGATCAGTTGCCGCGGGCCGTACACGTTGGTCAGTCGCAGTGCGCACGCGCGCACGCCGAATACGTTGTTGTAGACGACGTGATAGTACTCGCCGGCGGCTTTGTTGATGCCGTTGACGTCGGTCGGCCGGACCAGATGGTCTTCGGTGACGGGCAGCACGGCGGGACGGCCGTAGATCTGCCTGGTGCTGGCGTACACCACTTTCGCGCCGGGATTCCATCGCCGGCAGGCCTCGAGGAGCGTCAACTGGCTGCGGCAATTGATGTCGAGGTCGGTATGCGGGTCGCGCATGCTGTCGATGTGACTGACCTGGCCGGCGAGATTGAAGATGATCGACCGATCCTGGACGAGGTAATTCATCGTGCTCGCCTGGCGGACGTCGGCGACGTTCACGTGCACGCGGTCCTCGATGCCGGCGATGTTGAACAGGTTGCCGCCGTAGTCCGGGATGAGCGAATCGACGAGCAGCACGTCCGCACCGAGCGCGGCCAGGCGATGCGCCAGGTTGCTGCCGATGAAGCCGAGTCCGCCCGTGATCATGATGCGGCGGCCCTGGTAGAACGCTTCGACGCTCATCGGTGGGGCGATCTTACACGCCCGTGAGCCGCCCGGAGGCGCCAGGGCGTGAGCAGCGATTCGACGAGCACGGAGGCCGACAGCTTCGAACTGCCCTGGCGCCGTTCCACGAACACGATCGGCACTTCCGCGATGCGAACGCCCGTTGCCGCCGCGTGAAACGTGACTTCGACGAGGAACGAATACCCGTCCGACGTGATCCGATCGAGCGGGATGGCGGCGAGGGCCTCGCGCCGCCAGCAGCGGAAGCCGCTGGTGCAATCGCGCACGCGCAGGCCGGTCACGGTGCGGATGTACGTGTTGGCCACCGCGCTCAGCATGATCCGGCGGACCGGCCAGTTCTCGACGCGCCCACCCGGCAGGTAGCGCGAACCAATCGTCAGTCCCGCGCCGCTGGCCGCCGACGCGATGAGCGATGGGAGAAAGCGTGGGTCGTGTGACAGATCGGCGTCCATCTGGCACACCAACTCGACCTGGCTCGCGAGGGCCGCGCGGAAGCCGTCGCGATACGAGCGCCCGAGTCCACGCGGCCCGGTCCGGTGCATGACCGCCAGGCGGCCCGAGTATTGCTGTGCAAGCTCGTCGGCCACCCCGCCGGTCCCGTCGGGCGAACCATCGTCGATGACCAGCACGCGGGTGGCGTGGTGCGCCAGCACGCCGGCCACGACCACCGGCAGGTTCTCGCGCTCGTTGTAGGTGGGGATCAGGACCAGCGCGGTCATTGCTCGTCGTGGGGCGTGCCCTGGAAGCGCAGGGTGGCGACCTGTTCGGAGACAAGTCCCACGAGGAACACCATCACCGAAAACATCAGGAGCAGCACCGCCCCATTCGGAATGCGGGCGTTCACGACGAAGTTTCCGAGGCCGTAGATGAACCCGACCACGAAGGTGCCGATGCTGAGCGGCACGAAGATTCGGAGGGGGCTGAAGATGGTCACGACCTTCAACAGAATCAGAAAGAACTTGGCGCCGTCGCTGGCCAGCCGAATCTTCGAGTCGCCGGTACGCTGCCGCGCCTCGATGGGTTCGAACCGCACGTTGTAGCCCGCGCGAAGGAAGGCGAGCGTGGTCGTGGTCGGCGTGGAGAACCCGTTGGGCAGCAGGTGGAGAAACTGAACGAGATAGCGCCGGCGAGCCGCCCGGAATCCGGAGGTGAGATCGGGAACCTGACGCTCGGCCAGGTAGCTCGCCAGCGCATTCAAGATGTCGTTGCCCCAGCGGCGCGCCACGGTAGCCTGGGTGTCGCGGGTGCGCGCGCCGACGACGAGATCGTAGTCGCCCAGGAGGTGCACGAGCTTGAGCGCATCGTCGGGATGATGCTGCCCGTCGGCGTCTATGATGAGCACCCATTCTCCCCGGGCGCCTCTGATGCCCGACTTCACGGCCGCGCCGTTGCCCTTGTTGTACGGATGGCGGACGATGCGCGCGCCGGCGGCGGCCGCGCGCTCCTGTGTATCGTCGGCGGAGCCGTCGTCCACGACGATGATCTCGTGCCACCCGCCGGCGGCACGCAGTTCCGTCACCACTTGGGCGACCGTCCGGCCTTCGTTGAAGGCGGGGACGATGACGGTCGTCGTCGAAGGGTCAGCCATGGCTCAGGAGACGGTCGATGACGGCGTCCCACGAGATCGCGGTGGCGACGTCGCGGCCGTTCTTGCCGAATGAGGCGGCCAGGCCGCGGTTGGCGTCGATGCGTGCGACGGCGTCGGCGATGGCCACGGGATCGGGATCGACGACGAACCCGTTCTCCCCGTCGCGGACGAATTCCAGGGTACCTCCCGAGTCGCGAGCGGTGACGACCGGTTTCTCTGCCAGAAATCCCTCCAGCGTCGCCAGCCCGTAGTCTTCGTCGAAGGGGGCGTACACCAGACACAAGGCGTCTCGATAGAGCGCGACGAGCTGGTCGTCCGACACAGCGCCGGCGAAGGTGATGCGATCGCGGATGCCCAGCGACATAGCCTCCCGCTCGATGAGCCTCCGGTGGCTGCCCTCGCCCACCACGATGAGTGTCAGGTGCGCGGGCAGATGTGCGAGCGCACGGACCACGAGGTCCACGCGCTTGTTGCGCTCGAGGCGTGCGACCGAGAGTAGGTAGTTGCCATAACTTCCGCTCGACAGCTTCGGCGCAATGAGCGGCGGGTGATACAGCGGCGTGGATGGCAGACCGTTGTACTTCTCGAGTCGAGCCGTGACCGTTTGCGAGATGGTGTAGAGACCGTGGCATTCGCCGAGCATCCGTTCATCGAGCGCCATGATACGGTCGCGCAGGCCGACGTCGATCTCTTCGTGGCTGAAATCACTGAACTCGGTCGCACAGAGCTCGTATGCCGCGCGGTGCTGGTGCACGAGCCAGCAGACCTTTCGGGGATGGCGGACGAAATACGTCGGAAACTTCGTGGCGATGACGAGGTCAATCGCGCGGCCATTGCTTTCGCTCAGGTCGAGCATCCGCCAGGCCGCCGCATGCGGCAGAATTTCCTCTTTGGGATACCACTTGAACGGCACCGAGACCCGATCCGCGGCGATCCCGCGTTGCCGCAATTCGGAGACGAGTTGCCGGACGAGTAGCTCGGCGCCGCCCTGGACGAGCGGCACTTGCGTCTCACACACCAGGACTGTCTGAACAGCCATTCACGTCGCGTGCCGGAAGTTGATGATGTCGCCGTCCTTGACGATGTACTCCTTGCCCTCGAGACGGACCTCGCCGTACTCCTTGCACGCGGCCATCGACCCGCGCGCGATGAGCGCGTCGTAGGCGACGACCTCGGCACGGATGAACCCCCGCGCGATGTCACTGTGAATCTCGCCGGCCGCCTCGTGCGCGATGGTCCCGCGCGGAATCGACCAGGCGCGGCACTCGTCCTCGCCGACCGTGAAAAACGACATGTAGCCGAGCAGGTCGTAGCTCGCACGGATCACGCGATCGAGCCCCGATTCGCTCAGTCCCAGATCGGCGAGAAACGCCTGGGCGTCAGCCGCGTCGAGCGCGGCGATCTCGAGCTCGATCTTTGCGCACACGGGCACTGCCCGGGTATGTGCGCGCGACAGAAACGCGGTCAACCCGGCTTTCGCCACCGCATCGTCCACGCGCGCGGCGGCGGAGACTTCGCCCTCATCGAGGTTGATGACCACCAGCAGCGGCTTGGCCGACAGCAGCTGAAACCCACGCAGGCGCCGCAGGTCGTCGCCCGACAGCCCGAGCGACCGCAGGGGCTGCCCGCCCTCGAGCGCCTCCTTGCAGCGGACAATGAGGTCGCGTTCCTTCTCGAGATCCGCCGACTTGTTCTTCTTCAGATCCTTGTCGAGCCGTTCCAGGCGGCGCTCGACGACCCCGAGGTCGGCGAGGATCAACTCGTCTTCCATCGACTGGACGTCGCGGGCGGGATCAACGGTCCCCGCGGGATGCGGCACCGCGTCGTCCTCGAATGCGCGGACCACGTGGACCAGCGCATCGGCGCTCTTGTAGCCCGCCACATCGACCAGCGCGGCCGCCCCGGATTTGCCGGGCGCGACGAGATCGGTGAACTCAATCGTGGCGGGCACCCGCTTCCGCGGGTTGTACATCGCGGTGAGCGTGTCGAGGCGGGCATCCGGGACTCTGGAGATCCCGATGGCCGTTTCAGTCTTCCCGTGACCGCGTGGCGCGTCCTTCGCGCTGGTCATCAGTTGAAAGAGCGTGGTTTTGCCTGTTTGTGGGAAGCCTATGAGCGCAGCGTGCAGCACAAACCCGCCATCCTAGCACGCAGGCGAGATCTGCACAGACTTTCGCAAAAGAGGCGAAACTAAAACGTAAGTCTCTTATTTTGAACGGTTTGTGCGCTTTGCACGTTGACAAGCTTCGCCCGCTCTTCTACTATCCGATGGACTTTAGTGGAGCGAAGTGGAGCGATTACGTGCTGCGGGGAAATGCGCCGGCAAAAATCGATGACCGGGGCCGACTCAAGGTCCCATCGGCGTTTCGGGCCGTGATTCAGCAGGATTACGGCCGCGAACTCTTCGTGACCAGCCTGGCGGGCGACTCGGTGCGGGTGTATCCGATGCCGGTGTGGCTGGAGATCGAGGCGCGCATCTCGAAGATGCCCTCCACGCTCCCGGTGCGGATGAAATTTCTCGACCGTGTGAATTTCTTCGGCGCCGTGGCGGAGCTCGACGAGCAGGGCCGCGTGCTCATTCAGCCGCGTCTGCGCGACAGCGCGCAGATGACCGGCGAGGTGGACGTGCTTGGGCAGCAGAACTTTCTCGAGGTGTGGAATCACGAGCGGTTCATCGCGAAGCTGACGCGGGATCCGTTCACGAACGACGATGCGCAGGCGCTTGCGGATTTTGGGATTTAGAGGGGCGGGGTGCACGTCCCCGTCCTGCTCGACGAAGTCGTTCACTGGCTCGCCCCCGAGCGCGGCGGACTGTTCGTCGACTGCACGGTCGGGCTCGCCGGGCACGCGCGCGTGTTGCTGCAACACGGCGTGCAGCGCCTGGTCGGGATCGACCGTGACTTGGCGGCGCTGGCGGTTGCACGCGAGGTGCTCGAGGAATTCGGCGATCGCGTCGAGCTCGTCCACGCGGACTATCGCGAGCTCGCGGACGTCCTCGACGCCCGCGGCCTGATCGCGGCGAACGGCATCCTCGCCGACCTCGGCGTCTCGTCGATGCAGCTGGATGCGACAGGGCGCGGATTCAGTTTTCGCCGCGACGAGCCGCTCGACATGCGAATGGACACGTCGCGCGGCGAGACCGCCGCCGAGATGCTGGCGACGGTCGACGAGACCGAACTGGCGAACGTGATTTACCGGTTCGGCGAAGAGCGGCACTCGCGGCGCATTGCGCGTGCGCTCGTGCGAGCGCGGGAAGAGCGGCCGCTCGTGACGACGGGGCAAGTCGCCGACATCGTTCGGCGTGCGAGCCGCGTGAAGGGGCACTGGCGGATGGATCCGGCGACGCGCACGTTTCAGGCGCTGCGCATCTGGGTCAATCGCGAGCTCGATGGGCTGGATGCGTTTCTCGAGACGGCGGCGGGCCGCCTGGAGTCCGGCGGCCGATTGGCGGTGATCACGTTTCACTCGCTCGAGGATCGCGTGGTGAAGCACACGTTTCGAAGGCTTGAGACGGTGCGCGTGTTGACCAAACGCCCGGTCGTGGCCGGTGACGACGAAATAGCGCGGAACCCACGAGCGCGCAGCGCGAAGTTACGCGCGGTGGAGCGGACGTGATGGAAAGAATCGAAACCTTCGAATACGCGATTCGCAAGGACGTCCGGAACAACCCGATCGTTCGGGAAGTGGACCAACGCCGCCAGCGCGAGCTGTGGCAGTCGATTGGCATCGGCTGCCTGCTCGTTTTGGTACTCCTCTTCTCGGCCTGGCAGCACTTCGAGTTGCTGCGGCACAGCTATCGGCTCGAGCAGATGCAGCGCGAGCGTGCCACGGAAGAAGAGATTCGACGACATCTGACGCTCGAGATCGAGACCCTGCGCGCCCCTCAGCGCATCGAGAAGCTGGCCACCGAGCAGCTGGGCATGGTGACTCCGGGCCCGCAAGAAGCGATCGTCATCGAACGTGTCGTGCCGGCCGATCCGCCGGTCAGGTCGCTCGTGGCCGTCCGCTGACGCCAGCACGAGAGACGAGGTGGAGCGTGGCTGAACAGGCCTTCAATTGGCGGCAGACGGTGGCGCGACGAATTCTCGTCGCCGCGGCAGTGCTCACCGTGTGGACGATTGGCATCGAGGCGCGCCTGGTGTTCCTGCAGGTCATCAGCCACCAGGATCTGCTCTCGCGCGCCGAAAGGCAGCACCTGCGCACGACGGCCCTCCCCGCCAAGCGTGGCGAGATTGTCGATCGCCGGGGCCGCCTGCTCGCCTACAGCGTCGACGCCGACACCATCTACGCTGTTCCGTACGACGTGACCACGCCGCAAACGACCGCCGCGGCCCTGTGCGGCGCCCTCGGCGGTTGCACCCCCCGCGACGAGCAGGCGCTCGTCGAACGGCTCAGCGGCGACCGGCCCTTCGCGTACGTCCGGCGCCGGGTCAGCCCGATCGAGGCCCGCCAGGTCGCCGCACTCGAGCTCGTCGGCATCGGCTTCATGAAAGAGAGCCGGCGCTTCTATCCGAACAAGGAACTCGGTGCGCATCTGCTCGGGTACGTTGGCCTCGACAACCTGGGGCTCGCCGGACTCGAGGCCACGTACGACAGCGTCATTCGTGGCAAGGAAGGCAAGCTCATCGCCAACGCCGACGCCCGGCAGCAACGCTTCGGTGGCCGCCTGGAGCGGGCCCCCACCGCCGGCGGCTCGCTCGAACTGACCATCGACGAGCAACTCCAATACATCACCGAACGCGAACTCCGTAACGGCGTCGAGGAAACCGGCGCCGAGGGCGGCACGGCCGTGGTCATGGATCCGCACACCGGCGAGATTCTCGCGCTGGCGAACTGGCCGACCTTCAACCCCAACGCCTACAGCGCGTCGGACGACGTCGCGCGACGCAACCGCGCCGTGCAGGACATCTACGAACCCGGGTCGACTTTCAAGGTCGTGACCGTCGCCGCGGCGCTCGAGGAGAAGGTCATGGCCGCCGATGCGATGATCGAAACGAGCCCCGGCACCATCCGGTTCGGCGGCCGCGTGATCGACGAATACGGTGGCCGCAATCACGGCACGCTCTCGCTCACTGACGTCATCGTGAAGTCGAGCAACGTCGGCGCGATCAAAATCGGCCTGCAAGTGGGTGCCGAGCGCCTGGGGCTGTATGCCAATCGCTTCGGATTCGGCAAACCGACCTCGCCGGACTTTCCTGGCGAGACGCCCGGCATTCTGTGGTCGCCGGCGAAGCTGAATGACAGCGGACTCGCTTCGATGTCCATGGGCTATCAGGTTGGCGTCACGGCGTTGCAGATGACGGCCGCGATGAGCGCCGTCGCCAACGGCGGGACCTGGATTGAGCCGCGGATCGTGCGCGCCGTCATTCGTGACGGCATGCGCACGCCAGTCGAGCCGAAAACGAAACGCCGTGTGATCAGCCAGGAGACGACGCGCCAGCTTCTGCCGATTCTCGAAGCCGTCGTCAACGCCACGGGCGGGACGGGCAGCCGGGCGCGGCTCGCCGGTTACACGGTGGCGGGCAAGACGGGCACGGCCGACAAACTCGTCAACGGCCGCTATGCGAGCTGGGCGCAGAACGTCTCGTTTCTTGGCTTCGTGCCATCGCGGCGTCCCGCCTTGACAATCATCGTGATGATCGACACGCCGCGCGTCGGCGCGCGAGCGGGTGGTGCCGCGGCGGCACCGGTGTTCAACCGCATCGCCGCGGCGTCGCTCCGCTATCTTGGCGTTTCACCCGACATCGACCCGCCGGCTCCGATGATCGTCGCCCGGCGGGCGCAGACGACCGTGACGACGGCGTCGACCTCTGGCTCGCGTCCCGCCATCGTCAAGCTGGCCGGCGGCGGCGGCCCGGCCTCCCTCGTCCCGGATCTGCGCGGGATGAGCGTACGCGACGCACTGCGCACGCTTGCCAAGCTTGGACTGAACGCACGCGTCGAAGGCACCGGCATCGTTGTCGAGCAGACACCCGCCGCAGGAACCAGGCTGGAACGCGGCATCACGTGCACGCTCATCCTGGATCGTGATCTGCCCCGAATCGCAGGAGCCATCGGAGCGCCACAGTGACCGTCGGCGACGTTCTCACGGCGTTGCGCGCCATCACGACCGACGCGACGATGGTCGGACGCCTGGCCCCGGATGCCGCCGTGTTGGCTATCACTTACGATTCGCGCCGCGCGGTGGCGGGATCCGTGTTCGTTGCGCTGCGGGGCTTGAAGGCGGACGGTGCCGAGTTCGCGGCCCAGGCCGCCGCGCGTGGAGCGTCGCTCATCGTCACGGAAGCCGCCCGGCCCGAGGACGTGGACACGCCGTGGCTCATCGTCTCGGACGCGCGACTTGCGCTCGCGCTGCTGGCCGACGTTTTTTACGACCATCCCAGCCGGCGCATGCAGGTGATTGGCGTCACCGGCACCAATGGCAAGACCACGACGGGCTATCTGCTTGCCTCGATTCTGGACGCCGCCAGCTCAAAGGCCGGCCTGCTTGGCACGGTCACCTACCGTCTTGGCGCCGAGGAACGTGAAGCCTCGCGGACGACGCCCGAGGCGCCTGACGTCCAGCAGCTGCTCGACGAGATGATTCGTCAGGGGTGTCAGTCGGCGGTGATGGAAGTCTCCTCGCACGCGCTGGCACTCAAGCGCGTGGACGGCATGCGCTTCGCCGCCGGCGTCTTTACGAACCTGACGCGCGACCACCTGGATTTCCACGAGGACATGGAAACGTACTTCCAGGCCAAACGACGTCTCTTCGAACTGCTGCCGGAGGACGCGCCGGGCGTGATCAATCTGGACGATCCGCGAGGCCCAGCGCTCGTGGACGTCCCGAAGCAGGTCGTCACCTTCGCCATCGGCCAGGCGGCCGATGTCATGCCCAGCCCCGTCGAGTTCACGCTGGACGGCTTGTCGTTCGATGTCCGAACGCCACGCGGGACCGTGCGCGTCGAGTCACGGCTCGTCGGCCGTCCGAACGTGTACAACATCCTTGCCGCGTCGGCGACAGCGATTGCGATTGGGATTCCTCTCGACGCCATTGCACGGGGCGTGAAGGGGCTCACCGGCGTCCCGGGCCGCTTTGAAGTCGTGTCGGCGCCAGGCGACGAAGTCACGGTTGTCGTCGATTACGCGCACACGGACGACGCGTTGCGGAACCTGCTCGAAACGGCGCGGCCCCTGGCTCCGAAGCGGCTGGTGACGGTATTTGGCTGCGGCGGCGATCGCGACGCCACCAAGCGCCCGCTGATGGGGATGGTCGCTGCCCGGCTGAGCGACCTGGTCGTCATCACCTCGGACAATCCGCGCAGCGAGGATCCCCAGCGCATCATCGAAGAAATCAAGCGGGGCATTCCTGCCGGCGGCCAGGGCGGCCGCGCGCCCGACGTGCAGGCGATCGTGGACCGGCGCGAGGCGATCGAGCGGGCCGTCGAGCAGGCCGAAGCCGGCGACCTCGTGCTCATCGCGGGCAAGGGCCACGAAAAGTACCAACAGATCGGCGACCGCGTGCTGCCGTTCGACGACGGCGCGGTCGCGCGGCAGGCGCTCGAGCGCCGGCGAAAGCGCCCGGCGAGGACCAGCTGATGGCCGGCGCACCGCTCATGCTGACGGCCGCCATGATTGCCACCGCGACCGGCGGCACCGTTGCCGCTGGCGATCCTTACGCCGTCGTCAATGGGTTCTCGATCGACTCTCGCACCCTGCAGCCCGGCGACGTGTTCTTTGCGATCGTCGCAGAGCGCGACGGCCATGCGTTCGTCGAGGCGGCGATCGAGAAGGGCGCCGCCGGCGCGGTCGTTCACTCGATGGAAGGGCCCCCCTTGAGGCCGGCCGGGCCCTTCATCATCCAGGTCGCCGATACGACAACGGCTCTTCAGGACCTCGGCCGCTTCGTCCGTCGCGAGGCCGGCGCCCGCGTCGTCGCCATCACCGGCAGCGCCGGAAAGACGACGACCAAGGACACGATTGCCGAGTTCCTTTCAGGGAAGTACCGAGTCGCAAAGAACAAGGGCAATCTCAACAACCATCTGGGACTGCCGCTGTCGCTGCTGGAGTTGCGGCACGGTGCCGACATCGCCGTGATGGAGCTCGGCATGAATCACACGGGCGAGATTCGTCTGCTCGTGAACATTGCCCTGCCCGATATCCGCGTGTGGACCAACGTCGGCGACGCGCATCTCGGCCACTTCGAATCGCGTGAGGCGATCGCCGATGCCAAGAGCGAGATTCTCGAGAATGCGCGCCCCGGCGATGTGCTCATCTGCAATGCAGACGACCCGCTGGTCATGGCCAGGGTCGGCCCCTTCGCTGGCCGCCGTACGACCTTTGGGTTAGCGGCCGATGCGGACGTTCGCGGTGAGGCCCTCCAGGATCTGGGTCTCGACGGAACGCGTCTCAACGTCCGCACCCGCCAGGGCGTCGTCGAGGTTCACACCCCGCTGCTCGGTCGAGGCAACGCCTCAAACCTGCTTGCCGCGGTTGCGGTCGCGACCCATTTCGGCATTCCGTTGAACGAGATCGCCGATCGTGCGAGCAGGCTGCGGCCCGCCGCGCATCGCGGCGCGGTGCTGCGGCTGCCAACCGGCGTGGTGGTCGTCGACGACTCGTACAATTCGAGCCCCACGGCGCTGCAGCGCGCGCTCGAGGTGGTGGCACACGAGACCCGCGCAACGAGAAAAGCCGCGGTGCTCGGCGAGATGCTCGAGCTCGGTGAGCACTCGCTTCAACTGCACCGTGCGTGCGGCGAAGCGGCGGCGGCGGCCGGGCTCGATCGACTGATTGCCGTGGGCGGCGCGGCGGCGCAGGCTCTCGCCGAAGCGGCCGTGCGCACCGGCATGCCCGCAGACGCCGTGACGTGGACTGCGTCGAGCGGGGCCGCCGCCGACCTGATTGTCTCGTGGCTCGCGTCAGGCGATCTCGTCCTCGTCAAGGGCTCGCGCGGCATCAACACCGACGCGGTCGTGGACCACATCACGGAGGAGTTCTCCTGATGCTGTTCCACGTCCTGCAGTTCGCGGTTCCCGACATCGCCTTGTGGGCGTTCATCACCTTCCGCACAGCGGCGGCCAGTCTGACCGCGCTCGTCTTCAGCCTGGTGCTGGGACCATGGCTCATCCGGCGGCTTCGAGAGTTTCAGATTGGACAGGTGATTCGCCAGGAAGGTCCCCAGAGCCATCTCGCCAAAGCGGGCACGCCGACGATGGGCGGGCTGCTGATCCTGGCGGCATCGCTCGGCCCGACGCTGCTCTGGGCGGACCTGACAAACATCTACATCTGGATCGCCGTGTCGTCAACGGTGTTGTTTGGCTCCATTGGATTCTTCGACGACTACCTGAAGATCACGCGGCGCGCGTCGGGCGGGCTCACACCCAGGCAGAAGATGGGGCTGCAGATCGTGGCGGCGCTCTGCGTGGGACTCTCGCTGATGTGGCTGGCGTCGTCGAATCAGTACAACACGCGGCTCATTTTTCCGTTCTTCAAGCAGCTCATTCCTGACCTCGGTTGGTGGTACGTGCCGTTTGCCGCCTTCGTGCTCGTCGGCACGAGCAACGCCGTCAACCTGACCGATGGCCTCGATGGCCTGGCCATCAGCGTCTTTGCCATCGCAGCGACCGCCTATACCGCGCTCGCCTACGTGACAGGGCACGCGGTGCTGGCCGCGTATTTGCTGCTGGTGCACTTTCCCGTCGGTGAGCTGACGATCTTCTGCGGCGCGCTGGTCGGGGCCAGTCTTGGATTTCTCTGGTACAACGCGCATCCGGCGGAGATCTTCATGGGCGACGTGGGCTCGCTCGCGCTGGGAGGCGCGCTCGGGACCGTCGCGATCCTGATCAAGCAGGAGCTGTTGCTGGTGTTCGTGGGCGGCATCTTCGTCCTCGAAGCGCTGTCGGTCATGGCCCAGGTGGCATCGTTCAAGTTGACGGGAAAACGCGTGCTGAAGATGGCGCCCCTGCACCATCACTTCGAATTGTCCGGATGGGCTGAGCCGAAAGTGATTGCCCGGTTCGTGATCCTGGCCATCATCTTCGCGCTCTTCAGCCTGACCACGTTGAAGCTGCGGTGATCGCGTGATGAACACGTTCAGCGTCGAGGGTGCGCGGGTGGTGGTCGTGGGTGCGGCGCGCAGCGGAATCGCCGCGGCGGAGCTGTTGGCGCGGCGGGGCGCAACGGTGACGTTGACGGATCGGAAAGACGTCGTCGACGGCGCGGAACGGCTGCGCGGAACTGGTGTGGCGCTCGAGTTGGGTGCGGCTGACGCCGCCGCCGTGCACGACGCGGATCTGGTGGTCACGAGTCCAGGAGTGCCGCTCGAGTTGCCTGCGCTGATGGCGGTGAAGGCCCACGGCATCCCGGTGATTGGCGAGCTGGAGCTGGCGTTCCGGTGGCTGCGCGGTCGCGTTGTCGCGATCACCGGGACGAAAGGGAAATCCACGACGACGACGCTCGTGGGCCGGATGCTGGAAACGGCGGGGCGTCGCGTGCTGGTCGGCGGAAATATCGGAGTGCCCTTGAGCTCGCAAGTGGATGAATCGACGGAAGACACCGTGCACGTCGTCGAAGCGAGCAGCTTTCAGCTCGAGACGACGGAGACGTTTCGCCCCTGGATCGCGGCGCTGTTGAACTTTTCGCCGGACCATCTCGACCGTCATCCGGACGAAGCGGCATATGGGCGCGCAAAAGCCCGGATCTTCGCGAACCAGGCCGCCGGCGATTGGGCGGTGGTCAACGCCGACAATGCGTCCGCGGTGGCGCTGGCCTCGAACACACGCGCCAGGCGCCTCCAGTACGCGGTGGACCACACGTCGGACGCTGACGTGTTCGTGGAGCGCGACTTCATCTGGCAGCGCACGTCGGAAGGCCTGACGCCGCTCGTCCCCCTCGCGGCGATCGAGCTCGCGGGCCGGCACATGCTGAGCAACGTCGCCGCGGCCAGTGCCATCTGTCTTGCCGCCGGCGCGAGCGGCGAGGCCATGGCGCGGGCGCTTGGCGGCTTCAGAGGTCTGGAACACGTCATGGAGCCTGTGGCGACACTCGGCGGCGTCCGGTTCGTCAACGACTCGAAGGCCACCAACGTCGATGCGGCGGCCCGATCGATTGAAAGCTTCGACCGCGTCGTCGCCATCATCGGCGGACGCTACAAGGGAGGCGCGTTCGAGGATTTGCGGCAGCCCCTGGCCAGCCGCGGCAAGGGCGTCGTGGCGATTGGCGAGGCGAGGCCGCTCGTGCGTCAGGCGCTCGCCGACGTCGTCAGATTCATCGAGGCCGATTCGATGGCGGACGCGGTGCGAAAGGCCGTGGAACTGGCGCGGCCGGATGGCGTGGTGCTGCTCGCGCCGGCGTGTTCCAGCTTCGACATGTTCGTGGACTACGCCGATCGCGGGCGGGCATTCAAGGAAGAAGTGCGGCGAGTGGTCACGGAAGGCCGCGGCTTCGGCCGCGGCGAGCGGGTGATGGAGCCGTGAGCAGTCGTCAGATCGAACAGGCGCGAATGGGAGCCGGTCGCTGGGAGCGCAGCCTACCTCGGGCTGCGAGACTGGTGTCCCTTTCCTCTGATCGACTGACGACTGCTGACGGTTCGTCGCCGCTCACGAGAGCGGTTCTTCACGAGGGGTCTTCACACCATCGTCGTGAAGAGCCTCCGTGGCCGCGATGCCGTCGCGGACCATTGTTTCGTGCGTTGGCGAATTTACTTTAGGGCTGAGAAGTATGGCGCGGAAGCTCCGATCTGACAAGTGGCTGTTCCTGGCAACGTTGGCGCTCGTCTGCGTCAGCGTCGTCATGGTGTACAGCGCATCCGCCCTCGTCGCCCTCGAACGCTATCAACAGCCGTATCTATTCGTGACCAAGCAGGTCATGTGGGCGATGTTGGGGCTTGCCGTGCTGTCGATCGTGATGCGGATCGACTATCGCACCTATCGCAACGAGACGCTGATCTGGACGCTGGTCGGAATTGTCGGTTTCCTGCTCGTCGCGGTGCTCTTCTCAGAGCCGATCAACGGATCGCGTCGCTGGTTTTCCATCGGACCGCTGGGCATTCAGCCATCCGAGTTCGCCAAGCTCGTCGCGATCGTGTTCACGGCCAGTGTCCTCGAGCGCCGCATGCATCGCGTCAACGAGCTGAACTACTCGTTGCTGCCGATCGCCATTGTCATCGGCGGGCTGGTCGGCCTCATCCTCATCGAGCCCGATCTCGGGACGGCGGTGTCATTGCTTGCCGTAATCGGCTTGATGGTGTTCGTCGCGGGGATCAGCTATCGCTATATCATCGGCGCGGTTTTGCTTGCGCTGCCCGCGCTGTACGTGCTTGTCTGGTCGGCGGAATACCGGCGAAGGCGTCTGCTCGCGTTCCTCGATCCGTGGGCGGACCCGCTCGGCGACGGTTTCCAGGTCATTCAATCGATGATTGCCATCGGGACGGGTGGAGTGACCGGCAAGGGCGTGATGGCCGGAGTGCAGAAGCTGTTCTACCTGCCTGAGCCGCACACTGACTTCATCTTCGCGGTGCTCAGCGAGGAGCTCGGGCTGGTCGGTGCGACGGTCATCGTGGCCTGCTTCTCCGTCATTGCGTGGCGCGGCTTGCGTGCCGCCGCGCAGGCGCCCGATCCGTTTGGTGCATTTCTGGCGATCGGTCTGACGATGATGATCGTGCTGCAAGCGTTCGTGAACATCAGCGTGGTCATGGGCCTGCTGCCCACGAAGGGAATCACCTTGCCGCTCGTCAGCAGCGGGGGGTCGTCGCTCCTCGTGAACCTGCTGGCCATCGGCGTGCTGCTCAATGTGTCGCAGCACTCGACCGCCAGTTCACCGCACACAGTGGCAAGCCCGCCGCTCAACGCGCCGGCAACACAGATGGGAGCCGCGTGAAGAGTGCGCGTACTTATCGCCGGTGGAGGCACCGGCGGGCACCTGTACCCGGGAATCGCGCTGGCGCGCGAGATCAAGCGCCGCGACGCGAAGGCGGCGGTGACATTTGTCGGGACAGCCACCGGTGTCGAAGCGCGCGCGGTCCCGCGCGAGGGATTTCCGTTCGAGCTCATCCGGGTCGCTGGCCTCAAAGGCAAATCGGGAATGGAGCGGCTGAAGGGATTTGCGACGCTCCCGTTGGCGGCGATCGACGCCTGGCGCGTCGTGTCGCGCCATCGACCGGATGTGGTCGTCGGGGTCGGTGGCTTTGCCTCGGGACCGGTGCTGATGCTCGCCGCGTTGCGGGGTTACCCGACAATGCTGCTCGAACAGAACGCGCTGCCCGGGATCACCAATCGCCTGCTGGCGCGCGTCGTGCGCGCGGCCGCGCTCAATTTCGACGATGCGCTGACGTTCTTCCCTGGATCCGGATTCGTGGCCGGCAATCCCGTGCGGCCCGAGTTCTTTCTGGCACAGACAAAGGAGGCCGATGACCGAGACGTTTCGTCGCCGCAGCATGTGGCCCGGGTCTTGATCTTTGGCGGCTCTCAGGGCGCGCACGCGATCAACGTGGCCATGGTGGAGGCAGCGGCGTGGCTGGCAGCCGCAGGCGCTCGCCTCGCCATCACGCACCAAACCGGGGAGCGGGATGTGGAGCTGGTACGCGATGCGTACCGCACTGCCGGGCTCGAAGCTCGGGTCGAGGCCTTTTTGTTCGAGATGGACCGGGAGATGACGGCCGCCGACCTCGTCGTGGCCCGCGCTGGCGCGACGACGCTTTCGGAACTCGCGGCGGCGGGGCGGCCGGCGATTCTGGTACCGCTGCCGACGGCGACCGATGACCACCAGCGCAGAAATGCGGAGGTGATCGCCCGGGCCGGCGCAGCAGAGGTGATCGACGAGCGCGACTTGACCGGCGTCGGTCTCGCCGAGCGGATCGTTGCGCTGGCCAATGACCGCCCACGGCAACGGCAGATGGCGGACGCCATCCAACGATTCGCCAGACCCGACGCCGCGGCCCGGATCGCGGATCGCGTGTGGCAACTGGCCCGTTCGACTCGCTCTGCTCGCTCAGCGCAGGCCCGTTCGACTCGCTCTGCTCGCTCAGGGCAGGCCCATTCGACTGGCTCCGCTCACTCAGGACAGGGATTGGATACCAGTGCTCGGTAAGACGCACCGCATCCATTTCGTTGGCGTCGGTGGCATCGGGATGAGCGGCATTGCCGAGCTGCTGGCGAATCTGGGGTATCGCGTGAGTGGATCTGACGCCAGAGCGTCAGAGGCCACCGAACGACTGGCGTCATTAGGGGTGGAGATTGTCATTGGGCACAAACCCGAAAACGTCGGCGACGTGGACGTCGTTGTGTTCACGTCGGCCGTGCGCCCGGATAATCCGGAGTTGATGGCGGCGTGCACGCGGCGTATCCCAGTCATTCCGCGCGCGGAGCTGCTCGGCGAGCTGATGCGGCTGCGGTTCGGCATTGCCGTCGCCGGCGCGCATGGCAAGACGAGCACGACGTCGATGATTGCCCTGGTGCTCGAGCGGGCCGGACTCGATCCGACGGCGGTGATCGGCGGGCGCCTGAGCGCCTTCGGAAGCAATGCACGGCTTGGCCGCGGTGCATATATGGTGGCCGAGGCCGACGAGAGCGATCGCTCGTTCCTGAAGTTGTATCCGTCGATTGCGGTGATGACGAACATCGATCACGAGCACATGGAGGCGTACGGCGGTTTCGAGGATCTGGTACAGGCGTTTGCGGACTTCGCGAACAGGGTGCCGTTCTATGGAAGCGTGATCGTCTGTGGCGACGATCCCGAGCTGATGCAGTTGCGGCCGCGCTTGACGAGACGTGTGGTGACGTATGGGCTGACGCGCGATCACGTCGATGTCACGGCCGTGGACGTGCGGCTCGACGGCTTCGGCAGCACCTGCACGGTCGTGAGGCGGCACCCGCCGGACGGCACGGGTGAGACGCTGGGACCGCTGAGCTTACAAGTGCCAGGGCGCCACTCCGTGCAGAACGCCCTGGCTGCCGTCGCGGTCGGCCTCGAGCTCGACGTGCCCTTCGATCACATCGCCACCGCCTTGTCGGAGTTTCAGGGCGTCGAGCGCCGGTTTCAGCACTTCGGCGCGGTCAATGGCATTCGCGTCGTGGACGACTACGGACACCATCCGACGGAGATTGCCGCGGTTCTCGCCGCCGCGCGCGCGGCGCAGCCCTCCAGGGTGATTGTGGCGTTCCAGGCTCACCGCTACTCGCGCACGCGCGATCTGATGCGCGAGTTCGGGCTCGCCCTGGCGGGTGCGGACGAGCTGATTCTCACGGACATCTATGCCGCCAGCGAGGACCCGCTTCCAGGCGTCACGGTCGAGGCGCTGGCCGCCTCCGTCAACACGAGCCGCGCGAACCCCGCCACGGTCGTGCGGTCGGTGGACGACCTGCCGGCGGCCCTTGCGGCAATCGCCCGGCCCGGCGATCTGGTGGTCACGATGGGTGCGGGGTCGATCGGCAGCGTAGCGGCCCGTTTCGTGGCGGAGCTCGAGCGGCGCCATGGGCAGGAGGCGACCTAGGATGCCGCCGATTGCCGCTCCCGCCGACAAGCGCTTTCGCCGCGCGCACGTCAAGCCCGCGCGCAGGGGCAAGGTGAGTGCGCGTCACGCGTGGCGGGTCTTCAAGGTCATCACGGTGCTCGCCCTGGCGGTCTATGGCGGATGGCGTGGAACGGTGCTGGTGCTCGGCGCCCCGGCGCTTCAGGTGACGCGCATCGCCGTGCGCGGCAACGAGCGGCTGTCAGCCGGCGAAGTGCTGGCGCTGGTGGATGGATTGCGCGGCCAAAGCATCCTCACCGTGGATCTGGACGAGTGGCAGCAGCGCTTGCTTGCCTCGTCGTGGGTGGAAGAGGCGCACGTGCGGCGGGTGCTGCCTTCAGGAGTCGATATCCGCCTTCACGAGCGGCGCGCCATCGGCATCGGGCGGCTCGCAGGCGCGCTCTACCTGATCGACGCGACCGGAGTCGTGATCGACGAATACGGGGTGGATTACTCGGAACTCGACCTGCCGATCATCGATGGGCTGGCTGCGAGGCCGGCGGACGGAGCCAGCGCGGTTGACCAGACGCGGGCGCGGCTCGCCGCGCGCGTGATCGCATCGCTCGAATCGCGCCCCGAGCTCGCCGATCGCGTGTCGCTCATCGATGTCTCCGATGCACACGACGCCGTGGTGATGCTCGAGGGGGACACGGTCATGCTGCGGCTCGGCGAGGAGGACTTCGCCGGCCGCATCCAGGAGTACCTCGATCTCGCGCCGGCCTTGCGCGAGCGCGTATCGGACATCGATTATGTGGACCTGCGGTTTGACGAGCGCCTGTACGTCAGGCCCGTGAGTAAACGATAGAAGGCCCCGGCTTCCTGCCGCGAGCGAGCACACGCGAGTCGGGGGAGCCGGGGGCAGGTCGGGTGGTAAACGGAGGACGCGTTGGCAAGACACGAACGCTACGTCGTGGGGCTCGACATCGGCACGTCGAAGGTCTGCGCGGTCGTCGGCGAACGGCTCGAAGAAGGCGGCGTCGATGTCATCGGACTCGGCGTGGCGGAATCGAAAGGGCTCAAGCGAGGGGTTGTCGTCAATCTCGATGCCGCCGTCGAGTCGATCAAACGGTCCGTCGAAGAGGCCGAGTTGATGGCTGGTGTCGAGATCGGCAGCGTTCATCTCGCCGTGAGCGGACCGCACATCAAGGGCTTCAACAGCCGTGGCGTCGTCGCCGTGGCTGGAAAAAACCGTGAGGTCACCCGCGACGATGTGCGGCGCGCGATCGATGCCGCGCGTGCGGTCTCGCTGCCGGCCGGCCGCGAGATCCTTCACGTGCTGCCGCAGGACTTCGTCGTGGACGAACAGGAGGGGATCGGCGCCCCCGTCGGGCTGACGGGCGCACGGCTCGAAGTCAACGTCCACATCGTGACCGGCAGCGCCGCGGCGACGCAGAATCTGATCGGTTGTGTCAACAAGGCCGGCGTCGAGGTCGTGGACACCGTGATTGGGCAACTCTGCGCGGCCGAGGCGGTGTTGACGCCAGACGAAAAAGAGCTGGGCGTTGCTCTGCTCGACGTCGGAGGCGGCACCGCCGATCTGGCGATCTTCGAGCGGGGCAGCCTCTGGCATACCGCCGTCATCGGCGTCGGCGGCGACCATTTCACCAACGACATCGCCGTGGGTCTGAGAACGCCGATCCCCGAAGCGGAAAAGGTGAAGCGGCGCGGCGGTTGCGCGTTGTCGTCGATGGTGGCCGAGGACGAAACCATCGAGGTGGCCAGCGTGGGCGGCCGGCGGCCACGGCTGATGTCACGGCGTATCCTCAGCGATATCCTTCAGCCGAGAGCTGAGGAGATCTTTCATCTTCTCTGGGATGAGATCAGCAAGTCCGGATATGAAAAGTCGCTCAACTCAGGGCTGGTGCTGACCGGTGGCGGCGCGGTCCTCGAGGGCATGTCGGAAATCGCCGAGCAGATCTTCGACCTGCCAATCCGGCGCGGCTCGCCCGCCGGCGTGGGCGGACTGGCCGACCACGTCGCCAATCCGTCGTATGCGACGGCAGTGGGGCTGGTGCTTTACGCGGAGCGTCATCGCTCGCCGGAGGCGATGCGCGCCGGCGGCGGCGCGTTGACGCGCATGGTGGGACGGCTCCGTACGGTATTCAAGGAATTCTTCTGAGATGAAACAAGGAGGCTCGATGGCGAATCTGTACGACCGGATGCCAGGTGACAGCGTGGAGGACAGTCTCCGGCTGACAATCGACGAGGGCCCCCGCACGGGCGCGCGCATCAAGGTGATTGGCGTCGGCGGCGGTGGCGGAAACGCGGTCGCACGCATGGTGCAGGCCGGGCTGAGCGGTGTCGAATTCATCGTCGCCAACACCGACTCACAGGCGCTCAAGAACAGCCCGGCGCCGATGAAGCTGCAGATCGGCAGCAAGCTGACCAAGGGGCTTGGCGCCGGCGCCGATCCCAACGTGGGCCGTCAGGCGGCGCTCGAAGACACCGACGCGCTGATTCAGGCGTTGTCCGGCGCCGACATGGTATTCGTGACGACCGGCCTCGGCGGGGGGACCGGCACCGGCGCCGCGCCCGTGATCGCGAACCTCGCCACCGAGCTTGGCGCCCTCACCATTGCCGTCGTCACCAAGCCGTTCAAGTTCGAAGGAAAAAAGCGTGCATCGCAGGCCGAGGTCGGCCTCAATGCGCTTCGTGACGCCGTCGATACCGTCATCACGATTCCCAACGAACGGTTGCTGTCGGTCATCGACCGCAGCACCTCGATGCTGGAGGCGTTCACGACCGCGGACGACGTCCTCAGGCAGGCAATTCAAGGGATTTCGGATCTGATTCTGGTACCCGGGCTCATCAATCTCGATTTCGCGGACGTGAAGACGATCATGTCGGGCATGGGTGTGGCCATGATGGGGACGGCCATGGCGGACGGGTCGTCGCGCGCGATGGATGCGGCGCATCGCGCCATCTCGAGCCCGCTGCTCGAAGATGCGTCGGTCAACGGCGCCCGCGGCGTCATCATCAACGTGTCGGGCGGGCCCGACATGTCGCTTATGGAAGTCAACGAGGCGCTCACCGTCATCCAGGAGGCGGCGCACGAAGATGCCAACATCATCTTTGGGGCCGTCGTCGATGCGTCGCTGGGCGACCGCGTCAAGATCACGGTGATCGCCACCGGCTTCGACCGCGCCGGGAGCTGCCGGAACGCCCCGGTGGCGCCGACACAGACGCCCGTGGACCTGCAGAGCTACACGACACACCTGGTCGCGAAAGGCGCCGCGGCCGAACCGGCGGCATCCCGGCTGACCATCGCGCGTCGTCCGGCGCTCGACCTGCCGTTCGGACCGGCGCGCGCAACGAAACCGCCGGTTACAGCAGTCGCGGGAGGCGGGGGCCCAGAGGCGTCCGGCGACGACCTCGAGTTGAACCCGGAACTCGACGTGCCGGCGTTTCTTCGCCGGAGTGAGGGCTGAGGCCCGCCGGGCCTCCAGCGCCGGTACCAACTGCGCCGGAACCAACAGGGTATCGAGCGCGGATCTGCGCGCCGCCCTCGCCCATGCCGAGTTCGACGGGAACGCGGTGGTAGAGTAGGTAGATCCCCGAGGCGCGCGAGCGGCGCCGATGCAGGCGAAGCTCGCGAATACCGGTGTTTCGGCCTGACCGCCAAGGTTCCATGACCAATCGCCCCTCCCGTGTGCCGCCGGCTCGACGCCCTCGCGGCCGCCCGGGACCGCAGTCTCAACGCGACGCCGCCCGCGACACCTTGTCGCGCGAGGTGGGGTACGTCCGTAAACCGCACACCGGCAAACTCCGGATCGCGCTCGCGTTTCCCAATACCTACTTCGTCGGCATGTCCAACCTGGGCTTCCAGACGATCTACCGCCTCTTCAACGACCAACCCGATATCGTGTGCGAACGGGTCTTTCTGCCGCCGAAGCAGGACTTACAGTCGCTCGTCGCGTCGGGCGCGCGGATCGTGACGATCGAGTCGCAGACGCCGGTCAGCGACTTCGACGTCTTCGCCTTTTCCGTCTCGTTCGAGTGGGACTACACCAATGTCCTGACGCTGCTTCGTCTCGCGGGCCTGCCCCTGCGCGCCGCCGAGCGCGACACCCGCCATCCGCTGATCCTGGTTGGCGGCGCCGTGACGTTCGTCAACCCCGAACCGCTCGCCTTGTTTGCCGACGTGATCGCCGCCGGCGAAGGCGAAGTGCTCGTCCCGGCTCTGCTCGACGCCGTGCAGGAATCGTCGTCTCGCCCCGAGCTGCTGCGTCACCTGGCAGGCACGCGCGGGTTCTACATCCCGTCGTTTTACGACGTTGAGTACGCCGCCGACGGCAGCATCGCGCGCTATCTGCCCAAGGAGGGCAGCGGCGCCCCTCCGGTCGTGAAGAAGGCCGCGCTCAAAACGACCGAAGCAGTCGATCCACCGTCGACGACGATCTTTACGCCCGATACCGAGTTCGGCTCGCGCTTCCTCATCGAAGTCGTGCGAGGGTGCGCGAACCTGTGTCGCTTCTGCTGGGCGGGCTACAACTATCTGCCGGTCCGCGCCTTTCCGACCGAGCGCATCCTGGAGCTGGCGCAAAAGGCCCGCACCCATTCGACACGCGCCGGCCTCGTGTCGATTGCACTCTGCGACCATCCGGATATCGAGCACATCCTGCGCCGCCTGAAGGAGATGGGGTATTCCATCAGCCCTGCGTCGCTGCGGCTCGACGACCTGACGCCAACGATCGTGTCGCTGCTCAAGGAGAGCGGCGAGCGCACGCTCACCATTGCTCCCGAAACCGGATCCGACCGACTGCGTCGCGTCATCAACAAGACGGTGACCAACGACGAGATTCTCGACCGCGCCGAGCTGATCTTTTCGACCGGCATCGAGAACCTGAAGCTCTATTACATGATTGCCCTCCCGTCCGAAACGGACGAAGACCTCGTGGCGATCCGCGACCTCACGCTCCAGTTGCGCGAGATCATGATGCGGCATGCGAAAGCGCGCGGGCGCGTCGGCCGCATCGTCGGCAGCGTGAACCCTCTGGTGCCCAAGCCCGGCACGACGTATCAGTGGATGCCGATGGAGCCATCCGCGAGCATCGAGCAGAAGATGAAGCGGCTGCGCGCCCTCGTGTCCGGCATCGACAACGTCTACTTCAACATCAAGAGCGAACGGCACTCGTATTATCAGGCGCTGCTGTCGCTCGGCGACCGTCGCGTCGCGCCAGCAATCGAGGCCGCCGAACGCAACGGCGGCCAGTGGCGACGCGCGGTCGAAGAGGCCGGCGTCGACGGCGACTTCTTCATCTTTCGCGACCGGTCGGGAGATGCCGTGCTGCCGTGGGACATCATCGACGGCGGCATGAAGAGCGGCTTCTTTCGCGGCGAGCTCGAGAAGAGTGCGCGCGCGGAATGGACGCTTCCCCGCAAGCGAGCCCAGGAAGCGGCGACGCTGCTACCGGTGCTGTCGTAACGAGAGCCGGTGGTCGCCGCGCCGGGCGCGGCGCAGTCAGCTCGCGACGGCGACTTCAGCGGCATGCTCGGCGTACGCCTGCAGAATCTGATCGCGCAGCTGCTCCTGGGCGTGTTCGTCCCCCACCGGGCGCAACAAGACGAAGCTGCGGGTGGTACCGTTGACGGAGTAGTTGCGCGCGGGGAAGGTGACGTTGCGGCCCGGACCGTTGCGGCGGTCCCAGATGGCAAACCCCAGGAGTTTGAGCCCGGCGAGCGGACCGTCGGCGAAGTGCAATTCGGCATCGGCCAGTTTGCCGGTGGGGTTTCCCTTGTCGTTCGGTACGATCTTGATCACCATGTCTGTCTCCATGTACCGAACTCCTTATCAAGGGCGATGCCAGCGTGAACTCGGCGCAAAACGCGGGCCTGGCACCTACCGACTGGTGGCGCTGACAACTGCAGTTGCAGCCCACGTTCGGGCACTCACGTGAATCTTCCGGCGCCTGCGCCCGCATTCCGTTGGAGCCAGGAGACTTGGGGCGCCGCCCTGCGTTGTGAGCCGGTGGAACGTGTCGCGCAACACCTGTTCACCACCAAGCAACTGCAGTTGCGCCCCTTCGAGCGTCAGACCGAAGCTTGGGCCGCTGCCGCCAGCGCCGTGGGAGGCGCCCTCGGCGATCTCAGACGGATCAAGCAAGTGCACGGCCGCACGGTGCGCGTCGTGCGCGCCGACGACATGCCGCCCATCGACCCGCCGCCGGAGGCGGACGCGAGTGTCTCGAACACGCCCGGTCACGTGCTGGCGGTGCAAGTGGCAGACTGTGTGCCGCTCCTGCTCGCGGACCCGTGCACAGGCGCCGTGGGCGCGGTGCACGCAGGCTGGCGAGGGTCCGCCGCCCGCATTGCCGGGGCAACCGTTCAGACGCTCGCTCAGGAATTTGGCGTGCGGCCAGGGGATCTCATCGCGGCGGTTGGGCCGAGCATCGGCACCTGCTGTTACGAAGTGGGAAGCGAGCTTCTCGACGCCTTCCGCCAGGCCGGTGCCGGCAATGAGGAACTCGACCGCTGGTTCATGCGCACAGACGCCGGATCGCTCCGATTGGATCTGTGGAACGTCACTCGCGATCATCTCATCGAGGCTGGCATCCATCGCGATCGCATCTATCTATCGCGTCTGTGTACGCAGACTCATGCAGCCCTCTTCGAGTCGTATCGCGCCCAAGGCCCGAACGCGGGCCGCATGGCCGCGCTCATCAGAGTCCCACCGAGACCCACGGAGGGCACGATGGAGACGATGGACACGATGGACGATAGATCCAAGAAATCATAGATCTGTAAAAGTTGCCCTTCGTGCCCTTCGTGCCCTTCGTGTCCTTCGTGCCCTTCGTGTTGCGTCGTCGCGGTGAGATAATCGCGCGCTATGGAAGTGCCGCTCACGCCCATCGATTTCCTGCGCCGCGCCCGCAAGCTCTACGCGGACCGTGAAGCCGTCGTCGATGGCCCCCATCGATTGACCTACGCGGAGTTTGGCGACCGGATCGATCGCTGGTCGGCGGTGCTCCAGTCACTCGGCGTCCAAAAGGGCGACCGGGTGGCCTACATCGCCCCGAACACCCACGCGAATCTCGAGGGCTACTACGCCGTTCCCCAGATTGGCGCCGTCATCGTGCCCTGCAATTTCCGGCTGACGGCAGAGGATTTTGCCTACCTCATCGAGCATAGTGGTTCGAAGGTCGTCTGCGTCCACCCGGATCAGATGGACGCCGTCGATCGCGTTCGCGAGCGCCTTTCACAATCCATCCGTTACGTCGCGCTCGAGGGCGCGCGGGACGGCTGGCTCGATTACGAGAGACTGCTCGCCGGCAGCCATGTCCCACCCGAATGCCCACTCATCGACGAACGCGATGTCCTCTCGATCAACTACACGAGCGGCACGACCTCGCGTCCCAAAGGAGTGATGATCACCCACCGCAATGCCTACATGAATGCGGTGGGCACGCTCATCCATCTGCCGATGCGGGTCGGAGACCGATACCTGTGGACCCTGCCGATGTTCCACGCCAATGGGTGGACCTTCACGTGGATCGTCACGGCGGTGGGCGGCACGCACGTGTGTCTGCCCAGGATCGATCCCGCGCGCGTCTACGAACTGATTCGCACCGAGCGCGTGAGCATGTTGTGCGCGGCGCCCACGGTGTTGATCGCACTTGCCAACGCGGATCCGGGCCTGCGACGCGAGGCCCCACGCGGCGTGCGAGTGGTGACGGCTGGCGCTCCGCCCGCGGCGGCGACGATCCGCACGGTTGAAGAGGATCTCGGTTGGACGGTCACCCACGTCTACGGGCTCACCGAGACGTCACCGTTCATCACGGTTTGCGAGCCGCGCCCCGATCACGAGGGGCTGGCGACGCTGGACCTGGCGAGGATCAAGGCACGGCAGGGCGTGGAGCTGATTACATCCGGCGAACTGCGGGTGGTCACCATCGAGGGCGACGACGTGCCGCGCGACGGGGCGACGCTGGGCGAGATCGTCGCCCGCGGCAACGTCGTCATGGCCGGCTACTACAACGATCCGGACGCGACGTCGGGCGCCATTCGCGACGGGTGGTTTCACACCGGCGACGCCGCGGTCGTGCATCCGGATGGCTATGCCGAGATCCGGGATCGGATCAAGGACGTCATCATCAGCGGGGGTGAAAACATCTCGTCGGTGGAGGTGGAGGCGGCGCTGCTCGCGCACCCCGCCGTCATGGAGGTCGGCGTCGTCGGATTGCCGCATGAAAAATGGGGCGAGGCGCCCTACGCCTTCGTCGTGCTGAAGCCCGGCGCCTCGGCCTCGCCCGACGACCTTCGTGCGTACTGTCGCTCGAAGCTGGCGCACTTCAAGGTTCCGCACGCCTTTACGTTCGTGGCCGAGCTCCCGCGCACGGCGACCGGAAAGATTCAGAAGTTCGTGCTGCGCAACAATCGCCCCAACATGAGCGCGCAGTAAGGATCCTGGTCGAAATAAGGTTGCCGCCGTGGGCGTCGAGGCGCCCGCCCGGCGGGATGCATCGGCGGCCAAGGTGGCAGCCTTATTTCGATCAGGGTCCTAAGGCCAACAGCGTCTACAGCTTCGAGATGACGCGGTCCGAACGTGATTACCTGTTCATGTCCATGCCGAGATTGGACAGGTGATCGGCTTCGGTATTGAGCTCGCGGGGGACGTGTTCGAAGGTCACGTGACCGATCTCGGCGGCCAGCCGGCATGCCTTCTGGTGCAATGGAATCAAGCCCGCGTGCTTGACGCGATACCTGCCGAGCATCTGTTGAACGATGAGCAGCGAATCGGACTTGACGTGCAGCCGCCTGTGTCCGTGCGCCAGCGCCCATTCGAGCGCGGCGATGAGGCCCTGGTATTCCGCGACGTTGTTGGTGCTCGTGCCAATGCCGGCGTAGAGCTCGGCGAGCACGTGTCCATGATCGTCTTTGATGATGGCGCCGTATCCGGCGGAACCAGGGTTGCCGCGGGCGCCGCCGTCCACGTTCGCCGTGATCACGTTGGCCGTTCGTAATCGCGCTGTCGCGACTCGGCCGCCTCGATAGAGGCGCGGCCGGCCTCCGACTGCGCGCGCACGCCGGCGAAATACAGGATACGCTGGCAATGGTCGCACTGGATGATCGCTTCGTTCTTGATGATCGTGTTGTAGACCTGCGGGCGGAGCCGCACATGGCAGATGGTGCAATGACCGTTCACCGCCTGCGCGACGGCAATGCCCTGCCGCGCCTTGCGCACGCGCTCGAAGAGCTCGAGCGCGCCCCGGCTCATGTCCGGCAGCAGGGCTGCTCGCTCCTGATTGCTTCGGGCGAGCATCGTGCGCTTGTCGGCGGTGTCAGTTTCGATGGCCGCCCGCTCGGTCGCCACACTGGTTTGGTCCTGTTTGAGCGTCGCCTCGGCCGCCTTCAGCTTCGCCGCGAGCTCATCGGCGTCCAGCATGTTGACCAGAATCTGCTCCTCGACCCGGCTCACCTCGGCTTCCATCGCCGCAATCTGATGCTGCATGGCGTGGTATTCGTCGTTGGTCTTGACGGCCATGAGCTGCTCTTTGTACTTGCTCAGCCGCTGCTGCGCGGAGGCCAGATCGTTGTCGAGCATCCGCCGGCGCGCGTGGTTGTCGGCAAGGGCCTGCTTCGCCGATGCGACGCCGGCGAGAGACGCACTCAACCTGGCATCGAGCGCGGCGATCTGCGCCGGCGCATCGGCAATGCGCTTCTGCGCCTCCGCCGCGCGCGTTTCAATGTCCTGCAGCCTGATCAGATGCTCGAGTTCCGGCGACATCTAAAGTTCCAAGGTTCCAAGGTTCCAAGGTTCTAAAGTTCTAAAGTTCAAGGTTCAAGGTTCAAGGTTCGAGAGTTCCTGAGTTCTAAGTTGTTCTTCGTTCTTAGTTCTTCGTTCTTAGTTCGGAACGAGTGGGCCCACCTGGATTCGAACCAGGGACCAACCGATTATGAGCCGGCCGCTCTAACCGCTGAGCTATGGGCCCGTGCCGATCCACGCACAAAAAAGGCGGTCCCTCAGGACCGCCCCTCGAGAAACGCACGGAGCTTCCGGCTCCGCGACGGGTGGCGCAACTTGCGCAGCGCCTTGGCTTCAATCTGGCGGATCCGCTCGCGCGTGACCGCAAAATTCTGGCCCACTTCTTCGAGCGTGTGCTCGCTGCCGTCGCCGACGCCGAACCGCATCTTGATCACTTTCTCTTCACGCGGCGTGAGCGTCTTGAGCACCGACTCGGTCTGTTCCTTGAGGTCGAGGTTGATGACGGCCTCCGAGGGCGACACCGCCGACCGGTCCTCGATGAAATCGCCAAGGTGCGAGTCCTCTTCCTCGCCGATCGGGGTTTCGAGCGAGATCGGCTCCTGGGCGATCTTGAGGACCTTGCGGACCTTGGCCACGGGGATGTCCATGCGCCGGGCGATCTCTTCGGACGTCGGCTCGCGGCCGAGCTCCTGGACCAGGGCACGGGACGTGCGAATCAGCTTGTTGATCGTTTCGATCATGTGGACCGGGATGCGGATGGTCCGGGCCTGATCGGCGATGGCGCGCGTGATCGCCTGGCGAATCCACCACGTGGCGTAGGTCGAAAACTTGTAGCCGCGGCGGTACTCGAACTTGTCCACCGCCTTCATCAGGCCGATGTTGCCTTCCTGAATCAGGTCGAGAAACTGCAGGCCGCGATTCGTGTACTTTTTCGCGATCGAGACGACGAGACGCAGGTTCGCTTCGACCAGTTCCTTTTTCGCCTGTTCGGCCTTGGCCTCGCCCGTGTAGATGGTCTCGAGCGTGTGCCGCAGGTTCTCGGCGCTTTCCTCGAGGTCTTCGGTGCGGCGCTTGATCTCGGCGCGCAAATCCTTCTGCTGCCTCAGCAGGATCTTGCGGTCCTCTTCCTTCAGCTTCGGGCGCCGGGTCTTGGCGAGCAGCGTCTTGTTGACCGCTTCGAGCTGCCGCTGCACCCGCAGCACATCGTCGACGATGTCTTTGACTTCGTCGATCAGCTTGCGTTTGACGATCTCGGTGAACTCGATCCTGCGAATCAGCTTGGACGTTTCGACCTGCGCGCGCATGAACTTCCAGTGCGCGCGGCGGTACTTGCGCTTTTCCTTTTTCGGAATGGGCTCGAGCTTCTCGGCCAGCTTCTCGGAGTTGAGCCGCGCCTTGCGCACGGCCTCCACCTGCCTCAAGAACTGCTGCGCGCGCTCCTCGATGCGGTCGTCCGTAATCTCTTCGTCGTTGAAGATGACCAGCTCGCGGATGGTGCGGTCGCCGGCGCGGAGCGAATCGCCCATCCGGATGACCGCCTTGGTGATGGCCGGCATGCGCGAGATCGATTTGATGACCGAGAGCTTGCCCTGCTCGATGCGCTTGGCGATGGAGACTTCGCCTTCGCGCGTGAGCAGCGGCACCGTGCCCATCTCGCGCAGATACATACGGACCGGATCGTTGGTCTTGTCGAGCGCGCCGGGCGTGAGGTCGAGCTCGGGGCCCTCCCCGTCCTCACGCTCCATGCCGTCGCGCCCGTGATACGCCTTCTCGGAATCGACCAGGTCGATTCCGGCGGCGCCGAACGCGGCGAACAGTTCTTCGAGATCCTCCGGCGAAGCGGTGAGATCTGCCGGCAGCAGATCGCTGACCTCGTCGTAGAGCAGGTAGCCCTTTTCCTTGCCGACGAGAATCAGTTGGCGGACTTCGTCGAACTTGTCCTCGATCGACAAGCCCGGTTCTTTCTTCACCATAGTGTCTCTGAGCGTGTTCTCTCTAGCCATGCATTCTCGATGGAACCAGCCCAGCACGGACTCCCCCGCCGCGCGTGTGCAACGTGGTCGGGTGAAGCCATGAGTAGACCGGGGGAAAGCTATCTATTATATGCGTCCCTTGGTCCGCGGCGTGCCAGCTCGAGCTGGCTTCGAAGGTCGTTTTTCAGGCGCAAAAGTTGACCGAGGGCCTCGGCCGAGCGGCCCTCGCCGCCCCGGTCGATGTCGCGTTGTATCTCCGCTAATTGTCGTTCGATTCTGCCAAAGCGCAAGACCTGCACGCATTCGTTCAGATCCAGTGACGGCGGCTCCCCGGCGCTGGCCACCGTGGCGAGCAGTTGCGCTTCCTCGTCACTGAGACGTTCCATGAGCGCGGCCGGCACCTGATCGGCCGCCAGACCGCGCAGCGTCAGCGCCTTGTCGAGCAGGCTTTGCGACCTAAGTCCCTCCACATCAGCAGGTTCCAGCAGGCTCAGAACTGGCGTCACCGCCGACGGCGCGTGCACCAGCGCCCACAGCAGGCCCTTTTCCACGTCCCGCAACGGACTCGTCCTGGCTCGCAGGTGGTCCACGGACAGTTCGGTTTTACGCGCCACGGCAGCCTTGCGAATTTCGGTCCGCACCACGTCTTCGGTGACACGGGCCTTGTGCGCGAGCCGGTCCGCGAACTGATCGCGCGCGGCAGCATCTGGAATCCGTGCGGCAACCGCCAGCATCTTCCGCAGAAACTCGCGGCGGGCATCGTCACGCGTGAGGTCCTGCCCGGCCGCCGCGCGATCCAGCAGGAAGTCGAGATATTTCCGCGAGTGTTTCAGTTGCGCGACATACGCGTCGCGGCCATGCTGCTGAATGTAGGTGTCCGGATCGAGGCCGCCCGGCAGCAGGGCGACGTTGACGTCGAACCCCTCGCTGACCAGCAGCTCACAGCTGCGCTCGGCGGCGCCCTGGCCTGCGGCGTCCGGGTCGTAACAGAGCACCGCCTTCGACGCGAAGCGGCGCAGCACCTGGGCCTGCGCGTGCGTCAGCGCCGTGCCGCAGGTGGCGACCACCGGCACGCCGCCGGACTGAAAGACCTGTGCGAAATCGAAGTAGCCTTCGACGATCACCGCGAAGTGCAGCGTGCGCAGGTCGCTCTTGGTCAGGCTCAGCCCATAGAGCGTGCGGCTCTTCGAATAGATCGGCGTCTCTGGTGAATTCAGGTATTTCGGCACTTGATCCTGGTCGAGCGCGCGGCCGCCGAAGGCAATGACCGACCCGGTATCGCGCGTGATCGGAATCATCAGCCGGTTCCTGAACCGATCGACCTCACTGCCATCGTCCCGTCTGACCACGAGGCCGCTTTTGACGAGGACCGCAGGCGCGAACCCCTGCGCGACGAGGCGTTGCCGGAGCGCGTCGCGTGTGGGCGGCGCGTAGCCGAGGCCCAGCGTTGCGATGGTCTCCGCGGTGAGGCGGCGATCGGTCAGCAGGTAGTCACGAATCCGGGCGCCCGCGGGCGATTCGAGCTGCTCGCGGAAGTACGCCGTCGCGACTTCGTGAATCCGCAGCAGCGCCTCCCGTTCCGCCGCGCTCTCGCGGCCGGCCTCCGTCGCTTCGAGCTCCGGAATGGGAATGCCGAACCGCTGCGCGAGCTGGCGCACGGCGTCCGTGAACCCGACCTTCTCCTGCAGTTCGATGAACTTGAACACGTCCCCGCCCACGCCGCATCCGAAGCAATGAAAGAACCCGCGATCGCGGTTGACGTTGAACGAGGGCGTCTTCTCGCCGTGAAACGGACAGAGGCCTTTGAAGGTGGCGCCGGCCTTGCGCAGTGAGACGTAGTCCGAGATCACCGTGACGATGTCGGCGGCGGATCGCACTTCGTCGATGAACGGTTGGGGAAACAGGGCCACGGACCGGCTTTCAGCTTTCGGCTTTCAGCTTTCAGCGCTTTCGGCTCCCAGCTTACAGCTGATAGCGCCGAGAGCCGATGAGTTACGTCGATGCATCACGAGCCGAAGCTCGTGTCTGGTCTGGCCTGGGAGCGTCCGCATGGCGTCCGTGGGAACACGTTAATCCTTGAGCTCCACGATGGTGGCTCCTTCGCCACCCTGCTCCCGCGGCGCGGCATAAAACTTCGCAACCAGCGGATGCTCCTTCAAATAGGCCGCGATGCCGCGCCGCAGTTGTCCCGTGCCATGCCCGTGCACGATGCGGACCTGCTGCTGATCCGTAACGAGCGTGTCGTCGAGGAACTTCGCCAACCGGTCGATCGCCTGGTCGACGGTCGATCCAATCACGTTGACCTCGTTCAGCAGGCCCTCACGCGGCTGAAGGTCCACGTTCACGCGCACCCTGGAACGCTCGCTCTGTGAAGGCCCGGACTTCACCCCCGCACTCGCGCCACCCGAGACCGCCTGCAGGCCCTCGAGCGGGGCGCGCAGCCTCTTGCCGCGCACGTCGATTTCTGCCTGGTTGCCCTGGATGGCCACGATGGTCCCTTCCAGCCCCAGCCCGCCAATGGCGACACGCGCACCCACAACCGGCGCGAGTGCCGGCGCCCCGGCGGCCGGCTGCGCGGGATCCTTCAACTGTTCGACGATGCGCTCGATGGCTTCGCGCGCCTCAGCGCGCGCGGCGCCGGTGTCGCCGGTCGAGACGCCCGCGGCGCGGCCGCGAAGTACCGCCTGCTCGAGGAGCGCTTCGGACTTGTCTTTCAGTTGCTCGATGACCTGGTCGATGTCGCGCCGCGCCTGGCGGACACGCTCGTCGAGTTTCTCGTTGAGGCGCTTGGCAAGACGGTCCTCGCGCTCCTTGATCTCGCGCTCGCGTGCCGCCAGCGCCGCGGTCGCGTCGTCCACGGCGCGCCGGTCCTTCTGAAGACGCGTGCGCTCCGAGTCGAGCGCCCGTGCCTGCGCGTCGATGCGCGCGAGGTGCGCCGCCACTTTCTTCTGATCGTCGCTGAGATAGCCGCGGGCGGCCGCGACCACCGGGAGCGGAAGACCCAGCCTCTGCGCGATCTCGATCGCGAGGCTGCGCCCCGGCGCGCCGTAAATCAGCTTGTAGGTCGGCGCAAACGTCCGCGCATCGAACGCAAACGCCGCCGTCGTCACACCGTCGGTCGTCGTCCCCCAGGTCTTCAACGCGTCGTAATGGGTCGTGGCGATGACGTGCGCCCCCCGCTGTTTGAAGTGATTGACCACCGCCGTGGCCAGTGCGCCGCCTTCATTGGGATCGGTTCCCGTGCCGACTTCGTCGAGGATCACGAGCGCCGGAAGCCTCAGCGCGCGATCCATCGAGACGATGTTCGTGATGTGGCCCGAGAAGGTGCTGAGGCTCGCGGAAATGGACTGCTCGTCGCCGATGTCGGCAAATACCGCACTGAACACGGGCAGCTTCGCGACCGCTGCAGGGACGTGCAACCCAGCCTGGGACATCAGCGCGAGCAGGCCCGTCGTCTTGATCGCCACGGTCTTGCCGCCGGTGTTCGGGCCGGTGATGAGCAACACGCGCGATGGCGGTTCGAGGACGATGTCGGTCGGGACGACATCCGCCGGACCCCCGCCTTCATCATCACCGAGCCGCCGGCGCACTTCGCGGATCAACAAGGGATGACGGGCGTTTCGTAGTTCCAAGCGCCCGTCCATGGCGATCTCGGGAGCGACGCCGCCGACGAGCGAGCCAAAGCGGGCCTTGGCCTGCAAGACGTCGAGCTCGATGGCGACACCGAGCGACGCCTGCAGGTCCGACGGACGTTGCCGAAACGCATCGGTCAGACTCAGCAGGATGCGGCGGATCTCGTCGCGCTCCCGCTCCTCGAGCTCGACGATGTCGTTGTTGACTTCAACGGTCGCCGAGGGCTCGAGAAAAAGGGTCGCGCCGCTCGTGGAGCTGCCGTGCACGATGCCGGGCACGTTGCTGCGATGCTCGGCCCGAATCATCAGCACGTAGCGCCCGTTCCGCTCGGTGACGACCTGATCCTGCAGGTACTTGGCGGTGTCCTTGCCGCGAATGAACTGCTCGAGCGTGCCTCTGAGACGCGAACGCTTGGTTCGCAACTGGTCGCGAATGCTGCGCAACGCGGAGCTGGCCTGATCGAGGACCTCGCCGGACGGATCGATCGCATGGCGGACGGCCGCCACCTCGCCCGTGAAGCTGGCTGCGCGTGCCGCGATGGCGGAGAGGATCGGAAACGAACCCGTGGCGGCGCGAATGGACGATCGGGCCTGATCGACTGAATCGAAGAAGTCGGCGATGTTGCGCAGCGGCAGCGGCTCGAGCAGTTGCCCTTCGATCTGCACGACGGCGAGCGCCTCGTCCAGTCCGGCGCCCGCCCGCAACGGAAACAGCGGGTTGCTCTCGAGATACGCGGTCGTCTCGCTGGTCGCGTTGATCGCCGCCGCCACCAGCTTCGGATCCGTGTCCGGCGTCAGCGCCGACAGGTGTTCCGCGCCAACCGGCGTCAACGCGAAACCTGCGACGACCTCGACGATGCGATCGAATTCGAGCGTGCGTAGAGCCAACATGATGTTGGGGCGGGTGGGGCGGGTGGGGCTGGTAAGGCCGGCGTCTGCCACCTGCCTTACCCGCCCGACCAGCCCCACCTGCCCCTTCCTACAAGTGATTGATCATCGACGCGATACACCCCGCCCCGAACCCATTGTCAATGTTTACCACCGATACACCATTGGCGCAGGAGTTGAGCATCCCGAGCAGCGCGGCGACGCCGCCGAAGCTCGCGCCGTAACCCACGCTCGTCGGCACCGCGATCACCGGCACATCGACCATTCCGGCGACAACGCTCGGCAGCGCGCCCTCCATGCCGGCGACGACGATGATGACGCGAGCGGCGGACAAGCGGTCGCGAGCGCTGAGCATGCGATGGATGCCGGCCACGCCAATGTCGTACACGCGATCAAGGTCGTTGCCCATCAGGTCCGCGGTCACCGCGGCTTCTTCGGCCACGGAGAGATCCGACGTACCCGCCGAGGCAATCACGATCGTGCCCTTGCCTCGAGGCATGTCGCGGCGGACGGTGATGGCGCGGGCCAGCTCGTGATATATCGCTTCGGGAATCGACTGCTGTAGCCGTCGCCACACCAGCTCGTCTGCGCGCGTCACCAGCAGCGGCTGGCCGCGTGCCACGATGCGCGCCGCAATTGTCGCAATCTGGTCAGGGGTCTTGCCGATGCCGAGAATCACCTCGGGGAAGCCCTGGCGAACCGACCGGTGGTGATCCACCCGGGCAAACCCCAAATCCTCGAAGGGCTGGTCGCGCATCGCGGCAAGCAGTTGCCGGTGCGCGAGATCCGGCTCGATCCGTTGCTCGCTGACGGCGTCGAGAAGCACCCTAAGCTCGGCTGGTGTCATACCGCTATCATCCCTGTTTCTTTGACTTTAGCGGAACGCGCCATGATAATCCTTGATTGTGCCTCTCGCCGGAAGACGTGACCGTCAATGACGCCGACTGAGACATTCGTCCTCGCGGCGTACTTTTTTGTACTCGTGATCCTGGCCGTCTACGGGTGGCACCGCTACTACCTTGTGTATCTGTACATGAAGCACAAGGACGAAGTGCCGGCGCCGGGCGGTCGCTTCGAGGCGCTGCCCGCCGTCACCATTCAGCTCCCGCTTTACAACGAGATGTACGTCGTCGATCGGTTGGTCGAGGCCGTCTGCAAGATCGACTATCCGAGAGATTTGCTCGAAGTGCAGGTCCTGGACGACTCAACCGACGAGACGCGCGAGATCGCCGAACTGGCCGTTCGCCGCTTCGCCGCGCAAGGCGTGGACATCAAGTACGTGCACCGGACCGATCGCACCGGCTACAAGGCTGGCGCGCTCGAAGCCGGCATGAAGGTCGCCAAGGGGCAGTTCATCGCGGTCTTCGACGCGGACTTCATCCCGCAGCCAGACTTTCTCCGATGCACGATCGACTACTTCACGAACCCGCGCATCGCCATGGTGCAGACGCGGTGGGGTCACGTGAACGAGGACTACTCGCTGCTCACCAAGATTCAGGCCATCCTGCTCGACGCGCACTTCGTGCTCGAGCACGGCAGCCGCAATCGTGGGGGATGCTTCTTCAATTTCAACGGCACCGCGGGCCTCTGGCGCCGTGCGGCCATCCACGACGCAGGCGGATGGCAGCACGACACGCTGACCGAGGATCTCGACCTCAGCTACCGCGCCCAGCTTCGCGGCTGGAAGTTCGTGTTCCTGCCGGATCACGTGGCCCCGGCCGAACTGCCGGTTGAGATGAACGCGTTCAAATCGCAGCAGCATCGCTGGGCCAAAGGGTCGATCCAGACGTTCCTCAAATTGATGCCGCACATCCTGCGGTCCAATCAGCCGTTCAAGGTCAAGGCCGAAGCGTTCTTCCACCTCTCTGCCAACTTCAACTATCCGTTGATGTGCGTGTTGTCGGTGTTGATGGCCCCGTCGATGGTCATCCGCTACAACATGGGCTGGTACGAGATGCTGCTCATCGACATCCCGCTGTTTATTGCCGCGACGGCGTCGGTGGCCAACTTCTACATGGTCTGCCAGCGCGAGCTGTATCCGACGACGTGGACCGATCGGTTGCGCTACCTGCCGTTCTTGATGTCGATCGGCATCGGCCTGGCCGTCAACAACACCAAGGCCGTCTTCGAGGCGCTTTTCCACAGGCCGAGCGAGTTCGCGCGCACGCCGAAGTACCACATCGAAAGCGGCGTCGACGAGTGGATTGGCAAGAAATATCGGCAGTCGGTGGCGGTCCAGCCGATGATCGAGCTGGCGCTGGGCTTCTACTTCACCGCGACACTCTTTTACGCGCTGGCCAACGGCATCTATGGCACCGTGCCGTTCCTGATGCTCTTCCAGGTCGGCTTCCTCTACACGGGCATGCTGTCGCTGATGCAGCAGTACGCCGGCGACGCGGTCGTCGAGGTCGTGCAGTCGAAGGAAGCGTAGCGCCGCTTCGCGGCAGTTCCCCAACCGTCAAGACTGCCAGTTCAAAACCCGGAGTTCGCTCCTGCGCGATGGGTCCTCCTGATCGCGGAGCCCTGCAGTGCGGTAACATTTTCGCGTGACCACCGAAGCAAAGGGCAAAGCAGGCCTCGAAGATGTCGTCGCCACGTCCTCCTCCATTTGTTTTCTCGACGGCGATCGCGGGGTCCTTGCGTATCGCGGGTACGACATCCACGACCTCGCACGCTTCGCCTCGTTCGAGGAGGTCTGCCATCTGCTCTGGCACGGCCGCCTGCCCAATCGTGCGGAGCTCGGCGACCTGCAGTCACAGCTTGCTGCCGCACGCCCGCTGCCTGAGCCGGTCATCCGGTTGATGAAGATGCTGCCGCCAACTGACGGCATGGATGCGCTGCGCACCCTGACCTCGGCCCTTGGTCACTACGATCCGGATGCGCCTGACAACTCCGAGAGAGCGTCGTATCGGAAATCGGTCAGATTGACGGCCCAGCTGGCCAGCCTTGTCGCCACATGGGGGCGGATGCAGGGCGGCGGTAACCCGGTGACCCCCGATCCGGCGATGGGGCACGCGGCCAGTTTCCTCTACATGCTGACCGGGGAACGGCCCAATCCGACCGCCATCCTCGCCATGGACATCGCGTTGACGTTGCACGCCGATCACGAGCTCAACGCCTCGACGTTTGCCGCGCGCGTAGCGGCGGCGACGCTGACCGACGTCCATTCCGCGGTCGTAGCGGGCATCGGCACGCTCAAGGGTCCCCTCCATGGCGGCGCCAACGCCGAGGTCATGAGGATGCTGCTCGAGATCGGCCTCGACGCGCCCGCCGATCGCGTGGACAGCTACATTCGCGGGAAGCTCGCGCGGAAAGAGAAGATCGCCGGGTTTGGGCATCGCGTGTATCGCACGGAGGATCCACGCGCGACGCATCTGCGGCGCATGTCGAAGGAGCTGGGCGAGCGCGCCGGCAACACGAAGTGGTTCGAGATGTCCGAGCGGATCGAAGCGATTGTGCGCGGCGAGAAGAAGCTCTATCCGAACGTGGACTTCTATTCCGCATCCGCGTATTACACGATGGGAATTGCGATCGATCTCTATACGCCGATTTTTGCGGTCAGCCGCATTTCCGGCTGGACGGCCCACGTGCTCGAGCAGTATGCAAACAATCGCCTGATTCGCCCGCGTGCGGAGTACGCGGGTCCATCTTATCCGCAGACCTGGCAACCGCTCGAGCAACGGTAGGCCGCGCTTCGCGCGGAAGGCGCGCTTCACGCGGAGGCCGCGCTTCGCGCGGAGGGCGCGCCTCCGGCGCGAGGGCGGCTTGCTGGCGCTCGCCGAAGGCCGCTCACTTCGTTCGCGGATCGGAGTCCGCGGGAGTGGCCACGAAACGCCCCTCGCGCCACGTGAACGTGCAGCCCGCGGGCGCGGCGTCGCTCGTCGCCACCCGCACTCCGGCTTGCCGGGCGGCTTCGGCAAATCCATTCCTGAAAACATACGCCCCCTCCACGCTGTCCGGCAGGTCAGCGAACGTGGCCGCCTCACACCCTCGCGCCGTGATGGCCCGCTGAGCGTCCAGGAGTACGGCGTCGCGTGTGGCTGAGGCAACCGCCCATGGGGATTGGTGCCGAACCGTTCCGGCGAGGCCGTACCACACCATGATGCAGACGAGCAGCGCGCCGCCGATTCTCAGATATCTGTTATCGCCGGCGTCGGAGAGCTGCGCGACGAGAATGGACCATCCGACGAGGGGCAGATACAGGTACCGGGAGCCTTGCAACGTCTCGCTGATGAAGAAATAGCTGAGCAGCGGCGCCACTCCGAGCAGAATCCAACTCGCCGGCAACAGCGGTCGTAGGCCATGACGCCTGTGGAAGAGGTAGAGCGCCACCAGGGTGGCGATGACCAATTGCGGAATCACGCCAAAGAGAATGGGCGCCTGGGTCAACTCCATTGCCGTGAAGGGCGTTCCGAGGGTCGCAAACGGACGCGACAACATCTCTTTGACGAAATACCCGAGCGGAGCCGTGATTTCCGGCGGCTGGCTGACGATCGTCCTGACGGCCGCGAACGTTGCCGCGATCGCCGTGCTCCACACGAGCGTGCCCACGTGCGCCGGCGTCACGAATCGCAACGTCCAGCCCACCGCTGGAAGCACCACGGCGGTTTCCTTGCACAGCAGTGCGGCGGTCAACGCGAGCAGCGCAGGAACGGAGACACCCTGCGAGCGCGTCAACAGCGCGTTGACGTAGAGCAACGCGGCGGTCACCAGAGCGACGTCGAAGATTCCGGCAATCCACGTCACCGGTTCGACGGCCGCAGGGAACGTCAGGAAAATGACTGCGGCCGCCACGCTCTGGATCCGGGGCGCATGAACGAGCAAGCGCGCCGACAGCCGATACAGCAGAAATGCGTTGAGGCCGTGCAGTGCCGCATTCATCATATGCAGCCCGGCGGCGCCGGCGACCGGATGCACCAGCTCCCAGACGGTCAGCGGCAGTGGCCGAAAGAACTGCCAGTCGGTCCCGACTGGCGACTGCGCGAGCAGAACGAAATCGTCCGACAGCAGCCCAATGTCAAATGACGGGTAGTAGAGGAGTAGGCTCGCCGCGATCCAGGCGGCCATCGAGGCAGGATGGGCGCCGCCCGCATTGGGCGGCAAGGCGCCCGTCGCGCGTGATGCGGGCAGGCAAGCCGCGGCGACCACTGCCGCGACGATGAAGATCATCCACGCCGTCTCGAGATGATGACGCTGAGCGTGCTCGAGCGCGTAGTAGCCCACGAGCACCCAGACCAGCCGCGCGAGCCCGACGAAACACAGCAATCCAGCGGCGATCGAAAGCAGAGGCGGCCGACCTCGTGTCATCCGGCCTTATGTTAGCGACTTCGCAACTCGAGGCCCTCGACGATGGCGCGGATCCCGGACCGCAGGCCGAGGCCTACGGGCGCAGCCGCCCTCGCGTCGACAGCAGCGCGCCAAGATCATTCGGAACTGCTGCGCCCAGCTGGAAAATCAGAGGCCACGTGAGAGCGACGGTCAACACCGCGTAGGCGAGAAACGCCGCCGCGTGGCGAAGCATAGGGAAATGTAACGCTGCCATCGGGTATCCTGCCCTGTCATGACGCACCGCCTGCTCATCGTGGTTTCAGTGGTCGCGCTCTCTGGCTCGTTGCAGGGACAAACACAGGGACGACCGGACTCCGCCGCGCTGGAAGAGGAGACGCTCCGGCATTTTCAGGCGCTCCTGCGGCTGGACACCAGCAACCCGTCCGGCAACGAGGTTCTCGCCGTCGACTATCTGAAGCAGGTGCTCGACAAGGAGGGCATTGCTACCCAGGTCTTCGCCAGTGATTTGAAGCGCCCGAACCTGGTCGCGCGTATCACGGGCAATGGCTCGAAGCGTCCCATCCTCGTCATGGGTCACACCGACGTCGTCACTGTGGATCCCAAGAAGTGGACGCACCCGCCGTTTGGCGCGGTTCGTGACGGCGGCTACGTGTACGGGCGCGGCGCGGTGGATGACAAGGACAACGTAGCCGCCGGCTTGATGCTCATGCTGATGCTGAAGCGGGGGAACGTGCCACTCGATCGTGACGTGATTTTTCTTGCCGAGGCCGGAGAAGAGGGCACGCCGCAGGTCGGCGCGCAGTTCATGATCGACCATCATCTCGACGCCATCGATGCGGAGTTCTGCCTGGCCGAGGGCGGGGGCGTGGTGAGAACCGGGGGCCAGGTCGTCCGCGCGAACGTGGGCACGACCGAGAAGGAACCGCGCGCCGTGGAGCTCGTCGCCCGTGGGCCCGCCGGCCATGGCTCCGTTCCGCAGCAGTCCAACGCGGTGGCGTTGTTGACCGGCGCGGTGGCGAAGATCGTCGCCTGGACGCCGCCGCTGCGGGTCACCGAGACGACCGGATCGTACTTTCGCGCCCTGGCAGCGATGGCCTCGCCGGAGGCCGCCCAGCGCTATCGCGACGTGTTGAACCCGGATCCCAGCGTGCACAAACCAGCGGCCATCTGGATGCTGCAGAACGAACCGCAGCATTGGTCGATGTTGCACACGTCTCTCGTGCCGACCATCCTCGAAGGCGGCTATCGCTACAACGTGATTCCGTCCGAGGCCAGGGCGACCATCGACGTCCGCCTCCACCCGGATGAGGATCAGACCGTGTTTCTCGACGAGGTGCGCAAGGTGATTGACGATCCTCGCGTCGAGGTCCGCTGGGCGCGCGATCGATACCGTCCCGCGGGCGCATCGAGTCTGACGACCGAGGCCTTTACCGTGATTCAGGAGCACATCAAGAAGCACTACGGCACATTTGTGCTCCCGACCATGAGCACCGGCGCGACTGATATGGCGCAGATCCGCTCCAAGGGCATTCAGTGTTACGGCATTGGTCCTGCCATCGACAGCGAGGATGCGGGCAAGGGATTTGGCGCGCACAGCGATCAGGAGCGCATCCTCGAACGCGAGCTGCACCGCTTCGTGGGGTTTCAATACGACGTCGTGATCGCGCTGGCGGCCTCCAGATAGGGGGCGCCGAGCCATGCAGCATAATAGATAGTTCAGTGCAGGACCTCGCCCTCATCCGTAACTTCTCCATCATTGCCCACATCGACCACGGCAAATCGACGCTGGCCGACCGGTTCCTCGAGGTCACCGGCGCCCTCCAGGCGCGCGAGATGGAGGCGCAGGTGCTCGACAGCATGGACCTCGAACGCGAGCGCGGCATCACGATCAAGGCGCATCCGGTCCGGCTCAACTACACCGCCGACGACGGCCAGACCTACATCCTGAACCTGATTGACACGCCCGGCCACGTCGACTTCAGCTACGAGGTCACCCGGTCGCTCGCCGCCTGCGAGGGTGCGCTGCTGCTCGTGGACGCGTCGCAGGGCGTCGAGGCGCAAACCCTCGCCAACGCCTACCTGGCCGTCGAACACAACCTCGAGATCATCCCGGTCATCAACAAGATCGACCTGCCGAGTGCGCAACCCGAGGAAGCGCGGCGCCAGTTCGAGGAGATCATCGGCCTCGACGGCGACCTGGCGATCCTCGCCAGCGCCAAGGAGGGCCGCGGCGTCAAGGAAATCCTCGAAGCCATCGTCACGCGGCTGCATCCGCCGACCGGTGATCCCGCGGCGCCGCTCAAGGCGCTCATCTTCGACTCGTGGTACGACGCCTACCGTGGCGTCGTGATCGTCGTACGGGTCATCGAGGGCACACTGCGCCCCGGCCTCGAGGTCCGGCTGATGGCCACCGCTCAGGACCACGAGGTCATCGAGCTCGGCGTGTTCACCCCCAAGCCCATAGCCGTCGAAGAGCTGGGTCCCGGCGAGGTCGGCTTCATTGCCTGCGGCATCAAGAACGTCGCGGACGCCCAGATCGGAGACACCGTCACCGAAACGCAGCGGCAGACGGCCGAGGCGTATCCCGGATTCAAGCCGCTCAAGCCCATGGTGTTCGCCGGGCTCTACCCCGTCGAGGGCCATCGCTATCAGGAGCTCCGGGAGGCGCTCGAAAAGCTTCGCTTGAACGACTCCGCGTTTTTCTTCGAGCCGGAGACGTCCGTCGCGCTGGGATTCGGATTCCGCTGCGGATTTCTCGGCTTGTTGCACATGGAGATCGTGCAGGAACGCCTCGAGCGCGAATTCGACATGGACCTCGTCACGACCGCGCCGGGCGTGTTGTACCGCGTCACGACGACGGACGGGGAGGTCAGGGAGATCGACAGCCCGGCCAAGCTGCCGGAGCCAGGCAACATCCAGCAGATTGAAGAGCCGGTGATTACCGGAATGATCCTCACGCCTGCCGACTACGTCGGCGGAATCCTGCAATTGTGCCAGGACAAGCGTGGCATCCAGAAGACGCTCGAGTACAAGGCGTCGGACCGCGTCCTGATCACCTACGAGCTGCCGTTCAACGAGGTCGTGCTCGACTTCTACGATCGCCTGAAGACAATCTCTCGCGGCTATGCGTCACTGGATTACCACGTCACCGGCTACTGGCAGTCACCGCTGGTCAAGCTCGACATTCTCGTCAACGGCGACCCCGTCGACGCGCTGTCGATCATCGTTCACCGCGACCGCGCCTACGAGCGTGGCCGGCTCCTCGTCTCCAAGATGCGGGAGCTCATCCCGCGCCAGATGTTCGAGGTGGCCATCCAGGCGGCCATCGGATCGCGTATCATCGCGCGCGAGAGCGTCAAGGCGCTCCGCAAGAACGTTCTCGCCAAGTGCTATGGCGGCGACATTTCGCGCAAGCGGAAGCTCCTCGAGAAGCAGAAAGAGGGCAAGAAGCGCATGAAGCGCGTGGGACAGGTCGATATCCCGCAGGAAGCGTTCCTGGCCGTCTTGAAGGTGGGCGAATGACTCAACCAGCCTTTCGCAAGTCCACACTTCGCGAATACTTCGAATCGATCGTCGTCGCGGTGATTCTCGCGCTGTTCATTCGAACGTTTGTCGTGCAGGCGTTCAAGATTCCGACCGGTTCGATGGAGCCCAATCTGCTCGTCGGCGATCACTTGCTGGTCAACAAGTTCGTGTTCGCTCCGGCGGCGACGGGTGTCGAGCGGCTGGTCCTGCCGATGCGCGAGATCCGGCGCGGCGACGTGGTGGTCTTCAAGTTCCCGGAGGACCCCGAACGCGACTTCATCAAGCGCGTGGTTGGCCTCCCGGGCGACACACTCGAGGTCCGCAACCGGCAAGTGACGATCAACGGCTCACCGCTCGAAGAGCCCTACGCACATTATCTGTTTCCGATCGGCGATGACGAGGCCGGGGGCTTCGACGTCCGGGCGCGCTATGGCCCGGTGACGGTGCCGCCCGACCACTACTTCATGATGGGCGACAACCGCGACAACTCGCAGGACAGCCGCTATTGGGGATTCTTGCCGGCACACTACGTGAAGGGGCGGGCCCTGATGATCTACTGGTCGTTCGAGCCGCCGGATGGCACCGAAGCCAGAGGGCCGCTCGGCGTAATCACAGGGCTCTTCACCGGCACGCGGTGGAGCCGCCTGCTGCACCAGATTCATTGAAAACCATCATCCAACTGCTGATCGCGGCCCTGGTTGTCCACGGATGTGTCCGCCTGGGCAGCGCCTCGTGGCGAAACTATCAGTTCAAGGATGCCGTCGAGCAGGAGGCACGGTTCGCCGCCAAATTGACCACCGCCGAGTTGCATACGCGCGTCGTGCAACTCGCGGAGGACTTCGCCATCGTCCTCGAATCCGGCGATGTGGCGGTCGAGCGGCGAGGCGAGGAGACCTACGTGACTGCGGCGTACATCGAGCCGATTCCACTGGTGCCCGGGGTATATACACGCGAACAGCCGTTCGAAATCGAGGTCAGGGTCCGCGCGCTGACCATCGACAAGATAAGGTGAGGTCGCGCCTCCGGCGCGAAGTTCACAACACCCAAGACTCTCAGTTCAAAACCCGAGGTTCGCAAACCCGGAGTTCAACAGCCGGAGTGAGGTTCCTCGCTCCGGGCTCTCGTTTACTGGGCTGGTGTGAAGGCGGAGCGCGCCGCGGCGCTGTGCTCGGTCAACTGATTGGACAGCTCGATCATGGTCGATGACGACGCTTTTCGAAACCCGCCGTCGAGCGCGGTCAGGTTGATCTCCACGTTGGCCGCCGCCCCCGCTCCAGCCGCCTCCAGCAGCTCCAGCGCTACTCGCACGTCACTGGCCGCCGACGGATTGCCGAGCTCGGCGACCACTTTGGCCTGCGTCATCGCTTCGGCGACGGCGCGCAATATGTCGAGGGGGGCGGCGGTTGCGGCCCGCATCGCGTCCTGAACAGCCCGCTTGCGGGCGGCCTTTTCCTCTTCCGTGCCTTTCGGGAGTCGATATGCCGCCATCACCTGGTTGTAGGCCTCGGTATCGGTATCAGCCAGCGTCAGCAGGCGATCGCGCACGCCGGCGAGCGACGCCCGCGTCTCCCCGAGTCGCGCGCGCTCTTCGTCTGTGCTGCCACGCGTCCTGGATAGCCCGCTGACCATCATCAACAACGACACGCCGATGGCGCCGCCCACGGCCGCGGCGGTGCCGCCACCTGGTGTGGGATCCGGGCTGGCGACCGCGTCGAGAAAGGCTGAGATCGAGTGATCGGCGAATCGGGCCATCCACTCATTCTAATGGGCGCTCATCGCTTTGCCGTCTTTGATCACCGCGCGAATGACCGGCGTGCCGATGCGGATGAGATCGGCCAGCGTGCCGTCGATCACCACGGCGTCCAGTTGCTTGCCCACTTCGAGACTGCCGATCCGATCGGCGCGGTCGAGCGATGCGGCGGCATTCAGCGTCGCGCCCACCAACGCCTCTTCGAGTGTCATGTGCATCTCGAACGCGGCAAGCGTCATCACAAAGGGCATCGAGGGCGAGAAGCCGCCGCCAGGATTCATATCGGTCGCCAGGGCGACGGGCACCGCGGCATCGATCAGCATGCGGGCGGGTGCAAAGCGGCCGAGCTTGAGGAAAAACGCCGCAGCGGGCAGCAGTGTGGCAACCACCCCACGTTCGGCGAGGAGGCGGGCGTGCGGTGCATCGACGTAAATCAGATGATCGGCGGAGCGTGCGCCCATCTGTGCCGCCAGTGCGGACCCGCCACTCGACGCCAGTTCGTCGGCGTGAACCCGTGGCGCCAGCCCGTGGCGAAGGCCCGCCTCGAGAACGATGCGCGTTTCCTCTGGCGTGAACACGCCCTGCTCGCAGAACACGTCACACCATTCGGCGAGCTGCTCCGCCGCCACGGCGGGAATCATCTCGTCCACGACGAGACGCACATAGTCGTCACGGCGGGAGCGGTACTCGATCGGAATCTCGTGAGCGCCCATGAAGGTGGCCGCGATCTCGATGGGCTGTCGTGTCCCGAGCGTGCGGATCGCGCGCAACATGCGCAACTCGCTCGCGGTGTCCAGCCCATACCCGCTCTTGATTTCGACCGTCGTCGTCCCACAGCGCAGCATGGCCGCCAGACGCGGGAGGGCGGACGCCACCAGCTCCTCCTCGGACGCGCCGCGCGTCGCCCGGACAGTGGAGACGATGCCGCCTCCCTCCGCCGCAATCTCGGCATAGCTGGCCCCGGCGAGACGACGCTGCAACTCGTCGCGCCGGTCTCCCGCATAGACGAGGTGCGTGTGAGGGTCGACGAAGCCGGGGACCACCGTGCCGCCGGACGCGTCGAGAACGGTCGCATCCGCGGTGAGGTGCACGTCTGTCCGAACGCGGGCGGTCGGACCGACGGCGACGATGACGCCGCGCGATGCAGCGATCGCGGCGTGCTCGATGAGCCCGGCGTCTTGCTGCGCGGCGCCGCGGCGCGGCGCGGGACCCTGACAGGTGTAGAGGCGATCGGCGTTGTGGATGAAGAGATCTGCTTCCATCACCCGGGGAGACCCAGCCGTTGGCGGACGGCCTCGGCGGACACGCCCACCACTTTGACACGTTTCGATCGGCTTTTCTCTCCGGCGACGACCGCAATCTGGCGCGCCGGAACGCCGAGGATCCTGGCGAGCAGGGCAACGAGCGCGGAATTGGCGGCCCCGTCCACCGGAGCGGCAGCGAGGCGAATCAGGAGGGCGTTGTCGCGCGTGCCGGCAATGGCGGTGTTGCCGGCACGTGGAATGACTTTGATGGCGATGACGACACCGTCAGGCGCGTCGCGGATCACTGAGCCGTGCGCACCAGCGGTTCTTCGACAGCGACCATCGCCTGGGACGGGGAGGTGGCCGACCCGTCCGCGATGCGCGGCCGATGGAGCAGAATCTTTTCGTCCTTGTGCTTGGTGTCCTGATCACGCACGAACTCGATCGTGTTGTAGAGGGCTGAGATGATGCTCTCGAGGCTCGTCTCGACGTCCTTGCGCTTCAGGCGCAGCCCGTCGATTTCGCGCTGCACTTCGTCCATCCGTGACTGCGACTTCTGGAGCAGCAAGTCGCTGCGGCCTTCCGCGTCACGGAGGATGCGTCCGGCTTCCTGCTGGGCGTTGTCCTTGATCTCGTCGGCCAGCTTCTGCGCGCTCATCAGCGTGTTGCGGAGGTTCTTCTCCTGGGAACGGTGCTCGTCCAACACGGCTTCCGACTTGGAGAGTTCCTGCCGCAGCCGATCGTTTTCGCGCAGGGCGTTCTCGTAGTCTTCGGCCGCCTCGGCCAGAAACGCGTTGACTTCGCCGCGGTCGTAGCCGCGTATCACGGTCTGGAAGCGTTGTTGCCGCAAATCGAGTGGCGTTACCTTCATCAGCGTTCCCTTCTCTCGCGTCACCGTTGGCCAAATATCGCGGTTCCAATCCGGACCATCGTGGCGCCTTCCTCGATGGCCACTTCGAAATCGTGGCTCATGCCCATCGACAGCTCCCGGAGCATGGAGGCGGACACCCCGCTGTCGAGCAGCCGATCCCGGTGCTCCCGCAGACGGCGGAACCAGGGCCGCGCGTCCTCCGGATTTTCGGCCAAAGGCGGCAGCAGCATCAGCCCGACGACCTCCGCGGCCGTGCAATGCCGAGCCGCATCGAAGATGGCCGTCAGCATCTCCGGGGGAGCGCCATGCTTCGTCGATTCAGCCGCAAGATCCACTTGCACCAGCACTTGGAGCCGTCTGGCGGCCTCGGCGGCGGCCGCATCGACGCGCCGGAGCAGCTCCACGCCGTCAATCGAATGGATCAGGGCGACACGTTCCGCGGCTTTTCGGGCCTTGTTCGACTGCAGGTGCCCGACGAGATGCCAGCGAATGTCCATATCGGCACCGGCGGCGATTTTCTGCAGGGCGTCCTGCACCCGGTTTTCACCGAAATCACGCTGACCGGCATCGTAGGCGGCGCGGACGGCGTCGATGGGAAAGGTTTTGGAAACCGCTATGAGGAGAACGTCGGAAGGGGAACGGCCCGCGCGCGCAGCGGCCGCAGCCACGCGCGCACGAGTCTCGTTCAGACGCAGAGCGATCGACACCCGAGCAGCACCCTAGGCACTCCAGGCACCTCAGGCACCTGAGGCGCCTTTCTTCAACTGCGCGAGCATGCCCTTGGCCTGCGCCGAGAACTGGCCATCGGGCGCCAGCTCCAGATACTTCTCGAACGACGTGACCGCCAAGGGGACGTTGCCTTCGTTGAGCAGGGCCATGCCGAGCTGGAAGTGTGCTTCGGGGTGGCTGGCGTTGGCCTCGATCGCCTCTTCGAACTTCACTTTTGCCTCGGGAATCTTGCCCTGGTTCCAGAGGATGATGCCCTGGTTGTAGATGGCGTCGGCGTTGCCGCCGCCGAGGACGCCGCCGGCCTCCGCCGCCTTGACGCTCATCGCCGAGGCCTCGTCGAAGCGTTTCTGATTGTTGTACAGCGTCGCCAATGCGTTGAGCGCGTCCGCGTAGTCGCCCTTCAGCTCGACGGCTTTGAGCCAGGCGGCTTCAGCGGCCTTCACGTCTTTCTTCTGCGTGTACGCGAAGCCGATGTTGTAGTAGCAGTCGAAGCAGTTGGGCACGGCGGCGGCCGCTTCCTCGAACTTCTGGATAGCCAGGTCGTAGTTCTTCGCCTGCGTCGCGGCCACGCCTTCCTCGAACGCCTTCTTCAAGGCGGCGGCCTTGGCCGCGGCGGCCGGATCGGCGCCGCCGGCGGCTGCCGCGGCCGCCGCGAAATTGAATTCGACCTCCGCCGGGCGCGCCAGCGTCACGCGGGCCGGCAGCGTGACGGTACCGAGCTTGTCGACCGTCGCGGTGACGTTGTAGTTGCCTGGTTGCAAGCCGATCTGAATGAATTCGCCGCGGCGATCGGTTTTGACGTTGTATTTGCGGTTTACGCCGTCGGCGAACTCGATCAGGATCGCGGCGCCCGGCACCGGCTTCCCTTCAGTGTCAATCACCTTGCCTCGGAGCTGGCCTGATTGTGCCTCGGCGACGAGGGCGACGCCGAACACGATCGCAAGAGCGACGACCGAGGTCTGCAGCTTTCTCACCATGTTGAACTCCAGATGTGGCGGGAGGTGAAGCCCCTGCCGCTCCAGGAAGGCAGTGACTCGAAATCCGCCGATGCGACAAGTGTACGTCAACCGGCAAAAAAGCGCGTGATCTCGCGCAGGTCTTGCGTAATCGGGGATGGCGGAAACGACGCCAGGAAGCGGCGCCCGTACCCCATCGTGCGCAGGCGCGGGTCGAGGACCGCGAGGACCCCACGATCCGTGCGATGACGAATCAACCGGCCCAGCCCCTGGAGCATGGACAGGATCGCGAGCGGAACCTGGTACTCGCTGAACGGGTCGCCGCCGCCGAGCGTGATGGCTTCGATCCGCGCCGCCGTGATCGGATCTCCGGGCGAGGCGAAGGGGAGCTTGTCGATGATCACGCAACTCAGTTGCTCACCCACCACATCGACGCCCTGCCAGAAGGCCGACGTCGCGAGCAGGACGGCGTTCGGCGTGGCTCGAAACTGGTTGAGCAGCACGCTGCGCGGGGCCGTCCCCTGAACGAACATCGGATAGCGCACGCGGCTTCTGATGCTGTCGTGCACGGCGTGCATCATCGCGTAGCTGGTAAACAGGACGAACGCCCGGCCGTCCGTGCGCTCGAGAATCGCCTGAATCTCGGCGGCCGCCGCCTCGGCAAAATCCGCCGCCTTCGGCTGCGGCATGCGGCGAGGGAGATAGAGAAGGCTCTGCGTCGCGAAGTCGAATTCCGACGGCACGCGCAGTTCCCGGGCGTCCTCGATCCCCAACCGGCTGCACACGTACGCGAACGATCCGGCCACGGCAAGTGTTGCGGAGGTCAACACGGTGGCGCGCATGCGCCCGAACAGATGTTCCTGCACGATCTGCGACACGTCAATCGGCGCGGCGCGGAGAAACACGCCGCGGCCGCGCGTTTCGACGAAGTACACGAAATCCGCGTCGGCTGCGGACAGCAGGAACTGCAGGTCGTCGCGAGTCTCCCTGGCGCGCCGGGCAATCGTCAGGCAATCCTCGTTGGTTCCCTGACCGGTGGCGCTGCCGCCGCGGCCGCCCGCCAGGGTCATGACCGCTTCCAGGCCATCGAGCGCCGTGCGGAGCGCGACGCCGTGATCGATGACGTCGCCAAACCAGTCGGGTCCAATGCGCAGGCGCTCTTCGTGGCTGCGCCCGCGCAGGCGCCGCGCCATGGCGACGCCTCCGAAGAACGAGCGCGCGTGGTCCGACACGCGCGTTACCGCGCGCGACAGATCGCCGCTGGTATCCCCCGATCCGATTTGCCTCAGCAGCCGCTCGCCATCCCTGACCAGGTCGTCCAGCCGGTAGTTGCTGATGGCGATGCCGAAATACTGCGTCGCGACGTCCTCGAGCTGGTGCGCCTCGTCCACGACGAGATGCGCAAACTCTGGAATGACCTCGCCGTACGAACTCTGGCGCACAGCCGCGTCGGCGCAGAGCAGGTGGTGGTTGACGACGACGATGTCGGAGTCCGCGGCGCGCTGGCGCATGCGTGTGACGAAGCATTGCTGGTATTGGGGACAGTCTGTGCCGAGACACGTTTCGGCCGTCGCCGCAATCTCGCTCCAGATGCCGCTGTCGTCGGGCAGGTCGTCGAGCTCTGCGCGATCGCCCGTTTCTGTTCGCTCGGCCCAGGCCGCCACCGGGTCGAGCAGGCCCGGCGCCATGCTCGCGCGTGCCTGATCGAGGCGGTGAAGGCACACGTAATTGGCGCGTCCCTTCATGTACGACGCTTTGAACCTCACGGGAAGCGCCCGGGCAAGCGCCGGCAGATCCTTGAAATAAATCTGCTCCTGCAGATTCTTGGTCCCCGTTGAGACGAGCACGCGTTGCCCGCTCAGGATCGCCGGCACCAGGTACGCCATGGTCTTACCCGTGCCCGTGCCCGCTTCGGCCAGCAGTACGCCACCCTCGTTCAAGACACCGGCGACAGCCTGGGCCATCCGGCGCTGTCCGAGACGAGGCTCGAAGTGGTCGACGGCGCGCGCGAGGGCCCCGCCATCAGCAAACGCGTCGTTGACCGCGCCTACGCCGACAGGTCGGGATACAGGGGGAACTTCCGGCACAACTGTTTCACTTCGGCATGCACCGCCTGGAGCATGCGGTCGTCCTCTGGTGATGACAGGACGCGCGTGATGTAATCCGCGACCAGGTCCATCTCGCCTTCGCGCATGCCGCGCGTGGTCACGGCCGGCGTGCCAATGCGGATGCCGCTGGCGACCATGGGCGGATTCAGATCGAAGGGAATCGCGTTCTTGTTGACGGTGATGCCGGCTTTGTCGAGCGCGGCCTCGGCGACCTTGCCGGTCACCCCCTTCGAAAACACATCGACGAGCATCAAGTGGTTGTCGGTGCCGCCGCTCACGAGCCTGAAGCCCGCCGTGGCCAGATTCGCAGCGAGGCGCTGCGCGTTGGCGACGACCTGCTTCTGATACCTGGCAAATTCCTCGGTCGCCGCTTCCTTGAAGCACACCGCCTTGGCGGCGATGACGTGCATGAGCGGCCCGCCCTGCACACCCGGAAACACGGTGCGATCGAGGTTTTTCGCGTGCTGTGCGCGGCACAACACCAACCCGGCACGCGGGCCGCGAAGGGTCTTGTGAGTCGTCGTCGTCACGAAATCCGCGTGGGGCACTGGACTCGGGTGGACCCCGGCGGCGACGAGTCCCGCAATGTGCGCCATATCCACCATCACCGGCGCGCCCACGCGACGCCCCACTTCGGCGATGCGCGGAAAATCGATGATGCGCGAGTAGGCACTTGCGCCCGCGACGATCATCTTCGGCTTGTGCTCGTCGGCGAGGCGGGACAGCTCCTCGTAATCGATGCGCTCATCGTCTTTGCGCACGCCGTAGGGAACGATGGTGAAGAGCTTGCCCGAGAAGTTGAGCGGATGGCCGTGCGTCAGGTGCCCGCCATGCGCGAGGTTCATGCCCAGCACCGTATCGCCCGGTTCGAGCAGCGTCAGATACACCGCCATGTTGGCTTGTGCGCCCGAGTGCGGCTGCACGTTGACGTGGTCCGCCCCGAACAACGCTTTTGCTCTTGCGATCGCCAGCGATTCGACGATATCGACGAACTCGCAGCCGCCGTAATAGCGTTTGCCAGGGTAGCCCTCGGCGTACTTGTTGGTGAGCACCGTGCCGGCCGCCTCGAGGATGGCGGTGCTGACGAAGTTTTCCGAGGCGATCAGTTCGAGCCCCGACTGCTGGCGTTCGACTTCTTGTCGGATGGCGTGGGCCACTTCCGGGTCGGCGGCAGCGAGGGCGCGTAGCATGGTTGGTGAGTGGATCTTACTGTAAAGTTTCCTGCGGTTCCGTGTGGGCGATCGGTGTGCGCCGGCCACGCGCGAGCTCGTCTCGCCCAACGCGTACTCGACCAGCATCGGCACGCGAGGTAATGACGGCTCATCTCGATTGCATCAATCGCATCTCCCGGTTAAGTGCGCTTGTTGCCAAGGTGTTACATGGACGCGGCACTGCTCGCCTTCGCTCGCGCGTTCGAACAAGCCGTTCCCATCGGCAGAATCCGCGCAGTCCTCGCAAATTCGGCACGCCGCTGAGAAATGGGCCTGCCCCATTTCGACCATCCTCGGAAACCTCATTAACGCAACCACTTGTGGTGATCATGGCGTCCTGGCCTCGCCGGGGGGGCATATCCGCTCGAATCCGCCAGGATTGCTCAGCTCCAATGTCGAGGTCTCCGGGCTCAGGTTCTTGTCAAAAGGGACAAGCAATTGGCGGATCTTTCAACTCTGAGCTCCACCGAAAATGGGGCAGGCCCATTTCGGGAGACGTGGCAGAAAGTGCGAGGAGGGCGCAGGGGTTGAAAACTGGAGCACGGCCTTCGGCCGGATCCAGCGGAGAACGACACCGATAGACTACAGGCTCACGTGATTCCCACAGCCGTTGTTTCCAGTCGCGCAGAGGATCGCATCCGCCGCGGACATCCATGGATTTATCAGAGCGATGTCGATGACGTCGCCGCCGAGGCCGGGGCGGTCGTCGAGGTCCTGGGGCCGCGCCAGCGTTACCTGGGTCGCGCGTTTTACAGCGATCGGTCGCAAATCAGCCTCCGCATGCTCACACGTGGGGAAGAGGACGTTGACGACGCCTTCTGGCGTGAGCGATTGAGCCGAGCGCTCGCGTTCCGTGAATCGCTCGCGATCAACGCCACGGCGTACCGGCTTGTGCATGGCGAGGCGGATCTGTTGCCCTCGCTCATCGTCGATCGTTACGCCGACGTTCTCGTCGTGCAGGGGCTGTCGCAGGGCATGGACCGCCATTTGCCGGCGCTTCTGCCGATCCTGGTCGACTTGACCGGCGTCACCGGCGTCCTCGCGAGGAACGATCCGCGCGTGCGGCTTCTCGAGGGGCTCGACCAGCGCGTCGATGTTCTTCACGGTAACGTACCAGACACGATCACGGTGCACGAATCCGGTATCGAGTACGAGGTCGATCCGCGACGGGGCCAGAAGACCGGGCTCTTTCTCGATCAGCGTGAAAACCGCGATGCGGCTGCATTGTATGCGCGCGGCCGTGCGCTCGACTGCTTTTCCTACAACGGTGGGTTCAGCCTGCGGCTCGCGGCACGATGCGAGCGGGTCGAATCGATCGACATCTCGGCTGGCGCCGTGGCGGGCATCACCGCCAACGCGACACGCAACGGCATCACGAACGTCCAGGTGCGCGAAGCAAACGTATTCGACGAGTTGCGCCACCTCGAAAAGACCGCCGACCGCTACGACATCATCGTGCTCGACCCCCCAGCCTTCGCGAAGAACAAGGCCTCGGTGCCCAAAGCACTCGCCGGCTACAAGGACATCAACCTGCGCGCCCTGCGATTGCTCACTCCGGGCGGGTACCTCGTCACGTGCAGCTGTTCCTACAACGTGGACGAGGCTACATTCGCCGAAGTGATTTACGACGCGTCCGTCGACAGCGCCGTTCCGGTCACCGTCGTCGAGAAACGAATGCAGGGGCGTGATCATCCCGTGCTGCTGGGAATGCCGGAGAGCTACTACCTGAAGTGCCTGATCGTGCGGCGCGTGAGCTAGGTACAGCCTACCGGGCCCCGGCGTCGCCGCGACCGCGTGTCGTGCGATGCGTCGGCGTGGCCGTCCAGGGATCCTCGGGCCACGGATGCTTCGGGTAGCGGCCGCGCAGCTCTCTTCGCACTTCCGGGTAGGTGTTCGCCCAGAAACTGCGCAGGTCTCGCGTGGTCTGCACGGGACGTCCGTTGGGCGCGAGCAGGTGGAAGGTGACCGGCACTCGATTCGGCCCGAGCCGCGGCGAGTCAGCCAGCCCGAAGAGCTCCTGCAGTTTCACCGCGGCAGACACCGTGCCATCGCGGCCATAGTCCAGGCGCGCGCGGCGCCCGCTCGGCAGCGGCAGCGACTCGGGAGCTTCGGCATCCAGTTGTCGCAGGACGCCATAGGGGACGCGCTGACTGATGACGATGTCCCTGATGGATTCAGCGCCGAACGCGGCTTCCCGCGCCAGCGCGCCGAGGTCGATCTCCTGCCCCGCGAATCGGGCGCGCTCAATCAGGCGCGCCGTTTGTTCATCGGCCCCGCGGTCCAGCCATGCGTTGGCCAGCAACTCGGCCGCGATGAGCGGGTCCGGGGCGACGGGGTGTTCCCTCAGTGTGAGCGCGTCAAACTGCTGCACCGTTGCCGCGCGTACGCGGCCGGTTTCCGCTTCGAAGGTGTGTACCACGGTGGTGGATGTCGGCACTACCCATGCGGGATCGACGGGGCTGGCGGATCGGATTCTCGCTTCGGTCGCGCCCGAACGCCCGGCCGCGACCACGTCGAGCGCGACGAGATATTCGCCGTCAAACGCTTCACACTCCCGTCCGATCACTGCGCCGTGCCCGCTCGCCAGGATGACGCGATCGCGTTGGTCGCGGCGCCGCCGCGCCAGCCGATCGGCGTATCCCACGAAGAGCGCGTGTCGAAGCTCGTCATCGCTGATGTGCGTGCGAGTCGCGTGCTCCATGATGTAGGACACCACGCGCTGCAACTGACTCGCCACCGCGCTGTCTCCACTCAGCCTTGCGCAGACGGCGACGGCCTCGGGCGCGCCGCCACCGTCGATCAGAATCCGCGCAAGCCGCGGATGCACCGGCAGACGCTGCATCTGTCGTCCCATGGCGGTGATGCGGTGGCCATCATCAATGGCTCCGAGCCGTTCCAGCAGACCCAAGGCGGCGGCGACGCGAGTCGCGGGAGGAGCGTCGAACCACTCGAATCGGTCAGGATGGGCGCCCCACGCCAGCAGGTAGAGCACTGGACCCGCGAGATCCAGCCTCGCGATGTCGGGCTCGCGATGGGGCTCGAGCCGTTGGCGGACATCCCACAAGCGACGCACGAGCCCCGGACCCAGTCTGGCCGCCCGCCCGGCGCGCTGATCGGCACTGGCCTGCGACACGCGCTCAAGGGTGAGACTGTCGATTCCGCGGGCGCTGTCGTACCGCGCCACCTTCTGGAACCCCGTGTCAACAACCGTCGAGACGCCCGGCACCGTCAACGACGTCTCGGCAATGTTGGTCGCGAGAATCACGCGCCGGCCAGGAGCCGGGCGCATGGCGCGGTCCTGCGTCTCGCCGTCGATGGAGCCGTGCAGCGGGACAAGGTCCACGTGCTCGGCGAAGCCCGCCGCGCGAAGGTCCCGCTCGGCGCGCTGAATCTCAGGAGCACCGGGCAGAAAGCACAGGATCTGCGCCGTGCTGCGCGGCAGCACGCGGGTGACCGCGGCGACAATGTCTTCATCGGCCGCGTACTCGATCGTGTTCGCATGGAGCAGGCCGGGGACCTTCACAACGGCGCAATCGTCGAGAAAACCCGACACCCGTGCGACGTCGAGCGTGGCCGACATGACAACGATGTTCAGCTCATCGCGGGCCAGCCACGCCTGCCGTGCCAGCGCCAGGCCGAGATCTGAATGAATGCTCCGCTCGTGAAACTCGTCGAACACGATGGTGCTGAAGTCAGACAGCAGCGGATCGTTCTGCAGCCGCGCGGTCAGGATGCCCTCGGTGACGACGAGCAGACGCGTTTCGCTGGACGAGCGGCGCTCGAACCGAATCTGCCAGCCCACCTCCGAACCGACCACCCAGCCTTGCTCGTCCGCGATGCGGCGGGTCACCGCTCGTGCCGCCACCCGCCGTGGCTGCAGCAGAATGACTGGCCCGCGGCCAACGAGGGCCGGCGGAATCCGCGTCGTCTTCCCCGCGCCCGGCGCCGCCGAGACCACCACCGCCCGATCCCGCGCGAGACCGGCCCGTACCTCATCCAGATAGGAGTCGACCGGAAGCGGGGTGAGCAGTGGAGCGGCCACGACGTGTCGTATCATCAGTGCAAAGTTCCAAAGTTCCAAAGTTCCAAAGTTCCGTCGTTCCGTGTTCCGTCGTTCCGTCGTTCTGTCGTTCTGTCGTTCAAGAACGTTCTTCGTTCTTAGTTCTTCGTTCTTAGTTCTGTCACCCGCCAGGGGCATCCGCCGTGCGGCGGATTGAGAATGAACCCTTGGAACCTGATCCGGTTCACACCGGCGGAGGGAGAGCGGCCATGAATCCCGCGACGTCTTCACACACCAGCGCCGACTACGGCGCGTCGTTTCCGAACTCACGCAAGGTCTACGAGGAGAAAATGGTTGCGACCACCACCGGTGATGTCGCGATCCGCGTGCCTGTCCGCGAAGTCTCGCTCTCTGGCGGGGAGCCTCCCCTCCGCCTTTACGACACCAGCGGTCCGCTCGGCCGTGACGTGCGCGACGGGCTTCCGAAGCTGCGTGAGCCGTGGGTGGCCCCACGCCGCCACCCGCCCGGCTCCGGCCACGCGGCGCCCTGCGTGACGCAACTGCATTACGCGCGGCGCGGCGAGATCACACCCGAGATGGAGTTCGTTGCGACTCGCGAGGGGCTGCCGGCGGAATTCGTCCGCGACGAGATCGCGCGCGGGCGCGCGATCATCCCCGCCAACGTCAACCATCTCGAGCTCGAGCCGATGATCATCGGGCGGAACTTCCTGGTGAAGATCAACGCCAACATCGGCAACTCCGCGGTGTCCTCCTCGATCGAGGAGGAAGTCGAGAAGCTGCGCTGGGCGACGCTGTGGGGCGCAGATACGGTGATGGACTTGTCTACCGGCAAGCAGATTCACGAGACGCGCGAGTGGATCATCCGAAACTCGCCCGTGCCGATCGGCACGGTGCCCATTTACCAGGCGCTCGAAAAGGCCGGCGGCAAGCCTGAGGACCTCACGTGGGATCTCTACCGCGACACCATCATCGAACAGTGCGAGCAGGGGGTCGATTACTTCACCGTTCACGCGGGCGTGCTGTTGCGCTACATCCCGCTGACGGCCAGCCGCATGACCGGCATCGTATCGCGCGGCGGGTCGATCCTGGCCAAGTGGTGCCTGGCGCATCACCAGGAGAATTTCCTTTACACGCATTTCCGCGAGCTGTGCGAAATCATGCGGGCCTACGACGTGTCGTTCTCGCTTGGCGACGGACTGCGGCCCGGATCCATCGCGGACGCCAATGACGAAGCGCAGTTTGGCGAGCTCAGGACCCAAGGCGAGCTGACGCGGATGGCCTGGGAATACGACGTCCAGGTGATGAACGAGGGCCCCGGCCACATCCCGATGCACCTGATTCGGGAGAACATGGAGAAACAGCTCGAGTGGTGTGACGAAGCGCCGTTTTACACCCTGGGTCCGCTCACCACGGACGTGGCGCCCGGCTACGACCACATCACGTCCGCGATTGGCGCCGCGATGATCGGTTGGTACGGCACGGCGATGCTGTGCTACGTCACGCCGAAAGAACATCTCGGCCTGCCGAATCGAGACGACGTGAAGACCGGAGTGATTGCCTACAAGATTGCGGCGCACGCTGCCGACCTCGCCAAGGGGCACCCCAAGGCGCGGGTGTGGGACGATGCGCTGTCGAAGGCGCGTTTCGAGTTCCGCTGGCAGGATCAGTTCAATTTGTCGATGGATCCGGTGACGGCGCGCGCCTATCACGACGAAACACTGCCGGCGGAGGGCGCCAAGGTGGCGCACTTCTGCTCGATGTGCGGCCCCAAATTCTGCAGCATGGAGCTGACGCAGCAGGTGCGCCAGATGGCGCAACAAGGCATGGCCGACAAGGCGGCGGAGTTCCGCAAGGGCGGGGAGATCTACGTCAAGCAGTGAGGATTTCGAGGAAGATCGCTTCGCTTTGCGGCGACGGGCTGGTTCCCAGCTCGTCGCGCAGCAGCTCCCGCAGACGGCTGAACACGCGCAGGGCCTCGCCGCGGTTGCCCATCCGGGCGTGCAGCCGCATCAGTTGCTGGTAACTCGTTTCGCGAAACGGATCCAGCGCCACCAGATCGTTCGCGTGCTGCACTGCCAGCTCCGATTCGCCATTCTCGAGGCTGACCGTCGTGAGTATCTGAAGCCCGCGCGACAGCATGGCGCGGAGTCGCTCCCGTGGCGCCGCAATCCACGGCGCCTCTTCGTCGGCGAGAAATGGCCGTCGTCCGATGGCAACGGCGACATTCGCGTTCGCCCAGGCGCCCCGACCGTCACGCTGCCGCCAACAGCCGTCGGCCATATCGATCGCATTTGCGGCTTCCTCCATGTCGATCCGCACGTCGGCTGGCAGCCGGACGCGTACTGCACCCATGCGCAGATCGATGCCGGCCTCGTCGAACTGTGCTTTCTTCAAGGCGCCGCGCAGTTTGCTCAAAATGGCGCTCAGCGCGGTCTCGACTTCCGGCGGCGGCGTCTCTCGCCAAATCACCTCGAGCAACCGGTCACGGCTGACCGGCGTGGCGCGGTGGGCGATGAGATATGCGAACGCGAGCCGCCCTTGCCGTCCTGCGAGGTGGCGCTCGTCGACGAGCGTCGAGCCGTACTCGACGGCCACGTGCCCGGTGAGGTAAATCCGTGGTGGCGCCAAGATTCTTCCAAGGTCGGGCCAAGCTTGCCGCAAGCGGCCGTGAGTATATTACGGGCGACTGGAGGAGCAGAAGGTCATCAACTGCCCATGCGGATTCGTCGTCACCGGTGAAACCGACGAGCAGCTCGTCGAAAAGGCGCAGCAGCACGCGAAAGAGGTCCATGAGATGGAGCTGTCACGCGAGCAGGCGCTGGCGATGGCGCGGCCAGCATGACGAGGCTGGCGGCAGTCTCGCTGTGTTTCGCGATCGCGCACACGTCACTTGCGGGAGCCCCCATGACCGACGCCCAGTCCCAGCGCGGGACGCGGATCCTGGTTCACGTCACCGTTGGCCCGGAGAACGCCACGCGCGCGGCACTGGCGTTTCTCGTCGCGAGAACCGCACTCGAGGAGGGCCACTCCGTCAGCCTCTTTCTCGCTGGCGATGCGGTCCAACTGGTACGTGACGAGACACTCGACACGGTCGTCGGTGCAGGCACCGGCGCCCTGCGGGAGCACTTCGCCGCCATTGTGAAAGGCGGCGGCAGGTTCTATCTCTCAGGGATGTCGAGCAAGGCGCGTGGTGTGACCGACGAGCACCTCAATGGCAAGCCGATGGAGTTCGCGGCGCCGCAGTGCTCGTCAAGCTCGCCGTGGAGCATGATCGGATATTGACCTATTGACCCGGTCCTGCTCACTCCCGCAGCGGAGAGCCGGCCGGAGCGGGGACGACCTGAATGACGGTCGGGAACCGGGCCGGCTCCGCGCCCGGAATTGGATTGGGGTAGCCGCCGGAGCCACCCCACGTGTAGTCCTTGATGGTCACGCTCGGCGGAAACGCCATCGCGTCGTCTCGAAATCTGGCGAGGTCGAACTGGTGCGTGGGCGGCGATTCGAACAGCACTTCTCCGCGGCTCTTCAACGTCGATCGGTAGTAGGTGACGGCATCGGCAAACGGCAACACCACGCCAAAGAGATAGAAGCGCTGACCGCGTCCCGCGTCATATGACGTGAGAAACTGCGCCGTCGGGTAAATCGGCACGCCAAGTGTGGCTTCACTCGGAGCATCCGCTGGTGACGCCGGGGCTGGGGCCTGGGGTGACGGCGCTGCAGGCTGCGTCGGTGGCGGCGCGCTTGGACGAGGCGGGCTGGGCTGTGGAAACGGCCGCGGCGGCTGCTGTGCCGAGAGCGTCACCCAGGCGACCGAGACCGCGGTCACCAGCACCAGCAGCAGAATCGGGGTCAGCTCATGAATCGTGAACGATCGAGCGGGCGGTCGTTCACGATTCCCGACCTGCCCCCCCGACCCCGACCCGGCGCGTCGCATCATCGACATTGACCACTATTATAAAACCCGTGCGCCAGTTCGCCGACTATTGTCAGCAACACGAATCGTGGCTCCTCGAGGCCATCGAGGCGCTTGTCGCGATTGAGTCGCCAACGGACGACAAGGCTGCGGTCGATCGCTGCGGCGTCGAGCTGGCCACACGCTTGCGGGCGCTTGGTGGCCGGGTGGAGCGGCTGAGCACCAGCACGGCCGGCGATCACCTGAGGGCTGAATTCGGCAGCGGGCACCGCCAGGTCCTGTTGCTGGGACACTTCGACACGGTGTGGCCCGTCGGCCAACTTGCACAGATGCCGTTGACGCGAGACGGCGATCAGTTGAAAGGCCCCGGGATCTTCGACATGAAGGCCGGGATCGCGCTCGGCATGCTCGCTACGCGCGCACTGTTCGCCATCGCCCCGCCGTCGGACGCACGCGTCGTGATGTTGTGGACGACCGACGAGGAGACCGGCAGCCGGACGTCGCGCGCGCTGCTCGAAGCGGAGGCACGAAACAGCGAGGCGGTGCTCGTCCTCGAGCCCGCACTTCCGGGTGGTGTCTTGAAGACTCGCCGCAAAGGCTGCGGCGAGTACGAGATTGTGGTGCAAGGCAAAGCGGCGCACGCAGGAGTCGACCCGGGAAGCGGCGTCAGCGCCATTCGCGAGCTCGCGCGACAGATCCTCTTCGTCGAAACGCTGCAGGACCTCACCCGCGGCGTGTCGGTGAACGTCGGGCTGATTTCCGGCGGCACCCGCCCGAACGTCGTCGCTCCGGAGGCTCGTGCCGTCGTGGACGTCCGGGCCTCGTCGAAAGCCGATGCCGACCGTGTCGACACGCTGCTGCGCACTCTCACACCGCACATTCGCGGTGCGCGCGTGGTCGTGACTGGAGGGTTCGAGCGACCTCCCATGGAACGGACCGACGGAGTCGCCCGCCTTTACGCTTTGGCGCAGCAGGTGGGATCCGAGCTCGGACAGACCATTCAGGAAGGCGCCACGGGCGGCGGATCCGACGGCAACTTCTGTGCGGCGCTCGGCGTACCAACACTCGATGGTCTGGGCGCGCTGGGCAATGGCGCGCACGCGCTCTCCGAGCATGTCCTGGTGCCGGCACTCGTGCCACGCGCGGCCTTGCTGGCCGCGTTGCTGTCGCGCCTCACGCTGTCCTCACACTGAGGCGAATTCGTCGTCGGCACTGCGGTCAAACGTCTGATTTGTCGGCACTTACCTGAGGAATCGGCCTGGCCCTGGAATTGCTCTTCCGCTGAGCAAACTCAAACCAGGAGCACCGTTCGTTGGAAGATCTTGAAATCGACCTGACGAAATTGTCTGAAACTGGCCTTCGGATCGTGACCCGTGCCGAGGACGAGGCGCGTCGCCGCGGCCAGGATCTGTTGACCAGTGAACATCTGTTCATCGCATTCGCCCAGGTCGAGTGGGGTCTCTACGCCCGGGTGATGCGCGACCTGGCCGTACGTCCCGAGGAACTGCTGGCAGCCGTCGAAGCCGCACTGGACACGGTCCCGGCGGTCACGAGCCATCCGGTTCGCATGACGGAGTTGACGCAGGAATTGATTCGACGCGCGATCCAGCAGGCCGTGGCGATGGGGCGTGAACAGGCCGAATCCTATGATCTGTTTGCGTCGCTTCTGGTCGAGCGCCAAAGCGGGCCGAGCGTGATCGTCCGCGGGTTCGGCACCGATGGCGAGGCGGTCACCGCGCGGCTGGCCATGATCGTCCGCGACGTGGAGCTGCGGGACGAGAGGCTTCGCAAGCGCTACGAGCTCCCGCCGTTTCTCAAGCAGTTTGCCGTCAACCTCAATCTTCTGGCGCGGCAGGACAAACTGCCACCGGTCTTCGGCCGGGATACCCAATTACAGCAGGTCATCGAGATCCTCTGCCATCGTGAGCGGGCCAATTCGGTCATGCTGGTCGGCGAACCCGGCGTCGGCAAGACCGCGGTGGCCGAGGCCCTCGCGCGGCGCATCGAACTCGAGCCGCACTCCGTACCCGCCCAGCTGCGTGACTGCCAGGTGCTGAACCTGCAGATGAACGCCCTCGTTGCCGGGACGATGCTGCGTGGCATGTTCGAGGACCGCATCCAGAACGTCATGCGAGAGGTGCGTGAGCGGGCAAACTATCTATTGTTCATAGACGAGGCGCACACCATGGTGGGAGCCGGCTCCGCCCTCGGCGCGCCGTCCGATGCCGCGAACGTCTTCAAGTCGGTGCTGGCGCGTGGAGAAGTGCGCATCATCGGCGCGACCACGCTCAGCGAATACAAGCAGCATCTCGCCGAAGACGAAGCGCTCGCCAGGCGCTTCCGGGTGGTGACCATTCCCGAGCCGACGCCGGCGGAAGCCCGTCTCATCCTCGAGCGGCTGCGCACGCGCTTCGAGCGGAACTACTCGGTGCGCATTCTGGACGACGCGCTCGATGCGGCGCTGACGCTTTCAGCGCGCTATCAGCGGCACCTCCGCCTGCCGGACAAGGCCATCGGCTGGCTCGACACGGCGGCCGTGCGCGCCGAGATCGCGCGCAAAAGCGACGTGACGGCGGGCGACGTCGCGCAGGTGGTCGCCGACGATTCGCGGATTCCCGTCGACATGGTGTTCCGCGAGGTCGGCGAGCGCTTTCGCGATCTCGAATCCCATCTGGGCGACCGCGTCATCGGTCAGCGCGAGGCGATTCGCGCACTGGGGCGCCGGATCGTGCTCAACAAAGGTCCGCTCAAGGACGGCTTCGATCGCCCGGACGGCGTCCTGCTGTTTCTCGGCCCCACCGGCGTCGGCAAAACCGAGCTCGCCAAAGCGCTTGCGGAATTCCTGTTCGGCGACGACAAGAAAATGGTTCGCATCGACATGTCGGAATTTCAGGACGGCACCGCGGGCATCGACAAGCTCATTGGCAGCGCGCGCGGCATTGTCGGCTCCGAGCGCGGCGGCGTGCTGACCAACCAACTTCGCGACAACCCATACTGCGTCGTGCTGCTCGACGAAATCGAGAAGGCCAGCCCCGCCCTCCTCAACCTGTTCCTGCAGGCGTTCGACGAAGGTTGGCTGACCGACGGCCGGGGCCGGCGCGTCTATCTGAGCGATGCGGTCATCATCATGACGTCGAACCTTGGCGCCGAGCACTTCCGCCGGATCGAAAATCCCTTCGGCTTCCGGACGTCCGACGTGGGACTCGACGACGTGCGGGGCGAGGTGATGCGCGAGCTCGAACGCCGCCTGTCGCCAGAATTCCGTAACCGCGTCGACGACGTCATCGTCTTTGCGCCGCTCACCAAAGACGAAGTCGCCCGGATCGCCCGCATCCACCTCGATCGCATCGTGGCGACGACCACGGCGCGTGGCAAGTCGGTCGCGATCTCGCCGGACGCTGTTGACGCGATCGTGCGGGAAGGCTACAGCATGACGTATGGCGCGCGCTTTCTGAAGCGCGTGATCGACGACCGCGTGAAGATACCTCTCAGCCAAATCTGGTCGAGCGCCGCAGGCTTCCGGGTGACGGTCGTGAACGACGGTGTCGTCGTGGAACCGGATTCCTCGGCGGTCGGGCAAATCGTCGTTTGTTAGATAGACACTTGGCGGTGGCCTGGCTGACGCCTGCGCCTTCTACCAGAGCATGGCTTGAGCTGGGCCTGGCGCCATCGGTTCCGAGGCTCCGCTGTCCTCGCCTCGGCGCTTTCGAGCCGTGAGCCCGTACCTCGCTTCGAGCATTCCCACCGTCGTCTTCACGCGCGTGGCGTAGTCTTTCGCAACATACTTCGAGGCGTACAGCTGACCGTACCGGTCGGTCAACGCCGGGAACTCCTCGCCGAGGAACCGCATGAAATGATCGCGTGTCCCGCCGTCGAGGAACAGGATGTTGGTCCCCACGAATCGGGCGCCGTGATCCGCGATGGCTTTCAGGGTCGCCTCAATCTTGTCGGGGTGGGTGGAAAAGCCCGGCACGAGCGGCGCCATCAGCACGCCGGCGTCGAGCCCCGCATCGACCATCGCTCGGACCGCGCGCAGGCGTTGCAGCGGATGTGCCGTTCCCGGTTCGAGCGCGCGCCACGCGTCTTCATCTACTGTCGGAACGCTCACGCACACGGACGAGCCGCTCGTCCGCGCCATCAGATCCTGCAGAACATCGATGTCCCGCACGACCATGGGACCCTTCGTGAGGAGGCCGACCGGGTTTCGAGCCGCCGCAAGGGCTTGCAGCGTCCCGCGGGTCAGCTTGTAATGGCCTTCAATCGGCTGATACGGATCGGTGGCGGTCCCCAGCGCGGCGAGCGCGCGCGTCCACTTCGGATGATCGAGCTCGCGGCGCAAAATGTCGACGAAGTTCGCCTTGACGAAAATCAGCGACGAGAATTCGTCGCCAGCTCCCAGCTCGAGCTGCGTCTGATAGCGTCGCGCGAAGCAGTAGTGACACCCGTGAGTGCAGCCGCGGTAAGGGTTCAGCGTCCATTCGAACGGCATGCCCTTGACGCGATTGAGTGCTGAACGACAGCGGATCTCCTGGTAGCGTGCCGCGTCCGCGCGCCGCTCGGCTTCGGTGAGGCCCTCCGGCCCGGCCGTCTTGACCAGCCGAGCGACCTCACGCGTGGTCAGCAGCCGCGGGCCGAGATCGAACAGCATGCGGTATTGTTTCGCTTTATGTTCGCCAAGACAAGCTGAAGCTTCGCGGCCCCGGATATGCCGTTTTGAACCAGGTGCGGTGTCAGGCGCCCACTTTGGTGCGCCAATACGCAAGGAGCTCGTCGACGGTCTGCTCGATCGGAATCCGGGGAGTCCACCCGGTGTCTCTGGTCAGACGTGTGTGATCCCCGACCAGCAGCGGCGCATCGTTGGGTCGACAGAGCGCCGGATCCTGCACGAGCGTGATGGTGGTCCGCGCGCGGGATACGAAGGCCTCCACGAGGGCGCGAATGGAGAGCTGGCGGCCCGAGCAGACGTTATACGGCTGGCCGGGAACGGCCTGCGCCATCATCGCCGTATACGCGCGCGCGACGTCGCGCACGTCGGTCAAGTCGCGCCTGGGTTCAAGATTGCCGACGCGGAGCATCGGCTCCTGCCGGCCGGCTTCAATCTGCGCGATCTGCCGCGCAATGCCGGGGGCGACGAACGAAGGGTCCTGTCCCGGACCTGTGTGATTGAATGCGCGCGCGACCAGTACCGGGATACCGTCGTCTTGCCACGCTCGCAGGGCGAGCATCTCCTGGGCCAGCTTGCTGGTCGCGTAGGGGCTGGCGGGCGACAGCGGGTCGCTTTCGCGGAGCGGGCGGTCGAGTGCCCTGTAAATCGTCCCTGAACACGTGATGAGCACGCGCACGCCGGACGCGAAGGTTTGAACTGCGCGCAGCAGATGATGCGTGGCCAGCACATTGCTCTGATAGGTCTCGAGTGTCATCTGCCATGACTGTCCGATGTGTGCCGCACCGGCCAGATGGTAGACGGCACTTGGGCCGACATCAGCCACGGCGCGACCCACCGCGCCAGGATCGAGCAGTTCGACAGGCCTCCAGTGTGCGCCCGCCCGCAGCGCCGACGCGTCAGTTCCCGGCCGGTACCACCCGACGATCGAACTGCCGTCAGCGAGGAGGTGTTCGAGCAGGTGGCCACCGACAAACCCCGCGGCGCCCGTCACCAGGATTGGGCCGGCCATCGATCAGGGACGACGGCCGTATTGCGCTTCGTAGTAGGCCTTGAAGGCCGGGTCACGTTCCTTGATCGGTCGCCACCACCACTCGTTCTCGCGATACCACGCGACCGTGTCGCGCAGGCCCTGTTCGAACGGCACCTGAGGCGCCCAGCCCCGCGCGCGCAGCTTGCTGGTATCGAGCGCGTAGCGGCGATCGTGGCCGAGGCGATCCTGCACGGGCTTGATGAGCGTGGCCGGCTTGTCCATGAGCGAGAGCACCCGGTGCGTCAGATCGATGTTGCGCACCTCGTTGCCGCCGCCGATGTTGTAAACCTCGCCGTTCTCGCCGGCCGTGATCAGATGATCGACGCCGCGGCAGTGATCGAGCACGTGCAGCCAGTCGCGAACGTTGCCGCCATCGCCGTACAGCGGCACGGGGAGGTCGTCCACGAGATTGGTGACAAAGAGCGGGAGCACCTTCTCGGGAAACTGATACGGCCCGTAATTGTTCGACGCCCGGGTGATGACGACGGGCACCCCATAGGTGGCGAAGTAGCTGTACGCGAGGCGGTCAGCCCCCGCTTTGCTGGCCGAATAGGGGTTGCGCGGCCTCAACTCGTCGCGCTCGGTGCTGGCGCCTTCGGGCACGCTGCCGTAGACCTCGTCGGTCGAAATCTGCACGAACCGCGTCAGCCCCGTGGCACGGCGCGCCGCCTCGAGTAACACGAAGGTGCCCTCGACATCGGTACGGATGAAGTCGCCGGCGGACATGATCGAACGGTCGACGTGAGTCTCGGCCGCGAAGTGCACCACGATGTTGGCGCGCTCCACGAGGGGTCCCGCCACCGCCGCATTGCAGATGTCGTCGTGCACAAAGGTGTGGCGCGGGTTGCCCAACACGTCATGGAGGTTTTCGCGCCGGCCCGCGTAGGTCAGCTTGTCGAGGGTCGTGACGTGCCAGTCGGAATGCGCGTCCAGTGCGTAGCGAACGAAATTGCTGCCGATGAAACCAGCTCCGCCCGTGACCAGAACTTCAACCATGACTCGGTCCAATCGTACAGGAAACAGTCCGCGCTACCACCGAATCCACACTTCGGAGTTGTCGCCGAGCATGAAGCGATAGGCCGTCGGCTTGAGCGGGACGCGATTGATTTTCACGTTCTTGCCGATGAGGCTGTCCGCGACACGGGTGCCCAGATCGTGGATCTGAGAGCCCTCCAGCACAATGCTGTGCTCGATCTCGGAATCGCGCACCTCGACGTCGTTCATGATGGCCGTGAACGGTCCGACGTAGGCATGCGTGATTCGCGCGCGGGCGCCGATGATCGCCGGCCCGCGAATCACCGAGCGCTCAATCACCGCGCCTGCCTCGATGACGACTTTGCCTTCGATCCGCGATGCGGCGTCGACCTCGCCTGCGATCCGGCGGTCCAGTGTTTCCAGAATGAGCCGATTGGCCTCGAGCATGTCTTCGAGCTTTCCCGTGTCCTTCCACCAGCCGTCCACGAGGTGGGGAATGACCGTCAAGCCGCGATCGATCAGATCCTGGATGGCATCGGTGATCTCCAGCTCGTTGCGAAAGCTGGGCTTGATTCGCTTGACCGATTCGAAGATCTCGGGACCGAACATGTACACCCCGACGAGCGCCAGGTCGCTCACCGGTTCCTTGGGCTTCTCAACGAGGCGCACGACCTTCTGGTTCTTCAGTTCAGCGACGCCGAACATCTGCGGATCGGTCACCGGCGTCAGGAGAATCTGCGCGGCCGGCTGCTCGCGCACGAACTGATCCACGAACCGCACGATGCCCTTGTTGAGCAGGTTGTCGCCCAGATACATCACGAACGGCTCGCCGCCGAGGAACGGTTCGCTGATCAGGACCGCGTGAGCCAGGCCGCGGGGCGCGTCCTGTTCGATGAACGTCGTCCTGGCGCCCCAGCGGGATCCATCGCCCACGGCAGCGCGGATCTCGGCCTGGGTGTCGCCGACGACGATGCCGATGTCGGTGATCCCCGCCTCGACGAGGGCCTCGATGCCGTAGAACAGCACCGGTTTGTTGGCGACAGGAACAAGCTGCTTCGCACTGGTGTAGGTGAGAGGGCGCAAGCGCGTGCCCTTGCCCCCACTCAAGATCAAACCCTTCATGACCAGTCGAGGATTGTACCCTTCAGCGCTGCCCGCCTCCAAAGTTACCCAGGAAATTTGAAAAGGTGCCGATTCCCGCCAGCGTGAACGACAGGTTGAAGCGCCGGTCCTTGGGAATCAGGAAACGCGGATCGCTGGTGGGGAAATTGTGTTCCTGGTACTCGACCGCAATCCCGCAGCACTGCGCGTTGTAGGCCCCAATCCAGCGGTACTGCATCAGATTCTTGCGCCCGATGTCGTAGTTGAGGGCCCCGGTGACAATGAAGCGCTGTGTCGGAGAACTCACCGTCGAACTCGCCTGCAGATAATTGTCGGCGCTGAGCCCAGTGGTGCCCGTCGCGAACTTGCGGCGGCCCCACCCGCCGCTCGCCTGCACCGTGGCGGACTGCACCCCCCCGCTCAGGCTGAACCCCTGAAGCTTGCCGGTGAGATCCGTCGGGTCGTACTCCATGTTGAACGCGACGGTCGATCCCGTCACGGGGCTGGCTCGCACGGCCACCGCGATGGGCGAAAACGAGCTCGCCGGACGGTAGAAGTAGGTCAGGCCATATTGCGAGTCGAAGACGCTCGCGGTGGGGTTCGAGTAGTACGTCTGGCGCAACGAGACACTGAGCAGATCCCGCGGCGCGGTCGGAACCGCCGTCGCATCCGTCGGGATCTTGCGGACGAGGACCCGGTTGTCGAGCCCGTAGGTAATCCGGGTCGTGTCGCCAACGATCACCGAACCGGCCGTCGTCGCGATCCGGTTGGCGTTGTCGATCGAAGTCGTTCGCTGCATCCCGACATACGGTTCGATCACGTGCTTGAGCCGATCCGCGATGGCGTTATTGGGGCTGAACACGCGCGTCACGGTCGGCCCGAACGCCTCCACGCCCATCTCCGCGTAACGCCGCGCGATGGGTTCCGGCGTGTGAACGCCGTCGACCACGCTGTGCGAGTAGCGCGTCCACCGGTAGGTCAGCGACGCCGTGGAGGTGAAGTACGGGAGCGTGACAAACGGGGAGCGTACTGTGGCGCGGCCATCCAGCGAATCAAGGCTGGCGTCGTTGTCCACCGTCTGATCGCCGGAGTAGGCGCGGGTGATTGAGATGGTGCGATTGAAGTCGGCGTTGCCGCCGACAAACACGGGTAACCGTCCAATCTGCTGACTCGAGATTGAGCTGGTCAGCCCGGGCGCGCTGCCGTAAATCGACGAAAAGGTCGAAGAATAAAACGCCTCGCTTCGTGAGTAGATGCCGTTGACGGACAGGCGGCTCCAGGATCGGGTGACCCCCAGGTTGACGGACCGCCGGCCCCCGGTCGAATCGAAGACGTTGTTGTTGTACAGCTGCTTCGTGGTGAGATTCGAAAAGTAATCGACGGCTCCGCGCATGGTCAGGCCGCCGCCCAGGTTCTGAACCAGGGAGCCGCGCAATTCGTAGCTCCGCTGGGCTTCGGTGCCGGCCCCGGAGACGAATTCAGGAGGGGTGCGTTCGTTCAGCCAGTAGGCGTTAACGCTCCCAGACGACACCGGGCTGGCCGCGTAGCGGTACTCGGCGCCCGCCCCCTGGCCGCGGGACAGAAACCAGTCGTGCATCAGCGTGGCATCCTGACTCCGATTGATCGCCCAGAAGAACGCGTTCGAGACCGACTGACCGCGGTACGTCGAACTCCCATAGGTGGGCAGCAGGAACCCGGTCGCGCGATCGTCGCTCTGTATCGGGTAATACATGACCGGCAGGTAGAGGATCGGGACGTCCTTCACACGGAGCACGGCGTTGCGGAGGATGGCGTAGTCTTCCAGTTGGATCGTGGCCGTCCCGCTGACGACATCCCACCTGGGTGTTGGCTGGACGCAGGTCGTGAAGCTGCCCTTTGTGAGCCGGTACCGGCTGTCGCCGATCTTCTCGATGATCTCGCCGAAGAAATACACATCGGGCTCGAGCGTGCCGAACATGCTCTTGACCTCGGCGGCGCGGTCGCCAAGCGACGCCGATCCCGAGGCGGTGTAAAACGTGCCGAGACCCGTCTTGGTGTTGAAGACTACCCGCTCGGCGGCGAGTCGCGCGCTCGGCGTGACGACCAGCACGTTGCCCGACGCTTCGAGCTCGCCGGTCGTCAGGTTCCAAATGAGCTCATCGGCGAAGATCTGCTGACCGGCGTTGGCACCCGAGCCGTTGCACTCGACTTCGCGCATCAACCGCACGCGATCGGCGTCGATCTTCTCGAGTGTGAACTGCTTGCAGTCCCAGTCTTCGATCACTTGCGCGGCCGCGGGTGTCGACCCGAGACACAACAGCAGGCAGAGGAATCGAACGTGCGCAGACAGCGTCATCAGTTCAGAAAAAAGCGGCTGGCATTCGAAGAATATCGTACGGTTGCCGCGCCCTGGCCCAACAGGGCTCTCCGAACCGGGCCGACGAGAAAGATCGATCCGGCGACGACCACGCGGGGCGCCGAGCTCAGCAAGTGGCGCACCCCTTCGATGGGGTCATCGTAACAGTCGACCAACGCTCCCGGGAGGGCGCTGCGAATCTGTTCGGCCAACGCCGCCGCGTCGAGCGCGCGCGGCGAGGGCGCCGTCGTCGCCACAAACCGCGACACAGCGGGGGAGAGCGCGCGGACGATGGCAGTGACGTCCTTGTCCGCCATGACGGCGCACACCAGCGGTAGCGGCCCGACGGTGGAGAGGACGTAGTCGCACAGTGCCTGAGCCCCCGAGGGGTTGTGCGCGGCGTCGAGCAGCACGTCCCCACCGGCCGGGATCCGCAGCCACTCCAGCCGGGCCGGCCATTCCACATCGGTGAGGGCGTCGAGGATATGTGCATCGGATATCGTGCGGCCCAGGCCACCGCACAATCGCAGGATCTCAACGGCGACAGCGGCATTCTGCCGTTGGTGTGCGCCGTTGAGCGCCAGATCGACGGGCCGACCGACATCAGAGGCCCTGGCCCATATCGGATGCGTTCCCGCCAATCGCGCCGTCCGTTCGATGACCTCCCCGGCCTCGTCGGGCATCATTCCCGCGACCACCGGCACACCGGTCTTGATGATGCCGGCCTTCTCGGATGCGATGTCTGCCAGCGAGGTCCCGAGATGACGTTCGTGGTCGAACGCAATCGACGTGATGGCCGAGATCGCGGGCGTGATCACGTTCGTCGCGTCATAGCGGCCCCCAAGCCCGACCTCGACCACGGCCGCCGAGACCTCCGCGCGCCGGAATGCCTCGAACGCGATGGCGGTCGTCGCCTCGAAAAAGGTCGGCGGGTGCCGCAGCACGCCGGTCTCGATGAGTCCATCGACGACGGCCAGGACGTCCGTCGTGATCTCGTCGAAGACCTCGGGCGCAACTGGAACCCCGGCAATGGCGATGCGTTCTTCGATGTCGGTGAGATGAGGTGACGTGTAGCGGCCGGTGCGGTGTCCGGCGGCGCGGAGTCCGCGCTCGACCATCGCGACGACCGATCCCTTGCCATTGGTGCCGCCGATAAGGACAGAGGGGAATGCCTGATCGGGCCGGTTGAGGGTTTCGACGAGTGCCGTGATGTTGGCGAGACCGAGCTTGATCCCGAACTGTTCGAGCGCAAAGAGACGCTCACGCGGCGTCATTGGCGGGCGCCAGCATGAAGCGCAGCGCACGTGCGATCGTGGCCTTCAACTCACGCCGGTCCACCACGAGATCGAGCATGCCGCGCTCGAGCAGGAACTCACTGCGCTGGAAACCCTCCGGCAGCTTCTGGCGGATGGTCTGTTCGATCACGCGCGGACCGGCAAAACCAATGAGCGCCTTGGGCTCAGCGATGTTCAAGTCGCCCAGCATCGCAAAGCTTGCCGTCACCCCGCCCGTCGTTGGATCGGTCAGCACGGAGATGTAGGGCAGTCCGGCGCGATCGAGCCGCGCGAGCGCCGCCGAGATTTTCGCCATTTGCATCAACGACAACGCGCCCTCCATCATGCGCGCGCCGCCCGAGCAGGACACGATGACGAGCGGCAGCCGCCGTTCCAGCGCCGTTTCCGCCGCGCGCACGATCTTCTCGCCCATGACAACACCCATGCTGCCGCCGATGAACGAGTACTCCATGGCTACCACCACGGCTTCGCGACCGTCGACGCGGCCAACCCCGACAATGATGGCGTCGGCCAGACCGGTGGCCTTCTGACTGGCGTCGAGCCGGTGGCGATATGGCTTGGTATCGGTGAAGCGAAGCGGGTCGTTGGACCTGAGCGCGGCGTCGTGCTCGACCCAATGTTCCCCGTCAAACAGCATCAGCAACCGCTCCCGGGCGGTCAGCCGGAAGTGATGCGCACACTTGGTGCAGACGCTCAGGCTCCCGAACAGCTCTCGCGTGTAGATGATCGCGTCACACTCAGGGCACTTGACCCAGAGCCCTTCGGGAACGCGGCTGGCTTTGTCCGGCGCGGCGATCGGCTTGCGAGCCTTTTTGAACCAAGCCATCGGGTGAGCTTAGCAGAACTAAGAACGAAGAACGAAGAACGAAGAACCGAACGAAGAACGGAAGAACGGTAGAACGGTAGAACGATAGAACGATAGAACGATAGAACAGAAGAACCGCAGAACCGAGAACCGGAGAACCGAACTACACCGGCGCGCACTTGAGTTGAGGGCCGCGCCCATCAGCTTTCACGGTCAGCTATCGGCTTCAGCGCTGAAGGCTGATCGCCGATAGCCGAGAGCCACTCGCAATTCACGCCAATTCATGAGTGAATTGCGGGATTAAGACCGGGTGCGGGGGACGTAGTAGCGCGTTCCGCGGCCCATGCCCTGAATCTGGCGCACCAGGTCGTCGAGCGCATCGTCGCTCGTTTCTGGATCGAATTCGGACGTCTCGACGACGAGCAGTGGCGTCGTGTTGTAGTGGAAGAAGAAGTGCTGATACGCCTCGTTCAGCTCGCGTAGATAGTCGGCGTCGGGCACCGGCATCGGCCGCTCAGGGTCCTGCGGCTTTGCCTGGACACGCCGGATCAGCACATCGGTGGGTGCCTGCAGATAGATGACGAGATCCGGTGCCGGCAGGTCGCGGGACAACAGATCGTACAGACGCTGATAAATGAACAGCTCATTGTCGTCGAGGTTGAGGTACGCGAAGATCTTGTCGCGGTCGAACACGTAGTCGCACACGAGGGTGTGCTGAAACAGGTCGGCCTGCCGAATGTTCATCAGTTGCCGGTGGCGGTTGAGCAGGTAGAACAGCTGGGCCTGCAGCGCCGCGCCCGGCCGCTCGTTGTAGAAATCCGTCAGAAAGGGGTTGTCGGTTTCTTCGAGGACGGTGGTGCCGTCGATGCGGGTTGCCAGCCGCTCGGCGAGTCGGGTCTTGCCGACTCCAATCGGGCCTTCGATGGCAATGTATCGAAACGCCACGCGCGCCGCAGTATAGTTCCAATGTTCCAGGGTTCCAATGTTCCAAGGTTCAGAACCCGGAACCGGAACGCTGGAACGTTGGAACGTTGGAACGTTGGAACGTTGGAACGTTGGAACGTTGGAACGTTGGAACCTTGGAACCTTGGAACCTTGGAACCTTGAGTTTGGATTTGTTGTGCGTATCGACCGACTCGAACTGCGGCTCTGCCGGCTTCCCCTCGTCAGCTTCTTCGAAACCAGCTTCGGACGCAGCTACGACCGCACGTTTCTGCTCGCCCGCGTCGAAGGCGAGGGGCATGAAGGATGGGGCGAGGGCGTCGCCGAAGCGAATCCGTACTACAGCAGCGAAACCACGGAAACGGCGTGGCACATCGTCACGGGGTTCTTGTCGGCGCTCGTGATCGGCCGGCGCTTCGATCATCCCCGGGACCTGTTCGACGCCTTGAAGCCCGTGCGCGGTCACAACATGGCGAAGGCCATGGTCGAGATGGCGGCGTGGGATCTTTACGCGCGGAGCCACGGTCAGTCTCTCAGCCGCGTGCTGGGGGGGACGCGGGATCGGATCGCATCAGGCGTCTCGATCGGCATTCAGGATTCGCTCGAGCAACTGAAAGACAAGGTGGAGCGGGAGCTTGCGGCCGGCTATCGGCGGATCAAAATCAAGATCAAGCCCGGCTGGGACGTCGCCGCCGTCGAGATGCTCCGGGCGCAGTTCGGCAGCATCCCGCTGATGGTCGACGCCAACGCCGCCTATACGCTTCACGACGCCGACCATCTGGTCAGTCTCGATGCTCACGATCTGATGATGATCGAGCAGCCGTTGGAGTATGACGACGTGATGGATCACGTCGAGCTGCAGCGCCGGATCAAGACGCCGATCTGTCTGGACGAGTCGATCCACACAGTGCGCATCGCGCGCGATGCAATCGCCGCAGGCGCCTGCCGGATCATCAACATCAAGCCCGGCCGGGTGGGCGGGCACCGCGAATCGATCCGGCTCCACGACCTTTGCGCCGAGCACGCCGTCCCGGTATGGCACGGCGGAATGCTCGAGACCGGGATCGGCCGGGCGCACAACATCCACCTGGCCAGCCTGCCGAATTTCTCACTGCCGGGCGACATCGCCGCCAGCAAGCGGTACTACGCGCCGGATCTGATTGACCCGCCGATCGAGGTGGCCGCTGATGGCACGATTGGCGTGCCGACCGAACCGGGCATCGGCGTCCACATCGTTCGCGAACGCGTGGATCAGGCGACGCTGCGTGCCATCACCCTCGACGACTCAACCCTGACACCTGCATGATGCGCTTGCCCTCCGTTCGTCTCGCGGCGTTCAGTCTCTCGATCGCGACGGCTGCAGGTTGCGCGACCGCGCCTGCGGTGTCGCCTCAACCGGCAGAACTCACCTTCGAACAGAAGATGGCCTGGATCCTGCGGCTCGAAGAAGATCGCGTTCTGCAGGCACCCGAGCCGCCACCGCCCGTGCCGCCCGCCGTTTCGCAGGGCCGTCGCGGGGCACCCGCCGTCACTTCGGCCGTGCCGGCGCAGCCCAGTTTGCCCATCCTGGTCACCGACTCGGAAGCGCGCATTCGACGGCGTGCCGCGCTCGCCATCGGCCGCACACGGTTGCCGGAGGGTATCCCGGCGCTCCTTCCCGTCCTTTCCGGCGACGTCGACGCCGAAGTTCGCCAGATGGCGGCGTTCGCGCTGGGCCTCATCGGTGATGCCCAGGCGGCCGATCCGCTGCTGACCGCGCTCGCCGATCCCGACCCGCTGGTGCAGGGGCGTGCTGCCGAAGCGATCGGCATGCTCGGACACAACCCGGGCGCCGGCCCCATTACCGAGATGATGTCGGCTCATACCAAAGCGGGTGTGCTCGACCCGATCGCGCCCGACGACCTCGAGCACCCGAAAGCACCGGCCGTGGAGGCGGTCAGGCTCGGGATGTATGCGCTCGTTCGCCTCGGCGCCTACGATCAGCTTGCGACCGTCATGCTGAATGCCAGTGGGCAGCCGATCAGCCGATGGTGGCCGGTCGCCTACGCCTTCCGCCGCATCAACGATCCGCGCGCGGGATCAGCGCTCCTGCTGCTCCTGCAAGGCGACGGGATCTACACGCGGGCCTTTGCCGCTCGCGGGCTCGGCGTCGTCAAGGAGACGCGCGCCGTCACCCCCCTGGTCGCCGTGCTGTCCAACGAGAGGGAAGCGACGCCGGTGCGTGTGGAGGCGGCGCGATCGGTCGCGGAACTGGGCGCTGGGCCGGCGGTCGAGCCGCTCGTCAAGATCGTCGCCTCGACGTCGGCAGATCCGAACCTTCGGCTCGAGGCGCTGACTGCGCTGGGGCAGCTTCGCGCGTCTGCCGCCGTGGACCTCTTCGTCGACCTGCTGACTGAGCGGTGGCCGTCGATGCGCGCAGCAGCCCTGGTCGCGCTCGCGCGAACCGACCCGGACACATTCGTCCTGGCAATCTCCGGCCTTGATGTGGATCGGCACTGGAGCGTGCGCGCGGCGCTGGCGACGGCTCTTGCCGGTCTTGGACTGGAACGCGCACAGCCACGCCTGGTCGAGATGCTGAAGGACCAGGACCAGCGAGTCATTCCAGCGGTCCTGACCGCACTGTCTACCCTGGGTGCCGCCGACGCGGAGCCGATCCTGGTCGAGCGGCTGACCCATGACGATGTCGTGGTTCGTCAGGCGGCGGCCGCCGGCCTCGCGCGGGTCAAGGCGCGCACCGCGGTTCCTGCGCTGGTGGCGGCGTACGACGTCGCCGTGCGAGATCCGACCTACATCGCTCGTGCGGCGATCCTGGACGCCGTGCTCGAGCTCGACCGCGAGGCAGGACGATCGCTGCTCGATCGGGCGCTCGCCGATCAGAGCTGGGCGATGCGGGTTCGGGCGGCTGCGCTAGGCCGCGGCATCGATCCCGAGGCTGATGTCAGGATGCGGATCCGACCGGCGCCGGCGTCCGCGGTGCCGGAGCTCAACGACCTCGGACCGATGATCGACCCCAGCGTGACGCCGGTGGCGTATGTCGATACCACGAAAGGGCTCATCCAGATTGAGCTGGCGGTGCTCGACGCACCGCGTACCGTGGCGAATTTCATCTCGCTGGCGCGGCGGAACTTTTTCGGCGCCACATCGTTTCACCGTGTCGTGCCGAACTTCGTCGCGCAGGATGGCGACCCCCGCGGCGATGGCGAAGGCAGTCCCGGCTACACCATTCGCGACGAGATCAACCAGTTGCCGTATCTGCGTGGAACGGTCGGCATGGCGCTCGACTGGGAAGACACGGGGGGCAGCCAATTCTTCATCACGCATGCGCCGCAGCCGCACCTCGACGCGCGCTATACGGTCTTCGGCCGCGTCGTGAACGGCATGGAGGTGGTCGATGGGCTGCAGCAGTGGGATCAGGTTCTCTCGGTGCGGGTCTGGGACGGCGTGAACTGGATCGGCGGTCCGCAGTAGGCAAAAGAAGGGGGCGCCGAAGCGCCCCCTGTGTAGATCTGACTGCGTGAAGCGTTAGCGCTTCTTCGCCTTCTTGGCCTTCTTGGCCGCTTTCTTTGCTTTCTTCGCCATTGGTCTCATCCCCCCCTTCAGGTTGGGTTTGTGCGGAAGGTTGATTGCCGCGCCACCGCGGCGCGTCTGCCGCCTGGCACTCAGCCCGCGCGTGCCGGCTCCCTCGCGCTTCGTTCTCGCGCGAATCGGCTGATTCGCGCGCGATGTGTTGCCCTTTGGCAGTTGGCTAAGGGCACAGAGAAAAGGTGGGGCAGTGCTTGGAAAGCGACCGCCCCGTTGCAGAGCGGCCAGTCTTACTTCTTCTTTGCCTTCTTGGCCTTCTTGGCCGCCTTCTTTGCCTTCTTAGCCATCGTTCCTCCTGAAGGGGTTCAGCTCTGCCTGATGGCGACCCCGGATGTGGTTTGCTGAGTCTCAGCAGTTCACAAGCCGTTGTCTGAGCGTTCCACCCTCATACCAGATGTAGATTATGGATGAGAAATCTGTGATGTCAAGCACAAAGCGACGTGAGTTGTCAAAAGTTCGGCATCCATGCGTCGCACTCGACAAGCGCAAACACCCCCTCCGAGTCAACTCGCGCGACTCAGACACTCGTTTCGGATGTGACGCTGAGAATCTGTAGACGTCAGCGCGCGATGCGCGCGTCCAGGGCGTGCAGGAGCGCTTGTGCGCGACGGATTGCCAGCGCGGCTTCGTTCACATCCGCCGACTCAGCTCGCACGATCAGCCCGCGGAGCACGCGCGCGCTCGCGTCGATGTCGTGAAAGTAGGTGTCGAGGATCATCGCCTCGATCAGCACGAACAGCGGATTGCGTGGATGCCGCTGCTGCAGCTCGCGGATGAGTGTCAGGGCATCGGCGGGACGGTTCTCGTACCACAGGTAGATGAGGTGCAATTGATAGGCGGCTTCTCCGCGGACGACGTCACTGTGTTCATAGGCATCGGTCATCTGCTGCAGTCCGGCCTTGCGATCGCCGCCCGGCAGCAGCAGGAGCCAGCGCAAGATGCGCAGCGCGGCGGGTGCGACCGCCGCGTAGTAGCGGTACAGCCCGATGCCAAACTTCGCGTCGTGGAGCAGGGGATCGAGCGTCAGTGCGCGCTCCAGCGACGACTTGATGCGCTTGCCGTCACGCGCGGCGGCGAGGCGCTGCTTGCGTTCCACCCGCCACTGGGCCCGCGCGCCATATGCGGAGCCGAGCGCGAACCACGCCTCCGCACGGACGCGTTCGGTCCTGGTCCACTCCTCCGCTGACGTGATCGCACGTTCGACGACGCCTGAAAATCTCGCGTCGTGCATCCGGGAGTCGGGGTCCAGCGCAATCTGCCACCACACCGACACTGCGTCCATCACGTCGCACCAGGCCGGGACGTCACCGCACGCCGGCGACATGCGTGCGGACACCAGATCGAAGTCGGCGTTGAGGATCGCGTCGTAAGTGCTGGCGAGGGCGTAGGGGTGCGAGAGACCGGGAATGGCCGCCGGCGATGAGGTCTGCGCCGTGCCCGGCACCGGCAGGAGGAGAGCGGCGATGAGCAGCGCGCAGACCTCGCGCCTGAGGCCGGGAATGACGGGCCTGGGTCTTCGGGTCCGGGACCCGGCCGGCCCGAGCGCAATCGAGGAAATCACATCATGCTCGTCCGCAACCGTTGCTTCTCGGCGTGGCGCTCGAGCGCGAGCTGAACCAGGCGATCGACCAGTGCCGCGTATGTGACCCCGCTCGCTTCCCACATTTTCGCGAACATGCTGATCGTCGTGAAGCCTGGGATGGTGTTGATCTCGTTGAGGTAGAGGGTCCCGGTTGCGCGAGACAGCAGAAAATCCACGCGCGACATCCCTGCCGCATCCACGGCACGGAACGCGGCAATGGCCAGGCGCTGAACGTCCACCACCTGTTCGGGCAGCAGCTCGGCCGGAATGATCGTTCGCGATCCGTCATCGAGATACTTGGCCTGGTAGTCGTAGAACTCGCGCCCGGGAATCACCTCGCCGGGGATCGACGCCTGAGGTTCGTCGTTGCCGAGCACCGCACACTCGATCTCTCGCGCGTCAGGCACGCCCCACTCGATGATGACTTTGCGATCGAATTCGAGCGCATGTTCCACGGCTGCGGCGAATTCGTCGCTCGACTTGACCTTGGAGATACCCACACTCGAGCCGAGATTCGCGGGCTTCACGAACAATGGGAGGCCGAGCGACAGCGCGCTTTCGGAAACGGCGTCGCGATGCAGGTCCCAGTCGCGCCGCAGATACGCCTTCCACGGCACAATCGGCAGCCCGTGGGCGGCAAACATCAGCCGCATTGCCGCTTTGTCCATGCCGACGGCGGATGCCAGCACGCCGGCGCCGACATAGGGCACGTTGGCCAGTTCCAGCAGACCCTGGATCGTGCCATCTTCGCCATAGGGGCCGTGCAGCACGGGGAAGACGACGTCGAGTCCCAGGCCGGTGACCACCGCGCCGTCCACCTCGTCGCTGCCTCGCGGAGCCTGGCGCCGCTCGATGGTCAGCAGCGTGTCCTCGCTCGGATGCGCGACCAGCACGGTTTCGCGGCCCGGTCGCAGCATGCGCGTTCCGGATCCTCGCGCCTGCTCGATGACTTCGGCGGCCGATGTCGCGGTTGGCAACTTGTCTGCGATCGTCCAGCGGCCGTCTTTTTCGATGCGGATCGGCAGGGGTTCGTAGCGCGTCCGATCGAGCGACTTGATGACCGACGCCGCGGATGCGACCGAGACCTCATGCTCCCCGGACCGTCCACCGTAAATCACGCCGATCCGCAGTTTCTTCACACTAGGATAATAACCAACGTCACAGCAACAAGATCACAGGGTTCCCTAGACAGGGTTCCACCCACAAGGTTCCACGGGGTTCAATCTCGTGCCGAGCTTCGTGCCGGACCTCTGAGGAACTCCGTTGGAACTCTGTTGTGAGAACTCCGTTGGGACTCCGTTGGAAGAACTCTGTGGAAGCACTCTGTGGAAGAACTCCGTGAACCCCGTCAGCGGAACCCTGTGCGGGAACTTCGTTGGGGGGAACCTCGTGACGTGCGTGCGTGCGGGACCTTCATGACGTTTGAAGTGACGCGCCGCGATGGATCGGCGAGGCGGGGCGAGCTGATGACCCCGCATGGTGTGGTCGAGACGCCGGTGTTCATGCCCGTTGGTACCCAGGGGACCGTCAAGGCGATGACCCCGCGCGACCTCGACGACGTGGGGGCGTCGATCATCCTCGGCAACACGTACCACCTTTATCTCAGACCCGGTGACGACCTCATCGCCCGGCGCGGCGGACTGCACCGCTTCATGGGCTGGTCGCGGCCGCTGCTGACCGACAGTGGCGGCTATCAGGTGTTCAGCCTCGCCGCGCGTCGCACCATCGACGAGCACGGCGTGCGCTTTCGATCACATCTCGACGGATCGGCGCACGCCTTGACGCCGGAGAAGGCCGTGGACATCCAGGCGCAGCTCGGATCGGACATCGCGATGGTCCTCGACGAGTGCCCGGCGCTGCCGTCTCCCCACGAGGTGCTGCGCGAGTCGGTTGAGCTGACTGCTCACTGGGCGGCCCGATGTCGGCAGCGCATGCTCGAACTGCGGGACGGCGGCGTCGGGGGTGTGGCCATCAGTAATAAAGGTCAGGTGCAGTTTGGCATCGTGCAGGGCGGAACTTCGCCGAACCTTCGCCAGTTGAGCGCCGAACGGACGCTCGCCCTCGGCTTTGAGGGCTACGCCATCGGTGGGTTGAGCGTGGGCGAGAGCGCGGAGGACATGTACCGCACGGTGGAGATGACGGCCCCGCTGCTGCCGGAGGCGCGGCCCAGGTATCTCATGGGGGTTGGCACCCCGGTGGACCTCGTCGAATGTGTGGCTCGCGGGATTGACATGTTCGATTGCGTGATGCCGACCCGGAACGCCCGCAACGGCCAGCTGTTTACCAGCCAGGGGATTCTGAACATCAAAAACGCACGGTTTGTTGAGGACGATTCCCCCGCCGACCCGGCCTGCTCGTGCTACACCTGCCGGCACTTTTCGCGCGCGTATTTGCGCCACTTGTTCGTTGCCGGCGAGATCACCGGAAGCACCCTGAACACGGTGCATAATCTGTACTATTACCTTGACACCATGAAAGGGATTAGGGACGCTATAGCGTTTGGCACGTTCGAAAAGTTCCGGCAGTCGCTGCATCGGACCTTTTCCCGCCGCTCGCTGAATCCATGATGCTGATGGAAGTGTTCGACACGGATTTTGTGCTGGCTTTGTCTGCGTCGTCTGGCCAGGGGGCAAACCCGCTCGTCCAGCTCATCCCCTTTGCGCTCGTTCTGGCGATCTTCTACTTCATCATCCTGCTGCCGATGAAGAAGCGGCAAAAGAAGGTGCAGGAATTTCTGAGCGGGCTGAAGGTGGGCGACCGCGTCATCACGTCCGGCGGGATTTACGGATCGATCACGAAGATCACCGACCAGACGCTGCAACTCCAGGTTGCGCAGAACGTGCGTCTCGAAGTGGCTCGTCACGCAATCGTCGGCTATCAGGGTCAACCTCCCGTCGTCGACGCGCAGAGCGCGTAAAGGAACATGGCGAAAAACCTGCGGTGGAGAGTTCTCGTAATTCTCGGCGTTGTTGCGCTCTCGGTCTTCGCGTTCTACCCGCCCGACCAGAAGGTCCGGCTCGGTCTCGACCTCAAGGGCGGCGTGCACCTGGTCATGCATGTGGAGACCGACGATGCCGTGCGGATCGAGACGGAGACGGTGACCGACCGGTTGCGTGAGGGGCTGAAGACGTTGGTTCCCGGCGCCACCGTGACGATGATCAGCCCGACCGAGTTCCGCGTGAACAACATTCCGCCCGACCAGGATCAGGCGTTTCGTGCGCTGCTCGTGGACGTCGAGCCGACGTTCAATCGCACCTCGGGTGCCGGGACCTACACGTTCTCGATGCGCCCCAACATCGAAAATCAGCTCCGCGAACAGGCGGTCGATCAGGCGCTGCAGACCATCGAGCGGCGGGTCAACGAGTTGGGCGTCGCCGAGCCGGTCATCGCGCGCCACACGGCTGACGATCAGATTCTCGTGCAGCTGCCTGGCGTCACCGACGTGGCGCGCGCGAAGGAGATCATCCGGTCGACGGCCCTACTCGAGCTCAAGCTGGTCGAGCAGGGCCCGTTTTCGGACGAAGCGCAGGCGCGTCAGGCGTATGGCGGCAACATTCCCCCGGATTTGCAGATTCTGCCTGGGAACGCCGAGGGCGCCGCGCGGGGCGGCACGCCGGGCACGGTGTATTACGTCGCGCGCCGGGTGGCCGCCGTGACGGGACGCGATCTGCGCAACGCGCGTCCGTCACTCGACGAAAACAATCGTCCGGCGGTCGGGTTCTCGCTCAACAGCGAGGGCGCCTCGCGCTTCGGCAACTTCACGGCCGCGAACATCAATCGGCAACTCGCCATCGTCCTGGACAACCGTGTTTACTCGGCACCGAACATCAACAGCCGGATCGACAATGAAGGCATCATCCAGGGCAGCTTCACCAATCAGGAAGTGGCTGACCTCTCACTCGTGCTTCGCTCCGGCGCATTGCCCGCGACGCTGACCTATCTCGAGGAACGCACTGTCGGGCCGACGCTCGGCGCGGAATCGATCCGGGCCGGCGTCACGGCTGCGCTCGGCGGCCTGTGCGCCGTGATTCTCTTCATGCTGTTCTATTACCGGCTGGCCGGCTTGAACGCCGTCACGACGGTCATTGTGAACTTGACCGTGCTGCTCGGACTGATGTCCTACCTGGGCGCGACCATGACGCTGCCTGGCATTGCCGGCTTCATCCTGACGATCGGGATGGGCGTCGACTCGAACGTGCTGATCTTCGAGCGGATCAAGGAAGAAATGCGCACGGCCAAGGGCATCAAACAGGCCGTGGCGGCTGGGTTCGATCGGGTCTTCCTCACGATTCTCGATACGCACGTGTCGTCGTTGATTGCCGCGGCGTTTCTGTTCCAGTTCGGCACGGGTCCCATCCGCGGGTTTGCCACGACGCTGACGATCGGTCTGTTGTCGAACGTGTTCACGGCGGTCTTCGTGTCGCGCACCATGTTCGAACTGGTGCTGTCGCGCCGGCAGGTAGCGAAGCTGAGCATCTAGGCCATGGACTTCATCAGAAACCCCAATTTCAACTTCATTCAGTGGCGGTGGCATGCCGTCGCGCTTTCGGCGGTGGTGCTGCTGGCGGGTATCGGTTACATCGCCATGAGAGGGGTGCCGCTCGGCATCGACTTCTCGGGCGGCACGCTCATCGTCGTGAAGTTCGAGCAGGCGGTCAGCGAAACTGCCGTTCGCGATGCGCTCAACGCAATTCCGGGCGACAAGGTCATTCAGCCGTATGGCGACGCGGGGGAGAATGAATGGCTCGTGCGCTTGCCCCAGGTCGAAGCCGAGAGCGCGGATCTCGAAGGCGGCGGGCAGGCGGTGCTCTCTGCGCTCGAGGGCGCCAATCTCGGCATGTTCGAAGTGCTGCAGCGTGACGCGGTCGGCCCCGTCATCGGCCGAGACCTGCAACTGAAGGGCATTTACGCGACGCTGGCCTCGCTGCTCGGCATCGCGGTCTATATCGGTCTGCGCTTCCGCTGGTCGTTTGCCGTCGGCGCGATTGCCGCGACGCTGCACGACATTCTCGTCACCCTTTCGTTCCTCGCGTTCTTCGGCTACGAGCTGTCGCTGAACATCGTGGCTGCCATTCTGGCCATCGCCGGCTACTCGGTGAACGACACGATCGTGATTTTCGACCGCATCCGCGAGAACCTGCGGGCCAAGCGGCGCGATCCGCTCCAGGAAGTGGTCAACACCAGCATCAATCAGACACTGAGCCGCACCATCATCACGTCGGGCACGACCACGGTGGCGGTGCTGTCGCTGTTCCTCTTCGGCGGCGAAGTGCTCGAAGGGTTTGCGTTCGCCATGCTGGTGGGCGTCTTGGCCGGCACGTATTCGACGGTGTTCATCGCGTCGTCGCTTGCCATCGTCCTCAGCGGCAAGCGGGCGAAGGGGCGTGCGACAGCAGCCTCCACGCCGGCATCTGGCGGACGCAAGGCTTCATAAGCGCGTCGCGTGGATCTGTTCGGGGCGGCATTGCTCGGCGTCGTGCAGGGGCTCACGGAGTTTCTGCCAGTCTCGAGCTCCGGCCATCTGATCCTGGCGCGAGCGTTCTTCGGCTGGGATGCGGCGCGATTCGGGCTGGCGTTCGATGTCGCCGTCCACGTCGGGACGCTGCTCGCGATTTTGGTGTATTTCTGGCGCGACGTGGTGCAGATGATCCTCGCGTTGCCCGGTGCGCTCGGCGGCGGTCAGGGCGAGCACGAACGGCTGGTGCGCCTGATCGCGGCCGGCACCATCCCCATCGTCATCGTCGGCCTGTTGTTCGCCGACTGGCTCGAAGGGATCCGGTCGCCGGCGGTCGTGGCCGCCACGTTGGCCGTCGGTGGTGTGGGACTCGTCGTTGCGGAACGGCTCGGCCGCAAGAGTCGCGATGCAAGGGTCCTCAGCTATGTCGAGGCGTTCGCCATCGGCGTGGCCCAGACGACGGCGCTGATACCCGGGGTGTCACGATCCGGGGCGACGCTGACCGTGGCATTGCTGCTCGGCCTGCGGCGGGAGGGCGCCGCACGCTTCGTGTTTCTCCTGAGCCTGCCCGCAGTTCTTGCCGCCGCCGCACGGGAGGTTCTGAAACTCACCGAGGCAGGCGCGGCAGGCATTCCGGTCATGCTCTTTGCGGTGGGGTTGGTGACGTCGGCGGTCGTAGGATATCTGACCATCAAGTATTTTTTGCGCTATCTCGCGAATCACTCATTGGCGGCGTTCGCGTACTACCGCTTCGCGCTGGCGGCGGTAACGCTCCTCTGGTTGCTGACGCGTGGAGGGGCCGGCGCGTAGGCCGCGAACTATGTCCTGGCTGCGCCGCAGCTTCATCGCCGGATTCTTCGTCGCCGTGCCGCTGTTCATCAGCGTCGCGGCGCTCGTCTGGATTTTTCAATTGGTGGATTCGGTGACCGAGCCGCTCTCGGTGCAGTTGCTCGGGCGGGCCGTGCCCGGACTCGGGGTCTTGATGACCGGCGGCATCATCCTGGTGGTCGGGGCGATCGCCACCAACGTGTTCGGCAAGCGGGTACTGCAGCGCGCCGAGTATTACCTGCTGCTCGTTCCGGTCTTCAGGACGATCTACGCGCCGGTCAAACAGTTGATCGTAGCCTTCTCGCCGGACAATGATGCCGGGTTCAAGAAAGTCGTGATCGTCGAAGACCCGAGGCGCGGCATGATCCTCGGGTTTTTGACGAAGGAGTTCACGCTCGATCGCGGTAAGGGTCCCGAGCCGGTGATTGCGGTCTACGTGCCGACCAACCACCTGTATCTCGGCGATGTCTTCGTGTTCCCGCGTGAGCAGGCGATCTTTCCGGACGTCTCCGTCGAAGAAGGCGTCCGGATTTTTTTGACTGGCGGTATGGCGCTGCCAGGTCGAGTCGATGCGCGGCCCAAGGCGGGCAGCGCGACATAGGAGCATATGGAGCGGCAACTTTTCTACGGCATGGGTATCGGCGCGCCGATCCTCGCAGCGATTTTCGCCCTGGTGTTGATCCGCGCGATCGCGGCCAAGAGTCCGGGCGACGAGCGCATGCAGCGGATTGCGGCGCTCATTCGACAGGGCGCCATGGCGTTCCTGAAAGTCGAGTATTCGGTGCTGGCGGTGTTCGTCGTGATCATGATGGCGCTGCTCGCGCTGTTCTTGCCGGCCCACGGTCCGCAAAGCGCCCTCAGCTTTCTCGTCGGCGCGTCGTTGTCGGCCCTGGCTGGCTGGATCGGGATGAGCACGGCGACGACGGCCAACGTCCGGACGACGCAGGCGGCGCGCACGGGCCTGGCCGACGCGCTGCGCGTGGCGTTTTCGAGCGGTGCGGTCATGGGGCTGACCGTGGTCGCCCTCGGCACGCTCGGAATCACGGTTCTGTACATGGTGTTCGGCGGGCTCGATGGCGACGGGCGCGCGGCGACCGAACAGCTGTTCGGCTTTTCGCTTGGCGCTTCGTCGATTGCGCTCTTCGCGCGTGTCGGCGGCGGCATCTTCACCAAAGCGGCGGACGTGGCGGGCGACCTCTCCGGCAAAGTGGAAGCCGGCATTCCCGAAGACGATCCGCGCAACCCCGCGACCATCGCCGACTCGGTGGGCGACAATGTCGGCGACGTGGCTGGCATGGGCGCCGATCTGTTCGAGTCGTATGTCGGCAGCATGATCGCGTCGATTGCGCTGGCCTGGGCGTTGACGCCGGCAGCGGCGACGGCACTCTGGGGTGCGGCGGCCGATGATTTCGTGGCCCTGCAGACCACGCTGGTCCTGTTCCCCATCATCCTGTCGGGCGCCGGGATCGTGGCCTCCGTGCTGGGGACCTTCGCGGTGCGGACCAACGACGAATCGAAGATTCAGGACGCGCTCTTCAGGGGCCTTCTTGTGGCGTCAATCCTGGTGCTCATCGCCGGTTTCGGTCTCGTGCAAATGCTCGGGGTGCCGATTGGGGTCTTCTACTGCGTGATCGCCGGGCTGATCGCGGGAGTGGCCATCGGCAAGATTACCGAGTACTACACCGCCAAGGACATGGGGCCGGCGCAGCAGATCGCGAAGCAGTCGGTCACCGGCCCGGCCACCAACATCATTGCCGGGTTGGGCGTCGGCATGATGTCGACCGGCCTGCCCATCCTCGTGATTGCGCTCGCGATCTACATCTCGTTCGCGTTTGCGGGCCTGTACGGAATTGCCATCGCGGCGGTCGGGATGCTGTCGACGTTAGGCATCTCGCTGGGGGTGGATGCGTACGGTCCTGTGGCCGACAACGCCGGAGGCATCGCCGAGATGTGTCACGCGGGACCGGAGGTCCGCAAGCGCACTGACTCGCTCGATGCGGTCGGCAACACCACGGCGGCCATCGGCAAGGGCTTCGCGATCGGTTCGGCGGCGCTGACGGCGCTGGCGCTGTTTTCGACGTTCCGTGCAACGGTGGCCACGGCCGTGGACGCGGCCGGCGGTCCAGCGGCATTCGATCCGCGCCGGCTGTCGCTCGAGCTCGACAATCCGAACGTGCTCATCGGCATGCTGATCGGCGGGATGCTGCCGTTCATCTTTTCGGCGTTGACGATGAACGCGGTGGGGCGATCGGCCTACAAAATGATTGAGGAAGTGCGCCGGCAGTTCAAAACGATACCCGGCCTGCTGGAGGGCACGGCCGAGCCTGATTCAGCCACGTGTGTGGCCATCTCGACACGGGCGGCGATTCAGGAGATGATCGCGCCCGGACTGCTGGCGGTCACGGCGCCAGTGGCGGCGGGCGCGTTGCTGGGCGTATCGGGGCTTGGGGGGTTGTTGGCCGGCTCGCTGGTCACCGGGGTGTTGATGGCGCTGATGATGGCCAATGCTGGTGGCGCGTGGGACAACGCCAAGAAATACATCGAAGAAGGGCACCTCGGCGGGAAGAAGTCCGACCCGCACAAGGCCGCGGTGATTGGGGATACGGTGGGGGATCCGTTCAAGGATACGGCTGGGCCAAGCCTCAACATTCTGATCAAGCTCATGTCGATTACGGCGGTGATCTTTGCCCCGCTCATCGTGAGCTGGATGTAGGCCTGGATGCAAAAGTTCGTCAGCATCGCGAATAATCATTGCTCCCGGCAATCCGGGATTGACGTGGCTGGTAGCCGGCCGCTAGAATGCCCAGCTTTCGGGGCCGGACAAAATTTGTGGTCGAGGGAGCACTTTTCGTTCGCTGGTGTCTAAGTTCCTATCGGACCGTGTCGATCTCTCCTGCAGCCCGCGTGCCGTCGCGCTGGTTCGGGTTGGTTGACACCATTTTTCAGCGCTCGCTATAATCGGCGGCCTTGCTGCCGCCGCAGTGAAGCCAGGAGGGGTTCTCGTGCCACGCGACATGTTCGGCGATGTCGTCGATCCGTCGATCAAGATGGGCAGCAAGGCTTGGTATACCGTGCCGCTGACCATGTTTATCGAGGCGGTCATCGTCGCAGCTCTGGTGATTGTGCCGTTGATGGCAACGGACATGCTGCCCACACCGCCATCGATGATGGCTTTTGTGGCTGCGGCGCCGCCGCCGCCACCTCCGCCGCCGCCGCCGCCGCCACCACCCACTGCGGCCCCACCACCCAAGGTTGAGGTCAACCCGACCGCGGCTCCGGTCGAGGCGCCTGAGGAGATCACACCCGAAACGGGCATCGAGGCCGGCTTCGAAAGCAACGTCGGCGGGGTCGAGGGCGGCATCCCTGGCGGGGTCGTCGGCGGTATCACCGGCGGGATTCCCGAGGCCCCGCCCCCGCCCCCGCCGCCCCCGACGCAACCCGTGCGCGTGGGCGGCAACATCAAGACGCCAACCAAGATCAGGGACGTCAAACCGGTCTACCCGCCGATCGCGCAGTCGGCCCGCGTGCAAGGCGTCGTGATCATCGAGGCGACGATCGGCGCCGACGGCAGTGTGCAGAACGCCCGCGTGCTGCGCTCGATTCCGCTGCTCGACGGCGCTGCGATGGACGCGGTGAAGCAGTGGCAATTCACACCCACATTGCTCAACGGCGTACCGGTCCCGGTCATCATGACGGTCACGGTGCAATTCACGCTGCAGTAATCGAAATTTCGTACTTTGGTAAACATGGATTTTTTCCGGAGGGATGACATGGAAGGTCGGAAGCTGGGTCAGATTGCCGTTGCTGGGCTCGGGATCATCTTGCTGAGCACGCCCGCGTTTGCGCAGGAGGCCGGACTCGATCTCGTCGAACTTGTTGAGCAGATGGGCCCCACCGCAATGGCAATCGCCGTGGTGCTCTTCATCATGTCGTTCTGGTCCGTGGGCGTCGCCATCGAGCGCATCTACACGTTCAATCAGGCGACCAAGCAGTCGAAGATGTACGCGCCGCTCGTCGCCAAGCACCTCAAGGAAGGCCGGCTGAAGGAAGCCATCGCGCTCTCCTCCTCGAAGGAATATCGTTACAGCCACCTCGCCAAGGTCGTGCTCGCCGGCCTGCAGGAATATCAGTTCCAGCAGGAGACGGGCAGCAACCTGTCGCGTGAAGACCTGCTCGACACGGTTCGCCGTTCGATTCAGCGCGCGACCGCGCTCACCTCGAACGACCTGAAGAAGGGCGTGTCGGGTCTCGCCACCATCGGCGCCACGGCACCGTTCGTCGGACTGCTCGGCACGGTCGTCGGCGTGATCAACGCGTTCGTCGGCATCGCGGCCACGGGGTCGGGCGGCATCGGCGCCGTCTCGGCCGGTATCGCCGAAGCGCTTGTCGAAACCGCCCTCGGACTCTTCGTGGCAATTCCCGCGGTGTGGTTCTACAATTACCTCTCGGGCCGCCTCGAATACTTCAACGTCGAGATGGACAACTCGTCGTCCGAAATGGTCGACTACTTCATCAAGAAGACGGCGTAAACGGCGCCGAACAGGTACAAACGGGAGAAGCAACCATGTCAATGGACGTCGGCGGCGCCAAGGGTGGCATAAAGTCGGACATCAACGTGACGCCGCTGGTCGACGTCATGCTCGTCCTGCTCATCATCATGATGATCGTCGCGCCGCTTCTGCAGAAGGGTGCCCCGGTCCGCTTGCCGACCGCTGCCAACAGCATCGACAAGCCGGAAACGCAGGGACAGACAGTCGTGGCCGTGACCGCCGGCGGCGAGTACTACCTTGACGGCCTGCCGATCCCCGAGATGGATTTTCAGCGCCGCGTCATCGAGATTCTCGAAAACAAGAACGAGAAGATCGTCCTGATCAAGGCGGATGAGGATGCCGCGTTTGGCCGCGTGATGGAGGCCATGGACGAACTGCGTGCCGCAGGGATTGAGGACATGGGTCTCATCACCGAACGTCGCGCACGTCCCGGTCAGGCTGGAGGAGGCGAGTAATGGCTCACGCCCACCAACACTACGGAGCGGACCGCGTCCTCGAGGCCAAGAGGCTCGAAGTCAGCTCGGACATGAACATCACGCCGATGATCGACGTGCTGCTCGTGCTCCTCGTCATCTTCATGGCCGCCTTGCCGCTCTCGCAGCGTGGACTCGACGTCAACCTGCCGGCCGAGACGAGGACGCCGGACACGCCCCAGCTCGACGTGTCGCAGATCGTGCTCGAATACTCCGCCGACAGGCGCATCTCCGTGAACAAGCAGGACGTCACGGTCGCCGACCTCGAGGAGCGTCTTCGCACCATTTACGAACAGCGTAAGGACAAGACGATGTTCATTGCCGGTGCGCCCAATTTGCGCTACGGGGACATCATCGAAGTCATCGACGCCGCCAAGGGTGCCGGTGTCGAAAAGGTCGGCATCGTCACCGAAGGCATGCGGCGCGAGGCGGGCGTCGGCACGCAGTAGGTCGGGACCTCACTCTGAGCGAAGGGCCGGCTTGCGCCGGCCCTTCGCTTGTACGTCCAGGTGCCGCCTTCGGCGGCACGGTCGTCAAGCCCCCCAGTTCAAAGCCCCCAAGTTCGCTGTTGCCGCGAAGCCGTTTTTGGGTTTTGAACTTGCGAACTTGGGCGGTTTTGAACCCGGCGCCGAAGGCGCCACCGGGTTTTGAACTGGGATCCTTGGCGGTTGGGCACTTAGGGGGCGGGAGGGAACTGTGACGACCGTGACGTTAATCGGCGCCCCCTGGGACGGCTCATCGTCCTTCCAGCGAGGCGCCGCGGCCGCACCCGCCCGCATCCGGCAGGCGCTGTGGTCGCCGTCCAGCAATAGCTGCAACGAGCGCGGCGACGATCTCGCTGCAGATGGTGTTCTGCAGGACGAAGGAGACATCCCCGTCGGTGACGATGCTTCGAGCGCGCGCGAGGCCATCGAGGGCGTCGTCCACGGCCTGCTGGGACGGGGCGCCCGGCCATTGGTTCTCGGCGGGGATCATTCGATCACCTATCCCATCCTTCGCGCCTACGGCGCGCGTGGCGCGGGACCGGCGATTGTGCATTTCGACGCCCACGGTGACCTCTACGACTCTTTCGAGGGAGATCGCTACTCCCATGCGTGTCCGTTTGCCCGAGTCATGGAGGAGGGTCTGGCGAGCCGACTCATTCAGATAGGCGTGCGGACGCTCACCGCGCACCAGCGCGATCAAGTGGCGAAGTTCGATGTGCAGGTGTTTGGGCCGGCGCGCAGGCGTGAGGCGCTTCCCGTCGTTGCGGCGCTCGATGGTCCGATCTATGTGTCGCTGGACCTCGACGTGCTCGAGCCGATGCTTGCGCCAGGACTCTCGCACCCCGAGCCTGGTGGTCTCACGGTGCTGGACGTGCTGGACGTGCTGAATACGATTCAGGCACGTGTTGTCGGCGCTGACATCGTCGAGTACAACCCCCTGAACGACGTGCGCGATCTCACCGCGCGCGTTGCAGCGAAGTTCGTGAAGGAGCTGGTAGGACTGCTGCGCAGTCCACGTGGTGGGGGCTGGTAAGGCTGGTGGGTTGGTGGGGCTGGTGGGGCTGGTGGGGCAAAGAAGAAGGGCGGGTGGTTGCCCACCCGCCCTACCTGCCCGACCAGGCCTAATTGAACGTGTAGCGGAAGCTGACCATCATGCTCCAGACGTCGCTGAAGAAGGACGTCTTCTCGTACGACTTCGTCAGCAGTTCGCCGCCGACGACCGCCAGCCGATACGTAGCGCGGCCCTGTGCATCTGCGCTGGCGTTGGTGAGAATCTGGTTCCGGATCAACCGCTGACCCACACCCCAGTCGCTGTTCAGGAGGTTCCCGAAGTTCAGGATATCCAGACGGATCTGGCCGGAATGCCGGCGGCCGGCGAGCGATGTGAAGAGATCCTGCATC
>DATKDY010000164.1:0-81701 GCA_035512515.1 Vicinamibacterales bacterium
ATCCCCGGACACGATGTCGCCGGCTTCGTTGACCGGCTCGTCGTCCCGCGCGTCGCCGATCGTGCGAAGTTCGATCGGACCCTTGCGCATCGTCCGCACGACATCGCGGATCTCGGCGTAGCTGCCGAGCAGCGTGCGGTACTCGCCGGTGGTGACGAAATCGACACCGATATGATCGACGCGCGGATAGCCGTTGGATCGATCCTCGATCCGCAGTTGCCAGACGTTGTGTTCGTCGTCTCGCAGCGCGACCACGTCCCGGACCGGCGTCGTCAACTGCAGGCCGAGGTTTTCCATGGCGGCCTGGTTCTCGAAGAACGCGCGGTCGCGCACGTCGCGATCGAGCAGTGCTTCGACAACGTCTCCAGCATGACCGCGGCGCTCCACCGTCTGCATCACGCGGCGATAGGCGATGGCGCCGTGCAACAGCCGCTCGAGCTCGTCGCCGAACAGCTCGGAGCCGTCCGACAGCTTCAGGCGCCGGCCACTGGCGGCGCGATGCACGAGAAAGTTTTCGAGCGCGCGTTCGTCCTTGATGAAGGTTTCCTGACGGCCGCGCTTGGCGCGAAACAGCGGCGGCTGCGCGATGAAGACGTGCCCGTTGTCAATCAGCGCCGTCATCTGGCGATAAAAGAACGTCAGCAGCAGCGTGCGGATGTGCGACCCGTCCACGTCCGCGTCGGTCATGATGATGATGCGGTGATAGCGCAGCTTGCTCAGGTCGAAGTCCTCGGTGCCGATGCCGCAGCCGAGCGCCGCGATGAGCGTCTTGATCTCATCGGAACTGAGCATCTTGTCGATACGGGCCTTCTCGACGTTGAGAATCTTGCCCTTGATCGGCAGAATCGCCTGGAACCGGCGATCGCGTCCCTGCTTGGCGGATCCGCCGGCCGATTCCCCTTCGACAATGTAAATCTCGGCCTGGGACGGGTCGCGCTCCTGGCAGTCGGCCAGTTTGCCGGGCAGCGAACTGCCGTCGAGGGCCCCCTTGCGGCGAACCAGATCGCGGGCCTTGCGCGCAGCCTCGCGGGCGCGCGCGGCGTCGACCGCTTTCATGATCACGCGCTTGGCGATCGCCGGATTCTCTTCGAGAAACTTCCCCAGCCGATCGTTGACGATGGACTCGACGATGCCCTTCACCTCGGTGTTGCCGAGCTTGGTCTTGGTCTGGCCTTCGAACTGCGGCCGCGGAATCTTCACGCTGATGACCGCCGTCATGCCTTCGCGAATGTCGTCGCCGCTGATGGTCGCGTCCTTGAGATCCTTCGTCAGGTTGTTGTTGGCGGCATACGCGTTCACCGTCCGGGTCAGCGCCGAGCGAAATCCCGAGAGGTGTGTCCCGCCTTCGTGCGTGTTGATGTTGTTGGCGAACGAGAACTCCTGCGGGTTGTAGCTGTCGTTCCACTGGAGCGCGATCTCAGCCTCGATCCCTTCGCGCTCACCGCGCATGTAAATGGCTTTCTCGTTGACGAGCCCCTTGTTCTTGTTCAAGTGCTCGACAAACGAGACGATGCCCCCGTCGTAGTGGAACCGATGGGTCTTCGCATCGCGCTCATCGTCGAGCGTGATCGTGACGCCGGCGTTGAGAAACGCGAGCTCGCGCAGACGCTGCGCCAGTGTGTCGAAGCTGAAGTCGGTCACCTCGAAAATCTGCGTGTCAGGCTTGAAGGTAACTTTCGTGCCGCGCCGCTTGGTCGTGCCGGTGACGACGAGATCGCCCTGCGGCGCCCCGCGTTCGTAGGTCTGCTGGTAGACCTGTTCGTTGCGCCAGATCTCGAGCTCGAGCCGTTCGGAGAGCGCGTTGACGACCGAGACGCCGACGCCGTGCAGACCACCCGATACCTTGTAGCTGTTGTTGTCGAACTTGCCGCCGGCGTGGAGCACGGTCAGGGCGACTTCCGCCGCCGGCCGGCCGCTCTGGTGCATGTCGGTCGGAATGCCGCGGCCGTTGTCGACGACGGTGACGGAGTTGTCGATGTGAATCGTGACGTTGATTTCCGAGGCATAGCCGGCCAGGGCTTCGTCAATCGAGTTGTCGACGACCTCATACACGAGGTGATGCAGCCCCGCAGGTCCCGTCGAGCCGATATACATGGCCGGGCGCTTGCGAACAGCCTCGAGGCCCTCGAGCACCTTGATGCTTTCTGCGCCGTAATCTTCCGGCCCGAGCCCATTGGTCACAGTCGGTTCAGTGTGGTTCATTCAGTATGTCTGGTAGGCCGGGCAGGTCTGGTGGGTCTGGTGGGGAACCCGACCAGTCCTACCTGCCTCACCAGCCCCACCTGCCTTCATCAGATCCTCATCGGCATGATGACGTAGGTGTAGTCGTAGCCTTCGACACCCACGGGCTTCATGACCGCCTGGCTGACTTCGTCTTTCAATTCCAACGCAACCACGTCGCTTTCGACGACGTTGAGAAAGTCCTGCACATACTGCGCGTTGAAGCAGATGGTGAGTGCGGGGCCGTCGTAGTCGACAGCCAGCGGCTCGCGCGCCTCCCCGAATTCAGGGCTGCTCGACGTGACTTCGACCTTGCCCTTGTCAATCACGAACTTCACTGCCCGCGACCGCTCGTTGGAGAGAATCGACACGCGCCGCACGGCGCTCGTCAGGCGATCCCGTTCGAATTCGATGTGCTTGTCGTTGGCTTTCGGAATGACTTTCTCGTAAGCCGGAAACTGCCCGTCGATCATGCGTGAGATCAGCAGCCGCGGACCAATGTCGAAAAAAAGGTGGTTTTCCCCGCGTTCGTAGTGCACGTCGCTGTCTTCCGTCAGCAGCCGGGATAACTCCGAAAGTGTCTTCCGCGGAAGGATCGCCTTGATTTCTTCGGCGTCCTTGACCGCGGGTTCGCGAGACGCATTGACGAGGGCGAGGCGGTGGCCATCGGTCGCCACCAGCGTCATCGAATCGCCCCGGAGCACGAACAACGCGCCGTTGAGGTAGTAGCGCGTGTCTTCGCCCGTGATGGCAAACTGCGTTTTCGCGACCATCTCGCGCAGGACGCGGCCTTTGATGGTCGATTTGGCCGCGCCACCGGACTCAGGAAGGCTTGGAAAATCTTCCCGCGGCAACGTCGGCATCCGCGATTCGAAGCGCTCTGCGGAGACCCTGACGCCCGTACCGCCCTTTTCGGTTTGCAGCTTGACGTCAGCCTCCGGAAGCGCCCGCACAACCTCGTAAAGCTTTTTCGCGGGCAACGTCACGGCACCCGGCTGGTCCACCGCGGCCTCGCAGCGGCTGCGCAGCGCCACCTCGAGATCGGTCGCGAGCAGCGTCAAGCCGTTGCCGTTCGATTCGATCAACACGTTCGCCAGGATGGGAATCGTGTTCTTGCGCTCCACAATCTGCTGGAAGAATTGCAGTTCGCGCACAAGATCAGCTTTCCTGGCGACGAGTTCCATGGTGAGGATGTCCTCAAAACTAACAGGCGTGCCGAGGCCTGTCGTTACGGATTCAAATAGGGGTTAAAGGCGAAGATATAGAATTATACAAGAACAAGGTGCTGTTCACCTAATTCCCCGTCGCGATAAGTTATTAAGAATCAGATACTTACGTTGTGGATTTTTCTGTTGATGGATCGCGCGGAATCTGCGCCTTTCCGGTTCCGGGTTTCGCCCTCCGCGGGCGTCCACAGATCGTCAACTGCCGAGGTTGTGGAAAAGACCGCTCTGGCGCGGCGATCGGCGGGTCCGAAGACCGGCTGACACAGGAAAATTGTCATTTGATGGATTCCAGCAGGTTGGCCATCAGGCTGTTGAAAACTCCGTCCTTCTTGCGCATCTCTTCCACTTTCTTGATCGAATGAATCACCGTCGAGTGGTGTTTGCCGCCAAAGCTCCGGCCGATCTCGGGCAGCGAGGCGTGCGTCAGCAATTTGCAGAGATACATCGCGACCTGCCGCGGCATGGCCACCGACTTCGAGTTGTTCCGCGATTTCAGTTCGGTGAGCTTCAACTGGTAATAGTCCGCAACGAACTTCTGAATCTGCTCGATCGTGACCGCCTTGTCTTCGTGATCCATCACATTGCGAAGCACCTCCTGCGCGAGCTCGAGCGACAGCGGGCGTCCCTGCAGTGAAGCGTAGGCAATCAGTCGAATCAGCGATCCTTCGAGCTCGCGAATATTCGACTTGATGCGGCTGGCCATGTACATCGCGACCCCGTCTGGGAGAGGCACCGCCTCGGTTTCGGCCTTTTTCTTGAGGATCGCCACCTTCGTTTCGATGTCGGGCGGCTGAATGTCGGCGATGAGGCCCCATTCGAACCGTGAGCGCAGACGCTCCTCGAGCGCGGGAATTTCGTGCGGCGGGCGATCGCTGCTGATGACAATCTGCTTCTGCGCATCGTGCAGCGCATTGAAAGTGTGGAAGAACTCTGTTTGTGTTCCTTCTTTACCCGAGACGAACTGGATGTCATCGACCAGCAGCACATCGACGGTGCGATAGCGCTCGCGAAAATCAAGCACGCGGTCGTAGCGAACCGCGTTGATCATCTCGTTCATGAATCGCTCGGACGAGATGTAGGTCAGCTTCAACCGCTGATGATGCTGAAGCACGTAGTGGCCAATGGCGTGCATCAGATGTGTCTTGCCCAGGCCGACGCCGCCGTAGATGAAAAGCGGGTTATACGAACGCGAGGGCGCTTCTGAGACCGCACGGCAGGCCGCGTGCGCGAACTGATTCGACGGTCCGACAATGAACGTGTCGAAGCTATAGCGGGGATTGAGCCCGACCGCCGTTGTGCCTGGCTGAACGGGCTCCTCCGGCGGAGGCGCTGGAGCCCGTTGAACCACAGAGGAGACGCTGGGCTTGGCCTCTTCGGGCACGAATATCAACTCCACCTCCGGCCGTCCCACGTCGTGGAGGGCCTCGGTCAGCACGACCGAGTAATGTTTGGGCAGCCATTCGGTGAAGAGGAGATTGGGTACGCGGACTGCGACCCGATCGCCCTCGTCGGCCAGCAAGGACGTCGGTTTGAACCAGGTGTGGAAGCTGTGTCGGCCGACCTTGGCCTCAATGCAGCCGAGAATCTGATCCCAAATCGACAGGGCAGACATGCTTACAAACCACGCAGGAACGTGCAAATTTGGACTTTCGCCTGTGCCAGACGCGGCTGTAACACGGCTTTTACAGATGTCACGGCGTCGAAACGCCCTTCGGATGGCCGTCGAAGCACTTCGCCCCCGTGTAGACGCCTGAAAATCGGCCTTTCGCGCTCAGAACAAATGAGATCTCTGAGGTTTTCCACAAGGTTTTCCACAGTTGTGGAAATCTCCCTCGGAGCGAAAGTCGGATCCTAGCACGCTGGGAGGGGCGCGCTTCGGATGGCCCAGCTTACTACGCGCGGGGGCGCGCTTCGCGCCGGCCTTCGGCCTTGGAGGGGCATCGAAGCCTCCCCAATCCGAAGGATTGGCCCTCCGGCCGAAGGACGGCCCTCGGACCGAAAGGTGCGCCCTCGGCGCGAAGGGCGGCCTGAGTGCGATACAATCAGTAGTTTCGCGAGGACCTCAACAGCAATGGCTAAGGGTGTACGTACGTTTCAACCGAACAACCGTCGGCGCAAGAAGACACACGGCTTTCTGGTACGGATGGCGACCAAAGACGGCCAGCAGGTGATCAAGCGTCGGCGGGCCAAGGGCCGCAAGCGCCTCACCGTGTCCGACGAACGGTGACGTTTCGGCCACGAGAACGCATCCGACGCCGGGCCGATTTCGAAGCGATCTACGAGGCTGGCGTCAAAGTGGGCGGGCGGTTGATGACGGTCTTCGTCAGAAAAACGGACGGCGCGCAGGCGCGACTCGGCATCGCCGCGACTCGAAAAATCGGCGGCGCCGTGATTCGCAATCGCGCCAAACGGCTGACCCGCGAGTTGTTCCGGAGCCACAAACCAACTGCCGCCCTCGACATCGTTGTTGTCCCTCGCCGCGAATTCCTCGATGTGCCCTATCCCAGTCTCGAACGCGAATTCGACGCCCTCCTGGAGCGCGCCGCCCGATCACCCCACGCGCGCGACGGTGGAGATGCCGCCGCCCGGCGCGGCCGCCCGGGCAGCGCTCGCCCTGATCCGCGCGTATAAGCTCATGCTGTCACCATGGTTCACCGGCGCATGTCGCTTCCTGCCAACCTGCGCGGACTACAGCGCAGAAGCCATCGCGCGCCACGGGCTGCTCCGCGGCGCCTGGCTGGGCGCGCGGCGTTTGAGCCGCTGCCATCCGTTTGGTAGTCACGGCCACGACCCCGTCCCGCCTTCGGTCCAACGACGGCGCCCCGGCTTCCGTCCCTCGACGGGCGCAGCGATGTCCCGTCAGAGCGGCGCGACGCACCCCGACGAGTCGTAGAACGAGCTCATGGAGAAGAGGGTCTTTCTCGCCATCCTGCTGTCGTTCGCGGTGCTCTTTGTGTATCAGGCACTGATCCCGCCGCCGCCGCCGCCAAGCAACGCCAGCGGCACCGTGACCGAAACGGCAGCACCGGCGTCCGAGTCGCCGCCCCTGACGGGCCCGCTGACGCCAGGCAACCTTACGGCGCCAACGCCGTCAGCCCCTCTGGAGTCTGCCCCCGTTGTCGGCGACATCCAGGAACGCGACATCGTCGTCGAGACAGAGTTGGTCCGCGCCGTCTTCACCAATCGCGGTGGACGTCTCCGTCACTGGGAGCTCAAACCGTTCCGGAACGACGCCGGCGAGCCGATCGATGTGGTCCCCGCAGACATTCCGGCCGACCTGCCGCGGCCTTTTTCGCTGCGTGTCGACGATCCGACGCTTACGGCGCGCCTGAACGAGACGCTCTACCGCGCCGACCGGCCCGACGGCGGCACGGTGTCGTTCTCGATGGAAACAGCCGAGGGATTGAGCGTTCGGAAGGTCTTCACGCTGGATCCGCAAACGTTCATCGTGTCGTTCACCGCCGACGTGCGGCAGAACGGACAAGCGCTCAATCCGACCGTCCAGTGGGGCCCTGGCATGACGGACGAGATTGCGCGACAGCCACAGGGATCGTTCTTCTCGCCGGTCTTCATCTATCCGGCACAGGCGATCTACTACGCTGACGGCGACGTCGAGCGCGAAAACGCATCAGCGCTCGGCACCGGCGTCGTGCGCGAAGGGCAGTATCGCTGGGCCGGCGTCGATGATCACTACTTCATCAGTGCCGTTCTGCAGCCGCCCGCGCCGGTGCGCCTCGAATATCAGCCCGTCTCGATTCCCTCGTTCACTTCACCATCGGAGATGGGCCAGTACGTCGCGTATTCGGTGCGCTTCCCGGCGCCGCCGGAGAACGTGCGCTTCTACGTCGGGCCGAAGCAACTCGACGTGATGCGCAGCATCGATCCGGAATTCACGCGCGCCATCTACTTCGGGATATTCGCGTGGCTTGCCGCGCCACTGCTCGATGCTTTGCGCTGGATCTACGGCTACATCGGCAGTTGGGGCTGGTCGATCATCACGCTTACGATTCTCATCAATCTGGCGATGTTCCCCCTGCGCCACAAGAGCGTCGTTTCGATGCGTCGGATGCAGGAACTGCAGCCGCAGATGAAAGCGATTCAGGAGCGCTACGCGAAATACAAGATCACGGATCCTGAGCGGCAGAAGATGAATCAGGAAGTGATGGAGCTGTACCGCGCCAAGGGAGTGAACCCGGCGAGTGGCTGCGTGCCCATGCTTCTGACGATGCCGTTCCTGTTTTCGTTCTACGCGATGCTCGGCCAGGCCATCGAGATCCGCGGTGAGAGCTTCTGGTGGATTCCCGATCTGGCGCTGCGAGACCCGCTGTTCATCACGCCCGTGCTGATGGGTGTCTCGATGTTCTGGCAGCAGAGAATCATGCCGACAACGGCCGATCCGACGCAGCAGAAAATCATGATGTTCATGCCGGTCATGATCGCGGTGACGATGCTCTTCGCGCCGTCGGGCCTGGTAATTTACTGGCTCGTGAGCAACGTGTGGTCGATTGGCCAGCAGTACTTCACGAATATGCTGATTGGACCGCCCAATCTGTCAGGCGCGGCCAAGGCGGGCAAGACGGGCAAAGAGGCGAAGGCGGTGAAGGCCGCACCGCCCGACATCGTGGTACCACAGGCACGCGGCAAGAAGTAAAGTTCCAAGGTTCCAAGGTTCCAACGTTCCAGGGTTCTTCAGCGTATGGCGACTCCGTCAGTAATCAGCGCGTTCGTCGAGAAGATCGTTTCCGCAATGGGTCTCAGCTTGACGGCGGAGGCCGAGGAGATGCCGGACGGGCTCCGCATCAATCTCACCGGCGAGGATGGTGCGCTCCTGACCCGGCGTCAGGGCGAGGCGCTCGCCGCGCTGCAGCACATCGTGGCCGCCGTGTTCCGGCAGGACGTCGACGAGCGGCGCAGGCTGGTCGTGGATTGCCAGGGGTTCCGCAAGAGCAAGGACGCCGAGCTCAAGCAGATGGCGAAGTTCATGGCCGAGAAGGCGCGGGACACAGGCCTCGCCCAGGAGATCGGCCCGCTCAACCCGTACGAGCGCCGGATCGTCCATCTCGCGGTCAGCGAAGTCGAAAACGTGTCGTCGGAAAGCATCGGCGACGCGTTCGAGAAGACGGTCATCATCTCGGTGAAGTAAGACCGGCGTCGAGGGCCCTCGATGTTTGCGACTGACGACACGATCGTGGCGATCTCGACGCCCTTGGGCCGGGCGGGTATCGGGGTCGTCCGTGTGTCGGGTCCGGAGGCGGCGGCCATCGCGCAGCGGCTCACCGGCCGCGCTGAGCCGCTCAAGTCGCGCGTGGCCACTTTCGCCACCATCACGGCCGGCGCTGGCACAACTGGACCGGGCGTTGAGCGCCTGAGTTCAGCGCGGCCGGGCCCGGCGGATCCGAGCAGAGCCGGGGATTCGATCACGCCGGCGGATTCGAGCAAAGCGGAACGAAGCCAAAAGGCCGGCAGCTCGGGCAACACGGTCGTCCGGGCCCTCGTTGACCACGCCGTCGTCACTTTCTTTCCCGCGCCCAATTCCTACACCGGCGAGCACGTTGTCGAGATCAGTGCTCACGGCAGCCCCGTCATCCTCCGCAGCATCATCGAAGCCGCGATGTCTGCGGGAGCGCGCCTGGCCGAGCCCGGCGAATTCACGCTGCGCGCCTTCCTGAATGGCAAGCTCGATCTGATCCAGGCCGAAGCGGTTGCCGATCTGATCGACGCGGCCACGCCGCTGCAGGCGCGTGCGGCGTTCGATCAGCTCGAAGGCACGTTGACGACGAGCATTCGCGAGATCGAGGCCACGGTATTCGATCTGATCGCGCGACTCGAAGCCTCGCTCGACTTTCCAGACGAGGGGTATCACTTCGTTCAGCGTGGGGGCGCGGCTGATGAGGTCAGCGCCCTGCGATCGAGCATCGCGCAACTGCTGGCGCACGCGGCTCGCGGGCGCCTCATTCGCGAAGGCGCGCAGATTGCCATCGTCGGCACCCCGAATGTCGGGAAGTCGAGTCTGTTCAACGCGCTGCTCAACACGAATCGTGCGATCGTGACGCCGATTCCCGGCACGACGCGAGATCTACTGGCGGAGCGCGCCGAAATCGGCGGGCTGTCGGTCTCGCTCGTGGACACAGCCGGCATCCGCGAATCCGCATCCGTGATCGAGCAGGAAGGTGTCTCCCGCGCGCGTCAGGCGGTGACCGTTGCAGATCTGACCGTGCTGGTGCTCGATCGTTCGAGACCGCTGGGAGCCGAGGACCGGCGTTTGATCGACGCGCCGCTGTCAGGTCCCCGAGTGGTCGTCGTCAACAAGATCGATCTGCCAGATGCCTGGCGAGGTGACGCTACCGTGGTCGAAGGCGCCTGCGTGTCGGTGAAAACCGGCGAAGGCGTTGCGGGACTCGTCGACCGCATGGCGGCGGCGCTCGGCGCTGGCGAAGCGCTCCGCGACCAGCCGCTCGTGAGCAACGTGCGCCATGGCGACTTACTCCGCCAGTGCGACGCCGCGCTCGCACGGGCGGCCGACGCGTTGAGCGCGTCGAACCAGACCATCTCGGAGGAGTTCATCCTGGCGGACTTGCAGGAGGCCGCCGCCGCGCTTCAGGAGATCACGGGCCAGCGCACGACCGACGACCTGCTCGCACACATCTTCTCGCGCTTCTGTATCGGCAAATAACCGCGCGGACGCCAACTGACGCGTGGCGGTCACGGGGTTCGCGCCCTGGGTTCCCACGAGGTTCCCGTCACGGGGTTCCCCACATGGTTCACGCTGCGGCCCTGCGAGAGGCACAGAGTCTACGCCGGTGCAGTGATGGCCACCCCACCCGCGATGGGAACCTGTCGCGAGAGACCCCCGTGGTGAGAATCCGGGGATGAGAACGCTGCGGTGAGAACCCTCTGAGAGAGAAGAACCCCTGTGCGTGAGAACCCTGTGGTGAGAACTCCGTGCACCTCGTGAGTGGAACTCTGTCCGGGAACCTCGTGGGCGGAACTCCGTGATCGTCGTGAGCGTGATCGTGGTGAGGTGGATAAGATTGAGGAGCCGAAGCCGAATACATGATCTTTCAAGATTGATAGTACGTGTTACATGCCTAAATTTGATGTGCTTGTCGTTGGCGCGGGCCACGCCGGCGTCGAGGCCGCGTGGGCCGCTGCGCAGTTGGGATGCGCTGTCGGGCTGTGTACGCTGAGCCGCGAGACCACTGCCTTGATGCCTTGCAATCCAGCCGTCGGAGGGACCGCTAAAGGACACTTAGTCAAGGAGATAGACGCGCTTGGCGGGGTGATGGCCCGCGCCATCGACGCGACGGGGCTCCAGTTCAAGGTACTCAACCGCAGCCGCGGTCCGGCCGTCTGGTCTCCTCGTGCGCAAGCCGACAAAGCGCGATATAGCGACTGGGTACGCCACGAGCTGGAAGGCGAGCGAAACATCGAATGGATTGTGGGTCGCGCTGGTCGCATTCTCAGCGCAGGCGGCTCCGTCACGGGGCTGGCGCTCGAGGACGGCCGCGAACTGCCGTGCGAGGCGCTGGTCATCACAACCGGCACGTTTCTCAATGGGCTGGTTCACGTCGGGCGTGAACAGCGGGCGGCTGGCCGTGCCGGCGAGCCTCCGTCGAAGGATTTGGCGGAGTCGCTGAAGAGATTCGGTTTCCAGTGGGGACGTCTGAAAACCGGCACTCCGCCGCGGCTGGCGCGAACATCCATCGACTTCGACGGGGCGACGTCCGCCGGACTGTTTCACGTGGAACACGGAGACGACCGGCCGGAACCATTTTCGTATATAGCCACTGAGACCCCAAGGAACCAGATTGTCTGTCACCTCCTCCACACCACGGACGAGGTTCATCGCCTGGTGCGCGAACACATCGACGCATCGCCCCTTTTCAACGGCCAGATTGCCGGCATTGGCCCACGCTACTGTCCCTCACTGGAAGACAAGATTATTCGGTTCCCGCATCGCGACCGGCATCAGCTCTTCCTGGAGCCGGAGGGTCTCACCGCAGATGAAATTTACGTCAACGGCTTCTCGATGAGCCTCCCGGCCGAGATTCAACAGCAGCTCGTCCGTGCGCTGCCAGGGCTCGAGCGGGCCGAGATGGTGCGTCCTGGCTATGCCGTCGAGTACGACTTCATCCAGCCGACGGAACTGCGTCGAACGCTGGAGGCTCGTCGATTGGAAGGCCTGTTTCTCGCCGGACAAATCAATGGAACTTCGGGTTATGAGGAAGCAGCCGGACAGGGATTGATTGCAGGAATCAACGCTGGCCGGCGCGCGCGACGGGCTCCCGGGCTGACGCTCGGTCGTGATCAGGCCTATCTCGGCATCATGATCGACGATCTGGTGACGAAAGGATGTCTCGAGCCGTATCGGATGTTCACCTCACGCGCCGAACACCGGTTGCTACTTCGCGTCGACAATGCCGACCTGCGCTTGACGCCTACAGGTCGAGAGCTGGGAACCGTGAGCGATGTGCGGTGGGAGCGCTTCGAGCGGCGTAAGCAGCGGTACCACAGTAACTTGGCGATGCTAACCAAAGCCTCCGTTCGACTGGCGAGCGGCGCCCGCGTCTCCGCAGCACAGGCGTTGCGACACCCAGAAGTGAGCCTGACCTCGCTCCAGAGCGCAAACCAGGTGTCTCTACAGCTCGATCCTTTCGATCACGCGCTGGATTTGGTCTCCGTGGAGACCGCTACGAAGTTCGAGGGTTACCTGCTGCGGCAGACGCAGGCGGTCGAGCGCAGCCGAAAGCAGGAGGGCGTGAGGATTCCGGTCGATTTTCCCTACGACCATGTGCCCGGCCTTTCCCGCGAATTGGTACAGCGGTTCCGTCAGGCGAGGCCCGAAACGTTGGGGCAGGCCCTTCGCATCCCCGGAGCCACGCCGGCGGCTGTCGCGGTGGTCGGCGCGTACGTCCGGCAATGGCCACAGTCAGCGAAAGCGAACCCCACTCGATGAGCTCGCGCGAGTTTCGTGACAGGCTCCGCAGGCGGGCCAGACGTGCTTCTCTCGAGCTCCCTTCAGATCTCGCCCAAGCCCTCGAGCGCTATTTCGTGCTGCTGACGAAGTGGAATGCCAGGATCAACCTGACCTCTTTTCAACTCGAGCCCAGTGGCCACGACGAGGCTATCGACCGCCTCCTGATCGAGCCGGTCGTTGCCGCTCGTCACGTGTCGGCGACGGCGCTGACAGCCATCGACATTGGATCTGGTGGCGGATCGCCAGCGCTTCCCCTCGCCCTGGCATGTCCGCGGCTGTCACTTCGTATGGTGGAATCAAAGACGCGGAAGGCCGTATTTCTTCGAGAAGCCATTCGGGAACTTGGACTCGCTCGGGTCACCGTCGAGACATCTCGGTTTGAGGAACTCCTCACACGACCCGAACTACACGAGGGACTGGATCTCGTCACGATTCGCGCGGTTCGCGTCGAACCCCGCACACTCATCAGCCTTCAGGCGTTTCTCAAGCCTGCGGGCGAACTCTTCCTCTTTCGAGGCCCTGGAGGCGCTGAGGTCTCGGAATCGCTGACCCCAGCGCTGGTGTGGCTGGCGACGTATCCGCTGGTCGACGCTCTGCGCTCGCGGCTCGTCGTACTTCAAAAAACATCCATCGGCCGTCGTCCAAGCTAGCTTGCTCGTCGCAAAAATCGCTCTCAATGCGCTTTTTCACGTGGAACACTTGCACGGCGCTGGCGATTCCACGTAATCTGCGCGGCGGTGCGTGAGGCGCACGGTCTCGACATAGGTCAATAGCCAGAATAATATGATGCCACCGGAGTTCACCGCCACCGCTCCCGCCTCCCCACACGACGCGAAACCGGCGAAATCCAAGGTCATTACCGTCACGAACCAGAAAGGAGGTGTCGGCAAGACCACGACGGCAATCAATCTCGCCGCTGCGCTGGCGCTGTCAGGCAAACCGACGCTGATTGTCGACGTGGACCCTCAAGGGAATGCCACCAGCGGGCTCGGGCTCAAAGGCCAATCCGCTCGCGGCGGCACCATCTACCAGGCCCTCACTCAAACCCACGCCGACGCCACCGGTTACATCCTCCACACGGCCATCGACGGCCTGGACGTCATACCGGCCACACGCGACCTCGCCGGCGCCGAGATCGAGCTCATTTCGATGGACCATCGCGATCGCCGCCTGCGTGATCTGCTCGCACCGCTACGCGCGCGCTATCGCTTCATCGTCATTGATTGCCCGCCGTCTCTGGGACTGCTGACGCTCAACGCGCTCGTCGCGGCGGATACCGTCCTCATCCCCCTGCACTGTGAGTACTTCGCCCTCGAAGGGCTCGCGGATCTGATCGCCACGCTTCGGCGCGTGCGTGCCGCGCTCAATCCCACGCTGGACGTCGAAGGGGTTCTGTTGACGATGAGCGATGAGCGGACCAACCTCGGACAGCAGGTCGCCAAAGACGTGCGCGCGTTCTTCAAAGAAAAGGTGTATCGCACGGTCATCCCGCGCAACGTTCGCCTCGCGGAGGCGCCCAGCCACGGTGTGCCTGCAGTGACCTACGATGCGAAATCACGCGGCGCCGAAGCCTACATCTCGCTCGCCAACGAACTCTTGGAGAGAAACCATGCCTGATCGAAAGCCGGCGCTCGGCAAAGGCCTGAGCGCCCTCATCCCGGATGCGGCAGACACGCTGGCGAGACCTCGCGCGTCGCTCGAGATCGACATCGACTTGCTCGAGCCCAACGATTACCAGCCACGCGGCGACATGGAAGACGAGCGTCTCGAAAACCTCGTACAGTCCATCAAAACCAACGGCATCATTCAGCCCATCGTCGCGCGCGAACTCGATCACGGCCGCTTTCAGATCATCGCCGGCGAGCGTCGATGGCGTGCGGCGCAGCGAGCAGGTCTCCAGACCGTGCCGGTTGTCGTGAAGGACGTCGGCGGCCACGAAAAGCGGCGGCGCCTCGAGATGGCGCTCATCGAGAACATTCAACGCGAAGATCTGAATCCGATCGAAGAGGCGCAGGCATACCAGACACTGGTCAACGAGTTCGGCATGAAGCACGACGATATCGCCGCGCAGGTTGGCAGGGACCGATCGTCGGTCGCCAACACCGTGCGGCTGCTCCGCCTGCCGGACGAAGTCCGTGCGGAGGTCGCGGCCGGGCGTCTCTCGATGGGCCACGCGAGAGCGATTGTCTCGCTCAGCGAAGGCGCCGATCAGCGCCGCGTCGCGCGCGATGTGCTCACGCGCAACCTCTCCGTTCGCGAAACCGAAGCCATTGTCAAGAAGATGGCGGCGCCAGGCATCAGCGGCGAAAGGGAGAGCCAGGCGCGCAAGAAAGACGTTCACACGCGGGCCGCGGAAGAGCAACTCCGCCTCTCGCTTGGCACGCCCGTCCAGATCAAGCGCCGCGGCAAAGGCGGCGTCGTCGAAATCTCGTTCACGAACGAAGACGAACTCCAGCGTATTTACGAATACCTCACCGAACGCAAGTAGGCCGCGCTTCGCGCGGCAGCCGCGCGAAGCGCGGCATAATGCAGCGATGTCCCTATTTGGAAAGAAGCGGCTCACCGAGATGGTGAGCTGCGCAGGTTGAGCGAGCAAACTCGCCCCGGGCGAGCTCGCTCAGGTCCTGAGCAATCTTCCGGCGCAGACTGACCCTCGGGTTCTGGTTGACTTCAGGACTCACGACGATGCAGGTGTGTACGTGTGGGAGGGCGGGCCGGCGCTCGTCCAGACAGTGGACTTCTTCACGCCGATCGTGGACGACCCCTATATCTACGGACAGATTGCAGCGGCCAACTCGGTCAGTGACGTGTACGCGATGGGCGGCCGTCCTCTGACGGCACTGGCGATTGCCGGCTTTCCAGAGACCGGCCTTGCACATGAGGACATCGCCAGGATCTTCCAGGGCGGATTCGACAAACTGCAAGAGGCGGGAACAGCGCTCCTCGGAGGGCACACCGTCAAGGACAAGGAAATCAAATTCGGCTATGCCGTGACCGGCGCGGTCGATCCCAGTCGGGTGCGGACCAACGGCGGCGCCAAGCCTGGTGACGCGCTCATTCTGACCAAGCCGCTTGGAACGGGCGTGGTCGGCACGGCCATCAAGTTCAACCGCGCCTCGGCGTCGCTCGTCGAGCAGGCGGTCACCGCGATGCGCACACTCAACAAAGCCGCGGCCCTGGCCCTTGCTTCTCTCGACTGCGTGCATTCCTGTACCGACATCACGGGCTTTGGTCTGATCGGTCACGCGACGGAGATGGCCGAAGCCAGCCGGGTGACGCTGGCAATCCGGGCCACTGAAGTGCCGGTGTTCGACGGCGTGCTCGAGATTGTCCGCAAGAACCACTCAGGCGGGATGGAAAGTAACCGGACGTATTTTGGCGGCGGCGTAGATACAGCGAAAACGGTCGCCGCCGAGCTGGACGACTTGCTGTACGACCCCCAGACATCAGGCGGCTTACTCGTGGCGGTCGATCAACTCGAAGCCGACGGCGCCCTGCAAACCCTTGCAGACGCTGGAGTACCGGCGTGGCGTATCGGAGCGGTCGCGCCGAGAAGCGAGCGGGCGATCGTCGTGCGCTGACGCCCCGGCCTCAGGCCCGAGGGCGGCCCTTCGGGACGAGGGCGGGCTTCGCCCACTGGCCGGCCAGCGGCCGGATTCCGACCGTACGCAAGCGCGGCCCTCTGCGAAGCGGCCCTCCAGCGAAACCGGCCCTCGCGGCCGTGATATAAATAATTGTTTGGTCAGAAACAAATTTTGCCGTCGGGGCGTACGTCTGTGATCCCGGATCTCTCCGCACTCTGGGTCATCGTTTTCCTGCTGCTGACGACATACCTCCTCAACACGCTGATCTTTCAGCCGATTCTGCAGGTGATTGAGGCGCGGACGAAGGCCGTGTCGGACGCGCGCGACCTGGCGCAGTCTGCGGCGGATCGCGCGGCCGCCGCCAATGCCGAGTATGCGCAGACGCTCAACGCGGCACGATCGGACGTGTATCGTCAGATGGACGAGAAACGGCGTGCCGCGATGGAGCAGCGCGCGGCGTTGCTCGGCGATACCCGGGCGACGGTCGATCGCGAACTGGCCGAGGCCACGGCTCGCGTGAAACAGCAAGCCGCGGAGGCTCGTGCGACGCTCGATCGCGAGGCCGATACCCTGGCCGACGCCATCGTGTCGCGCGTGCTCGGTCGCGCATCCTAGGACAAGACCGATGAGTGCGCCAACGCTTCTGAACGCTTGTGAATTAAAGAACAAGGTCCTTCGGCAGGTCCTCCTGCTGTCGCTGCTGGTGCTCGCTCCGTCGCCCGTCTTCGCACAGCAGCAGCCCGATCCTTCGCCGCCGACCTCCGAGGACACCGCGCCCGGCATCGCCGCCGAACCGATCGAGCACGCGACAGAAGAGGAGCATCACGGCCTCTGGGCCGGCTTGTTGTGGCCCACCGTGAATTTCGCCATCCTGTTCGGGACGCTCTGGTACTTCTTGAAGACGCCGATGGCCAATTACCTGCGCGATCGGCACACCGCTATTCGCAAGGAGCTGGTGGAGGCGGCCAGCGTGACGTCCACCGCGTCCGCGCAGCTCGCGGAAATCGAGCGCAAGCTGCAGGCGTTGCCCGGCGAGATTGACACGCTGCGCCACCGTGGCGCGGAAGAGATCGCGTCGGAGGAAGCACGCATCGCGGCCTTGGCCGTCGCCGAACGCGACCGGCTCCTCGAACAGACGCGCCGTGAAATCGACCTGCAGCTCCGGCTCGCGAAACGAGAGCTCGTCGAGCACGCCGCCAATCTGTCGGTGCAGCTTGCCGCCGATCGCATCGAGAACGAGATCACACCGTCGGACCAGGAACGGTTGGTTGACCGGTATTTGACCGATCTGAGTCGGCCGGTATGAAGGCCCGGCCTCACCATGATGACCGCGCAATGACTGGCAGGTAACACGACACAATGTCGATCAGAACATCAGCCACTCGCTACGCCAAGGCGCTGCTCGAGGTCGCTGTCCAGGAGTCGGACCCGGCGAAGGTCGAGCAGGATCTCGCCGCGGTGGCGCGCGCGATGGGTGCGAGCGCGGAACTGCGGCGTGCGCTGACCAGTCCGGGCATCCCGCAGCAGATCCGCGTCAACGTGACCGCGGCGTTGACGTCGCACATGGGCGTCCAGCCGCCGGTCGCGAAGTTGTTGAAGATGCTCGCCGAGCGGGGTCGTCTCGATCTGGTGCCGATCATGTCCGACGTCTATACCGAGCGGTTGCTCGCGCATCGCAACATCGTGCGCGCCACGGTCACATCGGCGGCGCCGCTCACGTCGGAGAAGAAGCAGCGCCTCGAGGCGAGCCTGAGCGGCATGACCGGCAAGAAGGTGCAGCTCGAGACGGCGGTGGATTCGTCGATCATCGGCGGCCTCGTCGCGCGCATCGGCAGCACCGTGTACGACGGCAGCATCCGGACTCAGTTGCAGAAGATGAAGCAGCAACTCGTCGAGACGGCGTAGAACCGCAATCGGACGGCACTGGCACGACGATGGGAGGGCCCGGCTTTCGCCCGGCCGCGCAACGATGAATCTAAAAGCAGACGAAATTTCCAAGATCATTCGCGAACAGATCGGCAGCTTCGCCGTTGACGTGGACGTCGCCGAGGTCGGCACCGTGACGTCGCTTGGCGACGGCATCGCGCGTCTGCATGGCTGCGAACGGGCGATGGCGGGCGAGATGCTCGAGTTCCCGCACGGCGTGTTCGGCATTGCGCTCAACCTCGAAGAGGACAGCGTCGGCTGCGTGCTGCTCGGCGAGTATCGCGAGATCAAGGAAGGCGATCCGGTCAAGCGCACCGGGCGGATCATCTCGGTGCCGATCGGGGCAGAGCTGCTTGGCCGCGTGGTCAACGCGCTTGGTCAGCCGATCGACGGCAAGGGCCCGATTCTCACCAGCCAGTACGCGCCGATTGAACGTCTCGCGCCCGGTGTCGTGGACCGTCAGCCGGTCCGTGAGCCGATGCAGACTGGTCTCAAGGCGATCGACGGCATGGTGCCGATTGGCCGCGGCCAGCGCGAGCTCATCATCGGCGACAGGCAGACGGGCAAGACCGCCGTTGCGCTCGACACCATCCTGAATCAGAAGGACACCGGCGTCATCTGCATCTACAACGCGATTGGCCAGAAGCAATCGACCATCGCGCAGCTCATGCGCACGCTCGAAGAGAACGACGCGATGCGCTACAGCATCATCGTGGCGGCTGCCGCGTCCGACCCGGCGCCGATGCTGTACATCAGTCCGTATTCGGCAACCGCCATGGGCGAATACTTTCGAGACAGCGGACGACACGCGCTGCTGGTGTACGACGACCTGTCGAAGCACGCCCAGGCTTACCGGGAGATTTCCCTGCTGCTTCGGCGTCCCCCGGGTCGCGAGGCCTATCCGGGTGACGTCTTCTATCTCCACTCGCGCCTGTTGGAGCGCGCGGCCAAGCTGAACGATGCTCGCGGCGGCGGCTCGCTCACCTCGCTGCCGATCATCGAGACGCAGGCAGGCGATCTCTCGGCCTACATCCCGACCAATGTCATTTCGATTACGGACGGGCAGATCTTCCTCGAGGGCGATCTGTTCAACCAGGGTGTGCGTCCCGCGATCAACGTCGGCAACTCGGTTTCGCGCGTGGGTGGGTCGGCGCAGATCAAGGCGATGCGGCAGGTGGCCGGGACGCTGCGTCTGGACCTCGCCCAGTACCGCGAGCTCGCGGCCTTCGCGCAGTTTGGCTCGAGCGATCTCGACAAGCAGACGCAGGCCCAGCTCAATCGCGGCGCGCGCCTGGTCGAGCTGCTGAAGCAGCCGCAGTATCAGCCGCTGGCAGTCGAAAAGCAGGTCGCGATTCTGTACGCCGGCACGCAGGGGATGCTGGACGACGTCGCGGTCGCGGATGTCCGCGTCTACGAGGAGCAGTTTCACCGCTTCATGGACACGCGCTTCGCCAACCTGCTCGGCGCGATTCGCGAGAAGAAGAACCTGGACGACGAGATCAAGGGCCAGCTCGGCGCCGCGATCAAGGAGTTCAACGAACAGTTTGCCGCTTCGCGCGCCGCCGCGACACGCTGAGAGAACTAAGAACTAAGAACTAAGAACTAAGAACACAGAACACAACGACGGAACGACGGAACGACGGAACGACGGAACACGGAACACGGAACACGGAACGACGGAACACGGAACGGACGGAACGACGGAACGGACGAACGACGGAAGGATGGAACGGACGAACGACGGAACGGACGAGCGAGGGACCGCGACACGCACAGCGGCAACCGACGAACACGATCCGACGTACGGACGATGACGAGCGAGCAGCCACGAAGGGCGATGGGAGCGACACCGGAGGAGCAAACGCGACGGCGACGCGCTGACGACGACCCACGAATCAGGTGTCGTTGCTGGGCACATTCCGGTCCGTCGTTCGGTTTTTGGTTCTCGTTCTCGTTCTCAGTTCTCGTTCTCAGTTCTCGTTCTCAGTTCTCAGTTCTCAGTTCTCAGTTCTCAGTTCTTAGTTCTCTGTTCTTAGTTCTGTCCTTAGTTCTTCGTTCTTCGTTCTTCGTTCTTAGTTCCGCAGGCGAAGCGAACCATGCCGTCACTGATTGATATTCGCCGCCGAGTGCGAGCGGTCAAATCGACCCAGCAGATCACGAAGGCCATGAAGATGGTCTCGTCGTCGAAGCTGCGTCGCGCGCAGGAGCGGATTCTCCGCAGCCGCCCCTATGCTCAGGAGATGCTGCGCGTGTTCAACAACCTCGCGTCGCGGACCGAGAGCACGCGCCACCGCCTGCTGCAGGAGAAACCGCCGGGCCGTACGCTGCTGATCGTGATCACCGCAGACCGCGGCCTGGCCGGCAGCTTCAACGCCAACGTGATCAAGGGCGCGGCGGAGTTCATCACGGCGCAGCCCAAGGACGCCGGTCGCGCCATCGCGCTGGCGCTGGTCGGCCGCAAGGGCCGCGACTTCTTCCTGCGCCGCGGCTTCGACGTGCGCTACGAAGAGGTCGGGCTGTTCCAGAACGTGAAGTGGACGCACGCGCAGACGATTGCCAACACGGCCATCAGGGAGTTCCTCGAAGGCGACGTGAGCAACGTATACCTCCTCTACAACGAGTTCCGTTCCGTGATGACGCAGCGCGTCGTCGTCGAACGCCTGCTGCCGATCGCGAATCTCGCCGGGACCGAGAATGCCGACGGTACGACGGTTGGCGACGGCGATCGCATCGATTACCTCTTCGAGCCGACGCCGGAGGAGCTGCTCGGCACGTTCCTCCCGTTTCACGTCGCCGTGCAGGTCAACCGTGCCCTGCTGGAATCGTCGGCAGCGGAACACGCGGCGCGCATGACCGCGATGGACAGCGCCACCCGCAACGCACGCGAGATGGTCGACCGGCTCACGCTATACATGAACAAGGTTCGTCAGGCGGCGATCACGCGCGAGATCATCGAGATCGTGGCAGGAGCACAGTCAGTCTAGCTCTCAGCTGAAAGCAGTACCGAGCGAAGCGAGTAAACAATGGCAACAGCGACAGCGAGTGCAACCAACGTCGGCAAGGTCATCCAGATCATCGGTCCCGTCGTGGACGTCGAGTACGAGGCCGGACACCTCCCGAACATCTACAACGCGATCCGCATCACCGGCAAAGTCGGCGACGCTGACGTGGAGATCATCTGCGAAGTGCAGCAGCACCTCGGCGAAGGCCGCGTGCGAGCGGTGGCGATGAAGCCGACCGACGGCCTGCAGCGCGGCATGGACGCCGTCGACACCGGGGCGCCCATTTCCGTACCGGTCGGCGCCGGCACGCTCGGCCGCGTGCTCAACGTTCTGGGCGAGCCGGTGGACTTCCCGGATGTCCCGGTGCCGGCGACCGAACGCTGGTCGATTCACCGGCCCGCACCCACGCTCGAGCAGCAGTCCACCGAATTGAAGATGTTCGAGACCGGCATCAAGGTCATCGATCTGCTCGAGCCCTACCTGACGGGCGGCAAAATCGGCCTCTTCGGCGGCGCCGGTGTGGGCAAGACCGTGATCATCATGGAGCTCATTCACAACATCGCCCTCAAGCACGGCGGTGTGTCGGTGTTCGGCGGCGTGGGTGAACGCACGCGCGAGGGCAACGACCTGTGGCTCGAGTTCCAGGAGTCGGGCGTGATCGACCTGAAGGACCCGTCGAAGTCGCGTGCCGCGCTGGTCTACGGCCAGATGACGGAACCGCCCGGCGCGCGCCAGCGGGTCGGCCTCTCGGCGTTGACCGTGGCCGAGTACTTCCGCGACGCCGAAGGCAAGGACGTGCTGCTCTTCATCGACAACATCTTCCGCTTCACACAGGCAGGCTCGGAAGTGTCGGCACTGCTCGGCCGCATGCCGAGCGCGGTCGGTTACCAGCCGACGCTGCTCACGGAGATGGGCGAACTGCAGGAGCGCATTACGTCCACGAAGAAGGGCTCGATCACGTCGGTGCAGGCGATTTACGTCCCTGCGGACGACTACACGGACCCGGCACCGGCAACGACCTTCGCACACCTCGACGCGACGACGAACCTGTCGCGACAGATCGCCGAGCTCGGGATCTACCCCGCGGTCGATCCGCTGGCGTCGACGTCCCGCATTCTCGATCCGCGCGTCGTCGGGGAGGAACACTACGAAGTCGCGCGCCTGGTGAAGCAGACGCTGCAGCGCTACAAGGATCTCCAGGACATCATCGCGATTCTCGGCATCGACGAGTTGTCGGAAGAAGACAAGCTGGCCGTGTCGCGCGCGCGCAAGATCCAGCGCTTCCTGTCGCAGCCGTTCTTCGTGGCCTCGCAGTTCACCGGCCGCGAGGGCAAGTACGTGTCGATCGGCGACACGATCAAGGGCTTCAAGGAGATTGTCGAAGGCAAGCACGACGGCGTGCCCGAGCAGGCCTTCTACCTGCAGGGGACGATTGAGGAAGTTCTCGAGAACGCGAAGTCAATGAAATAGCAAGCAGGATTCGACAAGTGGCACTACCCACAAAGTTACGGCTCAACATCGTTACGCCGGACCAGTCGCTCTCCTACGAGGTCGACGAGGTCGCGATGCCCGGCCAGGAGGGCGACTTTGGCGTTCTGCCTGGCCACACGCCGCTTTTCGCCGGGCTTCGCACGGGGACGATGTGGTACCGGCAAGGCGCCGAGAAGCATTTCCTGGCCGTGTCGGTCGGGTTTGCCGAAGTGCTGCCCGATCGAGTGACCGTGCTTGCACAGGTGGCCGAACGCGCCGAAGATCTGGACGAAGCGCGTGCTCAGGCGGGCATGGCGCGCGCCGAAGAGATGATGGCGGCGATGCCGCACGAGATGGACTTCGAGCGCGCGCGGTTGTCGCTGCTGAGAACCCTGCAGCAGTTGCAGGCCGAAGCGCGCCGCGGCGCATCACATTGATCAGACCCCAGCCCTCACGCCCCAGGCTCCAGCTCTCAGGCCGCAGGCCTCGGACATGATTCAGAATCTTCGGAATCTGCTCCGGTATCGCGGCTTGATCCAGACCCTGGTCGCGCGCGATCTGAAGGCGCGCTACCGCGGTTCGGTGCTCGGCTTTTTCTGGTCGTTTTTCAACCCGCTGCTCCTGCTGCTGGTGTATTCGTTCGTCTTCTCGACGGTGCTGCCGTCGGCGCACGCCGCGGACCTGCAGCCCTATGCGCTGTTCATGTTCTGCGGCATCCTGCCCTGGACCTGGTTCTCATCGTCGATTCTCGAGTCGTCCAATGTGCTCATCTCGGGCGGCAACCTGATCAAGAAGGTCCTCTTCCCGGCAGAAGTGTTGCCCATCGTCACCGTGCTGGCCAACATGGTGCACTTCTTCTTCGGGCTGCCGATTCTGGTCCTGTTTCTCATTTACTATCAGCGGCCCATCGACCCGATCGAAGTGCTCTGGTTCCCGGTGATCGTCGCCGTGCAGTTGCTGGTCCTGCTGGGGCTCGGGCTGCTGGCCGCCGCGCTGACGGTACACTTCAGGGATCTGAAGGAGATTCTGGGGAATCTCCTGACGCTCTGGTTTTTCTCCACGCCCATCATCTATCCCATGAGCGCGGTTCCGGAGCCGTATCGATGGATCATCAACCTCAACCCGATGACGCATCTGGCGATCTCCTATCAGGAGGTGCTGTTCTACATCGGGCCGCACGGGCACTGGAAGTGGCTGATGGCGCTGCTGGCGGGATCGATTGTGACATTCTTCATCGGGTATTTCGTGTTCGACCGGCTGAGGGATAGCTTTGCGGAAGAGGTGTGACGTGTCCACGAGCAGGCCGCACCCCTGGACTGCGGCCCGGGGTGCCCTGAGCATGGTCGAAGGGCAGCGACTCCGGGGACGACGTGTCGGCGGCGCGGGCGTGACGCGATGACGCCTGCCATCGACGTCATCAACGTCTCGAAGGTTTACCGCAAGTACGCGCGCAAGAAGCAGTTCGCGACGCTCAAGTCGGCGCTGCTCAAGGGCAGCCTCATCCGCGATTTGCAGCCGGACGAGACGTTCCCGGCGTTGCGTGGCGTGTCATTCAGCGTTCCGAAGGGGTGCACCTACGGCGTGATCGGCCGCAACGGCTCCGGCAAGTCTACGCTGTTGAAGTGCGTCGCGGGAATCACGCGCCCCAATGAGGGCCGCGTCAAGGTCGACGGGCGGATCTCGGCGTTGATTGAGCTCGGCGCCGGGTTTCACCCCGAGATTTCCGGCCGCGAGAACGTATTCATCAACGGCATCATGCTGGGCCTCTCGAAGCGCGAGATTCAACGCCGCTTCGACGAGATCGTCGAGTTTGCCGAGTTGAAGGACTTCATCGATGCGCCCGTGAAAACCTATTCATCGGGCATGTACATGCGTCTGGGGTTCGCCGTAGCCATCCACGTCGATCCCGACGTCCTGCTGATCGACGAAGTCCTGGCGGTCGGCGATCAGGGCTTCACGGTCAAGTGCCTCGACAAGTTCGCCGAGTTCCGGCGCCGGAACCGGACCATCCTGCTGGTGACGCACTCGCTCGATCTGGTCGAGAAATTTTGCGACCGCGCATTGTGGCTCGACAAAGGCAAGACGCTGGCCGAGGGTGAACCGAAGCGCGTGGTCGCGTCCTATCTGCTCGATATCGGCAAGGACGAAGAAGCGCAGCTGGCCAAACAGGAGGCGGCGAGCGTGGCGGCGGCGGCCGGGCAGCGGGGCGGGGAAGCCCCGCCCGCAGGTGCGCCCCGGATTGCGCTGTCGGCGATGCCGTCGGATGTCGTCGACACCCCGGCCAACATGTTTCAGGCGACCGAGGGCCGCTGGGGCTCGCGCGAAGTGGAGATCACGGAGGTATCGCTTCACGATGCCGAGGGTCAGGTGAGCCACGTCTTCCAATCCGGCGAACCGATGGAGCTGCGTCTGAAGACCCGCGCCCACCAGCCCCTCGAGGACTTCGTGTTTGGTGTGGGACTCTTCAACGTCGAGGGCCTGTGCTGTTACGGGACCAATACGAACATCGAGGAGCTCGAACCGGCGAACATCAGCGGCGACGGCGAGATCCGATTCCGCATCGCCAGCCTTGATCTCGTGGAAGGCACCTATAAAATCGACGTTGCTGTGCACCGCCTGGACGGCTATCCCTACGACTACCATCGCCTCCTGTACACGTTTCGTGTGAAGTCGCGCACGAAGGATGTCGGCATCTATCGGCCGCGGCACCAGTGGGATTTCAGTCCCGGCATCCGGTTCAAAGCGCCGCGTTAATCGCGCGTCGTCAATCCCAGGACACGTCGTCGAGCAGCGGGCTCCCGGTCCGAACCAGGATCGCGTCTGCCATCCGCAAACGCTGGTCGCGCGCACGCGGGTAAAGTGCCGCGAAGTCGTAGAGGACGAATCCCGCACGCGTCAGGTGGGCGACGATTTCGGCGAAGAGTGGGCGGCCCTGGCTGAAGATGTCGTAGAAGCTGGTCTCGATCACCAGCGCTTCAGCGATGCCGAGCAGCGTCGTCGCGCCCTGGAGTGCGGCGAGTTCGTGACCCTCGAGATCGAGCTTGAGCAGCACGCGGTCCGCGGCGGTCACGCTGTCGGCAAGCAATTCGTCGAGTGTCGTCGCCGGTGCCTCGAGGACGTCCACATCAGCGCCCCATTCGCGGTCGGTCACGAACGCGCCCGTGGAGACGCCTTGTCCGCCGGCGCTGGCAAGGCGGACCTGATGCACGCCAGGCGCCGTGAGCGCAAACGGGTGCACGCGAAACCGCGGCGCCGTCAGCGAGGCGCGAAGATGCTCCTGACAGCGCGGCTGCGGCTCGATCAGGTTGAACACCGCCTGCGGGAACACAGCCGAGGCCAATGTTGCCCATTGTCCGAGGTTGGCCCCGCCGTCGATCACCACTCGGGGGGCATAGCCGCGTTGCTTCATCATTTCGAGCGATTCGCTCATCGCCTCGAAGCGATTCTCGGGCCGGGCCCGATGCACGCTCAAGCCCGCGGTCCGAGCCAGCCGCTTGCCCCACGAGGAGAGGTGTCGATTCAACGCTTAGAATGATAGCTGGTGGGAGTGTTCCTCTCGTCTGAAAATGCCGCCGCCTGGGTGCAGGAGCTGCGCGCGCGGGGCCTGAAAATCGTCTTCACCAATGGCGTCTTCGATCTGCTCCACCCTGGCCACGTTCGATACCTTTCCAGGGCGCGCGAGCTTGGCGACGCCCTGATCGTGGCGGTGAACTCCGATCGATCGGCGCGAGCGCTCGACAAAGGGCGCGACCGTCCGCTGAACCCGGAGACCGAGCGTGCCGAGGTGCTCGCCGCCCTGGCGTGTGTGGACGCAACCGTCATCTTCGACGAAGACACGCCGCACGACATCGTAAACGCCCTGGAGCCCGATGTGCTCGTGAAGGGCGCCGACTGGGCTGAAGGCGCCATCGTCGGCGCCGACATCGTCGAAGCGCGCGGTGGTACGGTCGTCCGCATTCCACTGGCGGAGGGGTACTCGACGACGGCGATCATTCAGAGGATCCTCGACCGTGGCCGCGGCTGAGGGCGACGTCGCCCAAATTCTGCCGCTGGTGGCGCATCGGAGAATCTTCGGCTTTAGAATGGACTGTTGCCCCTGGCCCGCGAGTGGATTCAGGGGGTCGTGGCTTGTACGAACCTTGTGTCGACCGTAACCTCCCTCTCCGTTCGCGCGCTGCTCAACAGTGCTATCGGCAAGGTCGGCCTCGACAGCCGGACGCGTGCCCATTCGGGGCTGACACCGCCGGCAAAGGCGCTGGCCGTCGCAGCCGCCGCGCACGCCTCCCGGGACGTCGTCTTTCTCTATGTCGTGCCGACCGATCCGGAGGTTGAAGACGCGACCAGCGATGTTCGGTTCTTCCTCTCGTCCCTCGAGGCCGTGCCCGACGTCGTGGCTGAGCGAATCGTCCTGCCATTCCCGTCCTATCAGGTCGATCCGTATCGGGGCATGGCGCCGCACTTTCAGGTGACATCAGCGCGCGCGCGGGCCCTTCACGCCGCCGCTCTTGGCACAGCCCGCGTCGTCGTCGCATCTGCCCAGGCGCTCATGCCCCGTCTCGCCGCGCCGGAATCCATTCTGACCACGTCGGTCGATCTGCGACCCGGAGTCGAGATCGATCCGCACGCGCTGGCCGGGATTCTCGTGGAGGGCGGTTACGAGCGACAGGACCCTGTGGACGAACACGGAGAATTCTCGTTGCGCGGAGGCATCCTGGACGTGTATCCGGCCGGCGAGGCGTCTCCCGTGCGCATCGAGTTCGTCGGTGACTCGGTCGAGTCGATCCGTCGATTCGATCCGGCGACGCAGCGATCCATCGAGACGCTGGATCAGTTTCAGATCGTCCCGGTCAAGGAGGGCTCCGCCTTCGCCGAGGCGACGGCGGATCAGGAAACTGCGCTGTCGCTCGGCTCGAGTCTGTTCGATTATCTGCGCGCCTCGCGGTCGTCGCGCATCATCGTGGCCGAACCCGGCGATGTTCGCACGCAGGTGGAGAAGTGGGCGGAACATCTCGAGGCGTCGTTTGGGCAGCGTCAGAGCGACCAGACCCTCGGCGACCGCGAACGTCGTCCACCCGGAGCGCTGATGTCGATGTGGGCCGAGCTCGCGCCGGCGCTCGATCACGCGGTCGTGCTCGAAGAGCTCTCGCTCGACACCCTCGACGCACCCAGCGCATCCGCCGCCGCGGGTAGCTCCGATGCTGCGAGCTACGGCGGGACTACTCCCCGTCACGTGGCGACGCAGCCCGCCCAGGAGTTTCGCGGCCGCATCGCCGATTGGATTGCGCAGATCAAGCAGGCGCGCGACCAGAACGAAACCGTCCTCTTCGTGGCCAGCACCCACGGGCGCGCCGAGCGGACGGTGGAACTGCTGCACGACTACGAGATTCGCGGGCTGCTCGCGGCAAAGGCCGACGAACGCATCGAGGGCGCGGTGCTCGTCGCCGAAGGGCTGCTGTCCAAGGGATTCCGCCTCGCCGATGCGTCACTGCAGATCTACGCCGAAACGGACGTGTTCGAGGAAGAGCGCCGGCGAACGACCACGAGCCGCAAGCGTTCGCTGGCGGCTGCCTTCCTCTCTGACTTGCGCGATCTCAAGGTCGGCGACCACATCGTTCATATCGATCACGGCATCGGGCAGTTCGTCGGCCTCAAGCAGCTGTCCATCGGCCAGGGCGACATCGTGCAGGAGTTTCTCGAGCTGCGCTACTACGGCGACGACAAGATGTTCGTCCCGGTCGAGCGGCTCGACCTGATTCAGAAGTACACCGGCGCCACGCCGTCGCTCGACCGGCTCGGCGGGGCCTCCTGGGACAAGGCCAAAAAGAAGGTCAAGAAAGCCATGCGCGACATGGCGGAGGAGCTGCTCAAGCTCTACGCCGCCCGTCGGGCCGTGCAGGGGCATGCCTTTCAAGCGGATACCCACTGGCAGGAAGAATTCGAAGATGCCTTCGAGTGGGATCTCACACCCGATCAGTCAACGGCAATTGGCGACATCAAGCGGGACATGGAGTCCCCGTCCCCGATGGATCGGCTGCTGTGCGGCGATGTCGGCTACGGCAAGACCGAAGTGGCCATGCGGGCATCGTTCAAGGCGGTCATGGATGGCAAGCAGGTCGCCGTGCTGGCGCCGACGACGGTGCTTGCGTTTCAGCACCTCGAAACGCTCAAGCGCAGGTTTGCGGCCTTCCCGGTACGCATCGAGATGATCAGCCGCTTTCGAACGAAACAGGAGATCAAGGAAGCGCTCGCGTCAGCGGCGGCGGGGCGTCTCGACATCCTCGTCGGCACCCATCGTCTACTTTCCAAGGACGTGGTATTCCGTGATCTTGGCCTGCTCATCGTGGACGAAGAACAGCGATTCGGAGTCGCGCACAAGGAGCGCATCAAGCAGATGCGCAAGAGCGTCGACGTCCTGACGATGACGGCGACACCCATTCCGCGCACGCTCAACATGTCGCTGGTGGGGATTCGCGACATGTCGGTCATCGAAACGCCACCCAAAGACCGCCTGGCGATTCAGACCAATGTCGTCAAGTTCGATGCGGCCGTCATCGCGCGAGCGATCCGAAACGAGATGGCGCGCGGCGGCCAGGTGTACTTCGTGCACAACCGCGTGGAGTCCATTTTCTCGCTGGGAAACCTGATTCAGCGCCTGGTGCCCGAGGCGCGCGTGGTGATCGGCCACGGTCAGATGAACGAAGACGCCCTCGAGCGCGCCATGCTCGATTACATGGCGCACAAGTTCGACGTGCTGCTCGCCACGACGATCGTCGAGAACGGGCTGGACATCCCGAACGCGAACACCATCATCATCAACCGGGCCGATCGCTACGGGCTCTCGCAGCTTTATCAGCTCCGGGGGCGTGTCGGCCGCAGCGATCGCCCTGCGTATGCGTATCTCCTGATTCCGCCCGAGCAGTCGCTGTCACCAGTGGCGCGCAAGCGCCTGGCGGCGATCAAGGAGTTCAGCGACCTTGGCAGCGGCTTCCGTGTCGCTGCCCTCGACCTCGAGATCCGCGGGGCCGGGAATCTGCTCGGCGGCGAGCAGAGCGGCCATATCGACGCCGTCGGTTTCGAGATGTACATGAAGTTGCTCGAGGAAACGGTCCGGGAGCTCAAAGGCGAGGATCTCGACGACGACGTCCGTGCGACGGTCAATCTGCGGATCGACTTCCGGATCGACGAGAGCTACGTGCCCGACATGAACCAGCGTCTCATGATCTACCGGCGTGTCGCCGCGGCGCGCAGCGAGGACGAACTGACGCGGATCATGGAGGAGATGCGCGATCGCTACGGTCCGTCTCCGGTGCCCGTGCTGAACCTTGCCGACTACGGCCGCATCAGGGTGCTCGCCGACGAGTTGGGCATCGACACGATCAATCGCGAGGGACCGGTCGTCGTGCTCAAGTTCCGCGAGAAAGCCAAGGTGGATCCGATCCGCGTCATCAATCTGGTGCGCGACCGGGGCGACCTGCAATTGATTCCGCCCTCAACGCTCAAGATGGACCTGCGTCAGGATCAGGCCTCAGCCATCGGGCCCCAGGCTCCAGACGCCACGCGCCGTACGCCAGGCGGCAAAGTCCACCCCAGCGCGGCAAAGCCTGGGGCCTCCGGGTTCGGGATTCGGCGGACGCCCCGAGAGCGGCGTGAACCTGCCTGGTGGACTGCGAGGGCCACGGCAGGGGAGGTGGCGCCGGGGTTTTCGAAGGCCGAGATTCTCAGGCCCAAAGCCGAGGATCCCCGGGCCCCCGGCGGCATTCTGGAAAGGGTCGAGGAACTGCTCGAAGACCTGCGCGATTAGGGCAGGTAAGGCAGGTAAGGCAGGTAGGGCAGGTAGGACGGGTAGGACGGGTAGGACGGGTAGGACGGGTAGGGCGGGTCGGGCGCGTAGCAGGCGGCCAAGCCCGCGGCCATGGGCCGTCTCGGAGACGTCTAAGAAAGATGTTCCCTACCCGTCCTACCCGCCCCACCAGCCCCACCCGCCGGAGCGCGGTAGTAAACTACTTATTTGCAGGTATTTAGATCATGAAACGGTTTGTGCTTACCGGCGCGCTCGTCGTCCTGGGTGGCCTCGCAGTGACAGCTCAACGAGGCGAGATCCTCGAGCAGGTTCTGGTCAAGGTCAACGGCGACGTGATCACCAAGACCGAGCTCGAGCAGCGGCAGATCGGGGCGCTTCGCCAGCGCGACCCGAATTTCCGGCCCGGGACCGATGCGGAATTGCAGAAGGCCCTCGCGGAAGTCACACCCGACGTCATCGTGAACGCGATCGACGAGATGTTGCTGGTCCAGCGCGGCCGCGAGCTCGGCTACGCACTCGGGACCGAGCAGTTCCAGAGCATCATCGACAACATCAAAAAGGAAAACCAAATCGAGACGGAGGAGCAGTTTCAGGCCGCGCTCAAGCAGGAGGGGCTCAGCCTCGACGACTTGCGCCGGCAGATCGAGCGGCAGATGCTCGTCAGCCGCGTGCAGCAGGTGGAAGTCGCCGGCAAGATCTCGGTCTCTGAAGACGACGTCAAGAAGTACTACGAGGAGCATCGTGACTCCTTCACGACGCAGCCGCAATTGACGCTTCGCGAGATTCTGATTGCGGTCCAGACCACCGACAAGGGCGTCAACGTCGCGGCGGACGATGCGGCGCGCGCGAAGGCCGAGGACATCCTCGAGCGGCTCGAGAGCGGAGAACCGTTTGCGCAGCTCGCGTCCGAAGTCTCCGAGTCGGGGTCCAAGGCCAACGGCGGGTTGATCGGGCCCATCGCGCGCACCGATCTCTCGCCGGAGCTGCTGAAGGAGATTGATCCGCTGAAGGTTGGTGAGTTGACACGCGTGCTCAGGACCACGCGCGGATACCAGATCATCGAGCTCGAAAGCCGCACGGAGCAGAAGGTCAAGACGCTCGACGAGGCGCGTCCCGAGATCGCGGATCGGCTGGCGGCGGACAAACAGCGGGGTCACATGCTGCAGTACCTGCAGCAGCTTCGTACCCAGGCGATCATCGATTGGAAGAACGACGAGATCAAAAAAGCCTACGACCTTGGCGTGAAGCAGCAGCAGAGCGATGTCCCTTGAGTGGTTTGCCCTCTGGACGAGGTCGCGGCACGAGAAGCTCGTCCGCGATCAGCTCGAGCAGAAGCACGTCGAGGTTTTTCTGCCCACTTTCATGAAGTGGAGCCGCTGGAAGGACCGCAAGAAGCAGGTCGAGTGGCCGCTTTTCCCAGGCTACTGCTTCGCCCGGTTCGATGCGTCGGAACGGCTGCCGATACTCAAGTGCGAGGGTGTGGTCACCATCGTCGGGACCGAGGGGTATCCGTCGCCGATTCCGCCGATTGAAATCGACGGCATTCGCCAGTTGATCGACAGCGAGCTCGCATTCGATCCGTGTCCGCTCATCAAGGAAGGCATGATGGTGGAAGTCAAAGGAGGCCCGCTCAAGGGCGTCGTTGGCCGTCTCGTACGAAAAGGATCGCATGCGCGGCTGGTGCTTTCGGTGGATCTCATTGGCCAGGCGGTGAGCGTCGAGGTGGATGCAGCCGACGTAAAGCCGTACTGACGAGCTCGAACACGTCACACTCCTGTTATGCAGCCATTGGCAACGAAGCTTCAGGTCGGAAAGGTGCAGCTCGCCTCGCCGCTCGTAGTCTCGCCGATGGCGGGTATGACCGACACGGCGTTTCGGCGCCTCGTCAAGCGGCACGGCGGTTGCGGTCTGGTGGTCACTGAAATGGTGAGCAGCGAGGGTCTGGTGCGCGGCATCGATCGCACCCTCGAGTACGCGGAGTACACCGAAGAAGAGCGCCCCGTGTCGATTCAGATCTTCGGCGGTGATCCCGACAAGATGGCCGAAGCCGCCCGCATCGTCGAAGGCATGGGGGCCGACATCGTGGATGTCAACATGGGCTGTCCGGTCCCGAAAATCTCCAGGCACAATGCCGGCTGTTCGCTCATGCGCGAGCCCGTGCACGCCGCGGCGATCATCGCGTCGATGGTGAAGGCCGTGACCATTCCGGTCACCGTGAAGATGCGCAAGGGGTGGGACGACAACGAGCAGACCGCCCCCGATGTCGCCCGGCGGGTCGAGGATGCCGGCGCGGCGGCGATCGCGATTCACGGGCGTACTGCCAGGCAGTCCTACAGCGGAACCGCCGATTGGGATTTCGTCGCTCGTGTGGCCGAGGCCCTCACCATCCCCGTGTTCGGATCCGGCGACTGCATCGAGCCAGAGCAGATCGTTGCCAGACTGCGGCCCACCGTTGCCCATGGTTCGGCGGGCGCTGATCCCGCTGACAGGGCCGGGCTCAGCGGAGCCTTTGTGGGCCGCGGCGTGCTGCGCAACCCCTGGATCCTCGCGCAGGCGCAGGATCTGCTCGCAGGCCTCCCGGCGCGCATCGTCTCCGACGAGCAACGAGGACGCTTTTTACTCGACTACATCGAACTGCTGCAGAACGAGCGCGTTGACGAAGAAACGGGCTTCCGTCACTCTTCGCCCACGTCGTGCCACGGCCGCGCGAGCTCCGGCGAGGCTTCGCCCACGCCGCGCCACGATCGCTGGATCATCAACAAGGTGCGGGCGCTCTGCTCCTGGTACACGAAGGGCCTGGACAACGGCTCACACCTGCGCATTCAGGTGAACCAGGCGCAGTCGCTCGGTGAGCTGCGCGATCTGATCGCGAGGTTCTTCCAGCTCTCTGCAGTTTACGCGTAAGAATCGGGCCTGTCTCGCTTAACATGGCGGCCACGATGACGGTATCGCGAGACGCGCGGATCTTCGTGGCGGGGCATCGTGGTCTCGTGGGGTCGGCCTTGCTGCGCAGGCTCGACGCCGGCGGCTTCACCCGTGTCCTCACGGCCACTCGGGAGCAGCTCGACCTTCGCGACCAGGCCGCCGTCAATTACTGGTTCAAGGCGAATCGGCCCGAGTACATCTTTCTCGTCGCGGGCACGGTCGGTGGCATCATGGCCAATTCGACACGGCCGGCCGAGTTCATCTACGACAACATGATGATTCACGCCACCGTCGTGCATTCCTCGCACCTGTTTCGCGCGACCAAGCTCCTGTACCTGGGGAGTTCCTGCATCTACCCGCGCGAGTGCACGCAGCCGATGAGCGAGGACATGCTGCTGAGCGGACCGCTCGAACCCACCAACGAACCGTACGCCATCGCCAAGATCGCGGGCATCAAGCTGTGCCAGGCGTATCGGCGTCAGTACAACGACGATTTCATCTCTGCGATGCCGACGAACTTGTACGGCCCGAACGACAACTTCGATCTCACGAGCTCACATGTGCTGCCGGCGCTCATTCGCAAATTCGACGACGCGAAGCATGACGAACGCACCGAAGTGGTGATCTGGGGAACAGGCAGCCCGCGCCGCGAGTTCCTGCACGTGGACGATCTCGCGGATGCCTGCGTCTTCCTGATCGAGCACTACAGCGAGCTCGAGCACGTGAACGTGGGGACCGGCGAGGACCTGTCGATTCGGGAGCTCGCCGAGACCGTCCGTGACATCGTCCACCCGTCGGCCCAACTGATCTTCGATCCGTCGAAACCCGACGGCGCACCGCGGAAGCTCCTCGATGTCTCGCGTCTGCACAGCCTCGGGTGGAGGCACGCCATCCAGCTGCGCGAGGGTATAGCCTCCGCGTACCGGTGGTATCTCGCGCACAAGGCCGTCGTCCGCGGCGCCCTGCAGGGATCAGGGATCAACTGATTCCCGATTCCCGATCTCCGACCCGTGATTCCTGATCCATGAAGATCCCGCAGCGCGTCCGCGATATTGAGTGTCCCCAATTCGACGTCCTCAATGACATCGCGGCAGCGTGGCGCCACAGAGGCGCGGACGTCATCACGCTCGGACAAGGCCTTCCAGGGTTCGATCCGCCGCGTGTGGCGGTGGATGCCCTGCGCGCGGCGGTCGATGACGGTTCGTCTCATATCTACTCGGCCGACGCCGGCATTCCCGAACTGCGGCGGGCGCTCACCGAGTCGCTCGCGCCGCTCGGTGCGACGCTGGATCCCGATGCCGAAGTCATCGTCACCGCCGGTGGAAACCAGGCACTGCAACTGGCCCTGACGACACTCATCGACCCTGGTGACGAAGTGCTGCTCGTGTCGCCGTTCTTCCTCAATCACGAGATGGCGATTCGATCAGTCGGCGGCGTGCCGGTGGAAGCGGCGGTGCCGGCGTCGCGTAACTTCGTCCCGGTATACGACGACCTGTTGCCGCATCTCTCACCGAAGACGCGTGCGGTGATCCTGGTGACGCCGAGCAACCCCACGGGAGCCATCACGCCGCCGCGCGAGCTCGAGCGGATCGTCTCCCACTGCGCGGCACGCGACGTCATGGTCTTCGTTGATGAAACGTATCTGCGTTTCGCCTATGACGGTGAGCCGTTCACCGCCCTGTCGCTGCCCCGGTGGCGCGACAATGTCGTCATCATCGGGAGTTTTTCGAAGCAGTTTGCGATCACCGGATGGCGCTGCGGATATCTCGCGGCCAGCGCCGAGGTGATCGCGCAGGCGTTGAAGATCCAGGACGTGATGGTCATCTGTGCGCCAGTGCCCGTGCAGCGTGCGGTGGCGGCAATCCTCGAAGCAGAGCCGGATTATGCCAGCCGGTGGTTGCCGGAGTTACGTGAGCGCCGTGACAGGCTCGTCGCCGGACTCGGCGCGATCGCTGGCGTGACGCCGGTCAGGCCCGCGGGCGCCTTCTTCGTCATGACGCGGCTGGAGGGGATGACCGATTCCCGGCGCGTGGCTATGGAGATGATCGAGCGCCAGCAAGTGGTGACGATTCCGGGAGCGTTCTTCGGCCGGGCGGCGGAGGGTTACTTGCGCCTTTCGTTCGGCGCAGCCTCGCAGGAGAGGCTCAGCGAAGCGACGGCCCGAATTGCGATGTTCTTGCGCGCGGCCGCGCCGCGCTAGCGGCCTTAGCGCCCCTGCAGCTTCCCGATGACGCGGTAGTTGTTGGCGACGACGGCCGCGGTGACCACGTTGGCGGCCAGCATCGTGAGGATCGCGCCGGCTTTGTTCTTCTTCCACATCTTCTCGGCGATGACGATACCGAGAGCAGTCGTCGTGGCCTTGAGGGCGATCGTGGTACCGGCATTGCCCTTGGCGATGAGGGGATTTGTTTCGTGCGCCCCGGCCGCGAGGCCGCGCGACGTCGTATAGAGGTCCATGACCTGCAGTGCGCCAGCGGTCACGTAGAGCGACATCAGCGCGCCCGGCCGCTTCTGAACGACGATCGTTGGCTCCACCGACGGCGCCGTCCACGTGAGGCGCGGGGCTGCGGCGACCTCGATGGCGGCTGCGTCAGTGCGGACCGCTGTCGGAGGAGTCACGAGACCCTGCGAGAAGGCCGGCACGGTGAGTCCAAGAAGCAGCATCGTAGCGACGACGACGCGAGCAGCGTGATGGGTGCGCATGCCCCTCACCTCTCCAAGAGACATGCCGGGGCCGATGCTGCCTAAGTCTCTGATTCTAAACGGCCGTCCGCTGTGCGCCTGGGTGTGCGGCGGTGTGCGCCCGCTGTGCGCACAGCCGAAGGACCCTGATGGGAAGGTGACAACCCTATTCCGAGCAGAGTCCTAAGCTAAGGTCCTGGCAACACACCGCGATGAGGCCTCTACGACCGAATACGATACTCTAATCGCCCATGCCACTTCGCGTCGCCTTCGACCTCGATGGCACCATCGCCGACATGCACGTCGTGCTCCGCAAGGAAGCGGAACGGCTGTTCGCCGAGACCGAGCTTTCTGCGTCGGTTGAACCATCCGGAGCCGAGGTCGGCTCCAAGGACGCACCTGAGAGCGTGCAGGTGATGTCAGAATTGCACCTCACTGGACGGCAGCAGATGCGGCTGTGGGAACACGTCAAGACCATCGACAACTTCTGGGCCGGGCTCCCGGAAATGGAACCGGGCATCGTCGCACGCATCGCACAGACCGTGGCCACCCGGCGCTGGGAAGTCATCTTTCTGACCACGAGGCCGCTCGTCGCCGGTGAGACCGTGCAGATTCAGAGTCAGCGCTGGCTCGAAGCTCACGGGTTTCGGCTGCCGAGCGTCTTCGTCGTGCAGCGCTCGCGTGGGAGGATTGCCGAGGCCCTCGAACTCGACGCGGTCGTCGATGACCGGGCCGAAAACTGCCTTGACGTGGCCATCGACTCGAAAGCCAAACCGATTCTCATCTGGCCCGGCGAGCCCAGGGGCGTGCCGCCCGGCGCCAAGCGTCTCGGCGTCCGCGTGGTCACGTCGATTTCCGAAGCGCTCGACGTTCTCATCAAATTGGACGAACTGAAGAACGAGCCCGGTGTCGTCCGATCGATCAAGAAGTTCTTTGGCAAGGAAACACCGGTGTAGCGGCCAGCAACCGGCGACCGAACAGAACCAGTAACATCCACTCCACCATGGCGGCGTTGTATCTCGGAACAGCGCGGGCGCGCCTGGGCCCTGCGGCGGCCCTGATTGATGTTGCGCGTGGTGCGATTGCGGCCTGCGAGGAAAACCGGCTGACTCGGGCAGTGGATTCGGGCACGGCGGGGCCGCCGGAACTGTCGATCGACGAGTTGCTGCGATTCCTCGGCTGCTCGCGGGCCGACATCGCGCAGAGTCTGGGCGTCGGCGACGAGGGCAACGTCGATCCGAGCTGTGCCCATGCAGAGTATGCGCGATCGGCATCGGGCTTCGACGAATCGCTGGTCTTCGTCTGCGGCCGCGAGACCTCCGCATGGATCGGCGCCAGTCCGATTCCGCTCCAACGACACTCGTCGATCACCGAGGAGTATGGCAGGCTGACCGCCCGTCTGGGGTTGAGACCCACGCGCGACGAGCATCTGGCTGAAGCGCTCGCCCGAGGCGGGCACGAGGAAGCGGCAGCCGTACAGCGGCGGCTCGGCGACGACCTTCTCACCATGCTTGGCGAGTTGCAGACCCAGACGAAAGCGCAGCGCGTCTGCCTGTCGGGTGGGCTGTTTTTCAACACTTACTTCACGACCCTCGTGGCGTCATCGAGAATCTTCGAGGAAACGTACGTGCCACCGCACCCGGGGCGGAATGGCGCAGCACTCGGGGCGGCACTGCTCGGTGTCTCAGGTGCCTCGGGTGCCTCGGGTGGAGCAGGTTCCGCCGGCGCGGGCGCCGCAGGTTCAGCGGGCGACGTCTGGCGGAAGCTCGGCGGAATGCCGTGGCCCACGAAGGCGGATGCGATCGGCTCGCCGTACTTGGGGCCGAGCTACACGGATCAGGAAATCAAAGGGACGCTCGAGAACTGCAAGCTGTCATTCGATCTTCTCCATGACGACCGGCTCTTCGAGCTCGTGCTGCATCAGTTGTCGCGCGGGAGGCTCGTAGGGTGGTATCACGGGCGGCTCGAGTGGGGACCGCGAGCACTTGGGCATCGCTCGGTGCTCGCCGACCCGTTCGCGCCGCACGTCCTCGAGAACCTCAACGGATTTCTGAAGCGGCGGCCGGCATTTCGCGCGTACGGCGTGAGCGTTCCGGTGGCGCGCCTGTCCGACCTGTTTGCCGGCGCTTCGAGCGCGTCGCCGTTCATGCAGTTCGAATACCGGCCCAGGGACCTCGACAGGTTCCGCACGATCTTGCCGCCAGGCGTTCAAACGCTTCGCGTCCACACCGTCGATGAGACCGAGCCGCGAACCCTGCGGTTGCTGGAGATGTGGGGAGAAAAGAGCGGGATGCCAGTGCTCGTGAACACATCATTCAATGGATTCCACGAGCCGTTGGTGTGTTCGCCTCGCGACGCGATCCGCGTGTTTTACGGAACGGGCCTCGACGTGCTTGCGCTCGAAAACTTCCTGCTCCGCAAGTAGCACAGCGCCAGGGGACCAGGAGACTAGAGAAGGTTGCGCACTTCGAGTCCTTCGAGCAGCTCGTAGTCGAACACGAACGCCGCGTCCGAGGTGACGTAGAACTGCGCGCCCAGCATCTGGTGGGCAGGGTGTTCGAGGTAGGCGCGTAACGCGGACTCACTGTCGAACTCCAGGAGCGCCACAAACGGGAAATCGTGTGTGTTCTGTTGATCGTACAGGCGCCCGACGGTCAGGCGGCGCCCGACCCGCGCGCGTTTGATGAGCGGGATGTTGACGAGCGCGTGCTCGAGCGCAGCGACAAAGGCCCGGCGCTGGTCCTCGGTCAAATCCGCTTTCGGGCGGAAGAGCACGACATGCGCGATCACTCGTCGTTGTCCCTTCGCCGTTTAGGGGGGCGCCCGCCGGCGGGAGGTCGCCCGGGCGGTCTGCCGCCCCATGGCTTCCTCGCTCCTGGTCCCTGAGCGGGTCCCGCCGGCTTCCACCCGCCTGAGTCCTCGCGACTCCGCTGCGTGCCGCGCTCTCCTCGAGTGTCGTCTCGGCGCGGCGGTCGATCACTCGCCGGACGCCGATCCCGATCACTCGCCGGACGCCGGTCCCGATCGCTCGAGGGACGCCGGTCCCGATCGCTTTCGCGACGCGGCGGCCGATTGCTCCAGGGACGCTGGTCACGGTCGCTGTCCCGGCGGGGAGGCCGATCGCTCCAGGGCCGCCGCTCGCGATCGCCACTGTAACCGGTTCTGCTTCCGCCACGATCGTCATCACGACGCCATTTCGGCCGCGCCCCCCGGTTGTCGCCGTGCGGCTTCGCCGCGGGCGCCCACGCTTCGCGGGGTCGGCGATCACGCGGACGCTCGGCTTGCTCCCGCAGCTTGTCACCGTGCGGTGGGGTGAACGATTGCGGATCGCGCGGGCCGCGTTCTTCGTGACGCTGCCGGATCTTGTCCTTGAACCGGTTCCACTTCGCCTTCTTGGCGTCCTTGTACTTCTGTCGCGGATCGCGATGTTCGCCGCCGGGCCGCCAGTTCTTGTCCCTGGCCCCCCGATGTGCATTTTCGCCCCGGCTGACACCGGCGCCAGCGCCGTCGCGCCTCGGCCTGTCGTCGCGGCTGAAGCCCGGGCCTTCATCACGTCGATCGGGCCGGGGGCCTTCCCAGCGGCGTTCGCCTTCACCGAGGCCGGCCTGGCGTGCCTGGTCGCGGGAGTCGAAGAGCTTCCCACGCTCGAACCATTTCATGACGGCGGATTTGTTCTTCTCGCGCAGGCGGTTGAGAGTGGGCAACAGCTCTTCGGGATCATGCGCGCGGAAAGCGGTGGGTTGGTCGTCGATCAGGATGGTCCAGTACGCATGGCGCGGGGGCATAGCGATCAATTTTACGCGCAGCGAGGAATAGGAACCGGACAAGCCGGCGACCGCCCCAGTATCCTGAATGGATGGAATTAGTGGTTGCACCTGTTGCTGAGCTGAAATCCCGGATTACGCACCTGTTTGAAGAGATCGTGGGCGACACTGTCGATCGGGGCACGGGTGCGGCGTCTGAAGCGCACACCTTCGCCTGCGGGATCACCGGGGGGTCGACGGCCCTGATCTTTTTGGGCGCGCTCAGGGAAGCAGCCGTCGATTGGTCGCGCGTCACCCTGTTCTGGGGTGACGAGCGGGCGGTGCCCCCGGACAGCCCGGATTCGAACTACGGACTCGCGGAGCAGATGTTGCTCACGCCGCTCGGATCGAAAGCGCCGCGGGCGATCCGCATGCCCGCGGAGATGCCGGATCTTCAGCAGGCCGCCCGCGCCTACGCGGCCGCGCTGCCGCCCGCGCTCGACCTCCTGATTCTTGGCGTCGGAGACGACGGGCATGTGTGTTCATTGTTTCCGGGACATCCGGCACTGCTCGAGACCGTCGCGCGCGTCGTTCCGATCGAGGATTCGCCGAAGCCGCCCCCCAGGCGATTGACTCTGACGATGACTTATGTATTGCAAAGCCGTCAGGTGTGGATTGTGGCAGTGGGAGAGCGGAAGCGTACGCTTCTGCAGAGAGCGATTCAGAAGCAGCAGCCGGCAACGCCGTTGGATTTGGTGGTTGCGCAAGCTGACAACGTGACCATCCTTACGGATCAGACGCTGTCGAAGAGTCTGTAGATCAGGGATCAGTTCTCGCTACCGCATTGGAAGCCGTTTCAACTTCTCGACAAGCGTCGTCCGCTTGATTTTCAACAGGGCCGCTGCCGCGGCCTTGTTTCCCCGAGTTCGCGATAACGCGCGAGCAATCAAGTCGCGCTCAATCTGCTCGACCATGCCAGGCAAATCCACACCCGCCTCGGGGAATTCGAGTGAGGGCATCAGGGTCACGGGTGTCTCCTGAATTTCTGGCGGCAGATCGGTCAACTCGATCGTCGAGCGTCCGCCGAGCAGCGCCATCCCGCGCTCGATCGCGTTCTCGAGCTGTCGCACATTGCCGGGCCACGAGAAGGCCATCAGCCGCTGCATCGCGTCCTGCGACACCAGCACCTGCGGCCCGCCTGTGCTCGCGCCTGTCGCAGTTGCATACTTGCGCACGAAGTGCTGAACCAGCGGCGGGATGTCTTCGCGGCGATCGCGCAGCGCAGGCAACTCGATCTGAATGACGTTGAGGCGATAGTAGAGGTCTTCGCGAAACGTGCCGTTCCTGACCATCTTCGCGAGGTCGGCGTTGGTCGCGGCGATGATCCGCACGTCGACCTTGATGGATTTGCTCTCGCCGACCCGCTCGAACTCTCGTTCCTGCAAAACCCGCAGCATCCTCATCTGCAGCGCCATCGGCATCGTCCCGATCTCGTCGAGGAAGAGCGTGCCTTTGTCGGCGTGCTCAATCCGTCCAGCGCGTGACGCGATGGCGCCGGTGAACGCGCCGCGCACGTGACCAAAAATCTCCGCTTCGAGCAGCGCGTCCGGAATCGCGCTGCAGTTGAGCGCCACGAAGCGGTGTGGACGACGGGCGCTGGTCTGATGAATGGCGCGGGCGATCATTTCCTTGCCCGTTCCGGTCTCGCCGCTGATCAGGATCGTGGTCGAGGTGCCGGCCACGATCTCGATCATTTGAAACAGCGCGCGCATCCGCGGGCTGCGGCCGACGATGGCGCCGGGCCCAAACCGCTCATCGAGCTGCTGCCGCAGATAGGCGTTCTCGTTCTTCAGGCGCCGGCGCTCGAGGGCTGTCGTCAGCACGTGCAGCAGTTCGTCGAACTGAAACGGCTTGGCAACGAAATCCGCGGCGCCGCGTTTGAGCGCGTCGACGGCGTCTTTGACAGTTCCGTAACCGGTGATGACGATGGCGATGATGCCTGGGTAGCGTTCGAGGGCCGCTTCAATGACGTGCTGGCCGTTCACGCCGGGCAGCCGCAAGTCGGAAATCACGGCGTCGAAGGCAAAATCGGTGAGAAGGTCCAGGGCACGCTCGCCGGACTCGGCTTGAGTGACGTCAAATCCTTGTTCTACAAGACGTTCCGCGATCACACCACGAAGGGGGGCCTCGTCGTCCACGAGCAGCAGGTGTGGCAAAACGCCAATATTTTGGCGCTCGGCAGGAACCGCAGTCAATCCTTAATCCGAGGGGGCCATGAAAGTGCACTAATCCGCGCACGGTAGAGACCGATATAGATCTCACGGAGGCAGAACGTCGATGGAGCGCCAGACGGTCAGTATCATGAAGGCCTGTGAGATGGTCGGGGTCAGCCGCCGAACCATCTATAACTGGATTGCTGCAGGAAAAATCGAGTACGTGAGAACGGCCGGCGGCAGCATCCGCATCTTCCAGGATTCGCTCTGGCGTCAGCCGGATGGCGACCGGATGTCGGCGCCGACGTCGGCCGCCTGACGACCTGCTCCCTATGGACCAATCGCGCGCAAGTTCGACCGAGATGGGCGATCTTCGGGCTCTCCTTCACGGCCTGAACAACCAGCTCGGGGTGATTCTCGTCCACGCGGAACTGCTCGAAGCCAAGGCGCAGGACGAGGCGCAGCCCGCCCGGGCGACGGAAGTTGTCAGCGCCGCCCTCAGTGCGATGACGATTTCGCGGGCCCTCCGCCGGCACACCTGAATCGGTTCAACCCACCCCCAACCGAGTGAACAGAATCGTCCGGACACGGCGATTTCTGTGATCGCGCCGTCAATAATATGGCGGCCCCTGCGGCGAAATAGTCAACGTTTTGGCGTTTCCGCCTCATTCTGTCGCGGCACGCGTGCGCATACCTGCACACGCAAGAACGTTAAGCCATTGACAAATAAGCGACTTAGCGAAGCTCCTCGACAAAGCTGCACGTGAGCGGACAGCTCTGCACAAAGCTGGCACCGCCGTTGCCTCTACGGCGCTCGGCCGGCCAATCCGCGCCGGCACCTCGGATGGAGATTTATGAGCGCGTCAATCGAGCAGAAGAATCGAGTCGAGGCCGGCCTTCCCTTTGTCGAAGCCCTCGCCCGGCGGATGGCCGCCACGATGCCGCATTCGATCGACCTCAGCGACCTGGTGCAGGACGGCGTGATCGGTCTCATCGATGCCGCGGAGCGGTTCGACGAAAACCGCGGGATCAAGTTCGAGACGTTCGCCGAGCGGCGGATCCGCGGGGCGATGATTGACGCGCTGCGCAAGGACGCGTGGCCGCGAGGTGTGCGCCGGGTTCGTCGCGAACTCGAAGCGGCGCGCGAGAAGCTGCGCGTTACGCTCGGCCACGAACCGTCGCTCGCGGATCTGGCCCACGAGATTGGCGCGGACGAAAAGCGGCTGGGCAAGACGATTGTGCGCATCAACACCATTGAATCGACCTCGCCGCTGTCGTGTGGCGACCATGTGGATGAAGCGCAGTTACCCGCCGTGCTCGTGCCGGCCGAACCCGAGCGTCCCGATCACGCGTACGAAAAGAGCGAAGTCCGCAACCGCGTGAAGGGCGCGATCGACTCATTGCCGCCACGCGAGCAGCGCGTCATTGCCTTGTATTACTACGGCGAAGTGACGATGAAGGAAATCGGCGCGGAATTGGGCGTGAACGAGTCGCGCGTGTCGCAGTTGCATGCGCGCGCCCTCCGCCGGCTTCGCGAGGCGCTTGGTGCGGACACGACCCCCGCCGCCGCCTTGCAGTCGATTCGCGCCGCGGTGCTCGCGTTCGCGCAGAAGCCGAAGATGGCCAAAGCCACACTGCCGGGGGTGTCCGCGTCGGATACGAAGGTTGCGTCGGGTGGTGCGGGGCGCTCGGGCCTGCTCGTCGATTACGCGAGCGCGTCGCGTGCCGCGCGCAGCAAATCACCAAGCCGAAACGGTTTGGCGAGCCAGCGACAGCCGGTTTCTTCGAGGAATCTTTCGGCGTCGGTCCCGGCGACCGCGCCCGTGACGAAAATGACACGACGCGCCAACGCCGGGGTCGCCGCCGCCATCGCCCGATAGAACTGCATCCCGTCGATCCGGGGCATCTTCAGATCACAGATGATCAGATCGTAGGTGCCCTGGGTCACGCGCGTGAGCCCCTCCTCGCCGTCTCCGGCGCGTTCGACGACAAACCCTGCATCACCCAGGGCTTCCGCGACGGCCGCCCCCAGGGCTGGCTCATCCTCGACAACGAGCGCTTTGAGCCCGGTGAACGCCTCCAGCGAGATCGGTACGGGCGCGGCCTTACGCGCCGGAAGCGGTTCGCCGGCAATCGGCAGCTCGACGAAAAACGAGGCGCCGCGCCCGGCGTCTGAGCTCACCCAGATGCGACCACCGTGCTCCTGCACGATGGCGTAGGCGACGCTCAGCCCAAGCCCCGTGCCTTTGCCCACTTCCTTGGTCGTGAAAAACGGGTCGAAGATCTTCGCCTGCACGTCCTCGGCCACGCCCGGCCCATCGTCATTCACTTCGAGAACGACGGAATCGCGATCGCCGTCGTACCACGTTCGGACCGTGAGCGTCCCGCGGCCGTTGGCGGAGAGCATCGCTTGCTCGGCGTTGATGATCAGATTCAACAGGATCTGTTTGACCTGATGGCCGTCCGCGAACACTTCCGGCATCGCCGTGCCGAGCCACGCGGTCACGGTGATGTTGTGGTTCCGTTGCTCGTAGGCTCGGAGGGCCAGCGTCTCGCGCACGATCTCGTTGATATCCACCATCATCCGCGTGCTCTGACGCTTGCGCGCAAACGTCAGCAGATTTCGGACGATGCGGGCGGCGCGCTCGGCTTCCTTGAGAATGACGTCGAGCCCGCGGCGGGACCTCTCGTCGCCAGGCGATTCCGCCAGCCGTTCAGCCCAGGACAAGATTGTTGCCAGCGGGTTGTTCAACTCGTGCGCCACGCCAGAGAGCGTCTGTCCCAGCGCGGCGAGCTTCTCCGCCTGCAGCAGTTGATGATGTAGATCGCGCGACTGGTCTTCGTTGCGCCTGCGGTCGCTCACATCGCGAATGAGCGCGCCATGCCGGGTCGCCGTCACCTCGACCCAGACCAGAGAGCCATCGTTGCGGCGCAGCCGAAGCAGTTGATCGATGACCTTCCCGTCAGTGGCCAGGCGATGCAGAAACGACTCCCGAGCCTGTTGATCGGTGAAGCGCTCCGCATGGAAGGGATCGACCAGGGCATCCGCCGTGTCGAGCGGGTAGCCCAGCATCTGCTTCAGACACGCGTTGGCACGGCGTGTATTGGACTCGGCCCCAATGGCGCCGATCAACACGCCCTCGGCGACCGCGGCGAGAAACCCGTCGGCCTGCCCTGCTAGTGACCCTTGGGTTTCCTGGTGGGCAGCGGTGTCGGCGTTTTGGTCTGGTATTTGGGCGTCCACGTCTTCTCGATCGCCGAACGGATGGACACAGGATCGGCGCCAGAGCGGAACATCATCATCGCGTCACGCGCGACGTCGATGCACACCGCTCAACCATAGCCGTGAGCGTCCCACTCGACGACGTTGCCGGCCGCGTCGCGGCGTTTGACAAAGCACGATTCGTTGTGGGGGTGACCGGTCGACTCGCAGCCGCAGTAGCAGGGGACGAACTTGAGGACCTCGGGATGTTCGGCGGCAAACTGATACACGGCCCGCGTCTGGTCAATGGGCCGGCCGGGCGCGAAGCCGGGGTTGGGAATTGGTGGATAGGCGACCTTCTGAGCCGCGTCAGACGGCGCGGGTGTCGCGGCCTTCCTCACCGGGGTCTGACCCCAGGCGACGACTCCGCAGGCGGCAACCAGCAGGACCATGATCAACGTCGACAAACGTCCCATTGCCGGATTTTATCAGCAACCGCGCCTGGCCGGGCGGGCTCGGGCGATTTCGGCCCTACTCACGCCAGGACTCGCCCTCTGGTCTCCGGGATAAACAGCCAGAACGCGGCCGCGGTCAGGTATGCGACTGCAGTGATCGAGAACGCGGCGCCGAAACCGCTCTCCTGCGCCAGAGCACCCACCACGAACGGCGCGCTCGCGCTGGCCAGCCGGCCGACGTTGTAGGTGAACCCCTGCGCCGTCGCCCGGATTGATGTGGGATAAATCTCGGCCGTGATTGCGCCGAAGCCGCTGAAGTATCCGGTGCCGAAGAACGCGACGAATGGCCCAAGCGCGAGAAGCGCGCCGGGGGTTCTCACCGTGCCATACAGGAAGACGAGCGCAGCGGCCGAAAGCAGATACACCACGTAGGTCGGCTTGCGCCCGAAGCGATCGCTGACGAAACCGAACGTCACGTAACCAAACCACATGCCGACCTGCATCGCGACCACGAACGAGGACATGACGACCGTCGAAAGGCCAATGCCACCCTGCGCGATCGGAAGCGACAAGTACGACGGAATCCACAAATTCAATCCCCACCACGCGAACATCGTGGCCGCGTTCATCAGCGTCAGCGTCACGGTCAGGAACCATAGACCGCGCATTGCAGGTGACACAGGTGCGGCAGGTGACACAGGTGCAGCAGGTGACACAGGTGCAGCAGGTGACACAGGTGACACAGGTGCAGCAGGTGCGACAGGGGCGGAAGTGGCCGCCTGGCGCGTGCGCAACCACATCTCGGGTTCTTCGACGCTGCGGCGAATCCACCAGGTGAAGAGTGCCGGCAGGATACCGACGAGAAAGACCGCCCGCCAGCCGAACGTCGGCAGAACCAGTGCGACAACGATGGCGGCGGCTGCATAACCGAGAGCCCAACAGGATTGCATCAGGCCGAGTGCTTTGCCACGGTGTTCGGCGGGCCAGGTCTCGGAGACGAGCGCGGCGCCGCTGGCCCACTCGCCCCCCATGCCGATGCCGAGAAAGAGCCGGAACACGGCCAATTGCGTCACGTTTTGCGCGACGCCGCACAATGCGGTGAAGACCGAATAGATGATGATGCTGAGCGACAGCGCGCGGGTGCGGCCCCAGCGGTCGGCGATGACGCCGAAGAGGACGCCACCGGCCGCCGATGCCGCGAGCGTGAGCGAGCCGAGCAGACCGCCCGTGGCGCGATCCATGCCAAGGTCGGACATGAGCGACGCGAGCACGAGCGCGTACAGCATCACGTCGAACGCATCGAGGAGCCAACCGAGCGAGGCGGCAATCAACGCCTTTCGCGCGGCGGGTGGCGCCTCGTGCCAGAAGCGAAAGATGGTTCGACCTCCGTCGGCCGATGGGTGTCAGCCCGCGGCGCTCAGTGCTGTGACCGCTGACCGCGACGAGCTTACGAATGGCCGTGGCCACCGACCTGTTCGAGTTGTTCCGTCCGCGCGGCTGGGGCGTGATCGTACCAGATGCGCTCGGAGCGGTCCCTGAGCATGCCTTGCGCCTGCCGCAACGCATAGCCGTAGCTTTGATAGGGCCCGGCCACGATCGTGTCCGCATCTGGCCAGTGCGTGATGACAAAGACCTCGCCGCGCCGAAGCAGCAATTCGTCGTCGCGACATCGAATCACCAGATCGCCGGGTAACGGGGCATCGACGCGCACGGCAGCCGAGCATACCCCGACTGAGCCTGCCGCATGACGCGGGAGTTGCTGGTCTGCGAACAGTGGCTCCCGATCGCTGCTCTTCTTGGCCTTGGTCGTGACGGGCTTCGGCTTCTTCGCCTTCGGCGCTCGTTCCTGCAGCCGTCTGGCGCGCTCCATGATGACGCGGATGCGATCTTCGCGCTCTTCGTCGTCGTTACTCCGGCGAGTCACTTCGACAGCCTACCTCATCTATAACTCACATTTCTTCACCCCTAACCCTCCCAACGGCTCGTCACGCGACTCAGGGAACATGATTCTGCTTCATGCGTATCAGGCTGAATTTTCATCATATATTGAGCTTAAACAAGCGATAATATTCTGAGAAAATGGCGTCAGACAGAATAATAGACGACATCGACATCCGGATTCTGGGCATTCTTCAGGACAACGCTCGAACGACCCAGTCGGACATCGCCAAGGCCGTGAGCCTGGCGCCCTCGGCGGTGCTGGAGCGGATCCGCAAGCTCGAAGCGCGCGGGGCGATTCGGGAGTACGTTGCCAGCATCGATCCACACCTCGTCAATCGCGCGCTCCTTGCGTTCGTGTCGGTCAAAACCAACGAGTACGGACCCGAGCAGCCGTCGGCGATGGCGCTCGCCCGGATTCCCGAGGTATTGGAGATTCACCACGTGGCGGGCGAGGATTGCTTCCTCCTGAAAGTGCGCGCGAAAGATGCCGAGCATCTCGGGCACATGTTGCGGAAGCAAATCGCGTCAGTGCCGGGCGTCACGTCGACGCGCACGACGATTGTCCTGGAAACCGTCAAGGAGACTTCGCGCGTTCCCATCGCGCGGAGCGAATCATGACGCTCGCCTATCTCGCCTGGATTGCCGTCTGCATCCTGTGGGGGACGACATATCTCGCCATTCGCGTCGCGCTCGAGTCGATTCCTGTGGCGCTGCTGGCAGGGATGCGATGGCTGGTGGCCGGGGCCATCCTGGCGGCCATCGTGCCGCTTCTCGGACAGCGTGTGCCGCCGCTACGAATGTGGCGCTCGATTGCGATCATCGGCTTTCTCATGGCTGTCGTTGGCAACGGCGGCGTCGTGTGGGCGCAGCAATTCGTCGCCAGCGGCCTGGCCGCGGTCGTCGTCGCGATGGTGCCCTTCTGGTCGGTGATTGTCGAAGCCCTGCTGCCGAACGGAGAGCGTGTCACCGGGCGCACGATGGTCGGCCTCGTTGTCGGATTTCTCGGGATCGTCGTCCTGGTGTGGCCCGAGCTCACGCTTGGCGGACAGCAAGGGCGTCAGTTTGTCTACGGCGTCATCGCGCTGCAGATTGCCTGCGCGGGCTGGGCGCTCGGGACGTCGTATCTGAAACGCAATCCGACGAACGGCTCACCATTGGGATCGCTGGCACTGCAGATGCTGCTGAGCGGGGTGATGCTGATCGCGATTGGAACGGCGATCGGTGAGTGGCACGAGTTGTCATTCACGCCGCGCACGCTCGCGGCCATGGCGTACCTCGTGCTGTTCGGATCGTTGCTCGGTTACACGGCGTACATGTACGCCCTCAAGAACCTGCCGGTTTCGACGGTGTCCCTCTATGCGTATGTCAATCCGGTGATAGCCGTGGTGCTTGGTTCGGTGGTGCTCGCTGAACCGTTCACCATGCGGATCGTCGTGGCTTCCACGCTGGTCTTTTCGGGCATCGCGATCGTCCGCCGAAGGTCACGTTCCACAGGATTCACAGAATCCGCAGCACTCGAAACACCGACTACGCCGGCGGACCCTTGTAAAACACCCGGCCCAGACGCTTATGCCACGCGGTGAACTCCTCGCTGGTCGAGTCTTCGCGGATGGCGCGCCGGACTTGATGAATGCGCGTGTCGAGCTCGTCAACCATGGCGAGAATGAACGCCTCCACCGTCCGGGGCTCCACGGGCGAGCCGTGGTCCCGGGTGCCGTGGTGAGAGACGATGAGATGCTCGATCTGCGAGCGGAGCTCCGGAGGGAAACCCGAGATGCCGTTGATGGCCTCGCGGACCATGATGAGGCCGAGGCCGATGTGGCCGACGAGATTGCCGTCTCGCGAATACACGGCGCCGCCCGGTTCGTAGTGCAGTTCCTGGAGTTTGCCGATGTCGTGGAGCAACGTGCCGGCAAAGACGACATCTTCGTTGGCTTCATAGGCGCGCGCGAGAACCCGCCCGACCTCGGCCATCTTCAGCATGTGCTCGAGCAACCCGCCGCGGTAGGCGTGATGGATGCTTTGCGCGGCGGGCCACTCGCGCAGCTCGGTTTCGTGATCGCTGACGATGCGGTTCAGGAGCACACGGATGTCAGGGTCGCGCACCGATTGCAGATGAGCCCTCAACTCGGCCCACATCTCGTCGGCTGATCGCGGTGAGGACAGGACGCAGTCGTCTTCGCGGAAGCCTTGAAGATGGTCCTGCGGTGGGTTCACGCGGCGAATGTGCGTGACGGCAAGCTGCGTCTGTCCTTGAAATGTCGTGGCGCGCGCTTCGACCCGCACGAACTCGCCGGCGTCGAACTCGTCCTTGAAGCGTTCGACATCATCGATCAATTTGGCCGGGATCTGGCCGGTCGCATCCTGCAGCGTGAAGAGCAGAATCTCGCCGCTTCGAACCGGCCGCAATTCCTTATAGGTGCAGAGAAAGTACCCCCAGCCGTCCGCCTCAGGAGTGAGCGCGTTCAGCCGCGGGAGTCGCGGCATCAGCGGTCGCCGCCGAGCGCAAAGGTCATCGTGCCGTGCACGACCACCTTGCCGCCAACGCGAGCCCGTCCGCTCAGAATGCCCATCCGGCTGCGCAGGCGCTTGACCAGCGCCTCGATCTCGACGACATCGCCAGGATAGACCGCCCCGCGGTATCGGACGTTGTCGATGCCCATGAAGTAGATCAGCCGATTGCGATTCTCGGGCTTGGCCAGAATCAGAATCGCGCCAACTTGCGCGACGGCTTCCGTCAGGATGGTGGGCGGCAACGCCGCGCGGCGACGGTTCGTGGCTGGTGACAGGTACCGCTCATTGACGGACACGTTCTTGACGCCAACGATGCGTCTGTCGGGCTCGAACTCGATGATCCGATCGACGAGCAGGAACGGATAACGATGCGGAAGAATCCGCTCGATGGCGGCGTAATCGAGCGGAAGCGTCAATTCCATCCACGTTCAGTATACTTTGCCCATCATGCAGAAGCCCTTCGCTCAGCGCTGGTTCATGGCGGCGGCGGTGACCGCGGCGATCGTGTCGTTCGTGTCAGGCTCCACCTTCGCCGAGGCAACGGCGGATGCGAACGACTCGGTACGTCTCGCGGCGCCCGGCCAGACATCGAGCCAGCAGCCCGTCACGATCGATGATGTTCTCAACCTGAAGAGCGTTGCGTCCGCCATCGTCTCGCCGGACGGCACGCAAGTGCTGTACACGGTCCGCGCGTGGGAGCAGGATGGCAACCGGATGGAATCGCGCACGCGCATCTGGAAGGTGCCTGTCGGCGGCGGGCCGGCGCGGCAGATCACCTTCGGCGCGCGTGGCGATTCGCAACCGCAGTGGTCGCCCGACGGGCGGCACATCAGCTTCGTGTCTGCCCGCGGAGCGGGCAGTGGAGATGATGCGCCCAAGGCGCAGATCTACGTGATGCGCGCCGACGGTGGGGAAGCGTGGAAGCTCACGGACTCGAAAGAGAACGTCGTGTCGTACTCCTGGGCGCCAGACAGCCTGCGCATCGCGTATGTCACGACCGACCCCCGTCCCACAGATCAAGAAGCCGCGATCCGGCGGCGCGACGATGCACGGGTGTTCGAAGGCGACTTCCGCTACCAGCACATCTGGACCGTCGAGATTGACCCTTCGACCAGCGCAGGGTCGCCGCAAGCCGCGTCGAGCAGTGAATCCCACTCCGCGACCCGCGTCACCGACGGAACGAACTATACGGTGATGGGCGCGCCGTCCTGGTCGCCCGACAGCACACGACTGGTGTTCAGCGCGAAGCCGACGACGATGCTCCGCGACTATCGTTCGGATGTGTACATCGCTGCCGTAGGGTCCAGCGCCATTGAGAAGATCAGCACGAACGCCGGCCCGGACGCCAATCCGCGATGGTCGCCCGACGGCGCCCACATCGCCTGGACGGCGGAGCCGACGACCCCCAAGCCGATTGGTGACGGCACGCTGCCGTCGTACATCGGCCATGGCCATCTGATGCTCTACGACGTGGCGAAAACAACGGCGCGCGACGTCTGGAGCAGCAGCTTCGACGTCGACATCAACACACCGCATTGGAGTGCGGATGGCAGACAGATCCTGTTTGTCGCCGGCAAGCGCAGCTACTCAGACGCGTTCTCGTTCGACGTCGCCTCAGCGACATATACGCAGTTGACGCGCGGGAAAACGCTCTCGTACGGATCCCGCAGCAAGGACGGCAGCGTAATCGCGGTCACTATGGACTCGCCCCAGGCGCCGGGCGAGGTCTACGTGACGAATGCGTCGTTTTCGAAGTTGACGAAGCTCACCGACACCAATCCTCAGGCGGCAGCCTTCGCCCTCGGCGAGACCGAGGTCGTCACCTGGAAGAGCAGCGACGGCTGGGAGGTCGAGGGCGTGCTGCTCAAACCGGTAGGCTTCACTGTGGGCAGGAAGTATCCGACGCTGGTTGTCGCCCACGGCGGACCGGCGGGCGCCTTCGTGAACAACTACAGGGTCGGCGGTCTCGAAGGCGGCCAGTTCTGGGCCGGGCAGGGGTGGGCCGTGTTCTACCCGAATCCGCGCGGCAGCAGCAATTACGGCGAGAAGTTCCTCCGTGCGAACCTGAACGACTGGGGAGGCGGCGATTATCGCGACATCATGACGGGAGTCGATGCTCTCGTGGCGCGCGGGATTGCAGACCCCGATCGGCTGGCCCACATCGGGTGGAGCTACGGCGGCTACATGACCGCGTGGGTCGTCACGCAGACCAACCGTTTCAAGGCGGCGATGGTGGGTGCGGGGCTGACCAACATGTGGAGTATGTACGGGACGAACGACATCCCGAACGTCCTCGTCACATACTTTGGCGGCTATCCGACCGCGGACACGCTGCCGTTGTATTTCAGCCGGTCGGCCATGAGCTTCATCGACAACGTGCAGACGCCGACGCTGATTCTGCATGGCGCGAACGACGAGCGCGTCCCGACCGGTCAGGCATTCGAGATGTATCGGGGACTCAAAGATCGTGGCAAGACCACCGAGCTGGTGTTCTACCCCCGCGAGGGACACGGCATCAGCGAGTATTACCATCAGAAGGATCGCCTCACGCGCATCCACGACTGGGTGACACGATATACGCTTGGATCAGAGAAGAAGACGACTCAATGAAATCGGAAATCGAGGGCCCGCCCTCCGCCTCCGCCAGCGCGGCGGCGGATTCCGCGCGGGAGGCGCAGCCTTCCTCACGAAGTGGATGTTCAGATACCGAGCTGCTGGCGACGCTGTTCGACCTGGGCCGCGAGGTCACCTCGGTTCTGGATGTCGATGACCTCCTGCAGAAGATCCCGCAGCTCATCGCCCGTCTGACCGCGTTTTCGGTGTTCGCGGTTTACCTGCTCGACGAGCGCCGCGGCGACTTGAAGATCGCGTATGCCGTCGGCTACCCCGAGGACGCCGTCAAGAACTTCCGCCTGCAGCTCGGTCAGGGTGTCGTCGGCACTGCCGTCGCCGAGCAGCGGCCGATTCGTGTCGGAGACGTCAGCGCCGAGCCCCGTTGGATGGGTGTCGTCGAGAACATGCAGTCCGGGTTGGCGGTACCATTGCGGCACCAAGGCAGGGTGCTCGGCGCGCTCAACCTGCTCTCGGAACAGAAGAACGCGTTTACCGAACGCGACGAGGTGATGCTGCGGCAGTTCGGGGCGCACATCGCCCAGGCCCTCGTCAACGCGCGGCTCTTCGAGTCGGAGCGCGAATACGCCGACACCCTGGAAACACTCGCCGAAATAGGGCGTGAAATGAGCGCCATCCTCGACCTGGACGAGCTGCTCACCAAGCTTGGTCATTCGGTCAAGCGGCTGATTGACTACCGCACGTTCGGCATCGCGCTGCTCAACGACGACGGGCTGCTCGAGATGAAGACGGCCATCAGCTATGGCGATGCGATGGCGGTTCCGCCGATCACGGTCGGCGAGGGCCTCGTGGGGTACGCGGCGCTGCACAAGGAAGCGGTGGTCGTGCCGGATGTCTCGAAAGACTCGCGCTACATCAACGCCGTGAGCGACGTCCGATCGGAGTTGGCGATCCCGCTGCTGCTCAAAGATCGTTGCATCGGTGTCATCGACCTCGAGAGCCCTGAGCTGGATGCCTTCTCGAAGAAGCACCTGGAACTGCTGACGCTGTTGGCGTCGCAGGCGGCCGTGGCGATCGAGAACGCCCGGCTGTACGAATCCATTCGCGACAACGAGATTCGCCGCGACAAGGAGATTCGCTTTGCCCAGCGCGTGCAGATGGCGCTGCTGCCGCGGGCATTGCCGAAGAAACTCAAGGGCGTTGACGTCGGCTGGCATTTCGATCCGGCGCGCGAGCTCGGCGGCGACGTCTACGACTTCCTGTCGACCCAACCCCATACCTTGGTGGTGTCTGTCGGCGACGTGTCCGGCAAGGGCATGCCGGCAGCACTCTACGGCTCGTTTGTCGGCGAAGTGGTCCGCGGCAGGACATACCGCGGACGCTACATGCCGGAGCGCAGCAGCCCGGGAATGGTGTTGACCTCACTCAATCGCATCCTGCACGAACGCGGGCTCGAAGAGTACTACTGCACCCTCTGCTATACCGTGTTCGATCTGAAGAAGCGCGTGGCGACCTTCGCCAATTCGGGGTTGCCGTACCCGCTGCACGTATCCGCTGACGGGGTCGAGCGGGTCGAGCTTCCCGGCGTTCCGCTCGGCTCCTTCCCGTCCTCCACCTATGACGAGCACACCGTGGAGCTCGAGGCCGGTGACGTGTTCGTGTTCTGCTCGGACGGAATCTACGAGACATTCAACGAAGCCGGCGAGGAATTCGGGTCGGACCGCGTCGGCGCCACCGTGCTCGACAACCTCGAGAAGCCGGCCAAAGAAATTGTGGACGCAATCTTCGGAACGATGCATTCGTTTCGCGGCGAGGCGGAGCAAGTCGACGATCAGACGGTCGTGGTCGTGAAGATCACCGCTTGAGGCCCGGCGACAAGTTCAAAACCGCCATCCCTCGACCTGGCTCGGGATGGGCCCTGAGCGAAGTCGAAGGGTCAAGACCGACAGTTCACAACCCAGCGACCGCTTCGTGGCAGCCCCAACCGTCAGGAGCGACAGCTCGAGAACCACGATCCACAGTCACCGTCGCTGGCTCGTCCCCAACAGAGATCAGCGGCAGAGGACGCCTGTGAGCTGGTTCGCGTTTTCCGCGCATTCATTTTAGAAATCCTCTGCGTACGTGATGGCACGTTCGTTGAAGCAGTGGTGTTCGGTCGCGGCGGATCACCGGGATGCGCAAATTCAGGCAGGCGCTGGCATCGCCGCATTCCGGGTCAACATTCACGATCCCGCCGCGACCATTCATGTCGCAGGCCCCTCAGGTCTGCCGGGGGAGAACACCATGACCCGTGCGTCTCGAATTGTCGCCGCCGCCCTCTTTGCCGTGTTCACCGCGGCCTGCGCCAGCGGCGCATCGGTGGGCCAGCTCAAAACCAATCCCGGACGCTATGTGGACAAGAACGTCACGGTGCGCGGCACGGTCACTTCGTCGTGGGGCATTCCGCTCGTGCCGCTGAAGATGTATCAGGTGGACGACGGCACCGGCGAAATTTTGGTCGTGTCCGACGACAATCGCGTGCCGTCGAGGGGCGCGCGCGTGAAGGTCACCGGCAAGGTCAGCGAGTTCGCGGTGCTCGGCGGCCGGTCGATTGGGCTCCACCTGCGCGCCCGGGATCTCGACTTCGACCGGCGCTAACCCTCTCATACGCATACCCCTCCAGGCCCGGGTCGCAGCCCGGGCCTTTTTTTTTGGCGCGCGACCGGGGCGTTCCCAACGCTTGTGAAACAAGGTACAATCCCAAGGTTGTGGAAGAACTCGCCCACCCGTCCCCGCTAGTCGAAGGCGTCAACGCGCTGGTCGCGCCGTTTGGGCTGCACATTCCTGATTATCTCGTCTTCTGCGCGCTCATCACGCTCATCGTCGGCACGGTCGGCGTGATGGTCCGCTCCAGACTCAGCGTCGACAATCCAGGCAGGCTGCAGATCGTCCTCGAGGACCTCACCACCTTCATCGTCTCGCAGCTCGAAAGCGCGATCGGCGAGGGCAAAGGCCGCAAGTTCATCGCGTTATGTGGCGGCGTGTTCGTCTTCATTCTGCTCGGCAACCTGATGGGCCAGGTTCCGGGTCTCGGCGCGCCGACGGGTAACGTGAATGTGCCGTTCGGGTGTGCGATTACCGTCTGGCTCTACTACCACTGGCAGGGCATCAAGGCACAGGGCCTCGGGTCGTATCTGCTTCACTTCGCCTTTCCGCCGGGGATTCCCAAAGCTCTCGCACCGCTGATGCTGCCGATCGAGCTCATCAGCCATCTGTCCCGCGTGCTGTCGCTCACGCTGCGCCTCTTCGGCAACATCTTCGGTGAACACCTGGTGGTCCTCATCATCGCGAGCATCGTGCCGCTCATCGCGCCGCTGCCGATTCAGGTGCTGGGGTTGATCGTGGGTCCGCTGCAGGCGTTCATCTTCATGACGCTCACCGCGATTTACCTCAGCGCGGCAGTCGCGGTCGACGAACACCATTAGCCGGCTGCGCCGAGTTCCGAACCTCCAAGGAACCTATTGAGCCGTATTCACGTTACCCCGTCAAAGCGCGTTGATCTCGCCCTGCTTGTGCCCCGGGAGCCGAAGGGTGAAATCGTGACCCTCCTCAAGTCGGTCGGCATCGACGTGCTGTGGTTCAACGGGAAAGCTCTGAAAGGGACAGTGCGTCTGTAGCCCCATGCATGCGATCGAATGGCCTATCGGTTCAGAGGCTCACTTGGACGTGCTGTCCGAAACAGCACGCGCCAACGACTTGAGCTCGATCAGAAAGCGCTCCATCGTCATCTCTGCTTTGATCGTGTTACCGGATCGACAGGCGATAACGAGGTTGTGCGCATCAAATCGATCCCTGTCGCGCAGTCGACGTCGCGTTGTCTCGTGATCGACCTCGAACCGAAGCGTCCGCCGTGGCTGATCGCCCGTGTCCTCGCTGAAGACCGTCCATGCGCTGCGACCACAGTAATGGCATGAATACCCGCCTTCATTCAGCAGAAACGCCCGCTGGAAATGCCAGTGCAATCTGCGGGAGCAGCGCTCTTCTCTACGTACATCGCGGCCTACGTACTTCAGCAGGTTATCGAGGTCTGACCGGGCGGGCCGACAACGCGAGGATTCCAGCCTTCGCCTGGAGGCGAGATGTCCGACGATACGGAGCATTGTTGCTCTGGAGGCGAGTGGCTTCGCTTGGCGGAATGCACGACCGAGGCTCCGTTCCGTCTCGTCCAGGCGCCCTCGCCCTCCACGCAGGGATCTGAACGAACGCAATGTATCGCTCAATCGCTTCGGAACCAAGTGCGAGCTGGCCGGATCCAAGTCGACCTAATTCCACACCCTCGAAGCCAGTCACGAAATCGGAGCGCGACGTCATTCCTGGCCCTGTCGTACCTGATTGGAACACTCGACGATTGAACGCTGGCGCAGCTGTGGCGGCACGGCTCCGTCACACTACTAGCTCTGGCCACCAAGACGCCAGGCGACGACGAATCGCGGCCAGTACTCGGTCGGCGCTTCCGCTACCGGAGACCGCAGCCTCTGGCGCGACCTTGAGCGCATAGTGGCCAATGGCAGCGGCGCTCGTTGCGATGACCTTGCGAAGCGCGATTTTGTTAGGCAGGACTGTCGCCGAAGCCTCGATGTCGAAGACGTAAATCCAGGCTGACACAGGTTGTGGCAAACCGCCGCCCTCTTCGGCGAGCACGAACGTCCCATCCTGCTGCGGCTGGAGTTCTGGCCGGCCCAAGTGCCGCTGCCAGCTATCCCAGACCGATTGAGGAAGCGCCAGCACGCAGCCGCCGCAATCGGGATCCGCGCCGATCTGAAATTTCAACATCATTTGGTAGAAGGTGCGCTTGAACACGTTCGCGATGTTCGGCCCTTCCATCTTTTCGCCGAGCCACTGAGGGTTCTTGGCGAGCTCAGCATGAAACGACTTCCGGTGCAGGCGGAGCGCGTCCGTAAGGTTCTTCACGGCTGCTCGGTAGGAGCCGTGATAGTCCATCGTCTGAACCTCAAGGATGCCGTAGCGACCGAGCCGATAGCCGGCAGCGTCATGTCGAACTTCGACGAGCGTGAAGTCGAACGATAGCTCGGGTGATCGGTCGGTCGGTGAGATCGAGATCTCGCCTCCGAGCTTCGACTGCAGGTAAACAACGCCGGCGCCACCCTCTGCGACATGGCGTGCAAAGTCGGCGCGCTTCCGCGCGTCCTGCAGGCTCGGCCCGGGCAACGCGGTCACACCGAGTTCGGCCGGTATTCCAAACAGCCGGCGGGCAACGTCATCAGCCAGCGGATGATCCAAGCCGCGGAACGGACAGACAAGCCAATCCTGCCGCAGCTTGTTGCTGCCGATGCTGCTAATCGTGCAGATGCCCTTCGACGTCTCTGGTTTGACGCACTCGGTCTTGGTGGCCGTCGCCTCCGACAGAAATGGGCATGTTTGAGCGCGTTGGTCTCGTAGGCTTTCTGGTGTAGCGCCGACAACGGGGTACACCCGATGGCCAAACCATTCGGCTACGTAGTTCCCTGTGTCGCGCTGCTTGGACTTCTCTGGGCTACGGCTCGTCGTCGGCGACGATCAACGCATCGCACGCCCTGCGGGCGGCCTCGACGTACTCCGGGACGACATCGAACCCTACCGCTTTCCGTCCCGTCTTGAGTGCCATCACCAGAGCGCGGCCGGTGCCGCAGAACGGATCAACGACGGTGCCTCGGGGCGGACATGAACTCTCGATACGCGGTCGAATCAGGTCGTTCGGAAACGTTGCGCTGTGGCCGTCTTGGCCAGCGCGAACGGAGGACTTGTGATGACGAGATCGACGCTGGCTTTCCCGAGAGTCTGGAACAGGTCGAAGGCATCGCCGATCTCTAACCGGTGGCGAGGCGTGCGACCCGAAGCGATACTGCGCCGAGTCTCGCGTTCGACCTTCCTCTCGTGAGGAACGATCTCAAACAAGGCTGATGTGCGCATGTCGGTCTGGTTCGCCTCGCCGGTGTCCAAAGGAAGGGAGCGCTGACGCATACCGCCGAGGTGCGTGCGAACCTCCTGCCAGCGCTCCGGCCCTCGGTCCCCGGAACTCCGATCGCCGTGGTTTCTCGCAGATTGCAGCAAGTCGACTTGTCTCCCCGTGGGACCGTGGCAAAAACCGCGTACCTTGGCGGGCTGCAAGCCAACAGGCCCGCGAGCCGACCGCAACCGCTGGCGTCACTGGCGCAACTACTGTTTCCGTTCGGGCGGGTTGGCGGAGCCCGCGATGCTCCCTCGTGGAGTTGCGCATCCCTGTGCAGAGCATTCTAGAGCAAGGCGAACAGAAATCGCAGATCGAATCCAGCCCCGCGCGATATACTGCGGGAAGCAGTACTGGTCGGCTGCTGGTCCAACGTTGCGGCAAACACGCGGACCGACGAGCGCGAGCTGGTCGTTGATCGTGACCGCGTGTACGAGTTGAACGATGAGGACAGCCGCACACTGGCCGCCGTCGGCACCTTCCGTCTCGTCCCCGAACAGGACCTCGACACCGATCACGATACCCTTGGCCATCTCCGCGACGAGGGCCTCTGTCGGAACTGTCGATCTTGGCGACGACGAGCGCGGTCTGGTCCTCACGAAAGAGGGTCGGGACCTGCTTGAGTCGCACACCATTGAGCGCGGCGACGAGGCGATCCAGGCGTTCCACGCCGGCGTCAGTCGTCCCCGCGAGATCGACCACGATTCGAATCTCTATGCGACGTATCGACAGGAGGAAGCCCGACTCCGAGGTCAGCATGGCGACCTCGAGATCCGCCGCGTCGTCCTCGAACAGGACTTGAAACGCGAGTACCAGGAATTCCTCCAGGACCACAACCGCAACCCGGCCAGACAGCGACGGCCGACCGGGCCGCGACGAGAACGAGATCCCGCGACTGGGCACGCGAGCACGACCTCCCGTACTTCGATGACCAAGTGCACTTCCCCGACTACCGCATCGAGTACGAAGTGGACGGGCGGGAACGCCACGAGGACATCGAGCTGTTCACGCCGCACTACCGCGGCGCTCACGCCGCCAGCCGCACGAAGACAGGCTTCCGCATCTACGTCGTTGCCTCCCGCGGCGGCGGTCGATCCGGGCCGCATCCGCGCATCTTGGAGGAACTGCTGTGACGCACGAATACCCTCGCAGTCCGACCTTCGACAGCGTCAGCACTCGCCGTGTGACGAGCCTCACGGATTTCGGCCTCACGCAGCGCCAGCGTGAGTTCCTGGTGACCGTGATGGTTCACTCCGGCTGCTTTCTCGAACGGCAGTACTGCGCGTTCACCGGCACGGTGAGAGGGCAGAACAGCCGCGACTTCGTTGCGCGCCTAGTCGCGCGCGGATTCGCTCGAGTTCAGTCGAAAGGTGGGCAATGTTGAGGGATGACGGTTTTGAACTGCCGGTCGTGGCGGGTGTGAACGTGCCGCGAAGCGCCCTCCGGGTTTTGAACTGTCAGCCTTGACGGTTGTGAACTTGACGCGACAGGCGAGCGAAGCGAGCTCAGTACACGCGCAGGTAGCGTTCCGTTTCCCACGTCGACACGTGGCGAATGTAGTCTTCCCATTCCTCCCGCTTGGCTTCGAGAAAGTGCTGAAAGATGTGCTCGCCGAGCGTGTCGCGCACCAGGTCGTCCTTCTCGAGCTCGCCGAGCGCGTCGCTGAGATTGGCGGGCAGATCGTCGATGCGCAAGTGCCGCCGCTCGCGGTGGCTCATCTTGTAAATGTTCTTGTTGACGGGCGGGCCTGGATCCATCTGTTGATCGATTCCGTCCAGGCCGGCGCGCAGCATGACTGCGAACGCGAGATAAGGATTGCACGACGGATCCGGCATTCGAAGCTCGATGCGCGTCGCCGTCCCACGCGTGGCCGGCACGCGCACCAGAGGGCTGCGGTTCTTCTCCGACCACGCGATCGCCGTCGGGGCTTCGTAGCCAGGCACGAGCCTCTTGTACGAATTGACCAGCGGGTTCGTGACGGCGCAGAAGCCCTTGGCGTGGCGTAACAGCCCGCCGATATAGTGCAGGCACGTGTCGCTCAGATGCCACTGCCCGTCTTCCGAATGAAACGCGTTGGCCTGGCCGTGGAAGAGGGACTGATGGGTATGCATGCCCGATCCATTCAACCCAAAAATGGGTTTGGGCATGAACGTCGCGTGCAGGTCGTTGCGCAGCGCCACGTTCTTCACGACGAAGCGAAACGTGCTCACGTTATCCGCCGTCACGAGCACATCGTCATAGCGGAAATCGATCTCGTGCTGGCCGGGCGCCACTTCGTGATGTGCCGCCTCGACGTGAAACCCCATCTGCTCGAGCGCGAGCACAATCTCGCGCCGCACGTCCTCGCCGAGGTCGACGGGAGCAAGGTCGAAGTAACTCGCCGCGTCGTGGGTTTCTGTCGTCGGCTTGCCGTCGCGACGCTGAAAAAGAAAGAATTCCGCTTCGGGTCCGGCCTTCATCGTGAAGCCGCGTTCCGCTGCCATGGCGATGACCCGTTTGAGTGTCGTGCGCGGACAGCCCGCGAAGGGTGTCCCGTCCGGGTTAGCCACGTCACAGATGATGCGGCCGACACGCGCCCCACTCGTGCCCCCCGATCCCCCCGAGCCCTCCGCCCACGGGAAGACCTCGAACGTGGCAAGGTCCGGCTTCAGGTACATGTCCGATTCTTCAATCCGCACGAAGCCTTCGATTGAGGATCCGTCGAACATGATTCTGCCGTCCAGGGCCTCGGCAAACTGCCTGTCCGGGACCTCGACATTCTTGATGACGCCGAGGATGTCGGTGAACTGGAGGCGCATGAACTTCACGCGTTCCTTCTCCGCCCGCTCCAGAATCGCCTTTTTCAGTTCCGCCACCCGCAAATTGTAAGGTTCCAGGGTTCCAAAGTTCCAAAGTTCCAAAGTTCCAAGGTTCCAAGGTTCCAAGGTTCCGGGGTGAGCGGCCAACCGCTGAGGCATGTACGACGTCTTACGTAACCAGGAATCGAATTCAAAGGGTCAACTATGAAGACAGCAAAATTGACAATCCTGGGCCTCGGATTGGCCTGCGCAGTGGGTGTTGCCGTATCGACCGCCGCCGCTCAAGGGTCTGGGGACAACCAGGTGCGTCCCCGCGTGATGACGCTCGACGGGCGGGGCGCCCAAATTGGAGTCGTGGTGGACGATGTGGCCGAAGGCGTACGGGTTGCCGAGGTGGATCAGGATAGTCCCGCCTCAAATGCCGGCCTGCAGGCGGGCGACATCATCGTCGAGGTGGACGGAGAGCGGGTGCGAAGTGCGCGGCAGTTCGCTCGGCTCATCCAGGAGACCGCTGAGGGTCGCAGCGTCGCTCTGGGCGTGCTCCGTGCGGGCACCCGCCAGACGGTGAACGTGACGCCGGAGTCACGGGGGTTCTGGGTCGGCTTCGACGGCGACGCCCTGGGTCGCGAAATCGCACGCCTGGAGCCGCGCCTTCGCGAGCTCGAGCCGCGATTGCGCGAGCTCGAACCGCGGCTGCGCGAGTTCCGTTTCAATGGGCCATTCGACTTCGATTTCGATGCGCTGCCCCGAATCACGAGCCCGCGCGGCCGGCTTGGCGTTCGGTTGAACGAGCTGACGCCCCAACTGGCGGAGTACTTTGGCGCAGCCGAGGGCGGTGTCCTCGTCACCAGCGTGACCAAGGACTCGCCTGCGGACAAGGCGGGCCTGAAGGCGGGCGACGTCATCACGACCATCGACGGCGAGCGCGTGCGGCGGACGGAAGATGTGATCGACGAACTGCGCAACAAGGAAGGCGACGTGACCGTCGGCATTCTTCGAGACAAAGAGGAGGCGACCTTGAAGGCGACGATCGAGGCGCGGCCCCGCGTCTTTCGCCGGCCCGCGTAAACGTCAGGCCTTGGCCGCTTGCGCGGCGTCTTCGTGCGGCGACCCCGAAGAAGCGGCGGGAGCCGTGGCCATGGAGCCAAGCAGCGTGGCGAGTTGAGCGGCGAAGATGGTCGCAATCGCCATGCGCGTGTCGTCGATATCCGTGACGTCGCGGATCTCTGCGGAGAGGACGCCGACGGGGCCGAGTGGCGTCATCAGGGGCACGGCAAGGGCCGCCGCAGACGCCCCAAGTCCAGGACTCTTCCGCGTAGCGGCATCGCGGAATGCGCCGGCGGTGACGTTGGCGGCATCGCGGGGTATCGACCCAATGCGGGCGAGCAGGCGGTCGTCGTAGCCGGCGGACGCGGCCACGTAGAGCTCACGGAGGTCCGGTGCCGCCATCCAGACAATCATGCCGGAGGCGTTCAACACGTGAGACGCGCGACCGAGGAGGGCCGAGATCTCGATGCTCTGCGAGACGCGGCCCAGCTCGGTGCAGATGGCCGCCGCTTCGCGCAAGCTGGGCGCCGCCGGCCGGTCCGCCGCAGCACTGCCCGGCGGCGATGCCGATCCGGCGAGTGCGGCGTGCGAAGACAACGGACGCGCGGTCGAGCCGCCGCCATGGTCGGGCTCGACGCTCGTCGTGTCCAGCAGCGTGACCGCTGGTGAAATGGGGTGGCCCGGGATGACCAGGAGCAGCGTGGCAAAAGCCAGAATGCCGCCGGCGCCGAGTGCCAGCATCGTTTGTTCGCGCCGGACACTGGCATGGGCGGCTTGCGCCGACTGGGCAACTTCCGACCGGGCGCGGGCGATCTGAAGCCGAATGGTGTCGAGCAGGTCGCGGGCTTCGACGAAGATGACCTCGCCGGCGAGCAGCTTCTGGCCCAGCCTGACGTGTTGCCGTGCCCGCTGTTCGGAGGCGGCAAGCCGATCCACGAGATCCAGGGTTTCTGTCAAGGCAGCCCCGGCCGCCGAAGCTGGAGCGTCGACATCCAGAATCGATGCGCGCAACCGATCGACGAGCGTTTCAGCGCGAGCCGTCCAGAAGGCGTCGCCCTGGCCGTCAGCGACGTAAGCGTGCAGCGCGGCTTTGAGTTCCGACACGGTGATGAGCGCCGTTTCGGCGGCGCCATCGATCGACCGCGTGGCGAGAACGTGCTCGTTGAGACGCTGCTCCTGTTCGAAGATGCGGTATCCAGCGGCCGCGGCCGCACCGAACGCCAGAAGTGCAATTCCGAACCGAAGCCAGCGGTTCGACATCGGTTCCCAGAATAACCCATCACACGATCAAACGATCCAGATAAACCATCGAATCTCGAAACCACACACCTTTCTGCCAATTTGCCGGCTGTCCTTCTGTGAATTCTGTGTCTTCTGTGGATCGGCCACTTCGGTGGATAATTCCGCTGAATGCGGAGCTACCTTGATCTGATGCGGCACGTGCTGGAACACGGCGCTCGCAAGAGCGACCGCACCGGCACCGGCACGTTGAGCGTGTTCGGCGCGCAGCTGCGGTTCGATCTCTCCGCGGGGTTTCCGCTGGTGACGACGAAGAAGCTGCATCTCAAATCGATCGTGCACGAGCTGCTGTGGTTCCTGAAAGGCGAGACGAACACCCGATACCTGAACGAGAACGGCGTCAGCATCTGGGACGAGTGGGCCGACGCGCGGGGTGATCTCGGCCCGGTCTACGGATACCAATGGCGATCCTGGCCCGCGCCTGACGGACGTCACATTGACCAGATGGCCAACGTGCTCTCACAGCTCCGCACGACTCCCGATTCGCGACGGATGATCGTCTCGGCATGGAACGTCGCTGATCTCGATCGCATGGCGCTCATGCCCTGCCATGCGTTCTTTCAGTTCTACGTGGCTGACGGCAAGCTCTCCTGTCAGATGTACCAGCGCAGCGCTGACATCTTCCTCGGTGTCCCGTTCAACATCGCGTCCTACGCTCTCCTCACGATGATGGTGGCGCAAGTGTGCGAGCTCGAGCCCGGTGAGTTCGTCCACACGTTCGGGGATACCCATCTGTATGCGAACCACCTCGACCAGGCGCGAGAGCAACTGACGCGGACGCCCCGGGCGTTGCCGCGGATGCGGCTCAATCCTGATGTCCGCGATCTGTTCGCGTTCACGTTCGAGGACTTCGCGCTCGAGGGCTACGATCCGCATCCAGCCATCAAAGCGCCTGTTGCGGTCTAGAGCAGGGATCAGGTGCATCAGGGAACACGCGGCAGCCCTCGAATAACGATCATCGTTGCCATGGCGAAGAATCGCGTCATCGGCGCGAACAATCAGATCCCCTGGCACCTTCCGGATGATCTGAGGATGTTCAAGCGCCTCACGATGGGGCACCACATCGTCATGGGGCGCAAGACGTACGAATCGATCGGACGGCTGTTGCCAGGGCGCACGACCGTGATCGTGACACGGCAGCGAGACTACACGGTGCCGGGCGCCATCATCGCGCACTCGCTGCAGGATGCCATCAACGCCGCGGCGAGGGACCACGAGATCTTCGTGATTGGAGGAGCGGAGCTGTTTCGCGAAGCCCTGCCAATCGCGGACCGCATGCACCTCAGCATGATTGACGCCGAGCCCGCAGGAGATACGTGGATGCCGGAGTTCGATCTCGGCGGCTGGCGGGAAGTTGAGAGCGAGGACAAGGTCGGATATCGGTATCTGATGCTGGAACGGCGCCAACTGGCCTGAAGATCTGGGTTATTGCTCTGCCGGTTTCAAGATCACGTATGTCGGCAGACCCACGGCATTGAAATGTCTGAGCACCGACCGGGTGGGTTCCGCGTCCATGTCTTCGGCTTGGAATTTGATCTTGACGTAATCCTCCAGGGCCGCCGTCACCGAAGCATCCTGCAGCGTCGTCTTGTCCATCGTCAGGCAGTTCTTGCACCAGGTGGCCCAGAAGTCGATGAGCACCGGCTTGCCCTCGCGCTCGGCTTGATCGAGGCCGGCGGCCAGCGAGCTGGTCCACCCTTTCTCGAGCATTTCCTGAACGCTGCCGCTCACCGCGGAGGCATCGACCCGCAAGTTGTCGAAGATGGTGTACGAAACGTAAGCGTAGTAGGCGGCGGTTGCGAGGATCACTACGCCGAAGGCCTGCTTGACGCGAACCATCCATGGGCCTGGTTTGGGCAGGGCGGACAGACCGGCGCCGGCGATCGGCCAGGGGATCGCCATGCCGATGCCGAGCACGAAGGGCAGGGCCAGGGCGAGCGTCGTGCCGCCGGCATAGAGGCTGCTCGAAAACAGCACGACCTGAATGACCACGGGGGCCACGCAGGCGCCTGCCAGCAGTGCGGCGACACCGCCCATGACGAACGCGAGCCCGAACGTGCCGCGCTGCCTGGGGTTCTGCAACAGGCTCGAGTAGCGCGAGAAGTCGATGTCGATGACGTCGAACATCGCCAGGCCGAGTGCGACGAACAGCACAGCGATGCCAAGGTTGAACCACGGCGACGAGTTGATGGTGCCGAACGTGCCGGCGGTGAGAATCACGATCAGCCCGAGCCCGCCGTAGACCGCCGCCATCGCCGCGCCGTAAGTGGACCCGAGAAGAAACCCTCGGCGACGCGAGCCGGCATGCGCGCCAGCGCCGATGATGGCGAGGTTGATCGGGATCATCGGCAGGACGCACGGGGTCAGGTTGAGCGCGAGGCCCCCGAGCAGGATGATCAGCAGGATGGCGATCGGTCCCCGCCCGTCGAACAGACCGCGCGACGCGACGCCTTGCTCGGCATCGTCGATGAACTGCAGAAAATCGCTGCTGCCGAGATAGCCGCCGGTGGTGCCCAGCAGGCTGAAGCTGGCGAGCTTTGCGACGGCGGCCTTCTCATCGAGCGGCGCACCGGGCGCACCTGGTGCACCCGGTGCACCCGGGAACGGTAGCGGTTCAGTTGGCGGTCCTGTTCTGCGGCCGGCGCCAAGCTGCTCGAAGATCGCACTGCTCGATGCCGTTACCGAGGTACCTGCCGGCACCACGCGCAGTTGCCACTCGAATCGTTCGGTGCGTGGCTGGAAGCACACCTTGTCATCGCATGCCTGGTACCGGAGCTGTCCAGGAATCGTGAGGTCGCCCACCACTACCCCGGGATCGAGCTGCACCTCGGCGCCGACCACGAACAGGTTATCGAAGACGGCCAGCGGTTCGGTTTCACCCTGGAGCGTGAAGTCCGAAGGCTCGGGGTAGATCAGATCGGTGACACGCACGCCCGCGGGCGCTTCCACCGTAAGCACAGTGGGGATGAGCGACGGATCGCGGGGGCGGTCGGATTGAACGTGCAGCGTTTCCGGCAGCGCAACGGAGAGCGCCAATCGCGTCGTGCCGCCGGGGGCCGCCTCCGACTCGACAAACGGCGTCACCGTCGCGCGCGGCGGTTGCGCGATTGCCGGCGCGGCTGTGGTGAGCACCGCAAAAAAAGCCAGAAGATATTTCATGACGCCTGTTACTCAGTCTGACGTCCGCGATACCTCGTCGGTTACAAGCTGGAGCGAAATCACCGCCGGTTGCGGCGCCGATTCCATCTGAACGTTGTGTCCCTTGACCGGGGGCAGGTCCTGGAACATGACGTTCCACTTCCATCGCTCCATGGGATTGCTTGCCTGCAGCCAATGCTGCAGCTTCATCGGCCGGCTGAAGCCCTTGGTGTCGATTCCCTCATATCCCGCTGTCCCGGCCATCGCGTCACTGAGCGCCACTCGGACGTCCTGGGAGCTCTTGTAAGAGAACGGCAGGCCGAGCGACGCCGCCACACTCGTCAGGATCTGCCAGTCCTCCACGGCTTCACCCGGAGGGTTCAGCACTTTGGACGCCGCTTGCAGGATGCCCTGATCGTTGGTGTAGGTCGCGTCCTTTTCCACCCACGCGGCGCCCGGCAACACGACATCCGCGATCCTGGCAAGCTCGGTCACCTCGACGCCTTGATAAATCAACACGGCAAGCCTGCCAGCCTTCCTGGCCTCGACGACCCAGTCGATGTCGCCCAGCGAGCCGGCCGGCCCTGGATCCATCACATAGAGGACTTCCACGCGGCCCTGATCGAGCGGTGTGCGGAGTGCCGAAAGGTCGGCCTCGCCGTCATTCCCGCCCTCCGTTGCGAATCCAAGATCGCGCGCGCCGTTGACATTCGGGGCATCCGTGGCGGGAACGTGGAACTTTGTGTCCGCAGGCTGGCGCTTGTCAGATCGACGCCACGTCACGTGGACGTCTGCCGCTCCGCTGTCGCCCTTCATGCCTTCGGCCAGTTGCTTGAGCAGGAAGAGCTCCTCGTGTGAGGCGTGAGCGGATGTCAGGAAACGAACCGAACCGGGATCGCGTCGGCCGGCTGAGTCGACGACGTCGCGTACTCGCGTGATCGCGTCTTTCCAGGTGGCGATCTGCTGCACGCCATCGGTCGCTGTGATGGTGGGCTTGCGCAGCCGTTTCTCGTCCTCGACCCACGTGTACTGGAACCGGCCGATGTCGCACATCCAGAAATCGTTGATCTCGGGGTTGTAGCGCGGGGTCACCCGAATCAACTGTGAGCCTTTCGCCCACTCGGGCTTGGCCTTGATCCACGCGGTGGTGTTGCAGCCCTTCGAACAGAGCGTGCAGATGGTGTCGACGGCGTGCGGGTTGTCCCATGGGCGCGAGCGGAAGCGATACTGACGAGTAGTGATGGCGCCGACCGGGCAGACATCCATCAGATTGCCCGACAGAAGGGAATGCACACCCTGCTCGTCGAAGGTGGCGATCTCGCTGCCGTTGCCGCGATCGGTAATGCCGATCTGCGCGTCGCCGTCAACCTCGCGCATGAAGCGCACGCACCTCGTGCACAGGATGCAGCGGTTTCGGTTGAGCATGAGCGTCGGGCCAAAGTCCACATCGGCCCGGACCCCTTCGCCGTCGAACACGCGGCGCGGGAAGTCCATCCGGCTCTCGGCGTTACCGAAGCGATACGAAAAGTCCTGCAGCGGGCACTCGCCACCCTTGTCGCACTCGGGACAGTCGAGCGGGTGGTTGATGAGGAGGAACTCGAACACGCTGGCACGGGCTTCCACCGACTCCGCATCCTTCGTGTGGACGACCATCCCGTCGCCGACCGGCGTCGAGCACGACGTCTGCAGCTTCGGCATCTTTTCGATCTTGACGATGCACACGCGGCACGACGCGTCGATCCCGAGGCCGGGGTGGTAGCAGTAAAACGGCACCTGGGTGCCGGCCTCGATGGCCGCCTGCAGCACGGTCGTGCCTTTGGGCACCGTGACCAGGCGACCGTCGATGGTAAGCGTGACGGTTTCCATAAACACCTGATCATATCAAGGACCCTCGGCTTCGCCTCAGCAGCCACTGGCGCTGGCCTCACGCCAGGGCGCCGCAATCCTGGCCCGGTCCTACGGATGACGTTTACGTCAGGCAGTGCCAGCGCTAGACTGACCAGCGTGGAGGACCGCCGCTTTCGCCTGGGCTCGTTCTTCGAGTGGCTCGCCGCTGCCGTCGGCGTCGGCGCGCTCATCTGGCTGCTGTCTGTCCCGGTGCAGCATTTGATGGGCCCGCGTGTCGAAGCCGCGCTCGTGGAGGAGCCAGCCCCGGTCCCCCCTGGCATCCCCGGAGGGGCTACCATCGTGCCCGTCATGTACCTCCTCGACGGACGCGAGATCCGTTACGGCGATCTGCACACCCAGTTGATGCGGGTGGTCCCCGAAAAGCTGGTCACTGGACCGGTGGTCCGTGGCGCCGGCCTGTTTGGTGAACGACAGACGCGTGCCTACACGGTCGATGGCACGCAGTTTTTCGTGGTCTGTGAACGGGTCGAAGCGGGCGGGGCGATGCGGGTAACCGGGATATACCTTCGCTAACGCCTCGTTGGTGCTAGCGGCGATCGAAGTGGCCGAGCGCGGCGTGGTCATCGTTGATCGCGACGTTGCGCAGCGAGCCGGCCAGCGGGAAACGCTTTTCCACCGTCGCTTCATCGAGCGGCACGATCTCGTCGACTGACCGATCGTTATAGTTCAGGGTGACCGTCACGGGCACATCGTACACCTCTCCGACCTGCTCGAACCGGACGACGAGCTCCTGCCCCTCGGTGGCAGTGGAGTAGCGGATGCGCGGCAGCCCGGACGCATAGATCCACTGCTCGAAGAATCGCGTCAATGATCGATCCGCCTCGGCTTCCATCGCCCGTTGCAGGTCTTCGGTCCCGGCCTTCTTGAACCTGTTCTCCGTGTAGTAGCGCCGCAACCCTCGAAAGAACGCGTCGTCCCCAATCAATCGCCGCAGCATGTGCAGGACCGAGGCGCCCTTGTTGTACACGATGGCGCGAAACACCCGGCTGTCACCTTTGATGTGTCCGAGACGGTAACCGAGATAGACAGCCCCCTGATCGGACTGGGACATCGCCCAGCGCCTCAGATGACGGATGACGTCGCGGAACACCTGGTCGCCGTGCCGCTCCTTTGCGTACAGCACAGCAAAGTACTGCGCGAGTCCTTCGCTCAGCCACTGCTCGTGGTAGTTCTTCCAGCCGACCGCCTGTCCCCACCACTGATGGGCGATCTCGTGCGCGAGATAGAACTCGGGATAGTTGTTGAACGCGGCCGGGTCTTGTCGCCGCAGCCACGGCATCAGCGGCGGTGGATTGTTCAGCATGGCGAAGTACGCCGGGCTGTGCCCGCCGGGACGCCCGTCCTCCACCATCGCGATGGTAAAGCTGTCGTAGGGGACCTCCCCGACGTATGACGCGTAGAGCCGGAGAATTTCGGCGGCAGTCAGCACGATGTCGCGCCCGCGATCCTGCTGCCGGCGGTTGGCGTCCACGGCCAGCGTGATGGTGTTGCGATCGCCGTCCACGTCCACGGCGACGCCAGCCCGGTCTACCCGCGAGAACTTGCTGATCACGGCGCCGATGTAGCGGAGCGGTTGTGGGCTTTCGAAGAGGTATGTCACCCGAACGGGGTTGCCGGCCGTGTCGACGACGGTCGTCATCGGCGAATCGACGGGCTCGATGCCACTGGCGATCACCTTGAATTCCGCCGGAACGTTGAAGCGCACCGTCGCACTGGCGTAGTCGCTCACTTGATTCTGCGGATACCAGTGACTCCGGTTGCTGAACAACCAGTTTGGTTCGGGCGGGATGAACGGCAGATCGTCAGATCGCTGGCCCGGGCGCCCTTGGGGGCCGACCCTCGTCGATTCCTCGTCGATGGACTGCGGCCGGACGGAGCCGGCGTAACCGATGGTCAGCGTCAGCACGGTGTCGCGCGGCAGTGGCGCCGGCAGGTTGATGACGACGTTGTTCTGGTTGCGGACGCGGAGAAACATGAGCCGGCCCAGCTTGTCCGCGGTGATGGACGACACGTTCAGTTCGTCGGCCAGGCGTATCGTGAGCGCGGCCAGCGCGTAGACCTTGATGCGCAACTGAAGGCGCGCCTGGCCTTCGAGCCAGCGCCGCTCGGGAGAGAAACTCACATTGAGGTCGTAGTCGAGCACGTCGTACTCGACGAGGTCGTCCTCGTCGAAGAAACGGCCGCGGCTGCTCAACTTCATCTCGGAGGCGTACGATGCGATGTTTCGCTGTCGTGCGCGATGAAACAGCATGACGTCTTCGGCCTCGCTCAGCGATCGGGCAAAGGTCAGCGTGTTGAAGCGCCGAGTGCGGATTTCGGCAAGAAAATCGCCGGTCTGCGGCAGCAGTGACCAGTTGTCCCGGCTCAGATCGCGCAAGTCCAGGCTGAACGACTTGCTCACCTCCTCGTCGAAGACGTCCTGGGCGCGCCGGAGCGCGCGCGCGTCGACGGGGACCGGCGCGCCGAGTTGCGGCTTCATCTGCAAGTCGAACTCGAAGGGGTTGAATCGCACGAACACCGCAGTGAACGGTGTCTCGATCGAGTCCGAGCCGGCGAAGATCCGGACCTGTCCGCGTTCTTCGGCCGGTGCCGGCGTGAACGACATCATGCCGTCGCCGAGCATCACGACGCCGGTGACACCCTCTGACGTTTCCGTGACGAACACGTCGCCCGAGCGGAGCTGCAACTCGAGGTCGACGGACCTGAGAACCAGGTCGCTGGCGGCATACTGCTTGTCGGTGTTGAGGCCCAGGCGATGAAGGCCCTCGATGGCCGACAGCTTTTCCTGAGAGACGATCCGCCAGGGCTGGCGGTCCTCCGACTCGCGCGGCCTGCGAACGTCGAGACTCCACGTGTAGATGCGCCCGCGCGCATCCGTTTCGATGAACGTATCGACGAGGAGTTGATATCCCTCGCCCGGTAAGGCGCCCTGGAGCGGAACGCGATCACGCTCGTGGACGACTGCCCGCGTTACCCCTTGGGGTACAAAGGAATCGAAGAACGCGCTGGCGGCCTGCCGATCGTTGTTCGGCGAGAGCAGCGCGATCCAGCGTTCGCGTTCCGTCGTCGAGAGTGTGGTTTCGAGAGCCTGGACGAACCCCTGAATCGACAGATCTTCTTCGCTCTGAGCCGGCGCCGCCTGACCGGCGGCAGCCGGCCTCGCGAGCAGCGTAAAGAGCACGATCGCCGGGATGACAGGGTTCCTCAATAGGGGGTTCCTTCAGTCCTTCGAGTGCGCATGACACCCCGGCAGCGTCGAGGGGGTGCGGGAACCCCGTGAGGGAACCCATGATCGATTAGACGCCAGAAGCGGCGGTTCGGGCTATCGAATTCGTCCTTCGACTTCGCTCAGGACAGGTCCTTCGACGCTCGCTCAGCACAGGTACTTCTACGCGGCCCAGGCCGGCTGCTTTTTCTATTTTCTCAGGATGTCGCGAGCGGAGTCGAGGAGCGGAGCCGGCTCAACACGAGGACCGACAAGTCGTCGCCGAGGCGAGAATCGCGGCGATGGCGCTCGACTGCGTCAAAAATCGCCTGTCCCACGCTGGCGGCGGTCGCCTCGGGAAATGTGCCCGGATACAGTGCGAGCGTGCGCTCGAGTCCCGCCTCGTCGAAGGCAATCCCCGCCGGATCTTCCGCCTCGGTAATGCCATCACTGTACATGACCAGAGCGTCTCCTGGCTCCAGCCTCGCGTGGCCGGCCTCGTAAGTGGAGCCGTCGAACATGCCCAGGGCGATGCCGCCAGTCGAGAGACGCTCGATGGCGCCATTTTGCCGGCGCAACAGCGGCGGCGTCTGCCCAGCGTTGACGAACTGCAGATTTCCGGTACGAGTGTCGTACGCGGCGACGAACAGCGTGATGAATCGCGACGGCGGGGCATGTTTCGAGATCTGGAGGTTCAGCCGACGTACCAGATCCGCGATGCCCAGACCCTCGTCCACCAGTGTGCGCATCATGGCCAGCAGCAGCGCCATGAGCAACGCCGCTGGGCTTGCTTTGCCGGCCACATCGCCCAGGGCAACGATGACCGTGCCGTCGGGCTGGGGGAGGATGTCGTAGAAGTCGCCGCCCACGGTGTTGGCCGGCTTGGTCAGCCCGAACGCCTCGACGCCCTCGCCTGACCACATGCCGTCGGGCAGCATGGCCTGTTGAATCTCACGGGCGACCTCGAGGTCCCGCTTGAGCGACAAGCGATCGGCCACCTCGAGCAGGACGAGCAGGTTCATCAGCAGAAACCCGACCAGCAGCCACACAGTTCCGTTCGCGAAGATGGGTCCGGGGATCCCGACCCGAATGAAGTGCAGCGGGAATGGCATGCGCATCGACAGAATCCCAAGTCCATCGAAGAGCTGGAGCAGACCGATCACGCACGCCGCGAGCGAAAGGCCGTAGATGATGCGACGCGCCGGCGACAGCCGCATCGTAAAGGCCATGAAGAACCCTTGCAGATACCTCAGCGCGCGTTTGTACCAGGGCAGCCCCTCGAGCTCTGCGGTGTTGATGCCGCGCGCAAAAAACCGGTAAGCCTCGGGCGTTTCGTACGTGAACAGCTTGCCCAGGTCTTCTTTCGTGAAGTCCTTGGTATAAGTCTCGAGGAAGGGGCGAGTAGAGGGCGGCATCCCCAATGCGATCGATACGTCAGCTGATCACGCCGAGTTCCTTACCGACTTTTCCGAACATCTCCAGCGCGTAATCGAGGTCTGCGCGGGTATGCGTGGCGGTGACAATCGTGCGCAGCCGCGCCTGCCCTCGCGGCACCGTCGGAAAGCCGATGCTCTGCGCGAACACGCCGGCCTGAAACAGGCGGTCCGACATCTGGGCGGCCATGGGCGCCTCGCCCACGATCACCGGGGTGATCGGGCTCTCGCTAGGCCCGGTGTTGAAGCCGAGACGCCGGAGCCCGGCTTTGAAGAACGCCGTGTTGTCCCAGAGTTGCTGCATCCACTGCGGCTCGTGCTCGAGCACGTCCAGCGCGGCGATGCAGGCGGCCGCGACGGCCGGCGGGTGCGAGGTCGAAAACAGAAAGGGGCGCGCCCGGTGGTACAGGAACTCGATGAAGTCCCTGGTGCCTGCAACGTAGCCGCCCAGGACGCCGACGGCCTTCGACAATGTGCCAACCTGAATGTCGACACGACCGTGACAATCGAAGTGATCGATCGTACCCCGGCCTTGTCGCCCGAACACGCCGCTGGCGTGCGCATCGTCGACCATCATGATCGCGCCGAACTCTTCGGCCGCGTCGCAGAGCGCCGGCAGCGGCCCGAGGTCGCCGTCCATCGAAAACACGCCGTCGGTGATGAGCAGCTTGCGCTGGCGTGCAGGCAGCTCTTTCAGGACCTTGCGAGCCGCGTCGGCGTCTTTGTGTGGAAAGACCTTGATGGCCGCGCGACTCAGGCGGCACCCGTCGATGATGCTGGCGTGATTGAGCTCATCCGAGATGACGACGTCCTCCTTGGAGAGGATGGCCGAGACCGTTCCGGCATTCGCCGTGAAGCCACTCTGGAAGACCACGACGGCCTCGACCTGCTTGAATGTCGCGAGCCGCCGTTCGAGCTCCATGTGCAGTTCCATCGTTCCGGCGATCGTGCGCACGGATCCTGAGCCCGCGCCGTACTTGCGGACGGCGTCGAGCGCGGCGTCACGCAACTTCGGATGCGTGGTAAGGCCCAGGTAATTGTTGGACGACAGATTGACGACCGATGTGTGATCGAAGGTGGCGTGTGCGCCCTGCTCGGATTCGAGCACGCGCAACTGACGATACAGGCCTTGCTGCTTCAGTGCTTCGAGCTCGTCTGACAGGAACTGCAGGGGATTCTGGCGCATCGGCCGCAGTATATCGCTCACGGCGGCGGCCAGACGCCGCTGACGTCGTACAACACGTCGCTTCCAAAGCGCGCGATTTCGACAGCGAAATGGTCGGCCAGCCACTGCGCCACGACGGCTGCGTCGCCTGGGGGCACCGCCGCTTCGTGCACGACCACATGCGTTGTGCCGGCTTCGCGTAAAGCGCGCCACGCCTCCTCAGGGTTCTCCGCGATGCGCTGCAGCAAGGCGATGCGCACCTTGTAGCCGTGGGGAAACGCGCCGCTGTAGCCGTTGACCAGCCGCTTCCAATGCACGGTGGAGTAATAGACGTAGCGTAATTCCCACGCGGGATCCCCGAACGGCAGTTCGGCCACGACGGTGGTGGCGGGCATGCTGGCCAGTTGGTGGTACACGGGCGGGGCATCCGCGGCGGGTTCGATCCGCGGCGGTGGGGCAATGGCGCCATCTCCCCACGCAAGATTCAGTGGCATCGGCACGAAGGCCACTTCAATCACAAACGCGGCGGCAACCGCCGCCGCCACCACCGCGCCGGCACGAGTTTGCCTGATCGACGAGGCCGCGCCGACGCCAGCGACGATGGAAAGGAAGACGCCGGCAACCATCGCGTAGCGCGCCGGCACCCGAAGGCCTGCAAACCCCGGTACGTTTTCGTAGAGGACGCTGTAGAGACCAAGTCCGGGCAGCGCCTGCCCGCGCGATTGCGGCATGGGGCCGAGCGACAGCCACATCGCCAGCAGCGTGAGCACGATCCCCAGTCCCGCCGGCGAGCGAAACGCCGTTCGCGCTCGTTGTCGAGCAGGCAGCGAAATGAGGAACAGCAACGCCGACGCGATGGCGATCCCTGTCAGAACGCGCGTCGGATTGGTTGCACGGATGGGAATTCCGGCCAATGAGGTGATGAATCCGCCGGTGAGGAGGATGGCGATGAAGCCGATGGTCTGGATCGTGATGAGGAGGGCCAGCATCCAAGTGACCACCTTCAGGGGAGTCGCGGACATCGCGCGTCCCCTGACAGCGGGTTCCCCTGTCCGGCAGAGCACCACGATGGCAATCGCCGCCAACACCCACGGCACGACACCAAAGAACAGCTCGCCCTCTGGCTTGGGGTAGGCCTGCATCACGCCGCCCCAGATTCGCAATGCCGCCGGTGCCGTGAAGTAGCTGTAGACATCGGCCGAATAGCGAATCACCTCGCCAACTGATCGCTCGAATCCGTGGACGCGTTGCGCGTCGAGATACAACGTCAAAAACGGCCAGGTGCCCGCCGCGACAACGGCCGCTGCGAGGGCGAAGGCCATCCACATGCGCCAGTCGCGCAGTCGGCCTCCGGTCCACATCTGATGAACGACGAAGAGTGGAACGAACGGCGCAAAGAACATCAGGTAGTAGCCGCACGACCAGTTCTGCATCAGCAGGGCGGTCGAACCCCCGGCCAGAGGCTGCCATCGGCCGCTGCGCGTGTAGCGCCGAAAGCCATACAGCGCGAAGGGCATCCACTGCGAGCTGAGCGACTGGATGTGGGCGACCTGCGCGATGCGAAACGGGAGGAAGGCGAAAACGAGCCCGGCGATGAAAGCGGCGGGGCTGAAGGCGGGTTCATCAGGAGTGAGCAGATCGCGAACGAGCAGGTACATTCCGAAGCCTGACAGCGCAAACGATGTGATGAAGAGCAGGTTGTAGGCGAAGATGAGATTGCCACTGAGCCAGTAGATCGGAAGGATCTGAAGCACCTGTCCAAAGAGGTGCTCCGACAGCGAAAGCGCAAGCGGCTCCGGGTGGAAGATGTTCGCGTTCCAGTAGTCGGCGAGGCTGATCTGCCCGGTCAACAGGCGCGGCACGTTTTCGGCGCCCCAACCCAGAATCCACAAGTTGAGGAGCGAATCGCCGAGATCGCCCGGGACGTCACGGTGGATGCCGAGCGCCAGCGGCCACGTCATCACCAGGGCCACCGCGACGTATCCCACAAGGACGTTCTTCACGAAGGTTCTCCCCGGCGGCGACGAGTTCGCCACCTTCGCTGGGTTCCACACGACGCGAACCGTCGTTATTCGTCGCGGGCGACGAGCTCCTCGAACAACACCTGCAGAATGGCTGCGGTCGGCACGGAAAGGATGGCGCCGACGATGCCGAGGAGCTGACTGCCGATGGCAAGGGCGACGATCACGGTCACGGCGCTCAATCCGACCTGCCGTCCCATCAGCTTCGGCACGAGGATCGTGTTTTCCAGTTGCTGCTGCACGATGAAGAAGATGGCGACACCAATCGCGAGCCCGGGCGACACCGTCGCAGCGACAAGGATGGCAGGAATCGCCGCCAGAATCGGCCCGACCATCGGGATCATCTCGCCGACCGCCGAGATGAGCGCCAGCACATAGAAATACGGCACACCCATCGCCCACAGACCGAGGGCCGAGGTCAGGCCGATGATGAGCGACAGGAGGAGCTGCCCGCTCATCCACGCGCTGACCTTCTGCGTGACGTCGCTGCTCACCATCGCCACGCGACGGCGCTGATAGGGGGGAAACAGCCGGACGAAAAACGACAGGAGCTGACGTGCCTCGACGAGCATGTAGAACGTGAGCAGCAGGATCGTGATGGCCCCGAAGAGGCCGCCGACGACATTTCGCACATAGCCGAGGATGGTTGCCGCCGCGTTGCCTGCCCCTGCGGCCGGAGCCTGTTGCATCGCTTCGTTGAGCGTGAGGCGATCGCTCAGGATTCCGATGCGGATCAGAAAGGCCTGTCCCTGTTCAATCTTTTCCGGCATCGCCCGCCACAGCTCTTCGAACTGCTGTACCAGCGGGGGGATTACCGCAGCGCCGATGGCGATGATCGCGCCGATGATCGCGACATAGATCAGCAGGATCGCCAGCCACCGCGGCAGCCGGCTGCTCAACCTCGAGACGCGCGGGCGCTCGAGGATCTGCACGAGGGGCGAGATGCCCATCGCAAACAATGCGCTGATGTAAATGGTGATGAGGGTGCTGCCTATCAGGAACAGCAGCCACGTCAGCGTGACGGCGGCGACCAGCACGACCACGCCGAACACGATCAGCCGGCGCGGGTCGCGCGGATCGCGGCCGTCGTGGACAGGCGGCGAAGAGTCCTCAGCGGAGGTATTCACGGGTAAACGACGCGATGTTGTCGTAGACGCTGTTCAGTTCGTCTGGCGGCGCGAGGAACACGACGCGAAAGAACCCGTCCTCGGCCCTCGTTCCAAAGCCGGATCCATACACACACAGAATGCCGGTCGCGCGCAGCAGCGCCAGAATGTAGTCGGCGTCATTACGTCCGGGCGGCAGCGTCACCTTGGGCATCGCATAGAAGGCGCCCCGTGGCGCGACGCACGAGATCCCTTCAATGGCGTTGAGCCGCGTCGTCGTCAGCTCCGCACGCTGCTTCAACTGCTGCCGGAAGGTCACCTGATGCGACCGGTCGCCGGTGAGTGCGGCAATGACGCCGTATTGCATGGGGCCAGGACTGCAAAGTCGTCCATCGGCCAGCTTCTTGATGGCCGCGAGCGCCGCATCGAGGCGCGGCGTCCGGCCCACGGCCATCCATCCGGCACGCCAACCGGGCGCCAGATACGCCTTCGACAGACTGGAGTACGAGATGATCGCTGCGTCGGGATCGAGCGACGCCATGGGCGCGACCGGCCCGTCGTACGACAGGTCTCCGTAGACCTCGTCCGCGAGAATCACCAGACCGTGTTCTTCGGCAATCGCGATGAGCTCCCGCCGCATCTTGTCGGGATAAATGGCGCCGGTCGGGTTGTTCGGATCGATGACGACGAGCACGCGGGTCCGGGAGGTGATCCTGCTGCGCAGATCAGCGAGATCCGGTTGCCAGTGATCGGTGGGATCGGTCCCGTAATACTGCGGTTCAGCGCCGATCTTCGCGAGCACGGCCGTGTAGAGCGGATAGGTCGGCGACGGCACGAGCACGGCGTCGCCCTCGTCGACGATCGCCGTCAGCGCGAGCTCGAGGCCTTCTGAAGTGCCCGACGTGATCAGCACGCGATCTGGATCCACGGAGACGCCGCGCAGGCCGAAATCAGCCGCGACGACTTCGCGCGCTTCGACGATGCCCGCAGAGGCCGTGTAGCCGTTCTGCCCGTCGCGCATCGCCCGAGCCACGGCCTCAATCAGATGGGGCGGCGTGACGAATCCAAACTGAATCGGATCTCCGATGTTCAAGTAGCGCACCCGTGTGCCGGCCGCCTCAACCTTCCTGGCCTCGACGACGATGTTGCGGATGGCGTAGGTGAAGCGGTCAACGCGTCGAGCCGTACGGATGGCGGGAGTGGCGACAGACATCGACGACAGATTACACAGATTCCATGGATTGGGCAGATTCCTTTCATCCCATTGCGCGGACGTGGACATCGCGACGGGCGGGCTGGGGTGGACATCCGCCATCGCTTGCAGGCCAACCGGCTAGCGAGCGCCCGCAGGCGCTGCCATCGCGACACATCAGGTCAGAAACTACCCCAACAGCGGGGTAGTTTCTTGGGAGCGCGTGCGCCGCTCGCTAGCCGCTATATCGTCTTGCCCCGCCTCCACCACCCCACCGCGCAAAGTCCGCGCGGCGGGGACCGGCCGGCGGGGCAGTCGCCTTGACGGAGAAACTGGACTCGTTTGGTCATCATTTGATGCCGTCGAGGCTCCTAGGCGACGCGAAAGGGCGGGGGGTGACGTAATGAGGTGTAGAAATTACACTTTCCCCCGTTAATTACCGAAGACGCATTCCTGGGAAATGACCCTAAGTGGTTGATAATCGGCCATTTGTATCGTTGGCCCCCGCCTTGCTGTGACAGGTCGCATGGGTCGGGGTTTCCTCCTCCTCCTCGCCTTGGTGGCGGCAACGCCAGCCATAACCGTTACGCAGGGCCAGGCTGAACAGCCAGGGCGTCCGACGTTCAAATCCGGTATCGACCTCGTGACGGTCACTGCGACGGTGCGCGACCGGAGGGGCCGGCTGGTCCAGGGACTCGAGGTCGGCGATTTCGAGGTGCTCGACAACGGCGTGCGTCGCCCGATTGCCGATTTTCGCGCCGAGCCGACGCCCATCAGCATCGCAATTCTTTTCGACATCAGCGGCAGCATGCGGACGGCGGACCGCATGATGGCCGCCAGGTTTGCGGCCCACCACGTGCTCTCGTGGTTAGAGCCAGGCCGCGACGAAGCCGCGCTGTTCACTTTTGACAGCCGGTTGCACGAGGTGGCCCCGTTTACGGTCGATACGCGTGCCTTACAAGGCGCGCTGGGGGAGGTCGATCCGTTCGGGGCCACTTCGTTGCACGACGCGATTGCGGATGCGGCCCGGCGTGTCGCCACGCGCACGGGCGGTCGACGCGCCGTCGTGGTGATCACCGACGGAATCGATACGGCCAGCGGATTGACGCCGGGCGAAGTGTCAGGCATCGCCAGCGCGATTGACGTTCCCGTTTACATCATGGCGACGGTGCTGCCGATCGATCACATCGGCCGCGAGGGAGCGTTGCCGCGACCCGAGGTCAACGCTGTGGACGGCACGGTACAGGACCTCGCCCGATGGACCGGCGGCGCGATGTTCTACGTGAGCACGCCGTCCGACACCAGCAATGTTTCACGCCTGGTGCTCGACGAACTGCGGATGCAGTACGTCATCGCGTTCGAGCCGGCCGCAGCGTCGGGTTGGCGGCCGCTCGAAGTACGGACTCGACACAAGGACCACGTTGTGCGCGCGCGAAGCGGCTATATCGCAGGCGGGCCGCGCGGGGCTTTTTAGTAAACGAAGTCGTGACAGGGAGGACTCAAATGCGCAAACCGGTATTCGTCGTCAGCATGTTTGCACTCACCCTCGCGGTGGCTCCGGCGTGTGCCACCAAGGGGTTCGTGCGGACCGAAGTGGGTCAGGTGAATGACAAGGTAACCACGATGGGCACGTCGCTCGAGCAGACGCAGGAGCGTGTGCGTCAGGCGGAAGGCCGCATCACGGAAGTCGACACGAAGGCTGGCGCCGCGCAGCAATCGGCGACCGAAGCCCAGCGGGCCGCAGCGGCCGCCAACGAAGCCGCCACCGAAGTCGGCGTTCGCGCCGAAGCGATCGAAGCGGCGAGCCGCAAGCTGCTCTATGAAGTGGTGCTCAGCGAGGACCAGGGCAAATTCGGCTTTGGCGCCGCCGAGCTTCCGGAAGAAGCCAAGACCGCCATCGATCAGCTCGTGGACAACCTCAAGGGCCAGAAGTCGGCGGTGTGGATCGAAATCGAAGGCCACACGGACAACATTGGCGACAAGAAGTACAACGAGCAACTGGGGATGACGCGCGCCGAATCGGTGAAGCGCTACCTGTACGAGCAGCATCAGGTGCCGCTGCACAAGATGAACGTGATCAGCTACGGCGAGGACAAGCCGGCGGCGCCGAACAACACGCGCGACGGCCGGTCGCAGAATCGCCGCGTCGTGATCAAGGTGCTCGCGTAAGAACGCCGCTTCCCGGAGGGCTGGCCTTCGGCGAAGGGCCGCTTCTGCGGAAGGCCGCGCTTCGCGCGGAAGAGGGTCGCCCTCAACGGGCGGCCCCTTTCTGCGTACGCCTACAGTTCTTCACGCTACGGCCCGATACGTCACTCTGAAACGGGATTCGGGGATCCGGCCGGACTGAAGATCGCGCTGGGCCGGTCTGAAAACCGGGATCGGCCGTCTGAAGACAGTGATCGGCCGGTCTACACCGGCGCGCACTTGAGTTGAGGGCCGCGCCCATCAGCTTTCAGCGGTCAGCCGTCGGCTTTCAGCGCTGAAGGCTGATCGCCGAGAGCCGAGAGCCACTCGCAATTCACGCCAATTCAAGTGAATTGCGGGATTTGAAGACCGGCATCTACGGGGGCACATATGCGGACGATCGGGTTGTTGGCGGCGCTGTTCTTCGTTCCGGCCATGGCCTTCGCGCAGGATGGCGGCAGCATCGGCATCGGGCCGCGGCTGACGTTTGTCCGCGGGTCGGCCGACTCACCTGACGGCACGCAGCGGTTCACCGGCGCCGCGCTCCGCATGGGCGGCGGGCGAGCCGCGGTTGAGCTGGCCATGGACTACCGGTCGGATGTCACCGGCGACCTCACCGAGCGCATCAAGTCGTACCCGATCCAGGCGTCGCTGCTGCTCTATCCGGTCCGCGCGCGCGTGGCGCCGTACGTGCTCGCCGGCGTCGGCTGGTATACGCAGCAGGTCACGCAATTCTCTGCACCAACCGGGACCATTGTCGTCTCGGA
>DATKDY010000165.1:0-35094 GCA_035512515.1 Vicinamibacterales bacterium
CGACGCGTGCGGCGTCGGCTTCGTGGTCAGCATCAAGGGCGTCCGCTCGCACGCCATCGTGCGGCAGGCCCTCCAGGTGCTCTGCAACCTGCTGCACAGGGGCGCGTGCGGCTGCGAGGTGAACACCGGCGACGGCGCCGGCATCCTCCTGCAGATCCCCGACCGCTTCCTGCGCCGCGAATGCGCGGCGCTCGGCATCACCCTGCCCCCCGCCGGCGAGTACGGCGCGGGCCTCGTCTTCCTGCCGCGCGACCTCGCGGAGCGCGACAAGGTCCAGGGCCTGATGGCGACCATCGTGGCCGAGGAGGGCCAGCGCCTGCTCGGCTGGCGGGATCTGCCCACCGATGACAGCACGCTCGGTGCGAGTGCTCAGTCGGTGGAGCCGCACATGAAGCAGGTCTTCATCGGCCGCGGTGGTGGCATCACCGACCAGGCGCACTTCGAGCGCAAGCTCTACGTGCTGCGCAAGCGCTTCGAGCACGCCGTCGACGCCCTGGACTTCCCGGGCAAGCGGTTCTTCTACCTGCCCAGCCTGTCCGCGCGGACGATCATCTACAAGGGCATGCTGAGCGCGGATCAGATCGACCCCATGTTCCCGGACCTCGCCGATCCCGAGGTGGAGAGCGCGCTCGCCCTCGTGCACCAGCGGTTCAGCACCAACACCTTTCCCTCGTGGCCGCTCGCGCACCCGTACCGCTACATCGCCCACAACGGGGAGATCAACACGCTGCGCGGCAACATCAACTGGATGCGCGCGCGCGAAGCGCTGTGCCGCTCCGACCTCCTCGGCGAGGATCTGAAGAAGGTGTTCCCGGTCATCCGCGAGGGCGGCAGCGACTCCGCCACCTTCGACAACGTGCTCGAGTTCCTCGTCATGAACGGCCGCTCCCTGCCCCACGCCATCCTCATGATGATCCCCGAGCCGTGGGGCGGCCACGAGTCGATGAGCCCGGAGCGCAAGGCCTTCTACGAGTACCACTCCTCGCTCATGGAGCCGTGGGACGGCCCGGCCTCGATCACCTTCACCGACGGCACGTTGATCGGCGCCGTGCTCGACCGCAACGGGCTGCGGCCGTCGCGCTACTGCGTCACGACGGACGACCTCGTCATCATGGCGTCGGAAGTGGGCGTCCTCGATATTCCCGCGGAACGCATCGTGAGGAAGGATCGGCTCCGCCCCGGCAGGATGCTGCTCATCGACACGGCCGCCGGCCGCATCATCAGCGACGACGAGATCAAGCGGGGCCTCGCCGCCGAGCGCCCGTACGGCGAGTGGCTGCAGCAGCACCTCGTGGATATCGAAGACCTCCCGAGCGCGTATGCCGAGCGCCCCGATCACCAGACGGTGCTGAGGCGCCAGCAGGCGTTTGGCTACACGCAGGAGGATCTGCGCGTGCTGATGACGCCGATGGCGCAGAACGGAGAGGAGCCGATTGGCTCCATGGGCTCCGACACCGCGCTGGCGGTCCTGTCCGATCGTCCGCGTCTGCTCTACGACTATTTCAAGCAGCTGTTCGCGCAAGTGACCAACCCGCCGCTGGACGCCATCCGCGAAAAGCTGGTGACCTCGATGGCGTCGACGATTGGTCCCGAGGGCAACCTCCTCGACGCGCGGCCCGAATCGTGCCGCCAGATCAAGATCGACTATCCGATTCTCCACAACGATCAGGTGGCCAAACTCCGTCACCTGCCGCCGGGCTCGCCCTTCCGATCGACGACGTTGCCGCTGCTGTACGACCCGGCTGACGACGGACCCGGCCTGGAGCGGGCGATGGAGGAGCTCTGTCGGCGGGCGAGCGCTGCGGTCGCGGCCGGCTACGGCATCCTGATCCTCTCGGACCGTGGCGTGGACGCAAAGCACGCCCCCATTCCGAGCGCGCTCGCCACGTCGGGCGTGCATCATCACCTCGTGCGCGAAGGCACCCGCACCAGATGCGGATTGCTCGTCGAAACCGGAGACGCGCGCGAAGTGCACCACGTCGCCCTGCTGCTCGGCTACGGCGCCGGCGCGGTGAATCCGTATCTCGCCTTCGAGACACTCGACGACCTGATTCGGCAAGGGTTGCTCCCCCACATCACGCACCATCAGGCGGTGAGCCAATACGTCAAGGCGCTCAACAAGGGCGTGCTGAAGGTGATGTCGAAGATGGGCATCTCGACGCTGCAAAGTTACTGCGGCGCGCAGATTTTCGAAGCGGTCGGCCTCGATCACGCCTTTGTCGAGAAGTACTTCACGTCCACCGCTTCACGAATCGGCGGCGTCGGAGTGAAGGAGATCTCCGAAGAAGTGCGACGGCGCCATGCGCGCGCTTTCCATGACGGCCGGGGCGCAGTCCCGTCTCCGGACCTCGAAGGCGGCGGCGAATACCAGTGGCGGCGCGATGGCGAGATCCACCTCTTCAACCCCGACACGGTGTTCAAGCTGCAGCACGCGACCCGTACGGGGCAATACCGGATCTTCAAGGAGTACACACGCCTCGTCGATGACCAGAGCGCGCAACGCGCGACCCTGCGCGGGCTGTTTGGACTGAAGCCGTTCGGCAACCCCGTCCCGCTCGATGAGGTCGAACCCATCGAGCGGATTCTGCCGCGCTTCTCGACCGGCGCGATGTCGTACGGAGCGATCAGCCAGGAGGCGCATGAAACGCTGGCGATCGCGATGAACCGCATGGGGGCAAAGTCGAACAGCGGGGAAGGCGGTGAGGATGCCGCGCGCAACATCCCGGATGCAAACGGCGACTCGCGGCGCAGCGCCATCAAGCAAGTGGCGTCCGGACGCTTCGGCGTCACCAGCGAGTACCTCGTCAGCGCAGACGACATCCAGATCAAGATGGCCCAGGGCGCCAAGCCCGGCGAGGGCGGGCAATTGCCCGGCCACAAGGTGTATCCGTGGATTGCGAAGGTGCGGCATTCGACGCCTGGCGTCGGCCTCATCTCGCCGCCGCCGCATCATGACATCTACTCCATCGAGGACCTGGCGCAACTGATCTTCGACCTGAAGAACGCCAACCCGCGCGCGCGCGTGCACGTCAAGCTCGTGGCCGAGTCCGGTGTCGGCACGGTGGCGGCGGGCGTCTCGAAAGCGCATGCCGACGTCGTGCTCATCTCCGGACACGACGGCGGGACCGGCGCGTCGCCGCTCACGAGCCTCAAGCACGCCGGCGTTCCGTGGGAGCTCGGCCTCGCCGAAACGCAGCAGGTGCTGCTCCTCAACCGGCTGCGCGATCGCATCGTCGTGCAGGTGGACGGCCAGATGAAGACCGGCCGCGACGTCGTCGTCGCCGCGCTGCTCGGCGCCGAGGAGTTTGGCTTCGCCACGGCGCCGCTCGTCGTGATGGGCTGCGTGATGATGCGCGTCTGCCATCTCAACACGTGTCCGGTCGGCATTGCCACACAAGATCCCGAGCTGCGCAAGACCTTCACCGGCACGCCCGACTTCGTGCAGAACTTCTTCCGGTTCATCGCCGAAGAGGTGCGCGAATTCATGGCGGAGCTCGGCTTCCGCTCACTCGACGAGATGATTGGCCGCGCGGAATGTCTCGAGGTCACGCCCGCCACCGAGCACTGGAAGGCGAAGGGCGTGGATCTCTCGCAGTTGCTGGATGTGCCGCCGCTGCCGCCCGACGTCGCGAGACGCGCGGTGTGCCAGCAGGCTTCCGGTCTCGCCCGCGTGCTGGATCGCACGATCATCGAGCACGCCGGACCGGCACTGGAGCGCCAGGCGCGCATGGAGCTGTCCTACGCGATCCGCAACACCGATCGCACCACAGGCACCCTGCTCGGCTACGAAGTGACCAGACGCTACGGCGGCGCCGGGCTGCCGGACGACACCATTCGCGTGAATTTCACCGGCGCGGCCGGACAGAGCTTCGGTGCGTTCGTTCCCCGCGGGATCACACTGACTCTCGAGGGCGAGGCGAACGATTTCGTCGGCAAGGGGCTGTCAGGAGGACGCCTCGTCGTCCGCCCGCCGCAGTTGGCGACGTTTGCCGCCGAGGACAACGTCATCATCGGCAACGTGGCGCTCTACGGCGCAACCAGCGGCGACGCGTACGTGCGAGGCGTGGCGGGCGAGCGGTTCGCGGTGCGCAACAGCGGCGCCGAGGCCGTGGTCGAAGGCGTCGGCGATCACGGCTGCGAATACATGACGGGCGGCCGCGTCGTCGTGCTCGGCCCGACGGGGCGCAATTTTGCCGCCGGCATGAGCGGCGGAGTGGCGTACGTGTTCGACGCCGATGGTTCCTTCGCGCTCAACTGCAACATCGAGATGGTCGATCTCGAGGTGCTCGACGACGACATCGAACTGGCGCGAGTGCATCAGCTCATTGCGCGTCACGTGGCACTCACCGGCAGCACGGTCGGCGATCGCATCCTGCAGGCCTGGCCGGCACAGCACCGGTACTTTGCCGTGGTCGTCCCGCGCGATTTCAAACGAGTCCGCGACGCGCGGGCAGGTGCCGGCGTCGAATTGCCCCACCTGGTGGCGTAGGCGGCGCGCGGGCACGAAGGGCACGAAGGACACGAAGGACACGAAGGACACAACGGACACAACGGACACGACATGGGCAAGGCCACAGGATTTGTCGAGTTTCAGCGGGCCAAGCCGCCCGCGCGGCCTGTGCCGGAGCGGGTCGCGGATTACCGGCACGTTTACTATGCGTATCCGGCCGAGGAGCTCACGCGCCAGGCGGCGCGCTGCATGGACTGTGGCATCCCGTTCTGCCATCAGGGCTGCCCGCTCGGCAATCTCATTCCCGAGTGGAACGAGCTCGTCTACCGCGATTCCTGGCGCGCCGCGATCGAGCGTCTCCACAGGACGAACAACTTCCCCGAATTCACCGGTCTGCTCTGCCCGGCACCGTGCGAAGGCTCCTGTGTGCTGGGCATCAGCAAGGAGCCGGTCACGATCAAGTCCATCGAGCTCGCCATCGTGGATCGGGCGTTCGAAGAAGGCTGGATCACGCCACTGCCCCCGACGGTGCGCACGTGGAAGAAGGTCGCCGTCATCGGGGCGGGCCCGGCCGGTCTGGCCGCCGCGGCCCAACTCAATCGGGCCGGCCACAGCGTCACGGTCTTCGAGAAGTCCGATCGCCTTGGCGGACTGCTTCGCTACGGCATCCCCGAATTCAAAATGGAAAAGCGGATTCTCGATCGCCGGCTCGAACTGCTGGCGTCCGAGGGTGTGGTCTTCCGCCCCCGCGTAAACGCCGGGACCGACGTCACGGCGGAGGACCTGCAGCGCGACTTCGATGCCATCCTCCTCGCGGGCGGGTCCGGCAAGGCGCGAGACCTCGACGTGCCAGGCCGCCCGCTCAACGGCGTCCATTTCGCGATGGATTACCTGACGCAACAGAATCGCCGGTGTCAGGGCGACGAGGTCCCACAAGCGACCTCGATTTCAGCCGCGGGCAAGCACGTCGTCATCATCGGGGGCGGCGACACGGGCGCCGACTGCCTCGGAACCGCGCATCGTCAAGGTGCCGTGTCCGTGACGCAACTCGAACTGCTGCCCCGCCCGGCGCTGGAACGGACCGCCGACAATCCGTGGCCCCTTTGGCCGAACGTCTTTCGAACGTCTCCGGCGCACGAAGAGGGCGGTGAGCGCCTCTACGCCGTCGTCACCACCGACTTTCTGGACGACGGCACCGGCGCGGTGCGCGCACTTCGCGGACATCGTGTCGAACGCGTCATCGCCGATGGCCGTGCGAGGTTCGATGCAGTGCCCGACAGCGCCTTCGAGATGCCGGCGGATCTGGTGCTGCTGGCGATGGGCTTCGTCGGTCCCGAGCGGGGCCGGCTGCTCGACGATCTGCGGGTGCGCATCAGCCCACGCGGCACGGTGTGGACTGACGGCCGGTGGCAGACCAGTGTGCCAGGCGTGTTCGCCGCCGGTGACATGCAGCGAGGCCAGTCGCTCATCGTCTGGGCGATTGACGAAGGCAGGCGCGCCGCGCAAGCCATTGATGCATACTTAATCGCGCAATTCACTTGAATTGGCGCGAATGGCGAGCCGCTAACAGCCATCGGCCAGGTAATCCTTGCTTGACAGCGCCGGCGGCGAGCAGTAGAAACGCGGCAACACCACAAGGAGTCGTTATGCAACGTCAGGCAGCCATCCTGGTCTTCGTCGCGCTCATCGCGGCGGCCGCACTTCAAGGCCAGACTCCGTCCGCTAATCAGTCCGTCGCACCCCAGACAGGGCCCACCGCCAAGCCCGCCGAACCATTCAAGGTCGGGACGTTCGAGATCGGCGGCATCCCGCGCGTGGCGCTCGTCCTGCGCGACAGCCTCGTCGTCGACATCGAGTTGGCGAACCGCGCGCTGCAGACCAATCCCGCATACGCCACGGTCGCCGCGCCGAGAGACATGCTCGAGCTCATCGGGCAGTACGAATATGGGCTCAGGTACCGGTTGTACGAAATCGTCAACCACCTGGTCGCGAACAATCGACTCACCACCAGCAGACCAGATTACGTTCACGACCTGAAGGCAGTCCGGACGCTGGCGCCCATTTTGTACCCCAGCAAGATCCTCAACGCGGCCGTGAACTTCTACAGCCACGTCAACGAGGCGGGCACTCCCGAGGAGCAAGCGGCCGCGCGGCGACAGCGGCGCGAACAGCGGGGCGTGCCGTATCTCTTCATCAAGCCAGGGCGAGGCGCCGTGGTCGGCCATGGCGAGAACGTCGTCATCCCCTGGGGTCGTGACCAGATTGACTGGGAGGTCGAGCTGGGCGTCGTCATCGGACGGACGGCGAAGTACGTCGACGCCAACAACGCGCAGGACGTCGTGTTCGGCTATACCGTGCACATCGACGTTTCCGATCGGGGCGGCCGCCCGCCGGGGGGCTTCGGGTCCGGCTCCGACTGGTTCGTCGGCAAGGGGCACGACACGTTCGCGCCGCTGGGCCCGTGGATCGTGCCGAAGGAGTTCTACGGTGATCCGATGAAGAACCTCCGCCAGACACTGAGCGTTGGCGGCACGCAGCTCCAGGAAGCGCGCGCGGGTGACATGATCCACTCGCTGTGGGAGCTGATTGAGTATGCCACGTCGATCATCACGCTGTACCCTGGCGATGTCATCAACAACGGCACGTCCGGCGGCACCGCGGCCGGTTCCGCGGGAACACGCACCGGTGAGCGGTTCCTCAAGCCGGGCGAAGTGATCGAGGCGAGCATCGACGGCATCGGCACGCTGCGCATGCCGGTCGTGGCTGGTCAGCAGCCGCCGGGCGGCACCGGCGCGAGGCTGCCGCCGATCAGCACGTATCGCAAGCCGTGATCGAAAGGTTTACTTCGTGCCCTTCGTGCCCTTCGTGTCCTTCGTGGACGGCACGAAGGGCAGTTCGATCTCGTGCGGCTCGCCCTGGAGGGCGTAGCGGATTTTTACCATGACACCGTCGCCCTCTACGGGACGCGCGCTGGTCACCCACGCTTCGCCGGCGTCGTCGATGGTGAGCTGAATCGTCTCAGGCGGCGTTTCGGGCCTGAGGACTTCCATCACGACGGCTGACGCGACCGACGCAGGCAGCTCGTTCCTCATCGCGTCGCTGAACCAGATCTCGTGCTGGCCGTCCTTCGCCAGCACGACTTCATAGTGCACGTCGCCGTTCATCAGGACCATGCCGCCGTGATGCGGCGTGTGGTCGCCGTGTGGTCCGGTGAGCCCCTGGTGCTGAGCATCGCGCGGGGGCCCGGCAGGCGGGCTCGGAGACATCGCGGCTTCGGGTTCGGTCCCGTTCCCGTTCCCGCAGCCGACCGTAAGCGCGAGAAGTATTGCAAGCGAGGCGAGCCTCACACCCGCGAGCGTGAAGAAGCGGCTCGCCGCCTTGACGGAGAAAACCTGACTCGTGTGGTCAACGTTCGATGCCGTCAAGGCTCCTAGATCGCTGCGCATCCGCCGCGATTATAACGGGTTCGATTCACCGGACGCGATGGCCGCGGTTCGGCGGCCTTCGTCCCGAGGGCGCGCCTTCGGCACGAACCCCCCTTCGCGAAGCGGCCTCGGACGAAAGCTTCGAAGGAAACGCCCATGCGCACGACGCTGATCGGATTGATGGCCTGGATCCTGCTCGTCGTGGCACCGGCGGCCGGCCCGCAGATGGGCAAGCCGCAGGCGGCCGGGACGCGCTATGAGACGGCGACGTTTGCGGGCGGCTGCTTCTGGTGCATGGAGCCGCCGTTCGACGAGCTGCCGGGCGTGATCTCGACGACGTCCGGCTACACGGGCGGACACGCGAAGAATCCCACCTACGAGCAAGTGACCGCGGGCGACACCGGGCACGCCGAGGCGGTCGAGATTCGCTACGATCCGGCGAAGATCAGCTACGGACAGCTGCTCGACGTGTTCTGGAAGAACATCGATCCGCTCACGCCGAACCGGCAGTTCTGCGATGTGGGGCCGCAGTATCGGGCGGCCATCTTCTATCACGACGAGGAACAGCAACGGCTGGCCAACGCATCGAAGCGCGCACTCGCGCAGTCCGGACGCTTCAAGGCGCCGATCGTCACCGAGATTGTTGCCGCCGCGCCGTTCTACAAGGCCGAAGAGTACCACCAGGATTACTACAAGAAGAACCCGATCCGCTTCAACTACTACAAGTTCGCGTGCGGCCGCGCACGGCGCCTCGCGGAGCTCTGGGGCGGCAGATGAGCGGCGGGGGACCCGCCCTCAACCTCTTCGATAAAGCAAGCGGCATCAGTGATGGTTTGCGTCGCCGCCGGGCGGTGCTTCGCGCCTGACAGCCTCGTGATCGTCCGGGTTGGGGTTGGACGATGGCGGGTCGCTCGCGGGAAATGACGCCTCGATGGTCTGGTCGAGGGCGGCTTCCCGGATGGTCCGTTCCTCCTCCGGAGTGTGCTGGTGTTGCGGGGTATCTGATGCCATGGGATCACCATATCGCAGAGAAACAATGATCCTGCGCGCGAAAGGCCACGAACGATCGCCGTTCGTGGCCTTCGTGCTGCTTGCCGTCCGCACGCTCTTACGGCGTGATCGTGAAGCGTCGCTCCGCGATGTCCGACACCAGGTTCATCGTGCCCGGCGCCGTGAGGCCAGAGAACCATGTGTAGGTTCCGGCTGGCGTGCCCGCTGGAATGGCCAGACGAGCAATGACCGCCCGGTAGTTGACCGGCCTGATGTTTCGTGCGAGCGGGGCCAGGCCGGGCACCAGCCCATTGCCGGTCCATGACATCAGTTGTCCGTCCGGCAACTGCACGACGAGGTAGGCGTCCGCGTTGGGCGGAGCGGTGCCTGGCGTCAGCGAGACCGAAACGGCCATGACATCTCCGGCACGGAAGTTCCGGCCGCCGAGGCTCGTCGTCAGCGACAGATGAAACTGGATGTTGCCGTTTCTGATCCGACGGTCCGCGGTCGTCTCATCGGTCCCGGAGCCCACCACGGCGATACCGAAGCGATCGTTGAACGGAGGCTCGCCGTTGTCCTCCACGGTGACGCTGAAGGTGCAGGTCGGCCCGTTGAGGCAGGTGCCTGAGAATCGCACCATCTTCGGCGACCCGTCAGGATTCAGCGTCACCACGTCGGCATCGGTGACCGTGCCGTCCACGTGCAGACCGCTGACGTGATTGAGGTAGTTGAGGTGGCCGGTCGCGCCCTCGCCTGCGGGCGTCGCGTTGAACCCGTAGGTGGCGGCACTCGCCGGGGTCGGACCGTTCAACGCGATCTGGCCGCCGCCCGTCACCTTGATGGGGGCATGGGCCGGAACCACCTCGCCGAAGCTGCAGGCAGCCACCGCGTTGGTATCCAAGGTCACAGCCGAAGCCGCATCGCCCGCGACGGCCCGACCGTCGAGCGTTGCGCCGACGCCCAGGGACAGGCTCGTTTGCGCAAGGATGTTTCCGACGAACGACGTGCCAGCTCCCACCGACGCAGTGGTACCGACCTGCCAGAAGACGCTCGATCCGTTGCAGGCCGCTGTGCTGCCAGCGACCGTCACATCATCACCGGCGGACAGCGCGCCGCCGATCTGAAAGATCCACGGCCCGGCGCCCGTCAGGGTGAGAGGCGCTCCGGTCAACTGCGCGTCCGCATCAAAACAATAAACGCCTGGCGAGAGATTCTGGCCGCCGAGATTCTGGCCTGTGAGATTTGTCGCGCAGGCCATCGCCTCGAGCTCGTCGTACGTTTCCGACGCATCCAGCCGAGCCTGCGCCGCCACGGCGTCGCCCTCGTGAATCGAACCACCGGCAGCAATGGTCATCGGGTTTCCCGTGATGCTCCCTCCCGGGCCGACGCCGACATCGCCGGTGACATTGGTCGCACCGGTATTGGTCACCGTCGCGCCTGCCAGAATGGCGAAGCTTTCGGCCGAGCCCAGGTTGGGCGCCTGGGCGAGAGCCGTTGCAGGCGTCATCGCGGTTACCGCGAACCCGTACACCACGACGGCGCGGGTCACTCGTTCCAGACATGTCTCGGCGATGCTCTTGATCATGGACTCTCCTGTGGCACACGGGCGACATGGACGCTACAGATCGTGAAACGCAGTTGCGCGCAGTCGCTTTGGTTTGGTATCACGAATTCGCTGACACGATAACGGTATTGGTTGAAGAACCGCGTGGAACTTCGCCTTGTCGATGGCTAGAGCAAACGACGGACCACCGGACCCGGCAGCCCCATTTGCACTGAGGTCGTCTCGTCCTCACGTGCCGCAGAACGTGCGGTAGGGCTGGCCGCTCTGCGGCGTGCTGACCTCCGGCAGATCTGGAGCGTCGTCGTAAGGCATCGCCAGGACCTCGAGCAGGCGCTCCATCACCGAGAAGTCGTGTGCCGCCGTTGCGGCCTCGAGCGCCTCCTCCACGTTGTGATTGCGGGGGATGAACCTCGGATTGTGCCGGCGCATCAGGTCCTCAGCTTCGGCGTGCGACTGCGGCTGCCGCGTCCGGCGCGCCTGGACGCGACGATGCCACGCGTCGAAGCCGGGATCGGCTTTCGTCATGTTCTGCACGGCATCCGCGTTGGACAATGCGCGGAAGGTGTTCGTGAAGTCGGCGGCCGCGCGCTGCATCCAGGCGAGGAGGTCTTCGACGAGCGCCTTGTCTTCGGATTCATGCGTGAACAGCCCGAGCTTGGATCGCATGCCGCTCAACCAGTGCTGCTCGAAGAGCTCCGGGAAGCGCTCGAGCGCCGCGGCGGCACGCTCCACAGCCCGATGCGTGTCTGCATCGAGCAACGGCAACATGGCTTCGGCAAGCCGCGTGAGATTCCACTGCGCGATGGGCGGCTGATTGCCGTAAGCGTATCGGCCGCCATGGTCGATGGAGCTGAACACCGTGGCCGGGTCGTAGGTGTCCATGAACGCACACGGGCCGTAGTCGATGGTCTCGCCGGAGAGCGCCATGTTGTCGGTGTTCATCACGCCGTGGATGAAGCCGACGAGCTGCCAGCGGGCAATCAGGCGGGCTTGCCGCTCGACGATCGCCTCGAAGAGCGCCGTGGCCGGGACGGGCGCGTCCGCCAGCGCCGGGTAGTGCCGCGCACGCGTATAGTCGGCAAGCGCGCACAGTGCGTCCAGATCGCGGTGTGCCGCCGCCCACTCCATGGTCCCGACCCGAATGTGGCTCGAGGCGACACGCGTGAGCACCGCGCCTTCGAGCGGCGTCTCGCGATACACCGGCTCGCCTGTCGCCGCCACCGCAAGGCTGCGCGTGGTCGGAATGCCGAGCGCGTGCATGGCCTCGCTGATGATGTATTCCCGCAGCATCGGACCGAGCGCGGCGCGCCCGTCGCCGCGGCGCGAGAATCGCGTCTGGCCCGCTCCTTTCAATTGAACGTCCACGCGTTCGCCCGCGGGCGTGATCTGTTCACCGAGCAGAATCGCGCGGCCATCGCCCAGCGCCGTGAAGTGGCCGAACTGGTGGCCGGCGTAGGCCTGCGCGAGCGGCCGCGCGCCTTCCGGCAAGGCATTGCCGGCGAAAATCGCGGCCCCGTGCGGCCCATCGAGCGCGTCCGCATCGAGGCCGAGCGCCGTCGTCAACGGCCGGTTGAAGGCCACGAGACGTGGCTCGCGGACGGGCGATGGGGCGGCCGGCGAGTGAAAGAGCTCGGGTAGCTCTGCGTAAGTGTGCTCGAGACGCCAGCCTGCCATATCTCATCATAAAGGCGACCTTCACGGTGGCGAGCGGATCGCCATCGACGATGACGAGGTCAGCGAGCTTGCCGGCCGGAGTTGTGCGTGACCGCCGGGAGCCGAGAGCCGAGAGCGCTGTATCCTGACGGACGTCCATGAAGACGCTGCTGATCCTGCGACACGCGAAATCCAGTTGGCACGACTCGTCGCTCGATGACCGGGAGCGGCCGCTCAACGCGCGCGGCCGCCGCGACGCACCTCGCATGGGCGACCTGCTGCGCGACGAGTCCCTGGTTCCCGACCTCCTGATTACGTCCGACGCCGTACGGGCGCATACGACCGCGCTGGCGGTGGCCGAGGCGGCGGGCTACACCGGAGAGATCGTCGTCGACCCGCTGCTCTATCACGCGAGTCCGGAAGACGTGCTCGCTGTCCTGAAGACGGTACCGGACGCGAACGCACGGATGGTGATGATCGTCGCGCACAATCCCGGGCTCGAGGATCTCGTCGAGGGGCTCACCGGCGAGCGGCATCACCTGCCGACCGCGGCGCTCGTGCAGCTCGCGCTGCCGCTGGACGTGTGGGCCGAGCTCGACGCCTCGACACGCGCGACGCTCGTCGAGATTTGGCAGCCCAAGGACTTGCCGAGTGGAGAACCGCCCCCGCGCTGATCCAACCGACGACGGGGCACCTGCAGCAGAACCGCTGGGACTTTGCACCCCTCGAGCCTGGTCAATACAATGCCGGCATGCTGACTGCCGCCGATTTCGGCGTGCCGCGACTCTTCAACGCCGCGACCTATTTCGTGGATCGCCACATCGACGACGGCCGGGGCGGGCACGTGGCTATCGAATGCGGCGACGAGCGGATCAGCTACGCCCAGGTGGCGGAAGGTGTGAATCGCTTCGGCAGCGCACTGCGCACCGATCTCGACGTGCGTCCAGAGGAGCGCGTGGCGCTGCTTCTTCACGATACCCCCGAGTTCGCCTACGCCTTCTTCGGCGCTATGAAGATCGGCGCCGTTGCCGTCCCGCTCAATACCTTGCTGAAGGGAGACGACTACCGCCATTTCCTCGCGGACTCCGGCGCGGTCGTGCTGGTGGTCAGCGCCGCGCTCTTGCCAGTCGTGCAGACCATCCCGCAAGCGACGCTGCGCCGCTTGCGGCGGGTCGTGGTGGTCGGAACCCGAGCTCCGGCCGACGCGATGTCCTTCGACGACCTGCTCGGCCGCGGGACGCCGTCGCTCGACGGCGAACCCACCACCTCGGACGATGCCGCGTTCTGGCTGTACTCGTCGGGCAGCACCGGCGCGCCGAAAGCGTGCGTGCACCTGCACCATGACATGGTCGTTTGTGCGAACACGTTCGCGAGACACGTGCTCGGCATCACCGCGTCGGATCGGTGCTTCAGCGTGGCGAAGCTGTTCTTCGCCTACGGGCTGGGTAACGCCCTCTATTTCCCGTTTTCAGTGGGCGCGACGACGGTGCTCATGCCCGGCCCTCCGGCCGCTGCGCGTGTCTACGAAACCATCGAGCGTCATCGTCCGACGCTGTTCTTCTCGGTGCCGACCGGCTACGTCATGCTGCTGGCGGAGCGTCGGGACCCCGAGTTCGATCTGTCCAGCATCCGGCTCGCCGTGTCCGCGGGCGAAGCGCTGCCGCCAGCGCTGTTCAACCGCTTCGCAGAACGCTTCGGCCTCGAGATCCTCGATGGCATCGGGTCCACGGAAGCACTGCACATGTTCATCGCCAATCGCCCGGGCGCCGTACGCCCGGGCTCGAGCGGGCGGGTCGTCCCAGGCTACGAAGCGCGCGTACTCGACGGCGACGGAGAGCCGGTGCCCGTCGGCGAGGTGGGGAATCTCTGGATCAGCGGCGATTCGGTGTGCGCCAGCTACTGGAACCAGCACGACAAGACGCGCGACACGATTCAGGGTGTGTGGCTGAAGACCGGCGACAAGTATCACTGCGATGCCGACGGCTATTACTGGTACGCCGGCCGCTCGGACGACATGCTGAAGGTCGGCGGACAATGGGTGAGTCCGATCGAAGTCGAGAACGCGATGCTTCTGCACGCAGACGTCCAGGAGTGCGCCGTCGTCGGCTACGACGATGGCGATGGGTTGACCAAGCCCATCGCGTTTGTCGTGCTGAAGCAGGAGGTGGCCGGCACACCGGAACGCGCCGCAGCGCTGGAGGAGTTCGTGCGGAGCCGGATCGCCGACTACAAGCGCCCGCGCCGTGTGCAGTTCGTGGCCGAACTGCCGAAGACGGCAACGGGCAAGATCCAGCGCTTCAAGCTGCGCGAGAAAGCGCGCGAGCGTCCGAGCCGTTGAACGCACCGAGTGCTGGCACAGGCACGGCGGTCACTGTCCGATGGTCGCGGTCTTGACGTAGTCGAGCTTCGGGAACTCCTTCAGGAGGTAGGTGTTTCCTTCTGCTTGAATGCGCGCCTGAGCGGGGCCCTTCCCGCGCGGCGGGCCCTCGCCGTAGCCGGTGTGAATCTTGTCCACGACGTCCATACCGGTCGTGACCTCGCCGAACGGCGCGAACCCCAGGGCATCGAGATTGGTGTTGTTCCTGAAGTTGATGAAGACCTGCGTCGTCCGCGTGTCGGGGGAGGCACCCATCGCAAATGTCACGTAGCCGCGCCGGTTGCTCTGCGTCACCTTGTCCGCGGGAATGCGCGCGTTGCGCCAGAGGGTTGAGATCACCGGGTTGCCATGAAGTCCGAACTGCACCATGAATCCGGCAACAGCGCGGAAGAAGCGCGCCTCGTTGTAAAAGCCGTGCTTCACGAGGTTGTAGAAGCGATCGGCGCCATGAGGCGCCCAGTCGCGATTCACGGTGATCACGAACGGGCCGGCGCTGGTGTCGAACTGCGCGGTGAACGTCGCCGGCGCCGTTTCGGTCAGCCCGGCTGGACTGCGCAACGCATCCGTGGGCGCAGCTTGATCCGCGGAGATAAACGTGCCGACCGCGGCGCCTGTGGCGACGAGAATGAACAGACCTGTAAACGCGCGCATGGAGCCTCCTCAGCGACCCACACCATAACATGAGCGACACGCAGAGCGGCGTCACCGGGCGCTACAATCGAGCGATGCCGCCCATGCCGACCGCTCGCGAACGCGCCCACTTGAAAGCGCAGGCGCACGCGCTGGAACCCGTGGTCATGGTCGGTCACGCCGGCGTGACGCCTGAGATTGTCGCCGAGGTCGAACGCGCACTCACGGCGCACGAGCTGATCAAGGTGCGCATCGCCAGCACAGATCGTGATGAGCGTGAGGCACTCGGCGACACGCTGGCGGCGACCACTGGTGCGACTGTCGTGCACCGCGTCGGCAAGGTGCTGATTCTCTGGCGGCCGCGGCCTGAGGAGCCACCCGCTTGACGCACTTTCCCGCGGCGCGTTCCTAGACGGTCGAACGCCGCGTTCCTTCCCCGGCCACCGCCGCGACGCCACGCGCCGACAGATGCTCGGCGCGCCGCCGTCTCCCGAGCTGCCACATCAGCAACGAGGTGACGAGGGGGGCGGTCGCGAGGGCGAGCAGCATCTCCTTCGAGGACCACCCCAGCCCCAGCAATGCCCCGCCCAGCAACGCGCCGCTGATATTGCCGAGCCGACCGATACCTGTCGCCCATCCCGCACCCGTGGACCGGATTTCCGTCGGGTAGATGGCACCCGGCAGCGCGCTGATGCCAAGCTGCGACCCGTTGGTTCCAAAGCCGAACCCGAGTACGAAGAAGCCGAGGATCGTGACCGTGAGATTGGCCACGCCCGTGACGAACAGGCAGGCGCCGCCGAACACCAGCATGACAGTGAGCACGCGTTCGATGCCGAAGCGGCCGACGAGCGAGCCGCTGACGAACGCGGCGACGATGGCGCCGACATGGAACATGCTCGTCGCGAGAATGGCGCCCTCGGTCGTGGCGCCCATGCCGCGCAGGATCGAGGGCAGCCAGGAGTTCACGAAGTAGATCGTCAGCAGGTTCAGGAAGTTGATCGACCACAGAAGAACCGTCTGCCCGAGAAAGCGTGGTCCGAGCAGCGCCGATGCGCGGTGCAGCGTCTGGCCGCTAAGCGCCGCCTCTGCGCGAATCGCCAGGAGCTTGCCGGACTCCGGCAGGAACAACGCGATGATCGGCAGCAGCAGGATCGGCACGACACCGCCCACCACGAACACAGACGGCCAGCCGAATGCCTCCAGCATCGAGGCCGAGACGATGCCGGCCAGCAGGTTGCCGATCACGACGCCGGTGATCATGGCGATGACGAGCGTGCCCTGGCGGTGCGGCGGGCTGACGTCGGACACCAGCGCGATACAGGTCGGGATGCCGCCGCCGAGGCCGATGCCCGTCGCCAGCCGCGCCCATGCCAGTTGCGTGGCATCGGTCGTGATGGCCGTGAGCAGGGACGCCACGCCAAATGCGCCGATGCAGCCGAGCAGCACCGGCTTGCGCCCGTATCGGTCTCCCAGCCAACCGCAGCCGACGGCGCCCAGGAACATGCCGACGTTGCCGGCGGTGAGGGCCACGGTGAACGCGGCGGCGGGCATGCCCCACGTGTCCACGAGCTGCGGCACCACGTATCCGAGCACGCTGAGGTCATAGCCCTCGACGACGACGACAAGACCGCACAGGATGGTCGTCCGCAGAATGCGCTGGTCGTGGTTCATGGCTTCGCGTCTGGTGAGCTTATCGCCGGAAAGGACTCCTTTGGCTGTGTCGTCACGTCTGCCCCTCGTTTTGGCGTCGCGCCGCTGTAAGTTGTATCGTGGCACGCGCTGATGTGCGCAATTCACGCTGCATTCTGACAGTCGCTTTGCTGTTGTTGGGCGCGAGAGCAGTTCTATAATCAAGGCATGAGCATCAAGGTCGCGTACCGAAACGGCGTTTTCGAACCGCTCGACAAGGTCGAGGGTGCCCAGCCGGGAGCGATCTATACAGCGTTCTCAGACGAGGAGCTGCGCGACTTCCTCGAGACGCTCGGCTGGCTCAAGGGCGCGGAGAAGAGCTTCGCCTTCTGGGACAACGAAGCCGATGCCGCCTACGACACGCTATAGACGTGGAGACATCGTCCTCGTCTCATTTCCCTTTACCGATCTCAGCTCCTCGAAGCGCCGGCCGGCTCTGGTGATATCGCCAGACGCCTTCAACGACCACGGACAAGATCGCTCACGCGTGGCTCTGTCGGTTGTCGGGGTGAGAGACGTCTGATCGGGGCCGAAGGTTCCGCGTCGCGGAAGCCGCGCAGGTCTCGGCATCTACGGGGATTTCACGAACCCTCGGGTGGGTTGCGAACCTGTTAAATACCGTCTAGAATATAGACGGATATTGCCTATGGGAGCTCGAGAGTTGAAGCTGAAACAGGCGAGCGCGGTGCTAGGCGTTCCGCCGAAGGATTTGCAGAACTTCGTCCAGGCTGGCATCGTGCGCCCCCGCCGAAGGGGCACTCTCTGGTACTTCGACCGCAAGACGCTCGTCAGTGCGAAAGTCGCGATCTACCTCAAAGACTCTTTAGGAGCCTCAACTCGGTACCTGTCGCGGTTCACGAAGGCGATGGCAAGTGTGAAGGGCTTCCCTTCAGAGCCGCCTGAAATCGTGTGCCTCCACTCACGGCTCGGCGACGAACAGCCAATCTCGATTCTGATTCCCCTTCGCTCGCTCGTGGACGAAATCGATCAGCGCCTTCCCTTAGCCGAGCAAGCGAAGGACCTCCCGCGCGGCAGGAAGCGTCGAGGCTGGCGAGCGGAGTTGAGCGCCGCTTTCGAACAGAGTGCGGCCGATCTCGAGGGGATCTCCGCTTCAGAGGTGACTCGAACGATCCGCGCATATCGCCGCGGGCGCAGGAAAGCGGAACCCACCGTTGTCGCCGAAGCAGTGGAAGCAGCCACCTAAAGGCGTGGTCGATACCTCGGTTCTTGTCGCTGGAATCTCCGGATTCCGTGAATCGCCACCGAGTATTTCGAGCGCCAGGTTACTTCGAGACTGGACCGAATCTCCTACTTTTGTCTGGCTCGCCACCGAGGACATTCTGTCTGAATATCGTGAAGTCCTCGAGCGCTTGAAGGTACGCTCCACTGCACGGATCGTCGCTCTGATTCGCGAGCAGGCTCGATTCGTTCACATCACGAAGCACGTTGAAGGTCTCCCAGATCAAGATGACGCGGCATTCGCCGACTGCGCCGAAAGCGGCGATGCCGACTTTCTGGTGACGCTGAACCCGAAGGACTTCCCGCAGAGCAAGCTGGGCGCGAAAGTCATCAGCCCCGATGATCCATTGCCCAGGCGTGCTCATCGGGCGAGGCCTCGACACAGGCGGCTGTCGAGCGCAAGCAAGAAATAGCGCGCCGGCACGGCCAGCTGCTGCGCCGTATTATTAGGACATTGCCATACGAGCACGCACCGGATGCCAGCTCGCCGGACCATCCCCTGACGCGCGTGGTCGATCGGCTGGCGCGCCTGCTGCCCGCACAGGGCCCCATCAGCATCTTCATCCACCACAATCCGCTGCACGCGTTCGAACATCTGCCGTTCGAAGAGGCCGTCGAGCGCGCCGCCGACCGGCTGGCGTGCGAGCCCTTCCTGTCCGAATCGCGATATCGCGACAAGCTGGCGTCGGGCCGCATTCTCGCCAGGGATGTGGAGACGCTCCTTGGCGAACACCTGGGGGCGCGGGGCGCGAATGTGGCGGCCGGCGTCGGCTCCCGGCTCAATCTCTGGCGCGCGATCGTGCTGCATGGCATCCCCGCCGCGACGGGCCGCGAGCTCTCGTGGATCCTGGAGGAAACGACGGCCCTGTCGCGCTTTCGGACCGACGTGCCGGCAAGCGCCCGGTCCGCGGCGGCCGCGCTCAGCGAACTGAATGATCGCGCGCGCGAGGAGCGCCCCGCGGTGCAGCGCCTGTGGACTGCCTGCCTTCAGGCCGTCGGACGCGCCGGCGAACCGCCCGCCGCCCCCACGCCCACGCCAGTCCGGCATCGCGACTGGCTGCTGGAGGCCCACGGCCTCGACATCGAGGCCTGGTTCCATCCGCCGCTCATTCGGTTCCTGGCGGGCTATCTCGATCAGGGACTCGCGCACTGGCCGATGCCCGACCGCGATCGCGGCATTCACGGATGCTTCCTGGAGATCTACCGCACGTCGCTGGCCGCACAGTGCGGGCAGTGGGCGCGAACCCTCCCGCGTCTGGTCGCCGGGGACCGCGCTGCCGGGCGGAGCGCGCTCAGCTCGATCGCGCATTCGCTCGCCCAACTTGGTGTCGCCGACGATGAATGCGCGGACTATCTCGGCAGCGAGCTGCTCGCACTGCGGGGATGGGCCGGCATCGTGCGACAGATTGAAGAGCGGCCCGATCGCGTGCCGGCACGAGACCTCACGGTGACCTTGCGCGGGTACCTCGCCGTCCGCCTGCTGTTCGAACGCGCGGCGCTCGACGAGGCCGCGCGACAACTCTCCTTCGACGGCCCGCTGTCGGACCTGCGCCGCTGGCTGCGGAACCGGCTTCGTGGCACGCCAGGTCCAACGGCGCTCGAGCGCGCGTGGCCGCTCTTTCATGTGGCGCAACTCTGCGGCCTCGATCCGTCCATCGTCGAGCAGTGGACGGCCCGGCACGTGACGGAGCTCGAGTCCGAACTGCGAGAGCTGAACAGCGTGCACCGGCGGCGAATCCTGCACCAGGCGTTCGAACGAGCGATTCGTCATCGCCTGTACGACGCGCTCATGCGTCACGAGCCGCGAGCGTTGCCGGAGCCGCCCGCCTTCCAGGCGATCTTCTGCCTCGACGAGCGGGAGGAATCCTTCCGCCGGCACCTGGAGGAGGTCGAACCGGCCTGCGAGACGTTCAGCACGGCGGGATTCTTCAACGTCGCGATGTATCACCAGGGCGTGACCGACGCCCACCCGCGGCCGCTCTGCCCCGTGGCGATCCGTCCCGAACACTACGTGGCCGAAACCGACCCGGACGCCGATCAGTTCGCCGGACGCTCGCGCCGCCTGCAGCAGCGCGCCGCGGGCTTCCTCGGCTACAACGTGCATCTGGGAAGCCGGCTGCCGGTCCGCGGGGCGGTGCTGATGACGGCGTTTGGCTGGCTGGCGCTGATCCCGCTGGTGCTGCGCGTCGTGTTCCCGTGGCTCTCGTCCCGATGGGCGCGCGTGGCCGAGACGTCGGTCACCGCCGCGCGAACCCGCCTGCGGCTCGATCGCCAGAACGGAGCGCCGCCGATCGGGACGTATGACGGATTCACCGTGCGCGAGATGGCGGATATCGTGCGCCGCGTCCTCGACGACATCGGGATCAGCGATCGCCTGTCCTCCCTGGTGCTCGTCGTCGGACACGGATCCATCAGCCTCAACAACCCACACGAGTCAGCTCACGACTGCGGGGCGTGCGGCGGCGGACGCGGCGGACCCAATGCGCGAGCCCTCGCACAGATGGCTAACGACCCGCGCGTGCGCCGGTTGCTGGCGGCCGAAGGGCTGTCGATTGCCGCCGCCACGTGGTTCGCCGGCGCCGAGCGCAACACGTGCAACAACATGGTCACGTTCTTCGACGCGGATCTGGTCCCGGCGCATTGCCAGGCAGCGTTCGAACGGGCGCGCCAGGCGATCGAGACCACGAGGCGGCGCGAGGCGCACGAGCGCTGCCGGCGGTTCGATGCGGTGCCCCGGTGGTACCCGCCACTGGCGGCGCTGGCGCACGTGGAGGGACGCGCCGCCGATCTCGCGCAGCCGCGGCCGGAGTACGGCCATGCCACCAACGCGTTCTGCATCATCGGCCGGCGGTCGCGGACGCGCGGCCTGTTCCTCGATCGACGCGCGTTTCTGGTCTCGTACGATCCGCTCCGGGATCACGACGGCACGATCCTCTCGCGCATCATGGCGGCCGTGGTGCCCGTCGTTGCCGGCATCAGCCTGGAGTACTACTTCAGCTACGTCGATCCGACCGGCTACGGCTGCGGCACCAAACTGCCGCACAACGTGACGTCCCTGCTCGGCGTGATGGATGGCGCGCAGAGCGATCTGCGAACCGGGCTTCCGTGGCAGATGGTCGAGATCCACGAACCCACGCGCCTGGCGATCGTGGTGGAAGGTGACCGCGACCGCGTCTGGCGTGTCGTGCAGGACAATCCGGCGATCGAACGGCTCGTGCGGAACCGCTGGATCTGGCTCGCCTGTCTCGACGCGGACTCGGGCGCTTTGTGGGAGTTCCGTTCGACGGGCTTCGTTCCCCATACCGCCGAACATGCATTGGCCGTGGTCACCGGCGACTCGGCCGCCTGGTATCAGGGCAAACGCGGGTTTCTCCCTCCGGTGTCGATCGTGCCACCGCCCTCCACACCCGACCGGCAGGTTGCGCAGGCCGGATCCTCGCGATGAGCCTGGACCTGCCCCTCACGTGGATGGTGCTCGCCGGTGTCGGATCACCGGCGGCGCTATTCGCGCTGCTTGGCAGCGCCTCGCTGGCCAATCGTCCCCTGCCCGAACGATGGACGGGACCGCTCGCCGCCGGTGCCATGACGATGGCGTTCGCCGCCTTGTTGGTCGCGCTCGTGGTGCACGGCGCCACCGGGACGGGTCCACAGATGCTGTCGTACGGCGCGTGGTCGAGCGCACACGAAGGCGGCTTCGCGATCGAATTCCTCGTCGATCGGCTGTCGCTTGGCTTCGCGGCGCTTTCGGCGGCGATTGCCGGCGTGGTCTCGGCCTTCTCGAATCGATATCTGCACAGGGAGTCCGGCTACAACCGGTATTTCGTCCTGCTGGCGATGTTCGTCACGGGCATGCTGCTCGTGGCGCTTGCCGGCAACGTCGAGGTCCTCTTCATCGGATGGGAGTTGGTCGGCCTCAGCTCGGCGCTGCTGGTCGCGTTCTTTCACGAGCGGCCTGCATCAGTGGCGAATGCCCTGCGCGTTTTCTCGGTGTACCGCATCAGCGACGCCGCCATGCTGTCGGCGGCCGTGCTGCTGCACCACAGCGCGGGCACCGATAGCCTGTCGCTCCTGTTTGGCGGCAGTACCCCGGCTTCGCCAGTCAGTCTGAGTGGTACCGACGCCACCATCATTGCCGTGCTGCTCATCGTGGCGGTCGCGGCCAAGAGTGCGCTGCTGCCGTTCTCGAGCTGGCTTCCGCGCGCGATGGAGGGACCGACGCCGTCGAGCGCGGTCTACTACGGATCGCTCTCGATCCATGCCGGGTGCTTCCTGCTGTTGCGAGCGGCACCGCTGCTCGAACAGGCCCCCGCGGCCCGCATTCTTGCAGGCGGTCTCGGCGCGGCCACGGCGGTCTTCGCCGGACTCGCGACTCGCGTGCAGAGCGACGTCAAGTCGGCGCTGGCGTATGCGTCCCTCACCCAGGTCGGCATCATCGTCGTCGAGATTGCGCTCGGCCTGTACACGATTGCGTTCGTTCATCTGGCCGGGCACGCCTGCTTCCGACTGCTCCAGTTCCTGAGCGCGCCGAATGTCCTTCACGATCTCCACGGGATGGAAGACGCGATCGGCAACCGGCCTTCCCCGGCGCCCGGCTACCTCGAAGCGGTGACATCGAATCGCGGACATGGCCGCCTGTTCCTGATCGCGCTCGAGCGTGGATTCCTGGACAGCATCCTGGACCGACTCGTGGTCGAGCCCTTTACGCGGCTCGCACGCCGGCTGACGCGTCTCGATGGGTGGCTGTGCGATGTCGTGCTGCCGGCGCGGCGCCCGGTTGCCGTCGAACGAGGTGGGGATCAGGATGAGTGACGCCTGGGTGTTGCTCAGCGGTCTCGTGGTCCCGCCGGTTTTCGTGATCGGCGCATCCGTTCTGGATCCCGACGTGGAACGGCTCCGGCGCCTGGCGGTTGCCGCTGCGGTCGCCATGCTTCTGGCCTCGCTGATCATCGCGGTATCGCCAGGCCTGCACGAGTTCGCAATCCGCACCTCCGCGCTCAGTGGGGCTCCCGGCGGAGAGGCCATCATTCGGATCAACACGCTTTCGCTGGCCCTCCTGCCGTTGGCGGCGGGCCTGTGGCTGCTCACCGTCGCGGTCACGCCGCGCGCGGCGCTCGATCGCGCGGGGTTGCGGCGGACGGCGGTCGCCACGCTCATCACGGTCGCATCGTTTCTCACGGAAAGCGCCGTCGTGCTCCTGCTGCTGTGGGCGGCTTCGGTGTGGACGTTCCTCGCGGCGCTGCCGGGCGCGGCGCATCAGTATCAGCGCCGGGTCGTGACCGCGTACCTCGGCTTCTCGACGCTGCTCTTCGGCGCCGGCGTCGCGCTTGTCATCGGCCCTGGCGTGAACAGCACGACGCTCGAAACGACCGGCATGTGGCTGATCGTGATCGCGGCGCTGGTACGGAAAGGGATTGTGCCGTTCCACGCATGGGTGCCGGAGGTGTTCGATCACGGGCGGCTGGGCCCAGCCATCCTGTTCAGCGCGCCGCAGGTGGGCGCATACATCACCGTGGTGCTCATCGTGCCACGTGCGTCCCCGGAGATGCTGCGGGTCGTCGCCCTGCTGGCGCTCGGGACCGCCGTGTACGGGGCAGCGCTGGCGCTCGTCCAGACCAGCGCGCGGCGGGCGTGCGGCTACCTGTTCATGAGTCAGTCCGCCCTGGTGATGGCGGGTCTCGACTGCACGAGCGAGAGCGCGCTGGCGGGGGGGTTGGTGGTGTGGTTGTCGGCCGGGTTGGCGTTTGCCGGACTCGCCCGCTCGGTTCTGGTCCTCGAGGCGCGCCGCGGGCGGCTCGATCTGACCACGTACCACGGCGGCTACGAGCGCATGCCGGTGCTGGCGATCAGCTTCCTGGCAATGGGGCTGGCGTGCACCGGCTTTCCGGGCACGCTGGGTTTCGTGGGACACGAGCTGCTCGTCAATGGTGCCGTGGAGGCGTTCCCGGTGATGGGATTCGCCGTCGTGATTACGTCGGCGCTGACGGGCCTGGCCGTCCTTCGGATGTATTTCTCGCTCTTTTGCGGGCGCCCGGATGCGCTGGCCGATTCGGGCCTGCCGCTCGGCTTGAGACGACGCGAAGCGTGGACGTTCGGCGGGCTCGTCATTGCCCTCGTGGTCCTGGGGATCGTGCCTCGTCCACTCGTCGATTCGCAGTTCGAGGCCAGCCACGACATTCTGCGACTGCGCGAGGTGCGTATGCTGGGCGGCCAGTCACCTGTTCGGTAACGCGCTGGTTGCAAATGGCGTACACGTCCGACGATCTCGCCCGGGAGTACTCGAGCGGCAAACCCTGCGCGCCGTACTGCACGATTGGATGCGTCCACCGCGTCGCCATGATCGACGAGCTGCGGGAGCAGCCAGTAGCGACGCTGCAGGCGTGGTTCGGAACTCCGGGATCGTCCACCGGGCTGCCGCGCCCGGTCCGTCTGCTCCTCCGCCTGCTGGTCACCGGTCCCGAGCGGCGGTTCGTGCGCGGCGCCGCCCGTCTGCTGCTCAGGATGTGATCAGTCGGGAACTGGTTGCCTCCAGGACACCGCTGTCGCGAGTGCGGCGACGACCGTGTGGAACGGGACCGACGCGGAACCAGCCTGTCGGACCGCCCTGGTGCGACGTTTGACGCCATCCCTGTGACAAGTCAGAATGGACTGGTGCGCCGCTTGATACTTGTCGCGATCGGCTTGTCCGCGCTCCTGTGGACAGCCACCGCTCGCACGGTGCCGGTCACGCCGGACGACATCATCACGATGTCCGGTACCGGGCCCTGCCTGCTGGCGGGCGACTCGCGCGGACCCGGCGATTCGGACCAACAGTGGCGCGCCCAGCATCACACGATTGCTGCCGTCACTGAATCAGTCTGGAAGTCCGCGCTGGTGCATGCGGAGCTCGCGGCCACGCGCTCCGCGCGCGTCTTCGATACGGCCCGCGCGGCCAGCTCGCCGGATCCTCCGGTTGGTTCAGCACCGCACTACCTCCGACACACGCCTCTCCTGATCTGATCCGCCGCCCGCCAATTCGCGGCCACGCAGTTACAGGTGTGTCTTCGTGTGGACAGGAGGAACAGTCATGCGTACGGATCACTCGTTCATCGGCGCGAGCACTCGCAATCGTGTGCTCGTCATCATCGGCGTCATCGCACTATCGCTCTGGATCATCTATCCAATACAGAATTCCCTCAAACTCGGACTCGACCTCGATGGCGGCGTGCAACTCGTCTTGCGCGTGAAGACAGACGATATGCTGTTGCTTCAGACGCAGGCCGCTGCAGAGCGGCTGCGCACGGCGCTCACCGAGGCGCGCGTGTCATTTTCGACGGTCGGCGTCGTGAGCGCAACGGAGTTTCGCGTCCACGACATCGGCGACGAGTCGGCGCTGAGGCGTGCGGCAGACGAGTTCGCCTCGATCCATGAACGGACTTCGGCGGGCGGCACTCACACATTCCGCCTGCCGCCAGGAGTTGCGAACGCGCTTCGCGATCAGGCCGTCGAGCAGGCCCTTCGCACCATCGAGCGCCGGGTCAACGATCTCGGCGTTGCCGAGTCGGTGATCGCGCGATACACGGCAGCCGACCAGATCCTGGTGCAGCTTCCCGGCGTCTCCGACGTCGATGGCGCCAAGCAGGTCATCAAGTCAACGGCGCAGCTCCGGCTGACGCTGGTCGATCGCGGACCGTTCGCCAGCCGCGACGCCGCGCTCCTCGCCTACAACAACGCGCTGCCGTCCGATTTGGAGATTCTGCCCGGAAAGGCGGACCGACTCGAGGCCACCACCGCGCCCTTCTACGTCGTCCAGCGCGTGCCCGCGCTCACCGGTAACGACCTTCGAAGCGCGCGGCAAGCGGTCGACGAGCTCAATCGCCCGGCCGTCGGCTTCACACTCGAGCGCGACGCGGCCCGGCGCTTTGGTGCGATCACCGAGCGCAACATCGATCGTCTCCTCGCGACGGTGCTTGACAACCGCGTGATGTCGGTCGCCACGATTCAGTCCCGCATCGACGATCAGGGACAGATCACCGGCGTCAGCCGGGAGGAGATGATCGAGCAGGTCATCAACTTGAACTCGGGCGCCCTGCCCGCGGATCTCGAGTATGTCGAGGAGCGCACGGTCGGCGCGAGTCTCGGCGCCGCGTCGGTTCGCGCCGGCGTGCTGGCGTCGCTGGGCGGCCTCGGTCTCGTGCTGCTGTTCATGCTCTCCTACTATCGCCAGGCCGGCGTCAACGCGCTGATCTCGGTCGCGTTGAACCTGCTCATTCTGCTGGCGCTCATGGCCAACATTCCGGTGACGCTCACGCTCCCGGGGATCGCCGGTTTGATTCTGACGATCGGCATGGGCGTGGATTCGAACGTGTTGATCTTCGAGCGGATCAAGGAGGAACTTGCCGCGGCCGCTGGCCCGCGGTCCGCCGTGAAGGCCGCCTTCACGCGCGTCTGGCTGACCATCGTCGATACGCATGTCACCGCGTTCATCGCCGCGGCTTTCCTGTTTCAGTTTGGCACCATGCCCATTCGCGGCTTTGCGACCACTCTGGCGATCGGCCTGCTGGCGAACGTCTTCACGGCCGTGTTCGTCTCCCGCACCTTGTTCGAGATCGCGCTGAGACGCCGCCCGATGCCTCACACACTGAGCATCGGAGGCGCGCGGCTGTTCGGCAACGCGCGCACAAACTTCACGCGCTGGCGCTGGCACGCGCTGGTCCTGTCGCTCGTCATCGTTGGCGCGGGAATGGCGACGGTTCTCACCAAGGGCCTGCCACTTGGCATCGACTTCGTGGGCGGCACCCTGGTGGTCGTGGAATTCGAACGGGAGGGCGTGACCGAGGAGCAGGTACGCACCGCGGTCTCCGTATTGCCGGGTGATGAAATCGTGCAACGGTACGGCGGTCCTGCCGACCGGCAGTTCCAGATTCGCCTGCCGCTCTTGTCATCGGGCAGCGGCGGCCTGGAGGGCACGGTCCAACAGATCGCACACGCGTTGCAGGCATCACGCCTCGGCGAGTTCGACTTCGAGAAGCGCGAGCTCGTGAGTGCGGTGATCGGGGCCGATTTGCAGCGCCGCGGGATCTACGCGGTGGGCGCATCGCTGGCCGCCATCGCGCTCTATATCGGCATCCGTTTCCGTTTCGCGTTTGCGGTCGGCGCGATCGCGGCAACCGTTCACGATGTGCTGGTCACACTTGCCTGCGTCTCGCTGGCTGGATACGACCTGTCACTGAACGTCATCGCCGCGCTGCTCACGATCATCGGCTATTCGGTCAACGACACGATCGTGATCTTCGATCGCGTGCGTGAAAACGCGAGGCGGATGCCTGCTGAGGGACTCGACGCGATCGTCAATCTGAGCGTGAATCAAACCCTGTCGCGGACGGTGATCACCGCCGGAACAACGTTCCTGTCCGTCGTTGCGCTCTACGCGCTCGGCGGCGAGGCGCTGCGGGGATTTGCGTTCACGATGCTGGTCGGGATCGTGGCCGGCACGTATTCCACGGTCTTCATCGCATCGGCCACCGCGATTCTTCTGAGCGGGAAGCGGGCGTTACGCAGACGTTCGCGCTCCACGACGCGCGACGGGGAGCAGATTGTGCCGGCGCGATGATGACTCGGCTCATCGATCAGGGTCCTTAGTTAGTGGTCACGGGCATAATTACGGCGGCATTCGGCCGCCGATGCATCCCGCTCCGCGGCGTTGCTCACCGCTCAGATATTCCCGCTATCCTCGCGCTTCACGCCTGGCGGAGCGGGCGCCTCGGCGCCCTCGGTGCGTCGCCGTAATTATGCCCGGGACCACTTAGCTGCTCACTCCCCGCGGAGCACCGTCGATGGGTTGGTCGCGGCGGCCCGCCGCGCCGGCAATGCCGCCGCGACCACCGCGCTTGCCATCAGCGCGACAATCGCCGTGCCGAACGCGCCAGGGTCGAAGCGATCGACGTCGTAGAGCTGCGCGCTGATGGCCTGGCCCACGAATACCGACATCACGACGCCGATGGCGAGCCCGGCGGACGTCTGCAGCAGCGGTCCGCGGATGCAGGTGCGGACGACGCCCCAGCGGTTGGCCCCGAGCGCCATCCGGACACCTATCTCGCGCCGCCGTTGCGACACGCCGTACGCCGTGACGCCGTAGAGCCCCAGCAACGCCAGGCCGAGCGCGAGCACCCCGTAAATCGCGATCAATCGCGCGAGCAGCCGCTCGATCCGGAAGTTGCCGTTCACCTGCAGCGTCATCGGCAACACGCGCAGCACGTTGAGGTTCGGATCGACCTCGGTGAGCACGCGCCGCACCCCGGCCTCGACGTTCTGCGCCGCGGGTGCGGTCTGCACGATGATGGTTCGCGGCAGGGTCGATCGCGCCTGAACATTGCTCGCCGTGGCGTCAAGGTACTCCACGGTCTGCAGCGACGGCAGGAACAGCATCGGCCGGACCTCGCGCTGGCGCGCGCCGGCGAACTTCACGTCGTCGGCGACGCCGACGATCTCGTAGTCTCCGGCGTGGCTGGCGTCGCCGATGCCGACGGTCTGCCCAATGGGATTGGCATCTTCGAAGTAGCGGCGCGCGAACGCCTGATTGACCACGGCGACGCGTTGGCCTCCGGGCGCGTCGCGGCTGTCGAATCCGCGGCCGCGAACGATACGGGTGCCCACGGTGTCGAAGAAGGTGGCGCTGACGCGATTCCAGGAGCTGAAATCCGGCTGCTCCGGATCGCTCGCGCGGCCGCCGATGCTGATGCCAGACGACCAGTTGTTGCCATCCATCGGACTGTACATGGAGTATGCGACCCGCTCGACGCCGGGCACGCGGCTGAGCCCATTCTCGATTCGCGAGAAGAGCGCCGCGATTCGGGCAATGTCGCCGGCGATGGCCGGCGGGTCGATGTGTACGACGATCCGGTCGGCGGGGACGAACCCGAGCGGCTGCTCTTCGAGGTTACGAAGGCTCTTGCCCAGCAGGGTCGCGCTCGTCAACAACGCCAGCGACAAGGCGACCTGCACCACGACGAGCGAGCCGCGAGGCACGAAGGATCGCGTGCTCACGCTGCGGCCGACGCTCGACAACGCATCGAGTGGAGGCGTCCGCGACATCATCCACGCCGGGCCAGCCGTGAACAGCACGCCGGCCAGAACCGCCAGGCCAAGCGCGAACACCCAGACGGTCGCCGGCGGCGCGCTGGCGACTGGCACGAACGTGACGATCGGAAAGACCCAGCTGACGAGCGTCCGGGTGCTGAGCGCCGCGACGCCCATCCCGACGGCGCCCCCGACGAGCGCGAGCAGCACGCCTTCGACGAGCGATTGCTGAATCAGCCGGCCGCCCGACGCGCCCAGCGCGACACGAATCGCCGCCTGCCCGCGATCGGCCCGCGCCAGCAGGAGATTGGCCAGGTTCGCCACGGCGATGAGCAGGACCATGGCCGAAGCCGCAAACAGGATGTTGAGCGAGCGCGCATACTGCGCGCGGGCGAGCGCGACGCCGCCGCCGGCGGGCGCCACCGTGATGCTGTGTTTGCCAACTTCCGCGCGCTGCCGCTCGTCGAGGAATGGCTGCTCGACGAGCCACTGCTGCAGGGCCGCCGTCGCGCGTGCGCCAATCTGCGCGGGATCCGAATCGGGGCGAATGCGGCCAATCGCGTAGAGCCAGTGCTGGTCCGCGCGGGCGAGCAGCGACGCGGCGCCGCGGAGGCGCGGCTCCTGGCCCATCGGAATCCACAGGGCGGCCGGATCGGGCCGGACCGTATCACCGAAGAATGGCTCGGCGGCCACCCCGACAATGGTGAAGGGTTGACCGTTGATTACGACGTCCCCGCCGACGACGGACGGATCCTGCCCGAAGTAGCGTGTCCACGCCTGGTGGCTGATGACGGCGACCGGCGGCGCGCCGGGCCGATCGTCGTCTGCCGACAGGACCCGCCCCGCGGCGGGCCGGACGCCAAACATCGTGAAGTAATTCGCCGTGACGAACGCCCCCGGGAGTGTGCTCGACACCGCCTGTCCCGCACGGCGCATCCCAAACGGCGTCGCGTTGGCTTGAAACGCGGCCAGCTCGGCAAACCCCGGTGCGTTGGCGTGCAGGTGCTCGAACAGGCGAAACGAAAACAGGGAGAACGTCACCGGCAGGCCCGAGTTCACACAGCAGTCGGTGCCGTCGCCGAGGCGGTACAGCTCGCCCGGGCGGTCAACCGGCAAAGTGCGGAGGATCAGCGCGTGCACCAGCGTGAACACCGCCGTGTTCGCGCCGAGGCCAATGGCGAGCGTCAGCACGACAATGCAGGCGAACCCGGGTTGCTGGCGCAGCCGGCGAAGGGCAAAGCGAAGGTCCTGTGAGAGGTGAGACATGTTGATATGCGAGGTTGGACGGAGCTACCGCCGGCACCGTTGCCTGGTTGCGCCCGCCGCAGGAGCACGACTTGCCTTCGCCTCGAGAAACGACGAATCGGTCGCCCCGCCCTCCTGCACAGGTAGTATGTCTGCCGACCGAATGTTTCCCGAATGGATCACGCCCATGGCGGCGACGCTGACGGAGAAGCGGTTCACGGGGCCGGAGTGGGTGTTCGAGCGCAAGTTCGACGGCATCCGGCTGCTCGCCTTCAAACATGGGGACGATGTCCGGCTGTTTTCCCGTAATCGACTGCCGCAGCAGATGCCGGCCGTTGCCGGCGCCGTCGCGCAGTTGCCGCATCAGAACCTGATCCTCGACGGCGAAGTCACGTGGCATGGATCGGGCGGATATCACGTCTTCGATCTTCCCTGGCTCGACGGCCGCGATCTGCGGCCGCTGCCACTCGAGGAGCGGCGCGGACTGCTCGATGCCTTGCGGCTGGTCGCGCCGTTGCAGCGCGTCGCGCGGCTGGATGGCGACGCACCGTGGGAGCGCGCCTGCCGCGAAGGCTGGGAAGGTGTCATCGCCAAGCGCCGCGAGTCGGCGTACGAGTCACGCCGTTCGCCGCACTGGCTCAAGATGAAGTGCGAGCTCACCGGCGACTTCGTCGTCGGTGGCTTCACCGATCCACAGGGCGCGCGGGTCGGTCTTGGCGCCCTGCTCGTGGGACAGCATCAGGACGGCGAATTCGTATTCGCGGGCAAGGTCGGGACCGGATTCGACACTGCACTGCTCGTCGAGCTGCGGCGGCGGCTCGACGCCCTGGAGATCCCGGCGGCGCCGTTTACCAAAGCCGTCGGCCTGCCGCGCCTCGGCGCCCATTGGGTCACACCCATCATCGTCGTCCACGTGGCGTTTCTCGAGTGGACCGAACACGGCAAGCTGCGCCACTCGCGGCTGCTCGGCGTGCGCCCGTGATTACCCATCCGGAGAAGGTGCTGTTCCCGCAGGACGGGATCACCAAGGGCGAGCTCGCGGCCTACTACGAAGCCGTCGCGCCGCTGATGCTGCCGCATCTGCGGGGGCGGCCACTGACGATGGAGCGCTATCCGTCGGTCCGGCCTGCCGGGCGACATCGCGGACTTGCTGGTCGACTTCAATCTCGCCGCGGCACGCGGCGACCTCGATGGCGCACCAGCCGACCTTCAGCGACTGATCGGCCGATCGCCCACGTCACTTCGGGAAGCGATTGCCGGCGCGCTGAGCGTCACCGCACCGGCGCGCTGATGGCGCCCGGCATCGACAACCAACTATTTTGGAGATGTGACATGTCCTTATTCACCAGTTCCTCATCTGCTCAGTTGAATGTCGGGCTGACGATTCTTCGTGGAGTCGTTGGCACGATTTTCATCGCACACGGCGCGCAGAAACTGTTCGTGTACGGATTCGAAGGCGTCACCAGCGCGTTTGGTTCGATGGGCATCCCGATGCCGGCGCTCGTCGGTCCTGGGGTGGCGCTGCTGGAGTTCGTCGGCGGCCTCGCACTCGTCGGTGCCGGCGGCTACTCGCTGGATGCCGTGATCGGCCGCCGGCGCACTCATGCGTGAGTGACGGTCGATGCGGTGCATCCGCGATTCAAGTGCCCGATGTCCGAACCTCGAAACGCACGTGGATCATGCAGGCGGGCGGTCACCGAGCCACCCTCGACAACGTGATCACCTGGTTGGCTGGAAACTCCCCGAACTCCTGGATGTCGCCATTCGGCCAGCGCACCCGTACCTCCATCACACGCGATTGCTCGCCCAGTCCGATGTGAACGCGCGGATCGTTGCTGGCCAGATAACTGTAGGCGGCTCGCACCTCACGCGTGATCGTTCGCGCTCCAGAGCGCATCGTGATCCGCGCGCCGAAGCTGTCGCGGCCGTTCGGTTCCACCGCACGAAAAGCGATCCAGTGTCCGCGTGAACCGACGACGTTGTGCAGCACGTACGGCGCATGATCGCGGTTGACGACGACGATGTCCACGCCACCGTCGTTGTCGATATCGCCGAAGGCGGCCGCGCGGGCCGACGCGAGCAGCGGGTGTGCCGTGCCGCCGCGCGGCGCCACCTCTTCGAACCGCCCGCCCGGCAGCCCGCGGAACAGCAGGCTCGGCTCGGCGTACGGATCGTCGGTGTAACGCAGGGCCTGCTGCCCCACGCGTCCGTTGGCCTGATACAGATCGAGCCTGCCGTCGTTGTCGAAGTCGATGAAGGCAGTGCCGAAACGGGTGAACTGCCGGCTGGCCGCGCGCAGGCCCACCGCGGCGGTGGCGTCGGAGAAGAAAGCGCCGTCGTTGCGGAAAAACGAATCCGACTCGCCGTCGAGGTTCACCACCAGCAGGTCCTGATCGCCATCGTCATCCACGTCGCTGGCATCGACGCCCATGCCGGACTTGGCAGATCCGTCCTCGTCCACGGCCACGCCCAGCACGAGCGCGCGATCGACGAACCGGCCGTCGCCCTCGTTGATCCAGAGTTGATTCGGCATCGCGTCGTTGGCGACGAAGACGTCGGGACGGCCATCGCCGTTGACATCGGTCACGACGACGCCCAGGCCGTTGCCGAACGCGGTGTGCAGACCGGCCGCGGCGGAGACGTCGGAGAACGTGCCGTTGCCGTCGTTCCGATAAAGGACGTCGGACAGCGGCGCGTCGTAGTTGCGCGGGCTGCAGTAGTCGGCGCCACCCATCAGACTGAAACAGGGCAGCTCCGTCGCCGCCGACCAGTTGATGTATCGCAGCACGAAGATGTCGAGGTCGCCGTCCGCGTCGTAATCGACGAAGGCCGCCCCGGTGTGCCATCCGCGTCCGCCAACGCCGGCGGCGGCAGTGACATCGGTAAACCGACCGTCTCCGTCGTTGCGCAGCAGCACGTTAGGTCCGAAGTTGGTGACCAACAGATCGGGATCGCCGTCGTTGTCGTAGTCGCCCGCCGCGACACCCATGCCGTAGCCGGATGCGTCGGCGCCGCTGCCGGCCGTCACGTCTTCGAAGGTGCCATCCCCGCGATTGCGAAAGAGACGGTTGGACGGATTCTTCGCTCCCGATTCCGTGACGCTGCCGCTCTGCACCAGGTACAGATCGAGATCGCCATCGCCGTCCATGTCGAAGAGCGCGGCGCCGCCGCCCATGATCTCGGGGAGGAGATAGCGATCGCGATGGCCGGAGCGGTGGGTCCAGCGGATGCCTCGAGCCGCGGCGCTCTCCTCGAACCATACGGGATCGGTCGCATCCGCCGATGAATGTGCATCGCTCGCCGCCGTCGAAGAGTCCGCGGCCCCACAAGCGCTCCCCAGCAAGGCGGTGACGAGCACCAGGGTGGTGAGCTTCATCGTGGACGTCCCCGCTGCGCCCGTTCGAGCTCGGCCATCGCCGCACGCACGCGCGGGTTGCCGGGCTCGAGGGTGGCGGCGCGCGTGAGCGCTTCCTCGGCGACCGCCAGCCGGTGGCGCCGCAGGTGAACCAGCCCCAGGCCCACGTAGGCATCGGCGAGGGTTGGATCCGACCGCAGCGCGCGGTCGAACCGCGCCAGTGCCTCGGCTTCGCGACCGGCCTCCAGCAGGATCAGTCCCATCCACATCTGCGCGCTCACGTTGCCCGGGTCGAAGCGGACCATCTGCTGAAACGCGGCGAGTGCGTCCAGCGGCCGGCCGCTCCGCCACAGCGCCATGCCGCGCGCTTCGTGGGCGCGGCCAAGCTCGGGACTGAGCACCACGGCACGCTCGGCGTGGCTGAGAGCCTGCTGCGGATTGCCGCTGTTGATGTAGGCCGAGGCGAGGCGCAGGTGGGTTTCGAGATTGTCCGGATCACGCGCGAGCGCGCGCTGAAGCAGGGCGATACCTTCGGAGGCGCGTCCTACGGCGACGTAGCTCAACCCGAGCTGGTGTATCAGCGACAGATCGCCGGGCCGCTCCTTCAACAGCTTTTCGAACAACGGGATCGCACGATCGAACTCGCCGGCCAGAACGCCCTGGGTCGCCGCCTTCAGCGTTTGCGCGAAGCCAACCCGATGCTCCGCCAATGCGTCGCTCCATGGATCCGGCCAGCTCGGTTCCCCCGTGGCGCCGACCGCCAAGGCGTGAGCGGCTTCGTTGGTTCGACCCAGGCGCTGGTACGCGGTGCCGAGCAGGCGCAGCGCGTAGCGGTCGCCGGGATGCTCGGAGAGGAATCGCTCCAGCACCTCGACGGCTCGCCCGGCATCCTGTCGATGGAGGGCCACTCGCGCCAGGCCCACCCATCCGCCGGGGCTGGCGGGATCGATTGCGGTGGCGTGCTCGAAGGCGTCGCGTGCTTCCTCGTCTCGCGCCGTGTCGAGGAGCCAGAGCCCACGGTGCCAATGGGCGGGCGCATACCGTGCGTCGAGAGCGATCACGCGGTCGACCGCCGCAAGCGCTCCCTGCAGGTCGCCGGCACGACTGCGCGTGATTGCCAGCCGGTACCATGCGCGGGGATTGCGCTCGGCGAGCGTCGTGGCCTGCTCGTAGGCGTGCCGCGCGTCGGCGGTCAGGCCGTTAGCTTCGCACACCATGCCCAGCGACAGCCAGTTGCCGGCGACATGCGGGTCGGCGATCACACGCGATTCTGCGGCGCGAACCGCAGTCGCTACTTCGGGGGCCACATCATCGAGTCGAATGTCGGGAAGGGGCGGCGCGGCGCCGCCGCAGGCACCAGAGGCCGAGGCGCCCGCCAGCGTGAGCACCGACCAGACACAGACACAAACGGCCGGGGTCAGG
>DATKDY010000166.1:0-36578 GCA_035512515.1 Vicinamibacterales bacterium
CCCGGAGTCGCGACGCCGACGCCGCGTTTCGCAAAGCGCTGACGCAGTTGACCGCCCTCGGCTACGAACAGACCGAGACGGCCGAGACGCTGTTCAACAACTGGGCGCTCGTGCTCTGGGAACTGGGCCGGCCCGACGAAGCCGAGCCGCTCTATCGCCGGGCCATCGCCGTCAGCAGCGCCGACGCGATGCGCGCGTCTCGCCCTTCGTGCTGAACAATCTCGCGCGCGCGCTGATCGACCTGGCGCGCTATGACGAAGCCCTCGCCCGCGCCACGCGCGCGTACGACAAGGCCGTCGCGTCAGGCAACCCCGTCGTCGTGATGCAATCGCTGTTCTCACGCGTGATTGCACATCGCCTGCAGGGCGATCTGGCGCGTGCGGGCACGGCGCTTCGCGAGATTGAAGTGCGTGCGGCGACGCTGTGGCGCGAGGGGCACCCGGGCCTCGTGGCGCTGGCGTCGGAGCAGGGCGAGTTGGCCGCGGCGCGGGGCGATTTCGACACGGCTGAGACCAGGATCAGCCACGCATTTGCCGCCGCGGAGCAGAGCGGCGACGAGTATGCGATCGCGCGTGCCCTTCTGCGGCGCGCGACTCTCGCCCTTGCCCGCCGGCACGGGGAGCGGGCACGTGCCGATGCCGAACGCGCCCTCGGCATGTTCGAAGCGGCCGTCGGCGCCAACGGCAAGTCCATCATGGCGGGCCGCGCGGCGCTTTCCTATGCCCGCGCCTTGCTGCTGCTCGGCCGAGACGACGACGCCCGCCGCGCGGTCACGCGTGCGGCCGGCCACTTCCAGATCGTCGGCGCCGGCCATCCCGAGCTGCGCGAGGTGAATCAACTGCTCGCGGAGCTCGGGAGACCTTCGCACTGATCGGCCTTCGTCATGTCGAGAATCAGCGTCGGCTGCCGGCGGCGGATTGCGCCCGGCCTCAGTTACGGCATGCGCTGCGTGTCGTCGAAGGTGACGCTCACCGACCCCTTCGGTCTAGGCGTTACCGGCTGCGGCGGGTCGTTCGGCCCCGTCATCCCGTACAACGCGACGGGCGACCCTGGCGGCGGCGGCGCCTGTCCCATGAAGCCGCCCTTCTCGTCGTACGCAATCGCAACGTAAACCGGCGTGGTGGTCGAAAACCTCGCGGTCCCGCCGTTCTTGGCGATCGACTGCTCGCCGATCGGGATCGCATCCGGACCGATGTTGGGGTTGTCGAAGATCCACACCCAGAGGCGGTGATCGGCGTCCACCGTCCCGGCGCCGGTGTAATTGACGGTCACCGCGACGCTGGTCGCGTCCGCGGTGGATGGGTTCTGATCGGCGCGAACCGCGCCGGTGCTGAACATCAGCGCGGCGGAGGCGAGCGCGGCGAGCGTGCGGCGGCTGGTCGATTTCGTCATTGTCGTACTCCTGGCTGACTTAGACGAAGGCCCGCAGCCGCCACGTTCACTGGCGGGATTGAGCGGCGGAAGTTCGCCGTCGAGCGGTCTGAACCACGGGCCGAGACGACGCGGGTTACGCCGATGAACGCAGCCGCGTGCGGCGACCGCCCTCCGAGCCGCGGAAGCGGCGAGGCCATCCGCGCGAAGCGCGGCCCGCGGCCGAAGGCCGCCGTCCGGCGAAGCCGACCGCCATCAGGCCAGCAACTGCTCGAGATCCTCACGCTGGAGCCCGCGCAACCCGCCCGTCCCGGCATCCAGAATCGCATCGGCCAGCGCCCGCTTGTGTGCCTGCAGTTCGAGAATCCGCTCCTCGACCGTCTCGCGCGCGACCAGCCGATAGGCAAAGACCGGCTTGACTTGTCCAATCCGATGCGTCCGGTCGATTGCCTGCATTTCGACCGCGGGATTCCACCACGGGTCGAGCAGAAACACGTATTCCGCAGCGGTGAGGTTCAGCCCGACGCCGCCCGCCTTCAGGCTGAGCAGGAAGAGCGAGCACGACGGATCGTCCTGAAACCGTGCGACGTGCGCCTCGCGATCGCGCGTCTTGCCGTCGAGGTATTCGTACGCGATCTTCTCCGCCTCGAGCCGTTGCCGCAGCAGCGCAAGCAGGCTCGTGAACTGCGAGAACACGAGCGCCTTGCGCCCCTCGGCGACCAGCTCGCCGAGCCGTGGCAGCAGCAGATCGAATTTCGCCGAGTGACCGGCGAGGCGGCCGGGCAGCAGCCCCGTGTGACACGCCGCCTGCCGCAGCCGCAGCAGCGCTTCGAGAATCCCGAAGCGCGACTTCACCAGCCCATCGCGATCGATTTTCTCGAGCAGCGTGGCGCGATAGTGGTGGCGCAACTGCTCGTAGGTCCGGTGCTGTTCGCCTTCGAGCTCGCAGTACAACGTCTCTTCGGTTCGCGATGGCAGCTCGGGCGTCACGTGCTCTTTGGTGCGACGCAGAAAGAAAGGCCGCAGTCCCGCCGCGAGGCGTGCCATGTAGCCGGGCGACTCGGCGCCGCCCGCCAGTCGCCGCGCATCGAGCACGCGGCCGCTGCCCAGCAGGCCGGGATTGAGGAACTCGAAGAGGCTGTACAGCTCTCCGAGGTGATTTTCGATGGGCGTGCCCGTGAGGGCGAGTCGATAATCGGCCACTAGCACGCGCACGGCCTTGGCGGTCGCCGTGCCGGCGTTCTTGATCGCCTGCGCTTCGTCGAGGACGACGTAGTCGAACGTCTGGTTCCGAAGCGCCGCGATGTCGCGGCGCAAGGTGCCGTAGGTGATGAACACCAGATCGGCATCGGCCATGGCGTCCATCGCGCCGTGACGGTCGGCGTGCGCGAAATCCATGATGCGAAGGCCGGGAGCAAACCGTGCGGCTTCGCTCGTCCAGTTGAAGATGAGCGACCGCGGCATGACGACGAGCGAGGGTTTGTGCACGCGTGCCGGAGCGGTCCGGCGGGCTTCGAGCATGGCCAGCACCATCACCGTTTTGCCGAGGCCCATGTCGTCGGCCAGGCACCCGCCGAAGCCGAAGTCGCGCAGAAAGCGCATCCAGCCGAGCGATTCGCGCTGGTAGTCGCGCAGCTCGCCCTGGAACGTGGGCGGTGCGTCTTCGGCGTGCACGCCCTCGAAGCGGCGGATCGCCTCGCGCGCGCGTTCGAACCCTTCGTCCCAATCGACGTTCGGCTGCGCGGCGAGCAGCGCGTCGATGAGCGCCACCTGCGAGGGTTTGAAGCGGACGCCGGAGACGTCCGCCTCGCCGAGCGCCAGCACCGGCGCGATGCGGGCCAGCCACTGCTCCGGCAGCATGCCGACGGTGCCGTCGCCAAGCGCCACGGTGCGGCGGCCGGTCTTGAGCGCGTCGAGCAGATCCCGCAGATCGACCGTGGTCCCCGCGTCGCTCAGCGTCTTGATCTCGAACCAGTCGATGCCCGAGCTGATGCGGAGCCGCGGCGCGTCGAGCGCACGATAGCGCAGGCCGTCGGCCAGCACAATCCAGTTGGCGTCCACCAGCGTCCGCACGAGCGACGGCACCTTGCGGTAATGAAGCGACGCGTGCTGCCGGACGTGCGCGTCCAGGTTGACGACACCGTGTCCGCGCAGCGTCTCGAGGGCGGCTGATTCGGCCGTGCGATTGCGCCGATACATCACACGCCCATCCTCACTGAGCAGCCGCGAGCTGCCCTGTACGAGCGGAGCCTGCGCATCGTCGTAATGAGCCAGCAGTTCAAGCGGACACACGCCGCTGAGGTCGTCGGGTCTGCCGATCGTCACGCCGAACCGCGGCGGCACGACGCGCTCTTCCCAGCGCAGCTCGTCGGGCAGCTCCACGTGTTCGACGGCGGAGCGGGCGAGCGATTCGACGAGCGCACGCCGCGAATGCGCCGGGATGACCAGTGCTCCCCGCGCCCGCAACTGCGCCGCCCAGGCGAATCCACCAGCAGGGTCGAACGGCGCGGCAACGGAATCCAGAATGGCGACCGTATCGGTCAGCAGCGTAAATTCGTGGACGCCCACCCGCACGTCCACGCGCGCAAGCACCGCGTCCACACGATAGGCGCGCCTCCGCTCGCGGTCGGCGACCTCCGAGCCTGATCCTTCGCGCCCTTCGCGCCCTTCGCGCCCTTCGTGCCCTTCGCGCCCTTCGTGCCCTTCGTGAGCGTCGACGTCAACCGTGACCACCAGGACGAAGCGCCACGCCGCCCCCGCATCCCACTCGAGCGGCGTCTCGGCATCCGATGGCGCCACCGCCGGCACATTGCGCTGCGCGATGCGCAATCGCACGCGGCCCGTGGGACACAGTCGCGGCAGCAGCACGTCGAGCAGCGGGCTGTTCAGGTGGGTGACCCCCAGCGGCTGATCGGCAGCGCCGTAGAGATGCCACGCCGCCGGCCGCGCCAGCGAGCCCGTGGCGTGGACGAGCGCCAGCGCCCAGCGGTCGTCCGCATCGGGCAGATGAGGAATGGCGTCGAGCGTCAATCCCGAGGGACGCAGTTTGAACGTGCCGTCGCGCCGCTGCCGGACCTCCTCGACGTGCAGGGGCAACTCGGTCACGGTCCCGCGTGGTGGAGCGGTCAGCACGTAGATCGGTTGGGAGCGTGACGCGTGCGCCGGCGCCAGATCCTCTGCGGATGGCGTCACGGCGGCCAGAGCGACGGCCCACTCGGGCGGCGTCGGGGCCGGGTCCGGCGTGGGACGCTGCAGCGGGTACGGCGGCGCCGCGTCGTCCATCTCGTCGAGCACACCGAATTCGAGGTCTTCGCCCCCTGCGAAGTCCATCACCACCCGGATCGGCGCGGGGATCTGCGTGAGCCACCCGTTCTCGGTGGCGAGGACGGCGGTGGCCCACAGGTGTTTGCAGCCACTGGACCGATCGGCGAAGTATGGGCAACTGCACCACACACGCAGGTGACGATTGTCGGTGCGGATCTCGACGTCGTACATTTCGCTGCCCTGCACCTCCGCCGTGACGCTTTGGGCATCGTGGACCAGGGCGTGGACGCGATTGAGGTACTGCCACCCGCGGTGCTGGGCGTTCTGCGAAGTCAGCGGACGAAGAATTTCGAGCAGGGTCATCGATGGCCGGACCCTCCATCATCGCCGATGAGGCCCCGGTCGTGCGTCGCCCGGCTTCGCCCGGCTACAATGCGCGCATGAGCTTCCTTGCAGGCCGCCTCGCTGTTGCCGGTGTCTTCGTCAGCCTGCTGGCTACCCCTGTCGTCACCACCCCGCCGCCCACGCCGCTGCCGCTCGGCTCGGCGGAGCTCCTGGGCTTTTCACCCGACCGCCTCGCTCGCCTCCATCGCCGCCTCCGCGAGTTCGTGGACGAGGGGCGGCACGCCGGGATCGTGTCGCTCATCGCACGGAACGGTCAGATCGTCGATTGGCAGGCGTGGGGCACGCGCGATCGCGACGCCAAGCTGCCGATGGAGAAGGACACCATCGTGCGCGTCTATTCGATGTCGAAGATCGTCACCTCCGCCGCGGTGATGCAGCTTCACGAGCAGGCGTTGCTGCGGCTGGACGATCCCGTGGAGAAGTACCTGCCGGCCCTGGCGAAGCGTCAGGTGCTCACTGGAGGCACGGCCAAGGCCCCGGTGCTCGTCGCGGCGAAGCGCTCGGTCACCATCAAGGATCTGCTCACCCACACGTCGGGCTATGTGTACCCCTTCATGTTCACGAAGGGCGCGCTCGACGAGATCTACCAGGCCGAGGCGGTGGACGGCGCGCAGACGATGGGCGAGTTCGTCGAGCGGGTCGCGCGTGTGCCGCTCGCGCACGAGCCGGGCGCGCGATTCACTTACGGCATGAGCACCGATCTGCTCGGCGCGGTGATCGAGAAGGTGTCGGGACGGTCGCTCGAGGCGTACATCGCGGAGCACATCACCGGGCCGCTGCAGATGGTGGACACGGGCTTTCACGTGCCCTTGTCGAAACGCGCTCGCGTCGCAAAGGTGTACACCACCGGCAAGGACGGCGCGCTGGCGGCGGTGCCGGACGCCGACCTGGTGATGTCGTCGATCGAGACGGCGCGGATGCACTGGGGCGGCGCGGGGCTGTTTTCGACCGTCGGCGACTACGCGCGCTTCGGGCAGATGCTGCTCGACGGCGGCGCGCTCGATGGCGTGCGCGTGCTCGGGCGGAAGAGCGTCGAGTTGATGATGGCCAACGCGCTCACGCACACGCCCACGCCGAACACGGCGTTCAGCGTGGCCGACGGATTCGGGTACGGCGGCGCCGTGCGGCTCGACCTGGCGAAAGCCAATCGGCTGGGGTCGCCCGGGCAATTTGGGTGGACCGGTGCGGCCTCGACATATTTCAACATCGATCCGCAGGAGCGCACCGTGGCGCTGGTCTTCACGCAGCACTTTCCGCACGACCAGCATCAGTTGTTCTGGACGTTCTCGACGCTCTTCTACGCCTCGCTCGTGGAGTAGGGCCGCCGTGGCGAGCGCGTCCGCCTATACTGTCGGCATGACCCGACACGTCGTCCTCATCGTCCTGCTCGTCGCGCGCGGGATGGGCGCGCAAGCGCCTGCCGACGCGGGCTCCGCCGGTTTCAGCGCCTCGTCGCGCAGCGCGCAGACCGCGGCGGAGAAGGTCCTCCTCGACACCGTGACGCCCGACAACGCGCGCCGCTGGCTGGCGGCCCTCACGGAGGACCCGCACGTGGCCGGCACGCCGGCGGAGAAGAAGGTGGCGGACTACGTGCTCGCGCGCTTCAAGGAATTTGGCCTCGAGACCGAGATGGTCCGCTACGACGTCTTCCTCAATCACCCGAAGCACGTCTCGCTCAGGATCACCTCGCCGGTGCAGGAAGAGTTGCAACTGCGTGAGGACCAGCCGCTGGACGAATCGACGAGACGATCGCTCGCGCAGGCGCCCGGCGGGACATCCGCAACGCCGATCATGTTCCCCGCATTTCACGGCTACGGCGCCTCTGGGAAGGCGGAGGGCGAGATCGTCTACGTCAACTACGGCACGCCGGCGGACTACACGCGGCTGTCCGGCATGGACATCTCCGTCGAGGGCAAGATCGCGCTGGTGCGCTACGGCTCGGTCTTTCGCGGGCTCAAGGTCAAAGAAGCGCAGGACCGCGGCGCGCTCGGCGTCCTCATCTATTCCGATCCGGCCGACGACGGCTACATGAAGGGCGATGTCTATCCCGACGGGCCGATGCGCCCGGCGAATGCGATTCAGCGCGGGTCGGTGCTCTTCCTCTCGCACGTGCCGGGCGATCCGTCGACGCCAGGCTGGCCGTCCACGGCCGGCGCGAAGCGGTTGACGCGCGACCAGATGACCAACGTGCCGAAGATCCCGTCGCTGCCGATCGCCTACCCCGAAGCCGAAAAAATCCTCCGCCGCCTTGGTGGCCCCCGTGTGCCGGATGCGTGGCAGGGCGGGCTGCCGTTTGCGTATCACGTGGGTCCCGGTGCCGTGCGCGTCGCGATGGACGTCCAGATGGACGAGGGCCTCAAGCCCATTTTCAACGTCATCGCGCGCATTCGCGGGAGCGTGGAACCCGAGAAGCTGGTGATTGCCGGCAATCATCGCGATGCGTGGAATCACGGCGCGGTCGATCCCAACTCGGGGACGGCGGCGCAGATTGAGCTCGCGCGCGGGCTGGCGGCGGCGATGAAGACCGGCTGGCGTCCCAGGCGCACCATTCTGCTGGCGAGCTGGGACGCCGAAGAATTTGGACTCGTCGGCTCCACGGAGTGGGCCGAGGAGCATGCCGCGGATCTGCAGAAAAATGCGGTGGCGTATCTCAACTGCGATAGCGCGGCGACGGGGCCGAATCTCGGCATGAGCGGCACGCCGTCGCTGCTGGCGCTCGCGATGGGCGCCGCACGCGACGTGCCCGACCCGAAGACCGGCGAATCGGTCGGCGCCGGATGGGAATCGCGTCAGCGGTCGACCTGGGCGCAGCAGACGCCCGTCGATCTCGACGCCAGGCAGGACGCCACGTTCTTCCCCCGTCTGTCGCCCCTCGGCTCAGGATCGGACTACACCGTCTTCATCGATCATCTCGGCATCCCATCGGTGGACTTCAGCTTCTCGGGCAGCTACGGCGTGTATCACTCGGCCTACGACACGTTCGAATGGATGGACAAGTACGGCGATCCGGGATTTCTGTATCACGCGGCCGCCGCAAAACTGTGGGGCGTGATGGCGATGCGTCTGGCGGGCGCGGATGTGGTCCCGTTGCGCTTTGCCACGTACGCGCGCGACCTGCAGGTGGATTTCGACAACCTGCGCCGCGATGCCATCCGCCGCGCGCGCACGCCGGCCGCGCCTGGCGCGAAGCCGCCGATCACGCCGGACTTCGCGGACGTGCTGACGGCGCTGCAGGAGCTCGCTGCGGCAGGCGAGTCCGCCGATCGGGCCGCCGCCAGCGCGCTCTCGAGCGGCGACGCGGCCGCCATGCGTCGCGCCAATGATGTGTTGCTGCAGGTCGAGCGCGCGTTCCTCGATCCGCAGGGCTTGCCGAATCGTCCGTGGTTCCGCCACCTGCTCATCGCGCCCGGGTTGACGACGGGCTATGCGGCGTGGCCGTTTCCGGCGCTGCAGGAGGCGGTGGAGAACCGCGATCCGGCGCTGTGGGCGAGCGAGGTCAAACGGGTGGTTGCGAGGCTCCGGGCGGGCGCCGCAAGCGCGCGTGCCGGCGCGGCACGTCAGTAGGGCGGTCGCAGTTTCTGCGCTGGCATTCATCTCGCCAGCCGGCAACTCCTGCAACCTTTCTCATCGTCCGACGCGCGTTTGTTCCAGAAGCCGGCACGGCACGGATCTGGCTCTGAGGCCCGTCATGGCCAGCACACGACGACCGGTGCCTTCGAGGGTTCAGCGACAGATTGTCGAGATTCGACGTCGGCGCGTTCTGGTGGACGCCGATCTCGCGGGGATCTACGACGTCTCGACGAAACATCTCAATCAGGCCGTCGGCCGGAATCGCGATCGATTTCCCGCGGACTTCGCATTCAGGCTGACCACGGCCGAGTGGTCGCGTTTGAAGTCACATTTTGTGACCTCAAACCACGGACGCGGAGGGCGCCGGAATACTCCGCTCGTGTTCACCGAACACGGCGCCATCATGGCGGCGGCGGTGCTCAACAGCGCACAGGCGGTGGAAATGAGCGTCTTCGTCGTGCGTGCGTTCATCCGTTTCCGCCAACTGTCGCTCGTCCATGCTGACCTCGCGTCCAAGCTGCGCCGGCTCGAAGAACGCGTGACTGTGCACGACGGCGAATTGAAGCAGGTCATTGGCGCTCTGCGATCGATGTTGTCGCCGCTGCCGAGGCCGCGCCGGCGAATCGGCTTCGGCGTGTAGGTCGGTGCCGCGAAGGCCGCGTAGTATAGTGCCGTTCGTCCATCGAAGGCTCCTGGCATGGACCGCATCCGTCACGTTGCGCTGTGTGTCACCACGCTCCTTGCGCTCGGTGCGGCCCGCAACTTCCTCGACTTCGCGCTGCTCACCACGGGCGTGACACGCGATGTCCGCACCGGCGATCTCAGCTTTGCCGGCCAGCGCGGCACGCTCAACAGCCTGGTCGTGGACGGCGCGGACACCAACAACACCTTCAGCGGCCAGACGCTCGGCCGCACGGCTCGGGTCGCGCCCCCTATCAATTCAGCCAGGAGGCCGTGCAGGAATTTCAGATCAACTCGAACGCCTATGCCGCCGAGTACGGCCGCGCCGCCGGCGGCGTCATCAACGTCGTGACCAGATCCGGCAGCAATACGCCGCAGGGATCGCTCTTCGAGTTCTATCGCGACCAGGCGCTCAACGCGACCAGCGCGATCAACCGGCAGGACGGCTTACCCAAGTCGCCGTATCACTACCATCAGTTTGGCGGCACGCTCGGAGGCCCGGTGCGTGCCAGCCGCGATTTCTTCTTCTTCAACTACGACGGTCACGCAACACGCAACCTAACGACATCGTGTTCTCGTTGCGAAACGACACGCCCGCCGACGAGGCAACTCGCGCGGGCCTCCAGACGCTTCGTGGGCTGGCACGCAGCTGGACCCGCAGGCTCGATCAGGATGTCTTCCTGATGAAACGGATCACCACGTCGCTGGCGGAAGCCGCCTGACCGTACGTTACAAACGTGCGCGAGTACTCGCTGTTCGCCCAGGACGAGTGGCGGCCGTCGTCCGACGTCACGCTCAATGTCGGACTGCGTTACGATCTCATGACGATCGCCGCGCCACCAGTCCGCCACCCCGACCAGCAACTCGCCGCCGCCGGCATCGACACCAGCCGTCTCGACCCCGATGTCGACAACTGGGGCCCACGGCTCGGTGTCGCGTGGAGCCCGGCGTCGCGTCCCTACGTAGTGCGCGGTGGATGGGGTCTGTCTTACGGACGTACACCGGCCATCATGCCGACGACGGCGCATTCGCAAAACGGCATCAACGTCGTCTCGCTGACCTTCACCGGCGCCGCCGTGCCAACGTACAACCTGTTCAATCGCGCCAACATCAACGGCGTCGAACAGACCTACTATTCGGTGTCCCTGCCGACGCTCACGTTGACGCCGAACGCCAGCTTCGGCCGGCCGCAATCGAGCGCCGGCGAACGCATCATGCAGCTGGCCGCCAAGATCACGTTTTGAGCTGAAAGCTACTGCGGTACTCTCGCGCGCAGTTCCTCATACCAGTTCATCACCAGCTGAATCACGCGGCTCGGCGACGCCGCCGCCGTCGGCATCAGCAGCAGAAAGCGGCCGTCCGGGGCCAGGTCGCCGTTGCCTTGGTACGGGCTGGGGAAGAGCACTCGTGGCGTGCCGATCTGCGGCTCGTTGCCCGAGAGATCAACGGACGCAACCATCATGGTCCCGCCGGCCGCCGGGTCCCGGTCGCGGAAGTACAACTCGCGACCGTCCCGCGACCAGATCGGCGCCTGACCGCCGCCCTGGGACACGGGAAACTGGCGACCGTCGCCGGTCATCGCGGTCAGGTAGATCTCAAACCTCCCGGACATGTTCGACCGGTAGGCGACCCAGCGGCCATCCGGCGAAATCGCCGGATCCAGCTCCGCGGACGGCGTGCCGAGCAGCAAGCGTGGTTCGCGCGCGCCGCTCTCGAGCGGCAAGAGCCAGATGTCGGTGGGCTCAGTTGAAGAAGTTTCGTGATAGAGCAGCGTCGCCCCGTCAGGAGAGATCGATCCAGCGGCCTGGTCATTGACGCTGGTCGTCAGACGTTCTTCCGGGCCACTGCCGTCGGCGGCTTTCCAGAACAGATTCCCGTTTGGCGTCCCGGAGCTGTAGACGACGCGTCTGCCGTCTGGCGTCCAGACCGGAGAACCCGTCATCATCCCGTAGGTGAGTCGTGTTGGAATCGCTCGCCGCTCGAGGTCGTCAATCCACAGGTCGCGGGTGGGTCCGGTCGCGGCGGGTCGAGCGAGGCGCCGGCCGTCTGGTGAAAGCCGATAGTTGAACCCCAGGCCCGGCATGACGCCGATCGCCGTTGGCGTGCCGTCGCGCGCGACCCACAGGGCGGTCTTGGTCAGTTCGTCAAGGCCGCCAGGCACATACGCCAGCAGACCGCCCGCAGAGACATCGAACTGGGCGCCACCCGACAGGTTGACCGCGACGCCGTCAACGACGGGCATGGCAGGCCCGCTCACACGGAGGTCGTCGAGATCGAATGGCGCGGCCTGTAAGCCTTCGGGACGCGCGTAGACCAGCCACGCTTGCCGGCCGGCGTCGGACACGACGCGGCCGTAACTGGCGCGATCGACGAGCACGGTGCGCTCCCCGTTTGCAGGCCACTCGAGAACAATCTGGGCGCCCTCGAAGCCCGTGTTGCGCCAGACCGTGTAGAGCACCGCCTCGCCGTTGGCCAGTACCTGCGGCCAGGAGTGTTGAACCTCGCCGTCGCGTAGCCTCGTCAGCTGTGCGGGAATGCCCCCGGCTGACGACACGCGCCACAACCCTCTCGCCCGAGGATTGATCGCGGCGAACACGATGGTGTCGTCCGTGGCCCACGTGCCGCCCTGCACGGCAAATCCAGCCAGCCCGTCGGCCTGGCTGTCCACGAGCATGAAAGGGACACCACCCTCGATGGGGGTCTTCTTCAAGATCCCGGCTGGGTTCCGATCGATGAAGCCGATCCAACGTCCATCGGGCGAAAAGAACGGCGACACCGCGTCCTCGGTGCCCGGGATGGGTGTGGTGTCGGAGCCCTCGAGTGATCGCAGGAACAACTGGCGGCGGCCCTCCACGAGCCCCGCATACACGATGCGTCGGCCATCGGGCGCAACGGCAACGGACGATCCGCGACCGATGTTGTAGAGCGAGACCTCCGGAGGCAGCGGGACGGCCACGCGCATTGGCGTCGGCGCGCCCTGAGGAGCCGGCGAGAGCGCGAGCCACAGCGCCACGCCGGCAGTGACGGCCATCAGGCCGCTCAGCACCCACGGTGCGAGCGTGCGCGTCGTGCCGGCTGCGCGCGTCAGCCTTGTTGCGCCGGCGCTCGAAGGGCTGGGCTCATCGAGCGAAGGCGACTCGCGGGCCTCATCGATCTCAATCCGCGCGTCGGCGATGTCGTGGAGCCGCCGCGCCGGATCCTTCGTGAGGCAGCGGCGCAGCACGTCGCGCACGCGACGCGGTGTGTCGGGCGGCAGCCGCGTCCAGTCCGGCTCGCGGCTGGTAATCGCGCCGAGCACGTCGGCCGTGGAGTCGCCGAGAAAGGGCCGCTGGCCCCCGAGCATCTCGTAGAGGACGCACCCGAAGGCCCAGATGTCCGCGCGTTTGTCCACGGCCAGTCCGCGCGCCTGCTCGGGGCTCATGTACGCGACCGTGCCGAGGAGGACGCCATCGCTCGTCGCGAGCACGGGCAGCGCTGCGGGCTCGGAGCTGTCCGGCTGATCGATCTTGGCGAGTCCGAAGTCGAGCACCTTCACGACGCCATCGGGTGTGATCTTGATGTTGGCCGGCTTGAGGTCGCGATGGACGATGCCTTTGGCGTGCGCGGCTTCGAGCGCGCGGGCCATCTGCTCCGCTATCGCCAGCGCATCGTGCACCGCCAGGGTCGATGTCGTCTCCAGCTTCTCCTCGAGCGTCGGCCCCTCGACGAGCTCGAGCACGAGCCCACGCAGGCCGCCGTCTTCCTCGAGGCCGTAGATGGCGGCGATGTTCGGGTGATTGAGCGCGGCGAGGATCCGTGCTTCGCGCTCCGACCGCGCGAGCCGTTCCGGCTGCGCGGCAAGCGAGTCGGGCAGGATCTTGACGGCGACGTCACGGCCCAGCGTGCCGTCGCGCGCGACATAGACATCGCCCATTCCGCCGGCGCCGAGCAAACGCCCGAGCACATAGGGACCCAGGCGGCGTCCCTCGTGATTGCCCCGCGCCGGCAGTGCCACGACCGCGGCGGCGACCGCCTGCACGCCGTCGCGCAGCAGCGATCCGTCATGCTGCGCGAGCAGCGACGCCACCTCACGACGCAGATCCGAATCGCCGTTGCACGCCGTCTCGAGAAACCCGTGCTGATCTTCGGGCGCGCGCTCGCGTGCGGCGTGAAACAGCTCTTCGATCTGGCGCCAGCGTTCGGGCGTCACGGCACGCGCCCGGTCATCTCGCGCTGCAGCCACGCCTTGGCGAAGTTCCAGTCGCGGACGACGGTCTTGGTCGAGATGCCGAGCGCGTCGGCGATCTCGTCGAGACCCAACCCGCCGAAGAAGCGCAGCTCGGTCACCTGGCACTTGCGCGGATCCACCGCCGCCAGGGCCTCGAGCGCATCGTCCAGGCGGAGGAGGTCGGCTTCGCGGCTGTCGCCTGGCAGGAGCGCTTCGTCCAGCGTCACGCGAATCGCGTCGCCGCCGCGTTTGTCGGCGCGGCGGGCGCGGGCGAGGTCCACCAGCACACGGCGCATCACGCGTGCCGCCATCGAGAGGAAGTGCCCGCGATCCTGCCAGTCGATGCGATCCAGATCGACGAGCCGCAGGAAAGCCTCGTTGACCAGTGCCGTGGCCGACACGCTGGCGTGCGCGCGTTCGCCGAACAGGCAGCGCCGCGCGATGCGATTCAGCTCGCGTTCGACCAGCGGGATCAGATCGTGAAGCGCCGCTTCGTCGCCCCGTCCCCAAGCCTGCAGGAGGGCCGTCACCTCGTGCGCGTCCGCCGGCATGCGTCCGATTTTACACGGCGCGCACGTGACGTTGACGCGGCGCCAGTGTCAGCTTTCCGCGGATGGATTCCGACCGCGTGTCCATTTCCGCCGCCCGTTTCCGCCTCCGGAAGCGGAGGTGGCGGGCATGGCAGGACGTGGACAGCTCGGGGCGGCAGTGGTCCTGGCAGGGATGGTCGGCGGGCTCCTGCCAGTCAGCGCGGACGGCCTGCAGGTGACCGTGCACGTCGAGAACTACGCGCGCGTTCCTCCGGGCGATTGGGAAATCGTGCAACGACAGATCGACGACATCTACCGGGCCGCGGGTATCACGCTGGTCTGGGCGGGGCCGTTGCGCATCCCGATGAGCCAGATTCCGCGCGACGGCGTGCGCCGTCTGGCGCTCGTCATCGTGAACATCCTGGAGCCGTTTGGCGGCAGCGAGCGGGACACCGCGGACGTCCTCGGCCGCGCGGCGCCTGACGTGTCGCGGGCGTGGGTGTTTGCCAATCGCGTCGGCGAGATCTCGAAGGAGGGATCGGTCGACGCCAACCTCCTCTTCGCCCGCGTCGCCGCCCACGAGATCGGACACCTCCTGCTCCGCTCGAAGGCCCACGCGCCGCACGGCATCATGCGCGCGGGACTCGCGCTCACTCAGGTGGGGTCCTACAGGTTCACGGATGCGGAGGCAGCCCTGATGCGCGACGGCATCCGCCGGCACGTCGGTTTCTGACGTGGCCGACGGTGGCGCACCTGCGCCACAGGCAACATTGCCGCGCCCGCCATATGATGGCGCCATGCGGTCACGCCCACTCGCCGTTGTTGTCCTTGCCGTCCTGCTCGCCCTCCAACTGGTCTCGCACGCGCAGCAGGCCGACCGGACGCGCGTGCTGGACGAACAGATCGGACGCATCTTCGAATCGTCCGACTACCAGGTGCCGCGCTTCGGTCCCGCGCGCTGGCTCGCCGACGGCACGGCCTACACCACCGTCGAGCGCGCGGCCGCTGAGGCACCCGCGGCACCTGAAGCACCTGAGGCATCCAAGGCACCCGAGGCACCCAAGGCACCCGAGGCACCTGAGGCACCCGAGGCACCTGCTGCACCTGCTGCACCTGAGACACCTGAAGCACCTGAGACACCTGAAGCACCTGAGGCACCTGAAGCACCTGAGGCACCTGAAGCACCTGGAGCACCTGAGGCACCCGAGGCACCCGAGGCACCCGAGGCACCTGAGGCACCTGCTGCTGATCTCGTGCGCTACGACGCCGCCACAGGCGCCCGCAGCGTTCTCATCGCGGGCGCGCGGCTCGTTCCCGCCGGCGCCAGCGCTCCCCTGTCGATAGACGACTACGCCTGGTCGCACGACGGCGGCCGCCTGCTGCTCTTCACCAATACCAGACGCGTCTGGCGGCAGAACACGCGCGGCGATTACTGGGTCTTCGACATCGCCGCCGAACGCCTGCGCAAGCTCGGTGGCGACGCTCCGGAATCGACGCTGATGTTCGCCAAGTTCTCGCCCGACGGCACGCGCGTCGCCTACGTGCGCGCGAATGACATCTATCTCGAGCACATCGACAGTGGCGCCATCACGCGGCTGACGAGCGATGGCTCGGCGACCACCATCAACGGCACGTCGGATTGGGTCTACGAGGAGGAACTGGGCGTCCGCGACGGCTTCCGGTGGAGTCCCGACGGCGCCCACATCGCCTATTGGCAGTTCGACACCACCGGCGTCGGCATCTTCACGCTCGTCAACAACACCGACACGCTCTATCCCGTGCTGACGCGCATTCCCTATCCCAAGGTCGGCACCACCAACTCCGCCGTCCGCATCGGCGTCGTCAACGTGACCTCGCGTGCGACTCGGTGGATGAAGACGCCTGGCGATCCGCGCGACACCTACCTGGCGCGCCTCGAGTGGCGCGACGCGGACACGCTGGCCATCCAGCAGTTGAATCGTCTGCAGAATCAGAATGATGTGCTCGTCGCGGACGCGCGCACGGGCGACGTGCGCCGGGTGTTTCGTGACAGCTCGACGTCCTGGGTCGAGGTCATGGACGACGTTCCGTGGATCGAGCAGGGCCGTGCCTTTCTGTGGCTGAGTGAGCGTGACGGATGGCGGCACGTGTATCGCGTGCCGCGTGACGGCGGCGAGCCGGCGCTCCTCACGCGCTTCGACGCGGACGTCACGGCCCTTGCAGGCGTGGACGAAGCGCGCGGACTCCTGTACGTCGTCGCCTCGCCGGACAATGCCACCGAGCGGTATCTCTATCGCGCGACGCTCGACGGCCGCGGCACGCCGGAGCGTGTCACGCCGTTGTCGCAACCGGGCACGCACAGCTACGACATCGCGCCTGGCGGACGCCTCGCGTTCCACACCTATTCCCGCTTCGATCAGCCGCCCACGGTGGATGTCGTCGATCTCGCGGAGCATCGCTCCGTGCGATTGCTGACCGACACGTCGGCGCTCGTCAGCAGGCTCGCGCCGGTGCTCGCACGTCCCGTCGAGTTCTTGACCGTCGGCATCGGCGAGGGCGTGTCGCTCGATGGATGGATGCTGAAGCCGTCGGATTTCGACGCCTCACGCCGCTATCCGGTCATCGTGTTCGTCTACGGCGAGCCCGCGGGTCAGACCGTCGTCAATCGCTGGAGCGGCAACCGGATGCTCTTTCATCGCGCGCTCGCCGATGCCGGCTATATCGTCCTCAGTGTGGACAACCGCGGCACGCCGGCGCCCAAAGGTGCGGCGTGGCGGAAGATCGTTTATGGCACGGTCGGCGATCTGTCGTCGAAGGATCAGGATGCGGCCATCCGCGAGCTCGTCGCGCGTCACGCGTATCTCGATGGCGAGCGCATCGGCATCTGGGGGTGGAGCGGCGGTGGAACGAACACGCTCAACGCGATGTTTCGCTTCCCCGAGACCTACCGCGTGGGCGTGGCCGTGGCGCCGGTGCCGGATCAGCGCCTGTACGACACGATTTACCAGGAGCGCTACATGGGTCTGCCGGCGGACAACGCGGACGGCTACCGCATCGGGTCGGCGATCAATTTCGCGGCGGGACTCAAGGGCAAGTTGCTGGTGATGCACGGCACCGGCGACGACAACGTGCACGCGCAGGGCACCGAACGGCTGGTGAACCGCCTCGTCGAGCTGGGCAAGCCCTTCGACCTGATGCTCTACCCCAATCGCACGCACGCGATTGCCGAAGGCCCCGGCACCACGCTGCACCTGCACCGGCTGATTGCGCGTTACTTCGTGGAGCACCTGCCGCCCGGTCCGCGATAGCCGGTCGCGCTACGACACGAAGCGGCGAAAGAGCAGCGTCATGAGCCCGCCGAGCGTGACGATCTGGCCGAACCAGAAGGCGAACGACCACTTGAACAGCTCGACGCGCTGGTCGGCCATCTCTTTGCGCAGGGTGGCGCCGAGGGCCGCGATCTCCCGGCCGATCGTGACGCTCATGTCGCGGAGTTCGAGACGCACCGCCGCATCGCCCTCGCGGATCTCGGTACGCAGCACCGCATGGCCCTCGCGCATTTCGGTGCGCAGGGTCGCATCGCCGTCGCGCATTTCAGTGCGCAAGAGCGAAATCTCAGCACGTACTGATGCATCGACAGCGCCGATCTCTGTCCGCAGGGCGGTTTGGTCCTCGCGCATGGCGCCGACCTCTGTCCGCAGGGCGGCCTGGTCCTCGCGCATGGCGCCGATCTCTGTCCGCAGGGCCGCATGGCCCTCGCGCATTTCGTCGCGCAACACGCCAATCCCTTGGGTAAGGTGCCGCTCGAAGCGCTCAACGGCCTGATTGGTCACGTCCGCCGCCCACTTCTGGCGTGAGGCCTCGAGCAGCGCGAGCAACCCCACGGTCGCTTCGGCTCCCAGGCGTTCTCGCAGCGCCGGCGATACGCCGTCGACGTCCATCGCATCGTCCCTTTCCGACCTCGAGACGACGATGCCATCGTCGAGAATGAAAAGCAAATAGTCCTGGCCGAAGCCGCCCCTCCGGCGAAGCCGGCCTGCCGAGCGGAGCGAGGCCCTCGCGCCGAAGGCGCGCCTTTCCGCCGAAGGCGGCCCCAAAGCCCAATTGCCCCCGCCGCGGGCGTGTGCCATGATCGGCGTCACTTCCAAGTGACCCATACGGAACCCGACAAAGCCGCGACCTCGGTCACGCGCCTGCCATTTAGGGTGAAGAGCTTCGGCCTCACCCACCCGGGCCGCGTGCGGACGTCCAACGAGGATCAGTTCCTCATCGCCGAGCTCGCCAAAACCATGCGCGTCTGGCAAACCAGCCTGCCCGAGGCCAAGGTGCAGCGCGGCGAGGAGCGCGGAAACATGTTCCTCGTCGCGGATGGGATGGGCGGCCATCAGGCCGGCGAGCGGGCGAGCGAGCTCGCCGTCCTGGCCATCGAGCAGTTCACGCTCAACACGTTCAAGTGGTTCTTCGGCAGCAGCGCCCCGGACGCCCAGCGCGTGCTGTCACAGTTCCAGGCCGCGTTGCGCCAGGCCGACGCGCAGATCATGGAGCAGGCGGCCGAAGACCCCACGCTCCGCGGCATGGGCACGACCGTGACCATGGCTTATCAGCTCGACGTGCAGTTGTGCGTCGTCCACGTCGGCGACAGCCGTGCTTACATCCACCGGGACGACACGTTGTACCAGTTGACCGAGGACCACACCGCCGTCGCGGATATGGTGCGGGCCGGAACGGTGACGGCCGAGGATGCGGCGGGTCATCGGCTGCGGCACGTGATCACCAATTGCGTCGGCGGAGCTGAAGCCGGCCTCTTCGTCGAGGCGCGCGCCGTCGAGCTGCACGGCGGCGATCGCTTGCTCCTCTGCTCGGATGGTCTCACCGAGATGGTTCCCGACGACGTGATCGCACAGGTGCTGAGGAACACGCCCGACCCGGAAGACGCGTGCCAGCGGTTGCTGCACGAGGCCAACGAAGCCGGCGGCCGCGACAACATCACGATTGTCGTCGTGCGCTTTGATCCCGTGGACGCGACGTCCGCGGGAGCCGGCACGCGCGCCTGATCGCAGCTGCCTCCACTCCAGGGTTCGCCGTGCGCGCGCGTTCCGACCAACTCGAGGGCCGGCGGACGTCGTCAGCCGATGGTACGATGTCTCGTGTGTAGACCCACAGCAGAGCCGGCATCCCGCGGAGCTCGGACCGCGTGCGCACAGCACTGAGGGCGCTTTCGGAAGTGCGGACCTTGGGCAGTGGTGTCGAACTGCTCAGCATCGAACTGCTCGAGGAGCACGCGCGTCGCCTGGCGGCGCTGTTTTCGATCGAGCCCCGCGGCGGCGGCAGCGGACGCGACCACCTGCGTCAGCTCCGGGCGCACATGCAAGCGTTGCGTGCCGTCTACAACGCGCTCGCCGACGAAGCCCGCCGCGAATCGATGTCGCCTGCGGCCGAGTGGCTGCTCGACAACTTTCATATCGTGTCGGCGGCCGCCCGCGACATTCAGCACGACCTTCCGCCGTCCTTCTTCAAGCGCCTGCCCCGCATCGTCTCCGATGAGTTTGCCGGGCTGCCGCGCATCTACGCGCTGGCGCTCGAGCTGATTGGTTCGAGCGCCGGGCGGCTCGACGCGCAGCGCCTCCAGCGGTTCATCAGCGCGTTCCAGTCGGTCACGCCGCTGACGATGGGCGAGCTCTGGGCGTGGCCGAGCGTGCTCAAGCTGGCGCTGCTCGATCATCTGCGCGCGCGCGGCGATGTCCTCGCCGCCACCCGGGTGCATCGGCTCGCCGCCGATCGCATTGCCGCGGCGATCGAGACCTCGCCGGGCGGCGTGCACGAGTGGCCGGCGCAAATCCATCACGCGTTCGTCACGCGCCTGCTGCAGCGCTCGCGTGCGCTCGGCCCCATGGCGTCGCAGCTCCATCACCAGCTCGAGAGCGCGCTGGCCGCGCGCGGGGAGACCATCGAGGACGCCATCCGCGCCGAAGGGCAGCACGAGGCGGCCGAACAAGCGACCGTCGCCAATCTCATCACCAGCCTGCGGCTGATTGGCACCTTCGACTGGAGCGAGTTTTTCGAGAGCGTGAGCCTGGTCGAGCAGGTCCTGCAGCGCGACCCGGCTGGCGTCTACGGTCAAATGGATTTCCGCAGCCGCGATCGGTACCGGCACGCCGTCGAGGAACTGGCCGTGCCGACCGGTGAAGGGCAGTTGCTGCTCGCGCTGAAGAGCGTCGAACGGGCCCGGCAGGCGTACGTGAGTGCGCCCGACGCGCGCGCGTCGCACGTCGGCTACCACCTGATTGGCGGAGGCCGGCGTCAGTTCGAGCGCAGCGTGGCGTGGCGGCCCGACATCAAGCATCGGCTGCGGCGGCTGTTCTTCGCCTGGGCGACAATCGGCTATCTCGGCACGATCGCGGCCGGCACGGCGCTGCTCGTCGGGATGGCCGTTCAGTATGCCGCGTGGCACGGCTGGACCGGAGCGGCGCTGGTGGCCGTTGCGCTGCTGACGGTCATCCCGGCCAGCGAGATCGCCATCCAACTGCTGCAGCGGATCATCAGCCTGCTGATCCCGCCACGCCGGCTGCCGCGGCTCGAGCTCGACGTCGTGCCGCCCGCGGCGAGGACGATGGTGATCGTGCCGACGCTGCTCGACAGCGTCGAACGTGTCGGCGACCTGCTCGCCCACCTCGAAGTGCAGGCGCTCGGCAACGTCGATCCGCACATTCACTTCGCGCTGCTCAGCGACTTTCTCGACGCGCCGACCGAAACGCTGCCGCAGGACGAGGACATTCTCGAGGCGGCCCGGGCAGGCATTGCCGCCCTCAACGCCAGGCACGCCGACGGCGGCGCCGATCGCTTCTTCCTGTTCCACCGCATGCGCCAATGGAACGACCACGAAGGGCTGTGGATGGGATGGGAGCGCAAGCGGGGCAAGATCGAAGAATTCAACCGCCTGCTCCGCGGCGCCACCGACACCAGCTTCGCCGTGACGGTGGGCGATCTGTCGGTGCTGCCGCAGATCAAGTACTGCATCACGCTCGACAGCGACACCAGGCTGCCGCGGGGCATCGCCCGCGAGCTGATCGGGATCATCACCCATCCGCTCAATCGGCCCACGTTCAACCCCGCGGTCGGCCGCGTCACCGAAGGCTACGGCATCCTGCAGCCGCGCATCAGCGTGACCTTCATGAGCGCGGCCGGGTCGCTGTTTGCCAGACTGTATGCGGGACACACCGGCGTCGATCCCTACACGACCGCGGTGTCCGATACCTACCAGGACCTCTTCAACGAGGGCATCTTCACCGGCAAGGGGCTCTACGACGTCGATGCGTTTACCGCCGCCCTCGAGGATTCGGTGCCGGAAAACGCGCTGCTCTCGCATGACTTGTTCGAGGGGCTGCACGCGCGCGTCGCGCTCGCCTCGGACGTGGAGCTGGTGGACGATTACCCGTCGAGCGTGCTGACCCATGCGCGCCGGCAGCATCGCTGGGTCCGAGGCGACTGGCAGATTCTGTTCTGGCTGTTCCCGTTCGCGCCGTCGCGCACGGGGCTCCAGCGCAACACGCTGCCCGCCATCGGGCGCTGGAAGATTCTCGACAACCTGCGCCGCAGCCTCGTCGCGCCGACGCTGCTGGTCTTTCTTGCCGCCGGCTGGATGGTGCTGCCCGGCGCGCACTGGGTCTGGACGCTGGGCGCGGTGGGCGTGCCCGCCTCGCAGTTGCTGCCGCTGGCCGCCACGCTGTTGATCGGCCCCGGTCGATCGCAGTCCATTCCCGTCTTCCTCGGCAACCTGCGCCGCGACGTCGTCACGGCGCTCGCGCAGATCTTCCTCAGCCTCACGCTGCTCGCGTTTCATGCGTTCGACGCCGCGCACGCGATTGTGGTCACCCTCGTCCGGCTCGTGGTCACCAAGCGTCGCCTGCTCGAATGGGAAACGGCGGCGACGACGGCCGCCCGGGCCACGGGCCTGGTCGGCCACAAGGGCCTGCGGCGCTTCACGTCCGAGATGGTGGCCAGCCCGGCCATCGCGACGGGGATGACGGTCGCACTCGTCGCGTGGGCGAGAGACGCGCTGCCGATTGCGGCGCCGTTTCTGCTGTTGTGGGCGACGGCGCCGGCCGTGGCGTACTGGCTCAGCGTGCCGGTCGGCGCGCGCGTCCGGCCGCTCGGCGAGCCCGAGCGCGCGCTCTTGCGGCGCACGGCCCGCAAGACGTGGCGGTACTTCGAAACCTTCGTCACCGAAGCCGACGGGTGGCTTCCGCCCGACAACTTCCAGGACACCGAGAACGTGACCCCGGTGGCGCGCCGTACCTCGCCCACCAACATCGGCATGGGCCTGCTGTCCACGCTGGCCGCGCATGACCTCGGCTATCTCTCGACGGAGGACCTGCTGCGCCGCCTCGATGCGACGCTGACGACGCTCGAAGGCCTCGAGCGGTACCAGGGACATTTTCTCAACTGGTACGACACCCAAACGCGGGCCCCCTTGCATCCGCGCTATGTCTCGACCGTGGACAGCGGCAACCTCGCCGGCGCGCTCATTGCGCTCGCCCAGGGCCTGCGCGAGCTCGAAGAGAAACCACAGACGCGCACGCAGCGGCTCGAGGGACTTGCTGACGCCGCGGACCTGCTGGCCGTCGCGTCCTCGTCCGCCAACATCGATGTCGCGCGCAGGGAGCCGATCACCGCGATCAATCGCCAGGCGCGCGCCATCGTGACGACGGCGCGGACGGCGGCCCGTGCCGCGGTTGGCTCGCCGCCCGGTGACGAGTCCGTGGCCGCGATTCACACGTCAGCGCACCAGCTCGCCGGCGCGCTCGAAGGGCTGGGCGCGCACGAACCGGGTGACGCGGCCAGCGACATCGCTTACTGGGGCTGGGCCGTCCTCGACGCCGCCGCGCGCATCACCGGCGACCAGGCGGTGCCGGCCGATCTGGCGCGCGGGCTGGGCAGCCGGATGAAGGCGCTGGCCGACGGCATGCGCTTCGAGTTTCTCTACGACCGTCGCCGGCGGATCTTCTCGATCGGCTATCGGCTGGCCGACGCCGACGGCCCGGGGCGGCTCGACGCGTCCTTCTACGATCTGCTCGCGTCGGAAGCGCGGCTGGCGAGTTTCGTCGCCATCGCGAAGGGCGACGTGCCGCAGCACCACTGGTTCCATCTCGGACGTCTGGTCACCAACGTGGACGGCCGTGCCACGCTCATGTCCTGGGGCGGCACGATGTTCGAGTATCTGATGCCGCAGCTGCTGATGCGCAGTTTCCCGGGGACGCTGCTCGATCAGAGCTGCCGCGCGAGCGTGCGCCGCCAGATCGCCTACGGCCGGCAGCGCGGCGTGCCGTGGGGCATTTCGGAATCGGCCTACGCGTTCACCGATCGCGAGGGCAACTTCCAGTACCGGGCGTTCGGCGTGCCGGGCCTCGGCCTCAGGCGAGGCCTCGTCACGGATCTGGTCATCGCCCCGTACGCGACGGCGCTGGCGAGCCTCGTCACACCGGCGGCCGCCGCGGAGAATTTCCAGAAGCTCGCGGAACTGGGTCTCGACGGCCGCTACGGCTTCTACGAAGCGCTCGACTACAACCCGCGCAGCCGCGATCTCGAGCCGCCGGCCGAAGCGGTCGTGCGCCCCGTCGTGGTCCGCGCCTACTTCGCCCACCACCAGGGCATGTCGATTGTCGCGCTGGCCAACGTCGTCTGTCAGGATCGCTTCGTCGCGCGCTTCCACGCCGATCCGCGAATCCAGGCGACCGAGTTGCTCCTGCAGGAGCGCGTGCCGCGCGAGGCCATCCTGTCGGAGCCGCGGCCGGCCGAAGCCGCACCGGCGCGGCCGTCGCTGCCGGTGTTTGCGGCGCGACAGTTTCGATCGCCGCACACGACCCACGTGCACACGCACTTCCTGTCCAATGGGCGCCTCACCACAGCCGTCACCAATGCGGGAGGGGGCTACAGCATGTGGCGCGATGTGGCGATCACGCGCCGCCGCGAGGACCGGACGTCGGACGCGGGCGGTCACTATATTTACCTGCGCGACCCCTGGTCCAATCGCATCTGGTCGGCGACGCATTTGCCGGTGGGCGCGGATGCCGACCAGTTCGACGCCATCTTCGATCTCGACAAGATGACGTTCCGGCGCCGCGACGGCGACATCGAAACGCAGCTCGAGATCACCGTCTCGTCGGAAGACGACGTGCAGGTGCGGCGCCTGATGGTGACCAATCGAGGTGCGCAGACGCGCGAAATCGAGATCACCAGCTACGTGGAGATCGTCCTGGCGCGGCCCGAAGACGACCTGGCGCACCCGGCGTTCGGCAAGCTCTTCGTCGAGACCGAGTTCGATCCGCAGAGCGCCGGTCTGCTCTTCAGCCGCCGCCCTCGCGCCGCGGACGAGTCGCCGATGGTTGCGTTCCACGTCCTGGGTGTGGACGGGCCGCGTCTCGGCGGCGCCGTCGAATGGGAAACGGACCGCGCGCGGTTCATCGGCCGCGGACGCACGCTGGCCAACCCGATTGTGCTCGATGGCCGCGGGTTGTCGGGCACCACCGGCGCGGTGCTCGACCCGATCGGCGCGTTGCGTGAGCGCGTCAGGCTCGGCCCCGGCGCCTCGATTCGCGTGGTCTTTGCCACCGGCGTCGCACCGGACCGGACCAGCGCCGTGGCGTTGGCGCGCAAGTATCGCGATGGCAGCGCCGCGGCGCGCGCCTTTTCGATGGCCTTCACCCACGTGCACATCACCTTGCAGCATCTCGGGCTGAGCGACGAGCAGGCGATGTTGTTCGACCGTCTGGCGTCGCGCGTCTTCGGCGCGGACATGTCGTGCATCAGCCCGACGGCGCTCGCGGCCAACCGGTTTGGTCAGCAGAACCTGTGGGGGCAGGGCATGTCCGGCGACGTGCCGATCGTGCTGCTCCGGCTCTCGGATCCGTCGTCGCTGGGACTCGCGCGCCAGCTGCTCGACGCGCAGGAGTATTGGCGCGTCAAGGGCCTGCGCGCCGAGGTCGTCATCCTCAACGAGCACGAGGCCGACTATCTCGACGAGATGCAGAACCTGCTCGTCGAGCTGCTGCAGCAGCCGCCCTGGGCGGGATGGCTGGGCAAACCGGGTGGCTTCTTTCTGCTCCGCGCCGACGGCATGGCCGAGGCCGATCGCCGATTGTTGGCTGCAGTCGCCCGCGTCGTCCTGCCCGGCGATCTCGGCGATCTGGTGCAACAGTTGGAACGCCCGGCCCCGTGGCTGTACGACAAACATGATGTGCCGTCGTCCGCGGAGCTCCGCTGGCCCGTGGGGACGACCGGCGGCGTGTCGGTGCCGTTGCTCGTGATGGAGAACGGGCTCGGCGGTTTCACGCCCGACGGCCGCGAGTACGTGGTCGTGCTCGACGGCGAACGCGAGACGCCGCTGCCGTGGTCGAACGTGCTCGCCAACCCCGCGTTCGGCACCATCGTGAGCAATTCCGGAGCGGCCTTCACGTGGGCCGGCAACAGCCGCGAGAATCGCCTGACGCCGTTTGCCAACGATCCGCTGATCGATCCGACCGGCGAAGCCATCTACCTGCGCGACGAGGATTCCGGCGCGGTGTGGGGCGCCACGCCCGGGCCGCTGCCGCGGCGGCCGGAGAGCGGCCGCTGGGTGGTGCGTCACGGCGCCGGGGTGACGCGGTTTCAGTACGCGGTCACCGGCTTGACGCAGCAGCTCGACGTGTTCGTCGCGCCGGAGGATCCGGTCAAGCTGGCGATGCTGACGCTGGCCAACCACTCGGATCAGCGGCGGCGCCTCAGCGTGTTCGGCTACGTCGAGTGGGTGATGGGGCCGCCGCGAAGCGGCGAGCGCCGCTTCGTCGTCACCGAGCATGACGAGGCGAGCGGGACGATGCTCGCGCGCAACACGTACAACGCCGAGTTCGGCGACGCCGTCTCGTTCTGGCGCGCCACCGAGCTTCCGCGGTCTTGCACGGGTGATCGTACTGAGTTCGTCGGCCGCAACCGGACGTTGACCGCGCCGGCGGCGCTCTTCCGCGAGCAGCTCGCCGGGCGAACCGGGGCCGGGCTCGATCCCTGCGGCGCGCTGCAGATTGCGATCGAGATCGAGCCTGGCGAATCGCGGCAGGTGGCGTTCGTGCTGGGGCAGGGCCGCGATCGCGCACACGCCCTCGAGCTCGCGGCGCGCTACGCGTCGGTGGCCGCGGGCGAGGCGGCGCTGGCGGCGACCGAGCGGATGTGGAACGACATGCTCGGCGCCGTGCAGGTCCGCACTCCGGACGATTCGTTCGATCTGATCGTCAATCGCTGGCTGCTGTATCAGAACCTGGCGTGCCGCGTGTGGGCGCGCTGTGGGCCGTATCAGCCGGGCGGCGCCTTTGGCTTCCGCGATCAGTTGCAGGACGTGCTCGCGCTGCTGTATGTGCGGCCCGACGTGTGCCGCGCGCACCTGGTGCGTGCCGCGTCACGGCAGTTTGTCGAAGGCGACGTGCAGCACTGGTGGCATCCGCCCAGCGGACGCGGCACGCGCACGCGCTGTTCCGACGATTTGCTCTGGCTCCCGTACGTCGTCGCCAGCTACGTGACGCAGACCGGAGACGACTCGGTGCTCGACGAGGTCGTGACGTTTCTCGAGGCGCCGCCGCTCGAGCCCGGCCAGGACGAAACCTACAATCTGCCGCGCGTGTCGTCCGAGAGCGCGCCGCTCTTCGAGCATTGCCTGCGCGCGATCCGGCACGCGATGAAGTACGGTGCGCACGGTCTGCCGCTCATCGGGTCGGGCGACTGGAACGACGGCATGAATCGCGTCGGCCATGCCGGACGCGGCGAGAGCGTGTGGCTGGGCTGGTTCCTCGTGACCGTGTTGAACGACTTCGCGCCGGTCTGCGAGCGGCGCGGGCGCACCGAGCTGGCGCAGCAGTACCGGGACGAGGCGCGGTGGTTGAGCGGCATGCTCGAGCTCGCCTGGGATGGCGACTGGTATCGCCGCGCGTACTTCGACGACGGCACGCCGCTCGGGTCGGTGCAGAACGAGGAGTGCAAGCTCGATTCGCTGACGCAGTCGTGGGCCGTGATCTCCGGTGCGGCGCAGCCGCGCCGCGCCGAGCGGGCGATGCACGCCGTGCGCGCGCATCTCGTCAGGCGTGACGCGCGGCTCGTGCTGCTGCTGACGCCGCCGTTCGATCGCATGGCGCAGGACCCCGGCTACATCAAAGGCTATGTGCCGGGCGTGCGCGAAAACGGCGGGCAGTACACCCACGCGGCGATCTGGACGGTGATTGCGCTGGCGCGTCTTGGCATGGGCGACGAGGCGATGGAGCTCTTTCACCTTATCAACCCGATCAACCACATGCGATCGTCGGAAGGTGCCGAGCGGTATCGCACCGAGCCGTATGCCGTGGCCGCCGACGTCTACGCGCATCCGATGCACGTCGGCCGTGGTGGCTGGACCTGGTACACCGGCTCGGCGGGGTGGATGTATCAGGCCGCGGTGCAGGCGCTGCTGGGGCTGCAGCGGCGCGGCGACACGATCGCCATCGACCCGTGCATTCCGTCGGTGTGGCCGGAATACATGCTCGAGTGGAGGATCGGCAGGACGCGATATCGCTTCGTCGTGCAGAACCCGGAGCACTGGTCGCGCGGCGTCGCGTCGGCCACGCTCGATGGCGCGGCGGTGGATGCCGCCGCCATTCCGCTGGTGGCCGATGGCGGCGAGCACGAAGTGCGGATCGTGCTCGGCGCCAGCGTGCCGGCGGACCTGCCGGTGACGACGCCGGGGTTGGCGGAGCAGTCGGGAGTGTGAGGCCCGAGGGCGCTGCGCGCGGGCGCTTCGCGAGGGCGGGCCTTCGGCCCGAGGGGCGGCGCTTCGCGAGGGCGCATGCGCGCGGGCGCTTCGGGGGGCGGGCCGTGGCGGCGCAACCAGCCCTCCGGCAAAGCCGGCCCTCCGGGCGAAGCCCGGCCTTCGGGCGCAGCCGGCCGTCCCGCGAGGGCGCATGCGCGCGGGCGCTTTGCGCGGGCGCGTCGCGAGGGCGGGCCTTCGGCCCGAGGGCGCTGCGCGAGGGCGCTTCGCGAGGGCGGGCCGTGGCGGCGCAATTAGCCCTCTGGCAAAGCCGGCCCTCCGGGCGGAGGCCGGCCTTCGGGCGCAGCCGGCCGTCCCGCGAGGGCGCCGGATGGGGCAGCCGGCGTCCCCTACTTGCAGGTTGCCGTCGCCTCCACGGGATTGCCCAGCGAGCCGTCGGGCTTCTGCGGGAAGTACTTCAACGTGGCCGACGTGCCCCCGATCGTGAGCGTCTCCAGCAAATCGAGCGGCTGCGTGTTGATGGTGACGATCGCCGCGTTGTTGAGGGTCAGCTCGTAGTATTTCTGGGCTGACACGCCTGCCCGCAGGATGTCGATCTGGATGGTGGCAAACGTCTGTCCCGTCACCGCCGCGGCCCAGAGCAGCGGTCCGGCCTTGTCCAGTCCCTTGCCGACGAGCACCGTGCACGCGCTCGCGCCCTTGAGCGTGCGGTCGAAGCCTTGCGCGAGCGACACCACGTCGATCCAGCCTTCGTAACGCACCCGCAGCGAATCGCCCGGGATGCCGGGAATGAGCAGGAATGCATCCTGGGCTTCCGCCGTTTTTGCGTCAAGCACGCAGAGGGCCGTCATCAATAGGCCGGTGAGCAGGGTCTTCTTCATGACTGTCTCCAGGTGCCACGCCGGTCCATCCAGCAGCGGACGGCATTTTATCGGAAATTGGGCGCTGCTCGAGGGCGCTGCGCGAGGGCGGGCCGTGGCGGCGAGCCAGCCCTCCGGCGCAGCCGGCCTTCCGGGCGCAGCCCGCCCCTCCGGCGAAGCCGGCCCGCGGGCCGGAGGCCCGCACTCCGGGCAAAGCCCGGCCCTCGGCCGTAGGCCGCCCCACAGGTTAGACCCTGCGCGCGCGCGGCGGGACCAGCGCGCGGATCTTCTCGGGGAGATTCGTCTCGATCCGCACCGCGATCGCGGCGGCGTTGCGCTGATAGAGCACGCCGGCATAGATGACGAGAATCCCGAGCAGCGTCAGCGCGACGGGGAAGAGGAGCGAGTCTTCGAACACGCGATACGACAGGTGACCGAGATAGCCGAGCACGCCGAGCGCGCCGAAGACGATGAACGATCGCTGGCGCAGCAGCACCGAGACGACGATGAGCGCGAGGTGGATCAAGCAGTAGAGGAATTTCGAAAGCTCGCTGCCGCTGTCCAGCAGGCTCAATCCGCCCCAGAACGCCATGAGGCCGAAGAGATACCCCCAGAACGCGAAGTCCTGCCGCAGGCTGTTCTTCAGATCGATCCAATACGCGACGAGGAGCATCCCCAGCCCGAACCACACCGATACCCACAGCCGCGAGTCCCACCCGTAGTCCGCTGCGCCGAATACGAGCGGCGTGAGATCCATCGACATGAACCACAGCGCGACGGCGATGGGCGCGGAGAGGAACGGAACGGGACGGCAGGCGATGGCGGCGGTGCCGATGCCGATCGTGGCCAGCTCGATGATGATCCAGCTGCTGCGCACGTGCGTGTAGTACTCGCGATACGCGCCGGGGTCGCCCTGCGGCCAGATGCCGACGGCGTCCTGGATGCCGTACACGGCGAGCGGCGTCATGGACACGGCCATCGTGAAGAGCAGGCCGCCGGGCGTGGAAAGCTCGCGCCTCCACAGCGACTCGCCGGCCATCCAGAACGCGACCCCGTAGGCGGCGGCGAGCGCGGTGAGCCCGATGCCGCCGACGGCGCTCCACGCGAGCGTCATGAAGAATCCCATCGCGGAGATCACGACGAGCGCGCCGAAGTAGTAGGCCACGTGCGCGGCGTCGAAGCGCGGCCGTCCCGCGCCGCGCGCGCAGAGCGCGTTCCAGAGCCGGACCGCGTCGGCCGCGGTCAGGCCGTGTTCGGCCGCGACCGCCGCGACGTCCTCGTGACTGATCGTCACCGTGCCGCCAGGCATCGTCGTCTGCGTGGGCGGTGCGCGTTCGGTCGGGAACTCGGTGAGGTCGCCGTCTGAATGCACGCCGGCTCCGGCGAGCGTCGTCAGGCTGGCGAGATGTCCGCACCGGCAGGAGTGGACGGACCTGGGCACCTTCCTGCCGCAATCGGGGCACGTCCAGGTGTAGGTGGTAACGGAGACGCCCGATGACATCTCCACCTCGTATCGGATGCTGAGGGACAGGCCCGATGCCCGGTTGTGCGTGGAACGTCACCGATCCGGGGTGGGTGCTGGTCGGCGAGCAACTGGCTGATGCGCTAGCTAAACGGCCCGCCCCGCCCCGCCCCGCGGCCGAAGGCCGCCGTCCGGCAAAGCCGGCCTTCGGGGGCGAAGCCCCGCCCTCCGCGAAGCGGCGAGGTGGGTGTCGTCGGCGAGAGCTGGCTGACGCGCGAACGGCCCGCCCCGCGGCCGAAGGCCGCCGTCCGGCGAAGCCGGCTTTCGGGGCGTAGCCCGGCCCTCCGCGAAGCGGCGAGGTGGGGTGTCGTCGGCGAGAGCTGGCTGATGCGCGAACGGCCCGCCCCGCGGCCGAAGGCCCGCCGTCCCGCGAAGCCGGCCTTCGGGGCGTAGCCGGCCCTCCGCGAAGCGGCGAGGTGGGGTGTCGTCGGCGAGAGCTGGCTGACGCGCTAACGGCCCGCCCCGCGGCCGAAGGCCGCCGTCCGGCGAAGCCGGCCTTCTGGGGCGAAGCCCCGGCCCCCCGCGAAGCGGCCCTATTGGGCGAACAATCGGAACATCACGGCGACAATCGCGGCAGTGGCAGCGACCTGTCCCACCCAGAGCGAAAAGCTCCACCGCACTATGTCGACGCGCGCTTTGCCGAGCGCGTCCGCGACATCGACCCGGAGCTTGCTCATCTCGTCCTTCAGCTCCACTCGCAGGTTGCTCGCACCGCTGCGCATCTCTTCCCGGAGTGCCGCCGTGTTCACGCGCCCTTCTTCGCGTAGCGCCGCGGCAAGGTCGCGCATCTCCTCGCGCAGTCGTGCTTCGCCTTCGCGCATCTCCTCGCGCAGTCGCCCTTCGCCTTCCCGCATCTCGCCGCGCAGCCCACCTCGAAGATCGTGCATCTCGCCGCGGAGTCGCGCTTCGCCTTCGCGCATCTCCGCGCGTAGCCCCTCTCGAAGGTCGTGCATCTCGCCGCGCAGCCCACTCACTTCGTCGGTCAAACGCCGTTCGAACCGCTCGATAGCCGCCGCCGTCACGTGGGCCCGCCATTCGTGACGTGTGGTTTCGAGCAGAGCCAGCAGCCCTGTGGTCGCGTCGGGCCCAAGCCTCGCCTGCAGCGCGGGCGACACGTCCTCGACCCTTGGGCGCCGAAGCCTTGGCGAAGGCGGCTCCATGACATCGTCCCTTCCGACCTCGAGACGACGATGCCATCGTCCTGCCAGGAAGTAAAGGGGTCGTTCTCTGGCCGCCAGATTGGGACGCTGATCGATAATGGCGAAGGCAGGACCATGACACTTGATGAGGTGACCAGCGGAGTGAAGGGCCTCGAGGCGCGCCTGCGACACGACTACGGCGTGGCGGCCCTCTATGTGTTTGGTTCTGTGGCGCGAGGTGACGCGTCGAGCACCAGTGACGTCGATCTCCTTGTGGAATTCGATGGCCCGCCGACCTTCGCGCGGTTCATGGATGTCAAGCTCCTGCTCGAGGACACACTACACGTTCCGATCGACCTCGTCACGCGGGCGGCGCTGCGAGATCGGTTGAGCCCCCGTATAGAGGCGGAGCTGCGGCGTGTCGCGTGATGTGCTGTTGTATGTCGGCCACAACCTCCTCTACTTCCGCGATCTGAAGGTCGGCACGCTCGACGTGTCCCACGCGGCGCCCACCGCTATACGCAAGCGCCTCCAGTCCGGCGGCTGCACACCGATGCCGAACTACTGAGTGAGGTGATGCACGCGCTGGGGCAAAGAACCGTGTCCGCCCTGGAATCATGGCGACTGGCGTTTCCGTTCCTCTACGATTTGCCTTAACGCGGCCAGTGCCGCTTTAAGAGCGGTGTTCTCTTCCTGCAACTGCTGCGTGCGCGTGTCGAGTGCTTGTATGGCGCGCAGGGCGATGCCGTCGGGATCGAGCGTGCTGATCGTGCGATCGTCCTCGCCGAGTCCGAACGCCGCGCGAAAGTCCTGAGCGGTCGGCCCGACATGGCGAATCGAGGAGTCCTGTGTAATGTAGTTCCACTCGCGAATCGGCACGCGGGCCAGCCTCGCGAGCACGTCTTCGCCGTCGAGATCACGAAAATTCGTCTTCAGCCGCGCGTCAGAAATTGCGGTCCACGCGCCGCCGCCAGGCGGAACGCTGACACCGGTTGTCAGGTCGCTACTCGAGTACAGAATCGTGCCGCCCGACGCGCGCACCATGAACTGGTTGTCCAGGGTCGCGACAACAGGAGTGAGCGTCGAAAAATCGCCAAACACGATCGCGCCACGCCTGTTGCCGGTGGACGCGTACATACCAATGGCCGTACTGCCCACTCCACTCGCCGTCGCGTTGTGGCCCAATGCGGTGCCAAACGCAGCAGTCGCGTTGACGTGCCCACCGATCGCGATACTGCCGCTGCCGCTCGCAACAGCAGCAGTGCCGAGCGCCATGTCCCCGGTTGCGAGCGCCATCGAGCTGTTGCCTATCGCGAGCGTGTAAGGCGCGCTCGCTACGGTGTAACCCCCCAGGGCGACACTGTTGGCTCCAATGTTGACGTCGTCCCATTCAGTGCCATTGACGACGCCGGCCCGAAATGCGGCTTTCCCCGGATACCAAACCATTCGGGCACCCGGCCCGCTTGCTCCCAGATTGCCGGTCCCCTCGCTACCGGACGCGACGAAGCCGTTCACATTTGTGAAGTCATACGCGCCGGTCGCATTCGTGGCGACCACGCCTGGCGGTCCGACGAGGCCGCTCGCGAGATCGCCGTTGAGGACCACGCGGCCTGGTGACGGAGCCAGCGGGAGGAACGTCGGTGATGGTGAGGTCGCTGCCTGCAGGTAATAGCGATCCAACAGGGTTCCGCGAAACGGCGGAGTGAGATTGACCGTGGCGCGGCCTGTTGCATCGAGCACGCCCTGCCCATGAAGCGTCAGGTCGGTGCCGAGAGCCAGTGCCACGCCGCCGTAGGAGAAACCCGCGCCGACGCTGCTGCCAGCAAGCACATAGAACAGTCCCGGCGGGCCTGTGATGACCGCTGTGACGCTGTCGTCTGGTGCAGCGACAACAGGCGTGATGGTGAGCGCAGGCTGGGCCGCTGCCGGCTGTACGAGAAACGCAAAGATCACCACCGTTGCCACTCGCCACGATCTGGTCAGATGTTGCATGATAAGCCTCCGTCTTCTGGGGTTGGGCGCTCGCGCCTGCGCAGCCACGGTTCATGCTGATTTCATCGACTGGCGAAGAGTCCCGTGTGCGTCCCGCGTCGCGGCGCCGGACGCGCCAGCGATTCGTCGGCGTGTCCACTCAGGCGGCGACAGCCTGGCACGTCATCATAACCACGTTCGCCAGCGGCCGCCCACCTTGCGGGCGACGGTCGGACTGCTCCGTCGGGACTTGCGGATCTCCCCAGCCAGTCGGGACTGCCTGTCGACGAGTTCGTCGAAGCGCTACTCAGGCGGATCGCGACCGCGGATGTTCGATTCGATCGCGGGGTTCCAGTGTTTCCACGACGCCCTGGCGCTCCAATGCTGTCCGTCGAAGACGTTGACCGCCTCGCCGACGGCACCGGCAAATAGTCATCGACTCCTGCCTGCTCACTGCTGCAAGCCGCGAGTGCGAGCTCTGGCCTGACGTGATATCGCCTGCAACAATGGCCGACATTCGCACGGCGACCTTTCCGCGGAACGGTGCGTGCTACGATTTCGCTGTCCAAGGAGGGCACGCATGTCCGTAGACACCACCACCCTGACGCAGCTTGCCCCGGGGTTCACCGGTCGATTGCTGCAGCCGGCCGACGCGGAATACGAGGACGCGCGGCGCGTGCACAATGGACTCGTCGACAAGCGTCCCGCAATCATTGCGCGCTGCCGTGGTGTCGCCGACATCTGCGATGCCATCAAGCTGGCGCGAGCGCTCGAGATGGATGTCGCGGTCCGCGGCGGAGGGCACAACGTCGCAGGGCATGCCACCATCGACGGCGGGCTGCTGATCGATCTGATGCCGATGAAGGGCATCCACGTCGACCCGCTCGCCCGCGTGGCGCGCGCCCAGGGTGGCGTCCTGTGGAGTGAGTTCAATCGCGAGACGCAGGTCCACGGTTTGGCGACGACCGGTGGCGTCGTCGGAAGCACGGGCATCGCGGGGCTCACGCTCGGTGGGGGGCTGGGCTGGTTGATGCCGAAGTACGGTCTGGCGCTCGATAACCTGCGATCGGCCGAGATGGTCATGGCGGACGGCAGCGTCACGCGCGCGAGCGCCGGCGAGAACGAGGATCTGTTCTGGGCGATTCGCGGTGGCGGCGGCAACTTCGGGATCGCCACGTCGTTCGAGTACGTGGTCCATCCAGTCGGTCCGATCATCGCGGGCGGGCTCGTGGCGCACCCGTACGCCAGCGCCATCGATGTATTGACCTTCTTCCGCGATCAGTGCGCGTCGGCACCAGACGAGCTGATGCTGGTCGCAGCACTCATCAGCGCCCCCGACGAATCCGGCGCGAAGCTCGCGGCCATTGCGGCCGCGCATTGTGGGTCCCTTCCCGACGGCGAGGCCGCGCTCCGGCCGTTCAAGGCGTTCGGGTCGCCGGTCATGGATGCGATGGGCCCGATTTCCTACTGCGCGCAGAACGCGCTCTTCGACGCCGCCTTGCCCAGGGGCGCGCTCAACTACTGGAAGTCCCAGTTTCTCACCGACCTCAGCGACGAGGCGATTCGTATTCTGGCGGATCGCTTCGAGTCGTCTGGATCGCCGATGAGTCAGATCATCATCGAGCATTTTCATGGCGCGGCGAGCAGGGTGCCCATGTCGGCCACGGCGTGCGCGATGCGCCTGAGCGGCTACAACGTCGCCATCATCTCGCAGTGGATGGATCCGCGCCAGAACGATCCGTGCATCGGCTGGTGCCGCGGGACGTTCGACGCATTGAAGCCGTTCTTCGCGGACACTCGCTATGTCAACTACCTCGATCACGACGAGGCCGGCAATCCAGCGGCCGCCGCCTACGGGGCCAATTACAGCCGGCTGCGGGAGCTCAAAGCCAGATACGATCCCGAGAACTTCTTCCACGCGAACGTCAACATCCGCCCGGCGTAGACGGGAAGGCCTCTGCTCGGCCGCGGGGCCGCCCCCCGGCGCAGCCGCCCCGCCCCCGTGCGTCGTCAATTGGTTCGCATCACGAAACTGCGCCATCGGCAGGTCGGGGTGTAGCGGAGGCGCCGCGCGCGCCCGGCCGCACCAAAGTTCCAAAATGGGGCAGGCCCTTTTTTCGCGGGGGTGCAGGCGCTGCGGCGAGTTGGCAGCGGCTGCGACGATCTTGCCGCCGTGGCGCCTCGCGGAGGCCGGATCGCGTTGGGAAGTATCGTCACCTGCCGATCCTTGGCAGATTCCGCCAGCCTCGCGGAAATGGGCCTGCCCCATTTCCGTCTCATTCTTGAAGGCCGTCGACGCGCTCCTGCGTCGGCTCGACGCCATCGGCACGCCGTGACGCCAGACGAAGCCGTTGTCGGCAGCACCCGGTGCACCTTGCGCACCTGGCCGCACCCTGCTGCCGCCGCTCAGCGGCTCTCGCCTCTGGCTGCCTACTGCGCTACAGCTGCCAGCGTTCGCGCCTCATCAGGCCGAGCAGACTGATGCACGGCACGCCAAGTTCACGGCACACGTCCGGGATGTAGTAGTCTGGGCGGCTTGCGCTTTTCGGCGGCTGACGTCTCTTGTGACACGACGACCCCGTTGTGTCGAGCGAGTACATGGGCTGGTCGCCGATCAATCGCCGTCATCGACCGCGGATGCGCCGGCAGCACCGATCGTCAACTCGCTGCGCAGCTTCTCGATGTGATCGAATCGGAGGTCGAGATATCGGCTCGCCTCGACGGCCGTGATCCGATTGGCGTCGAGCGCTTCCAGCACCAGCTGTACGAACGGGCGCCCCGCGCGGCCAAGCGTCTTGTCAACGGGAGATGCGATGCCACCCCTTCGCGGTTTGAGCGACGAAACATAGTCGCCCCAGTCTGCCCGCCATTGGCGGTAGCCATCCCAGCTCATGGCTCCCGCGCTACGGAGGCGTGTCGCCATCGCAAGCGGCGTGACGCGGAACCTGCCGGCTAGCGTTCGCACCATCGCAATGTCCCAGCTGTCACGCGCCACCGCTGTGCTTCTAAGCTGCTGTTCCAGAGCGCTCTGCGGAATGATGGCCTCGCTGGCCGCTTCCTCGGCAAAGCGCTCGACGTCCATCCATTGGGCGTCGCTGCGAGGCTCGCGCAAAGCGACGGTTTCCTCCTGGCCGAGCGCCAGGGCGACGTGAACGAGCTCGTGGAGGAGAGAGTAGATGCGCGCCCCGGGCGCACTCTCCTTGCTGTTGATACCGACCGCCGGCAACGGAAAGTCGAGCACGGAGACACCGCGCGTCTGTTCGAGAGGCACCTTGGGAAACTGAAAGACGAGAACGCCCGACTGTTCGACGGCCGATCGC
>DATKDY010000167.1:0-10897 GCA_035512515.1 Vicinamibacterales bacterium
TGCGTGAGCATGCGTCGCCGTCGCAGCGGTGACCTCGTTGTACGTTGTCGTGGCGACTTCGCGAATGGCGAGCACGGCGCAGGACATGTTCGACTCCCGTCAATGAAGAAGCAGGCTGCTGCACTGCGAAATATAACGGGCCCTTTCGCGACGCTCTGCAGTGCGTTGTGTGGGCTGCGCACGGCACTTCACGCCATTCGGCGGGTCATGCTCATTCGACATGCATCCTGACGCATCGACGTGCCGTTTACGGCCACGTTGCGCGGCCGTGTCGGACGTGCCGCCGAACGCATTTCCAGCGTTGTCAAGGGGTGGATTTGGGACAACGTCGTGATGAGGCAGCACGCGATGAGGCAGCACGCATGGGTACGCGCAGCCGCGTGGGTCAACCCGCGCGGTCACACTGCCGCTGCCACCGCCAGCGGGTGCCTGCGTATCCCCCATCGGGTGCACGCTCGCCAGCGCGGCAGCGCCAGCTGAGCAGGGGCTGCGGCCGATCAAGATTTGGGTGCCCGACGTGCGTTCCCCCGCTTTCAAGGCCGAGGCCCACCGACAGTCTCTGGTCATTGCACAAAGCGCACAGGACAAGGAAGACCAGGATTTCGTCGATGCCGTTTCTGATCGAGACGATTGATGAAACGTGGCGGGCGACTGACCTCAAGTTGAGCGTTGCACCAATGGTGGCCGCGTTCACGGAACGCTTCCGACGAGAAGCGGTTGATAGAATTCGCCATCGAGACGTTCAACATCTGCCAGCCCGGCGCTCGACATTACTTGCATGACCTCCTCAATGGGAACAGCGAAATACGTGGTCGTGAACTCGATTGAATCGTCCGCCCCCTCACCGAGCGAGCGGAATCGGATCGTCAGATCGTAGGTCGGTCCCTTCCACACCCACTCCTGTTCTGCGGCGTATCGACGACCCTTCCATTCTCGTTCGCCATAGGGTCTCGCTTCGATCGTCCCGGGAGGCATCCGAGCGTAGTCGCGCATCGAGATGATCACGCCCCCACCGGGCCGGCCACATCGCCTCAACTCCGTGATCGCCCTCTCGATTTCTCCCAACGAGAGCAGGTGGGGTATGGCGTTGTCGCAGGCGAGCACGACATCGGCGCATCCGGATCGGAAGGGCAGGGCTCGAAAATCAGCAGCGACCGACTCCACCCGAACGCCTCGGCTCCGCGCTTCTCGACGACCGCGCTGCAAACCGCCGATTGAGATATCAGAACCCACCACGGTGTAGTCCTTCAGGGCCAGGGCAAGCGCCTGCGTGCCAATGCCGCACGAGGCGTCCAACAAGAACTTCTCCCGGCCGGGCCACCGCTCGATCACCGACGCCAGCGCATCCCCCTGACGCGCCATGCTCCGGTCCCAATCCTGAAAAATGAGGTGATAGAACTCCGCCAGCCCGTCGTAGAACGCTGCTGCATCATTCACTGCGGACCGGTTGACACGGATACGCTCGCCCACCCTCCCTCAATGGACAGGTTTCGACCGGACGCGCGGACCCTGGCCAGCGGGATTCCGGCTTTCCGAACGGTTCCAGTCAGATCGAGGGGCCGCTCTCCCGCGCTGGAAAAGCTGCCGTTCAGTCCGGCAAGCCTCAGGCGAACGTTCACAGGCGTGGTACGGCCCTGGTATTCCTCCCGACCGTCCCGGTTCGACTCGACCCAGCCCGACATCGGCGCAACCGAAGCGTCGGTCATGGCCACTTCCAGATCGACCGTCGTCGGCACGAGGGCAAACGCAATCACCACCACCAGACAGACCACGTAAACCAGGCCAGACACTGCGATTGTCTTTCGCATGTTCCCCCACCGTTGAGTCAGGGCTGACGCCGAGCGGATTCCAGCCGTTCCAGTCGCTCCTCAATGCTGCGAAGGGACTTGACGATGGTATGGATCGCCCACATGAACCAGATGGTCACCGCCATTGGCACCATCCAGATGGCGAGGACAACGAGCAACTCTATCGGACCGAAATTTACCATGATCCCGGGAGTTGAGGTTCAGGATTACTGCCGCGCGGCAGCCGCTACCCATAGCGACGAGCCGAAACGGTACGACGCGCTACGTTCAACTACGTCGTGGTGTTCGGGACGCCGGGCGACCATACGGCGAACTGTGCTGGCGACTCGCGTGAATAGCGGCGGACGATGCTGTTTCGGACGGCTTGGAGTGTTGAAGTGGCGGGCGAGCCTGATCAGGCCCAGGCTGACGAGACCGCCGACCACGGGTGAACCCATGATCAGGAACAGCGTCAGATCGGGAGCCATGTCGAACTGCGTCGAACCTCCGACCCAGAAGCCCCCCCACAGTGCAACGCTTCGTCCAAGGAACCGGCCGACCGGATGACCCTCGTCGGAGTCCAGTGCCAGCAGGACCGACGTCGCTCCCACGGTCACAGTTGCCGGGAGAGCATTGAGATCCCATATCGCCACGGGTACAAACGTAGCGGCACCGAATCCGGCCAGGAGCGCCGACTCGACCAGACGAGTTGTACGCGACGCAGCGGGTGCTCCAGGCGTACTGGCGACCTCTGTGATCGCGGCGCGGACAGTTTGCCGGTCAATGCCCAGGTCGGCGGCAATGCTGACCAGGTCAGCCTCGCCCCACTGAGTGCCACGAAGCTCGTGAAGCTCAACCGCTCGACGAAGGATCCTGTGCGCCTGGTCATCGGAGAACGGCCCCGGCATTAACTCGTTCGGCGTGGGCTCGGTCATTGTCACTACCTCGAACTGAATGGAACGCTGAGTTCAGTTGCGTGAAGGGGATCCCTTGCTTCTGCGATACCTCGGGATCCTACGTAGAATAGACGCCTCGGCATGCTACGAGCAACCGAATCGCCGTGACACCGGGCTCGCCGCCCAGCTCCGGCTGACGCCACCTGCGCCGTTTTTGCTGCGCCCGGAACTGCTCGCTACCTTGCTGCTTACCGTGTGTGGGGGGTTGAATTCCCTGTTCCCGGAGGGCGGGGTGCTTCCAGAAGGATACTGGACATTCGAAGTGGTGAAGTTCCTCGCCCTTTACTCGGTGGCGTTCCTCACCGGGCTGATGGTCGTGAGGTGGGGGGTGCGGGTCAACTACACCCGGAAGATCAACCACTTCGCGCTCTTTTTCCTTCCGATCTTCCTTCTCGACTACATCGGGTACGAGCCGACGCTCACGACGACTACAGTGACGGGCGGCCTTCTCGTCGCATCGCTCGGGGTGTATGTGCATCCGGTTCGCAGCCGTGTCCCCCCGCTCGCCACCATGTTCGCTTCCTTCGACCGCCCCGAAGACCGCCCGTTCACCTTGTGGTGGCTCAGCTCGCAGATGGTCGCCGGGTACATGGTGATCATCCCGCTCATCGTGGTGTTCGGGCAGATCGGGTACGGCTGGATGATGTTCATCCCACTCCTCATCAACGGGATCGGCGACGGGCTGGCCGAGCCGGTGGGGATTCGCTTCGGGCGCCATGAGTACGAGGTCCGCCCGCTCCACGGCGGCCGCACCTACGTTCGGACACTGGAGGGAAGCGCCTGCGTGTTCCTCACGGGCATCCTGGTGATCGCCCTCTTCCACCAGCAGTTCACCACCCCGCAGTTCTGGGCGGCAATGCTCACCGTGCCGATCCTCATGACTCTCGCGGAGGCGGTCTCTCCCCACACCTGGGATACGCCCTTCCTCTTCCTCGTCGGCGGGCTCAACCTCCTGGGAATCGCGTTGTTCTTTTAGTGTTGTGATTCAGAAGTCCCGCGTCCGCACCGAGAGGTCGGCGGGGGTTCAGGGACCCAGGCCGAGTGGCGAGCCCGGGCCACCGCGCCTCTTGCGGCCGGCAGCCTGACCCACTATCCTGAGACTAAACCAGTCGGTTTACCAACAGGGAGGCGGATCATGAAGGAACTGGGATGCAGGGACCTGGGCGGTGAGTGCGATTTCGTTGCGAGCGGTGAGAACAATGAGGACGTCAAGCGGCGCTTGTTCGAGCATGCTGCCGAGGCGCACCCGGAGAAACTCGCGGGCATGACGCCGGAAGAGCAGGCTCAGATGCAGGAGCGGATGGACGAAGTACTGGCCGCGCGATGATGGCGCGCGGCCGCAACCTGGATGCCGTGTTCGGCGCGCTGGCTGATCCTACGCGCCGCAACATCCTGCAGCGGCTGTCGTCCGGCCCGCGTGCGATCAGCGATCTCGCCACGCGCTACGACATGACACTGCCGGCGGTGTCGAAGCACGTGCGGGTGCTCGAGCGGGCGCGCCTGGCCACAGTGCGGCGGGAAGGGCGAGTACGGTACGTGTCGCTGGCGGCGGTACCGATGAAGGAAGCTGCGGACTGGATCGACCGGTACCGCGCCTTCTGGGATCATCAGTTCGACCGGCTGACGGAATACCTACAACAGGAACAGGACACGGCGAAATGAACAGGACAGTGCAGGACGACCGTTCGCTGGAGGTCAGGCGAGTCATCCCGGCGCCGCGCGAGCGCGTCTTTGCGGCGTGGACGCGGAGCGACGAAGTCCGGAAGTGGAGTTCGCCGGCGCCGCTGACGGTGGCGGTCGCCGAGATCGACCTGCGCGCCGGCGGCCGGTTCCGGATCGAGATGGAGGAGCCTGGCGGCGCCCGTCACCGGGCAGTGGGCGAGTACCGTGAAGTCACGCCCCCGGAGCGGCTGGTGTACACGTGGTCGTGGGAGGAGGACGATTCCGCGACGGACTCACTGATCACGGTGGAGTTCATCGATCGCGGCAATGAAACGGAAGTCGTCCTCACGCATGAACGGCTCCGTGACGCGGCCAGCAGGGACAACCACCGGCAAGGTTGGAACGGTTCGCTGGAACGGCTGGCTGCGCTGTTCGCGGAGGCGTGACGGCACACGCCTGCGGCGTCAGGGACAGGGAAGCCGCAGACGCTCGACGGCCGAAGTGATGCCGTTGACGGGGTCGGTACTGCCACCGGAGATGATCACGTCGGGGCCGCGCAGTACTGCAGCGAGATCGTGGCGCGGCGGCCATGTCCGTCCTCCCGTGCAGGGACCTGTCGGAAAGTGCTGGCTGCAATATGATGGCTGCCCTCGTCGGTGCAAGTATCAGGAGACGCCGCGAAAGCGAATGTCCTCCCGGAACGGGCAGACGCCCGCAATCGCGGACGTCACGGCCAGCATGGCGACATGCGTCACGGGATATCCCCCTCATCGACGACGCTCGGAGAAATTGCAAGTTCAAGGTACGCCGCGCCCCGAGACGAAAGGCGGTAGCCGACCTCGAGGCTGATCGTGAGACCCAGATTCTTTAGCTTCCTGACGTTGGGCTTGAACCGATCGCGGTCCTGGCCCACCAGCTGGCACAGGTCGCCGGCCCGAAGACCCGGGTTGTCGCGTATCGCCTGAAGCGTCTTCAGCGTCCACGGGCCCACCGGCGAAGCTCGATCCAGCCGCACCAGGCGAGCGTGCAGTTCATCGGCTGCTCGCGAATCCAGAGAGGATTCCCGGAGCGCTATCCGTGGGTCTGCTTCGATCTGGCCAAGTTCGATCCTGTAAAGATCACCGTCGGCAGAACGCGCAAGCTCACGCAGAAGTGCCTCGCGTGAATCGTAGCCAGCCCGGCGCGCGTCCTCGACCGTGATGTCGTCGACGTGTACGACCGCGACCGTTCTGATCTGGAGCCGACCGGACCCGGTGAGCAGAGTGCCGCCCGATCGAACGGTCGGTCGCCGCCAGCGTCTGAACGCGAGCGTGATCTCGCCGCGTGCAATGCCGTCAAGCGTAGCCATACGCAGAATCATGACATGACCGGTTAAGGCTGCGGAGCGACCGATAGTCCGAGGATTCGGTCCAGATTGTGTTGAGCGACCTGACTACGTGTGGTCGGGGACAGCTGGTCGAGAAACAGCTGGACCCGGCGCGCGTTGGCAGTATCGCCTCCCTCGGAGCGGCCCGAGGCATCCGTACCGACCAGAAACCGCGTGGGCATGCTTTCGATGAGCGCCAGCCATTCGGGCCACACGTTCGTTTCGTTGCGAAAAATCGTATAGTCCGGAGAGCGAGGGTGGCGCGCCCAGGTACGCGCACTCAACTCGTAGATCAGGTTCGGATGCTGCTCGAGCAGCCGACGCGCCAGGAACAACGGCGTGTAGCCGCCGTGCGCCCAGATCACCGTAACGTCTCGATTGTCCCGCAAGAGAGCTTCGAACTCTCTCAGCCGGGTGATCTCGCAGTGAATCATGATCGGCACACCGTGTTTCTCCGCGAGTCGCACGAGCGCGCGCATGGTGACACCGCCCGGATCAAAGTCTGCTTCCGGAAATCCGACGGCCGGGAAATGGCTCACGGAGATCTCACCGATGCCGAAGTAGCCGCCTTGCGACAACAGCGAGTCGACCAGAGAAGCCAGGCGCCCGTCGTCGGCCGTCCAGGCATCCCGGAACTCACCGTGCTCCGGACTCACCGAGACGAAAGGCAGGATCCGTCCCGGCCACCGGTGCCCTGCCTCGCGCAGCGCGGCGTTGTCGGCATTCCGGCCTCTCAGCACGATCGAGCGCCTGATGCCGAGTTCGTCCATGATACGCACCCACGCCTCCGGATCGTTCAGGTGCACGTGTGCGTCCGAGTAGCTGTACGCAGGTTGTTGCTGCGCAGCGACGGGTATCGAACCAAAGCACGCCAGCGCCAGCAAGAAGCGGGGTCCCATTCGGTCCTTCATGAGCAGGGCAAGGTCAACGAGTCATGGCTATTCAGGTTCAACGCCTCGCTGGAACGCCGGTGCCGTTACCGTCGCTGTCTCCAGCAGAGAATCCAGAAAAGCCCGGCTCAGATACTGGCCGTTCAGGAGAACAGCGTGGACACGCGCTACGTTCGCGATATCCTCCAGAGGATTGGCATCGAGCAGGACCAGATCAGCGACCTTGCCGACCCCGATCGTGCCGATGCTGTCTGCAATGCCCAGAAAGTTGGCAGGTAGTCTGGTAGCACTGACTAGCGCCTCCATCGGTGTCATCCCTATGAGGTCTACGAAGTGGCGCAGTTCTTCGTGAAGGCTGAATCCAGGATAGATCCCCAGGACCGCCAGGTCTGTTCCCGGAAAGATCCACACGCCGCCCTGATGCATTTCTTTCAGGTCCCGTTCCGCATTGCGGTAGGCTCGGCGCGTGAAAATTCGCACCAGCCACCCTCGCAATCCGCGCGGCTTCTCCGCCAGTTGCTCGGTCCAGTCATCAAGCAAATAGCCATGAACGAAGCGCCTCCGTGGGTCAGCCGTGCCAGCACTGTCCGCAATGAGCGCCGCAAGCTCGTCGTGGGAACGGGCGATCGACGAAAAGTAATTGACCACCGTCGGCACCATGGCAATCCGGCGAGTCGACAGCTCCGCGATCAGGCGCTCCCTGTCTGCACTGCTGCGCTTCTGAAGAGACGGCAGGACAACATGTTCCACACTACGTTGACCGGCGTCGATCAGGAGTTCCAGCGGAAGGCCGAGGGAATGGCCCGCGAGATGAAGTCCCTGGCGGGACGCTGCCCCGGCCAAAGCCTGGTATGTTTCAACCGACTGTACCGTACGAACCTTTACGAAGTCGACGCCGAGCGCCGCGAGCACGTTGATCACCGAGTCCGCAGCGGCTGGATCGCGCACAGGTATGCGGAAACGCGCAACTGGCTCGATCGTGCCCCGTCGTCTCATCCTCTCGAAACGTGTTTCGCTTTCCAGCATGGGGCCGGCCCAGAAGATCCTGGGTCCAGTGCGCTCTCCCCGGCGAATCTCGGAACGCCAGCTGCCCACGACGGCCGGATCGCCACCCATGTCCCGGACACCCGTGATCCCGTTCGCAACCAGGACGGGAAAGGCGTTCTCTCCGGCTTTCGCCAGGTGAACGTGCATGTCCCAAAGCCCGGGGATCAGGTACTTGCCGCTGCCATCCACGTACAAGACGTCCGCGCCGATCTCATTCGCCGGGCCGGTATGGAGCGCGCTGATACGGCCGTCCCGCATCACGACCGTCATCCCCTCCTGCGCTGGCGCACCTGTGCCATCGATCACCGTCACACCAGCGATCACTACGGATTCGCCCTGGCCCCAACCCCTGTTCGGAGCCAGCGCCAGCCCGCACAACGCCAGCCCCAGGATCAGTCTCGTGCCCGAGCCGATTCGATCTCCAGAGTTCGTTTCCATAGTCAGTCCACCGGCACACGGCACACGACTGCCTCCTCGTACTCCGCGGGCCGCGCCTCGGCGTCATCGTCACGCACCTTCAGGTGCTCGATGATGGCCATGCGCTCGTCGTGGCTGAGCAGTGGTCCGATGAGTCCGCCCTGCGGCGCGCTGCCGGGCGTCCACTCGACGTAGCCGTCGTTGAACTCGTGTCCGGTGTTACGATTACCGGGCAGGCCCGTGTCGAAGGTGAACCAGCGGCCGGACGTCGGCTGCTTCAGCCCCAGGCGCACGGGGTCGTACTCACGGCTGCCCATGGCGAAGGTGACGGGCCGGTCGGCGACGGGCGAGAGCAGGTCGTAGACGGTCGGCACGGAGCCGTTGTGCAGGAACGGCGGCGTCGCCCACATACCGGCGAGCGGTCGCGGCTTGTAGCCGGCGACGACCTGCGGCAGGTCGGCGATGCCGAAGCCGTCCATGACCTCGCGCGTTGCGGCGTCGTAGCCGAGGTCCTCGTACGCCTTCTCGCGGATCATGGTGCCGAAGTAGCTGAGCGCGAGGCCGACCGGGATGCGCTTCGGGTCGAGCGACGAGAGCTGCTGCCGCATCGCGCCGCCGAGACCATCGCGTTCCCGCTCGAGGCCGGCGACCGTGCGTTCCAGCTCCGCGCGCTCGGGCGATGCTGCCGGCAGTGCGGCGAGCCGCGCGCGCGTGTCATCGATGCGTTCCTGGAGCAGGAACTCCTGGCGCCGGCGCTGCAGCTCGAGGTTGATCGCGGCGACTCGGCGCAGGTCATCGGCACTCAACCCGGTGCGCGTGATGTCGACCGTAGCGTGCGCGAAGTTGACGGCCGCGTTCGGGTCGGTGCCGATGTCGTCGACACAGAGGAGCTTCATGATCCACTCCGGCTCGTCCGGCCCCTTCAGCGGCGCGTTGCGTGCCTTGACGGCGGGCGACGCCTCGTGCGGGCCGTGGCAGCCGAAGCAGTGACGGTTGAAGAGCTGCCTGCCCTGCTCTGCGAGCCCTCGGTCGACGACGCCCATGACCGACTCCGGCCAGGCCGGCGGCGTCAGATCGTGCAGCGTGCCTTCAATGGTGTGCAGGTTCTCGAGCAGTGCGGACGAGCGGAACCGCTGGTCCGCCGGCAGCGGCCCGCCGTACCGGTTGACCAGACTGTAACGCGCGCCGACGCCCAGCGCCTCACCGATGTTGCGTGCCATTGGCTGGCTGACCGACGCGTTGTACTGCACCCAGTCGAATTTCCAGATGTTCCAGACCGGCGGGTAGCTGACGGGCGCATTGCCGACATCGAGGTTGGCGACGTCGAGGTGCTCACCGAATACGGTGTTCGCGATGCGCGCGAGCGCGTCCGTACGGCCGTAGCCTTCCTCGGTCGGATAGAGCTTGCGCTCGTTGACCGCGATCGTGCCGAACGATGCGATGACGGCGCGCAGCTCGCGGTGCAGCTTCGCGCGGCCCTGCGGGTAGCCGTCGCCGAGCACGCGGCGCGCGAAGCGGTTGAACTTGAGCGGGTTCGTCGCTGTCGACATGAGCGCGATGATCATGGTCGGCAGGAAGTGGCCGAAGCTGGCGTCAGTGAACGCGTGCAGCGCCTGGCCGCCATCGATACGGATGGCTGTCGTCCGACCCGACGTCGTCACGTGCAGCTGTCCGGTGTGACACGCGGCGCACGTGATGCTGAGCACGTTCTCGTTCAGCTCGCGGTCGAAGTGGCTGGTGAAGCCGACCGGCAGCTGGTCCGGGTTGCGCGCGGTCGGCGCGTCGCTGATGAAGCCGTAGCGACGCAGCACGTCGGGGTCCGCGAAGCGCCCACGGCCCCACGGCATCTCGAGGTTCACGAACCAGCTGTAGCGCAGGCCCTGCAGCCCGGCGCCCTGCGACGTGTAGTAGTACGTCTCGCGGCCCGGCGTCTCGAGGCCCGCGCCCCAGCCCTGGTCGGGGTAGAGCACTATATCCGCCGGCTCGGGCGGCAGCATGGCGCGGCCGGAGTGCACGTAGCGGACGGTACCGAGCGATACCGCACTGACGAGCAGCACCAGGATCAGTGCGGCCCACATGCTGCCGCGCGCGACGCGGCCAACGGGCACGGCACCGACCCGCCGCGACACGCGCACGACACTGCTCACGACCGGTACCTCGCGCGGCCGCGCTGGCGGCACGTAGTCCTGGTCGGCGGCGTCGCTCAGCCGGCGCAGGCGGCTGTCGCGCTCGCCGAACCAGCGCGCGCGGTTCACGCCGCCGAGCGGCCGGCTCTCTTCGGCGCGATGCTCGGTGACGTCGATGTACGTGGCCTCGCACTCGGCCGCCGACAGCTGCGATGCGGGCAGCAGTGTCAGTCTGGCGACGCGGTGGAACGGCGCTTCCACCTCGTACCATTCGACGCTCGCGTTCTCGACCCAGAACGCAGGCTCGTGGCGGCGGCCGCGGTGCGTCATCCGACCGGCGTCGAGCAGCTGCACGCAGAAGTCGAACGCGGCCATGCGGCGGTCCTCGGCGAGATGGCGCCAGAGCTCGTCGCGCAGCTGCGTCGGTCCGCCGTTCAGCGGCTGTGACGGGTTGCCGCGCAGCGGGATCGCACTGTACTTCACCGCCTCGCCGTCGCCGTGCGCAAACGGCACCATGCTCCAGTAGCGCATGCACTGGTAGCCGGTGCGCGGCTTCCGCATCTGGCGGCGCACGCGGATGGCGGTCCGGATCAGGCCGCGCAGCTCGGCGAACGACAGGCCGACCAGCACGCGGAGCCGCGCGCGC
>DATKDY010000168.1:0-36044 GCA_035512515.1 Vicinamibacterales bacterium
GAGGCACCTTTCCCGCGCAAGCTCCGGTTCCAGCGCGACGCGCGGAACACCTTACTCATGTCGATCGACTCCGCGAGCACGATCGGACTGATCGCGTCATAGAACGCGAGATGGTCGCTGCCGACGAATTCGCGAATAGACGCAGACAGCGCGTCGGACGTGAGCGGGCCGGTCGCGATGATGACGGGCCCGGGCCCCGGCTCCGGGACTGACGGCACTTCTTCGCGGCTGATGGTGACGAGCGGATGGCGGGAAAGCGCCTCGGTGACGCGATCGGAAAATACGACACGGTCCACAGCGAGCGCGGCGCCCGCCGGCACGCGCGCCGTATCGGCGGCCCTCATGACGAGCGAGCCGAGCCGCCGCATTTCCTCCTTGAGCAGGCCGACCGCGTTATCGAGCTTGTCGCCGCGAAACGAGTTGCTGCAGACCAGTTCCGCCAGGCCGCCGGTCTTGTGTACGGCGGTCGGCCGTACCGGCCGCATTTCGTGGATGGTGACGGGGACGCCTTGCTCGGCAGCCTGCCACGCCGCTTCGCTGCCGGCGAGACCACCGCCGATGATGTGAATCATGCTCCCGCGGCAGCGCGCTTGGCTTTCTTGGCCGGGCGCGCTGGAGCCTTCTTGGCCGCGCGCGTGCGCCGGCCAGTGGCCGGCGTGCCAGCCCGTGCTTCCAGCAGCGTCTTGGCGTCGTCCATCGTCAGGGCCTCGGGCGCCGTGCCCTTCGGCAGCGATGCGTTCGTCTCACCGTCGGTGACGTACGGGCCATAGCGGCCGTCCAGTACCCGCACGGCGGCTCCCGTATCCGGATGCGGGCCGAGCGCCTTGAGCTCTCTGGCCGCCGCGCGCTGACGACGCATGGATTTCTTTTCCTGGGCGAGAAGCTCTTTCGCGCGCTCGAGCGTGACGGTGTAGACGTCGTCCTCCGGCGCGAGCGAGCGGAAATCGTCGCCCTTCTTCACGTATGGGCCGAAGCGTCCGATGTTGGCGATAATCGCTTCACCATCGTCCGCGGCCCCGAGCTCGCGCGGCAGCGACAGGAGCTTCAACGCCTCGTCGAGCGTGATGGTGTCCTCGGAGTAGTTACGGCCGAGCGAGGCGCGGCGCGGCTTCGCCGCTTTCTTGTCGGTCGGCGTTTCGCCGAGCTGAACATACGGGCCAAAGCGCCCGAGCATCACGTAGATCTTCTCGCCGGTCTTCGGATCGTCGCCGAGCACGCGTGGCCCTTCGGCCTTGGCCTGGACGATTTGCATCGCGCGCTCGATCGTCAGGTCGGCCGGCGCCAGGTCCGCGGGAATCGAGGCTTTGTGCTCGCCCCAGGAAATGTATGGTCCAAAGCGGCCGATGCGCACCTGGAGCGAGAGTCCCTCGACCGGATCGGGGCCCAGGTCGAGGAACGGGTAGTCGATCACGCCGGCCTTCTGATTGACGAGATTCTCCAGACCGGGGTGCTTGCCGTCGCCGCGGAAAAACGCCTTGATGAAATCGAGCCAGTCGCGCTTGCCGTTCGAGATGTCGTCGAGAATGTCTTCCATCTCCGCCGTGAAGCCGACTTCGACGTATTCGCCAAAGTGCTCGCGCAGCAGGCGCGTGACGGCAAACGCGGTGAAGCTTGGCACCAGCGCCTTGCCCTGGCGCGTGACATACCCGCGGCGCTGAATGGTGCCGACGGTGGCGGCGTAGGTCGACGGCCGGCCAATGCCTTCTTCTTCCAGGCGTTTGACGAGCGATGCCTCGGTGAAGCGCGCGGGCGGCGAGGTTTGATGTCCCTTTTCTTCCAGCCCGGCCACGACCAGCGAGGCCTCGACGTGATCGGGCCGCTCGACCATGTCGCCCACCGTCAGCTTCGGCAACAGCGTTTCCTGTTCGTCGAGCTCCGCCGACGGATCGTCGCTGCCCTCCACGTAGGCGCGCAGATAGCCGGCAAACTCGATGGCCTTGCCGCTGGCGGTCAGCACCGCCGGCTGATCGTCCGTCCCGGTGCCCGTGATCTCGACCGACGTGCGCAGCAGGCGTGCCTCGGCCATCTGTGACGCAATGGCGCGCTTCCAGATCAAGTCGTAGATGCGCAGCGCGTCCGAATCGAGCACGGGGTCGAGCGATTGCGGCGTGCGCCGGAATTCGGTCGGACGAATCGCCTCGTGCGCTTCCTGGGCGTTGCGCACCTTGGTCTGATATTGCCGCGGGCCCTTGTAATAGTCGCTGCCGTACATCTCGGCAACGGCCTGGCCCGCTTCTCTCAACGCCTTGTCGCTCAGCGTGGTGGAATCGGTGCGGTGGTACGAGATGAGACCCTCGAGATCGCCGCCGCCGACATCAACGCCCTGGAACAACCCCTGGGCGATGGACATCGTCCGCTCCGCCGAAAAACCGAACTTGCGATTGGCTTCCTGCTGCAAGGTCGACGTCGTAAACGGCGGAGACGGCCGCTGGGTGAACGGCTTCTCTTCGACGCTGGTGATCGTCCACGGCAGGTTGCGCGACAACGCATCCACCAGCGCATGCGCCTGCGTCTGGTCGAGCACGCGGACGTTTTTCCCGGTCAACTGGCCTTGCGCGTCGAAGTCCTTCCCGGTCGCCACGCGTTCGGTGCCGATGCGGACCAGCGTCGCCACGAACTCACGATCGCTGGCGCGGATCTTTGCTTCGAGGTCCCAATAGCTGGCGGAGCGGAAGGCGATGCGCTCTTCTTCGCGCTCGACAATCAGACGGACGGCGACGCTCTGCACGCGGCCGGCGCTGAGCCCCGTTTGCACCTTCTTCCAGAGCACCGGCGAGAGCGTATAGCCATACAGACGGTCGAGAATGCGACGGCTCTCCTGCGCCCGAACGAGGTTCTCATCCACATCGTCATGCGCCTCGTGCAGCGCCGCTTTGATGGCGTCTTCTGTGATCTCGTGGAAGACGATACGCCGCACCGGCACCTTGGGCTTCAGGATCTGTTGCAGATGCCAGCTGATGGACTCGCCTTCGCGGTCAGGGTCCGTCGCGAGAATCACCTCCGACGCGTCTTTCATCGCCGTCTTGAGGTGCTGGATGTGCTTCTTCTTGTCGGCGGGCACGACGTAATACGGGGTGAAGTCACCCTCGGTATCCACGCCGAGCCGTCCCCAGGTTTTCTGTTTGATCTCCTTGGGGACGTCAGCCGCGGAGTCGGGGAGATCCCGGACGTGGCCATAGCTCGCCTCGACGCGGTATTTGGCGCCGAGGAAGCGCGCGAGCGTCCGCGCCTTGGCGGGCGATTCGACAATGACGAGGGGCTTGGGCATCGATATCAACCGGTGCTGTGGGGTCCCGGCGCGGATTTCCGCAGTGGGACCATTTACGTTAGCACGCGAACGAACCGGCCCCCTCCAATCCTCTGGATTTTGCCGGCCAGTTCGAGTTCCAGTAACCGCGCCAGCACGATATTCGGCAGTTCTCCAGTCCGGGAGGAGAGCTCATCTACTGTAAATTCAACGCTTTCCGGCATTTGCCCGACCCCGAGGCCCGGTTCGCGCGCGTCTCTTTCCAGGTTCAACTCCTGAAGAATATCGTCCGCAGTCTCGACGACCTTTGCCCCATCCCGTATCAAAAGGTGACCGCCGCGATTCCGGCCGCCCGCGACCGGGCCTGGCAGGACCATGACGTCGCGTCCCTGCTCGGCGGCCGCCGAGGCCGTGATGAGCGCCCCACTCTTTTCCGGCGCCTCGACGACGACCACAGCCAGCGAGAGCCCGCTGATGATGCGATTACGCAGGGGGAAGTGATGCGGCAGCGGCGGCACGCCGGGCGGAAACTCGCTGACGATGGCCCCGGCCACCTCCATGTCGCGGGCGAGTTCGCGATGTTCGGCCGGGTAGATGCGATCGATCCCGCAGCCAAGTACGCCGACGGTCTGGCCGCTGGCCGACACCGCGGCGGCGTGCGCGGATGAGTCCACGCCCCGAGCGAGCCCCGAGACGACCACGACGCCGGCCGCGACCAGGTCCATCGAGAGGCGTTTGGCCATCGCCAGCGCGTAGGGTGTGGCCGCCCGCGAGCCGACGAGGGCCACGCCCGGTCTCGGCAGAATCGCGGCATGGCCGCGCACCCAGAGCATCGGCGGCGGATCGGAAATGACACTGAGAAGGCGCGGATAGCGGGCGTCTCCGATCGCAATGGCCTCGACGCGGCGCCCGGCGGCCTGCGCAAGCTGCTCCTGTGCCTGGCGCGTGACGCGCGTGCACTCGTCCAGCCACTCTGTCGAGGTGGGCGCCAGCGCGCGGCTGCGGCATGCCCAGCGGATCACAGATTCGTCGGGCAGTTGTGGGGGCAGGGACTCCGAATCGTCGACCGTGCCGTGTCCGTAGAGGACGCGAAGGATAGCGGCAACGAGTCGGCGGTCTCGCAGGGCCAGAATGGCGAGACCAGCGGCGTCGGACGGGGTCATGGCGCACCTCGGCGTCAAACCGGGAGCCCCTGACCTCGAGCACGATTGTAACAGGTAATTCGCTTGCTGGCCCCCTCGCCAGCCGATATAGTGGCATCAAGGAATCATGTCTGCACGCGTTGTTGCCGTCGCGCTCCTGTGCGCCGTCTTGGCCGTGCCGCTCGCCGCAGACCAGCGCGACGAGGCCAAAGCACAGGTCGAGTTCGGCATCCAGGTTGCGCAGCGCGGACTGTGGCGCGAGGCGATCTACCGCTGGGAACGCGCCACCCAGCTGGATCCGGCCTACGCCGCCGCGTTCAACAATCTCGCGATTGCGTACGAGCACGAGGGCGCATTGGACAAAGCCCGCGGCGCGTACGAAAAAGCGATTGCTCTCGAGCCGAACAACGCGCTCATCAAGCAGAACTACGATCTCTTCAAGGAAATCAATGATCGCGCCGCGAAGAAAGACGGTTGGTAGTCTGCTCCTGGTGATTGTCGGCGCGCTGGCCGGTTGCACGAGCTACTACGAAATCCCGATCGAAACGCCCATCCAGCCGAAGCTGGACACGTCGCAGTTCCAGCGTGTGTTCGTGGCCGGCTTCGTCGCCGGCGGCAACGACGACATCGACGGCAACCTCGAGACCGTCCGCCTGCTCCGCAGCCAGTTGCGGCAGAAGGGGGCGCTGCGCGTCGTCGACTCCGAGCCGCTGAAGCTGACGGAGATTGCCACCGAGGAGCTCGGCATCGAGTTACCGCCTCCCGCGCCCGGCGCCGCCACGTCCGAGCCTGCGACCAACGACGCGCCCACCACGGGCATCCGCGAAGAGCGCGACCTCGAGCCGTTCGACAAATTCTTCGAGAACGCCGAGTACTGGAAGAAGATCGGCGAAGAACATCAGGGTGCGCTGATTGTCACGGGCAGCGTGCTGTTCCGGCCGCACACCACGTCCGGGTTCGTGCAGCGCGAGCAGGAGACGTACGATGAATTCGGTCGGCGCCGCGTGACCCCGCAGCGCGTCTACATGGAACGCAGCGGCTACATTCTGCGGCCGACGTTCGTGTTCATCGACGGCCGGACCGGCGAGACCCTGCACACCGAGACGTTCCGCGAGGAGATTCTCTACAACCAGAACACGCAGACGCCCGCGCTGTCGTCGTTCTTCGAGTTGATGGATCGACTGCTGCCGTCGTTTTTGAACTCGATGACCTCGCAGAAGATCCGCGGCACCCGCGTGCTCCTGAAGTAGGGCGCGCTTCGCACGATAGGGCCGCCTTCGGCGGAGGGCGCTTCGCGAGGGCGGCCTATCGGCCGAGGGGACTTACCCTCCGCCGCGAAGCGGCGGCCCTAACGCCCGAAGGGTAGCCTTCTACCCGTGATACAATCGGAAGTTCCCGTTTACTTCGGAGAAACCACTGTGTTTGCCATCATTCAGACCTCGGGCCGTCAGTTTCGTGTCGAGCCCGGCGCGGTCATCGAAATCAGCGGCCACGGCAGCGACATGGGCGCCGAACTCACCTTCGACCAGGTGCTGCTCGTCGGCAAGGACGCGGGCGAGACGCTCGCGGGCGCGCCCTTCGTCTCCGGCGCCAGGGTGCTCGGCATCGTCGACGCCCAGGAGCGCGGCGCCAAGGTCCGCATCTTCAAGAAGAAGCGCCGCAAGCAGTATCGCCGCACGAAGGGACACCGCGACTTCATCACGCGCGTCCGCATTACCGATATTCAGGTGTAGTCATGGCAACAAAAAAAGGCCAGGGAAGTTCTCGTAACGGACGCGACAGCAATTCGCAGCGCCTGGGCGTCAAGCGCCACGACGGCAACATCGTGACCGGCGGATCGATCCTCATCCGCCAGCGTGGCCGCAAGTTCCGGCCCGGACTCAACGTCGGGCTCGGCAAGGACGACACGCTCTTTGCGAAGGTCCCCGGGCGCGTGAAGTTCGAAGATCACGGATCCCGCGGCCGCTTCATCAGCGTGCATCCCGTGGACTAGCGAGGCGGAGCCAGAGACCCGCAAGCAGGTGAAGCGCTCCGCCTCGCTAGTCCCTATTGCTTTTTGCCCGGCCTCCGGCCGGGCGGTCGTCTTGACCGGCAAACACTTGACTCATTGGCCAAGATCTTGGGCGGTCAAGACTCTTAGGGCTGTCCTCTGCTCCCTCTCCCTGATCCCTCATCCCGCATCCCCGTGTTCGTCGACGAAGTAGACATCCACGTCGCTGCCGGCCACGGCGGTGCCGGAGCGCTCAGCTTCCGTCGCGAAAAGTTCGTCCCCCGCGGCGGGCCTGACGGCGGCAACGGCGGCAAGGGCGGTTCGGTCTACCTCGTTGCCGACCCTCATCGCAACACGCTCGTCCACTTCAGGTTCACTTCCGAGTTCGTCGCCCGGCGAGGCGGTCAGGGCGAAGGCGCGCTGCGAACCGGCCGTGACGGAGACGACCTCCTCATTCCCGTGCCGGTCGGCACGACCGTCTACCGGCACGATCCCCTGATTGCAGATTCTGCTGAATTGTTTGCAGATCTGACGACGGTGGGCGAGCGCGTGCTGGTCGCCAAGGGGGGCCGTGGCGGGCTCGGCAATGCCCACTTTGCCACCTCCACGAATCGCGCACCACGAAAACATCAGCCGGGCGAACCAGGCGAGGAATTTCATCTCCGGCTCACACTGAAACTGCTGGCCGATCTCGGGCTGGTGGGTTTTCCCAACGCCGGCAAATCGACGCTCATCGCGCGCGTGTCGGCGGCCAGGCCGAAGATCGCGGATTATCCGTTCACCACACTGACCCCCCATCTGGGCGTCGTCACCATGAGCGACGACCGCAGCTTCGTCGTCGCCGACGTACCCGGATTAATCGAGGGAGCGCATGAAGGCCATGGGCTGGGCCATCAGTTTCTTCGTCATATCGAACGCACGAAAGTCCTGATCCATCTTGTGGACGTCTCGGGCGCGTCCGGACGCGATCCGGTCGCCGACTTCGACACGATTCGCAAAGAGCTCGAGCTGTACAATCGCGAGCTGCTCGAGAAGCCGCACCTGGTGGCCGCGAACAAAATCGACGCGCTCGACGATCCTGATCGTGTCGCGCGGCTCGCGGACCGGGCACGTGAACTGGACCTGCCGTTCTTCCGCGTGTCGGCCGTGACCGGCGAAGGCGTGCCGCAACTGCTCGAGGCGGCCTGGCCGCACATTGCGGAGGCGCGCGCCGCCGACGTGGCGGCCGCGGAGTTGGATGAGACGCCTTCGGGCCGGGCGGAAGAACCGGACGCACCTCCCTCCGACTACAATCCCGCGCTGGTGCCGCCGGTCAAGGGCGGGGGACGCGGCAGGAGCTCGCGCAAACGATGATGCCGCGCCCGCGAGTGGGCCTGCTCGGCGGCACGTTCGATCCGATTCATCATGGCCACCTGGCCGCCGCGCGCGCGGCCCAGCACACGCTCGGCCTGGACCAGGTGCGGTTCATCCCATCCGCACGTCCGCCCCATCGGCCTGACAGCCCCCAGGCGTCTGAGTATCATCGGGTGGAGATGATCCGGCGTGCCATCGAGGATGGCGCCGGATGGGAGGTTTCCGATCTGGAGTTGCGACGCCACGGCCCGTCCTACACGTACGACACGCTGACGACGCTGAATGGGGACGGACTGTCCCCATCGCAGATTTTCTTCATCACCGGGTCGGACGCGTTCGCAGAAATCGCCAGCTGGCATCGCTACCCCGACGTCCTCGACCTCGCCCACTTTGTCGTCGTTGGCCGGCCCGGATTTTCGATCGAGGCGTTGCGGCGGCGCGTCCCGGCGCTGGCAAACCGGATGATCGAGCCGGCGGATCTCGCAGTTTCTTCAACGCCGCAGGTCATCCTCGTCGAAGCCGAGACGCCCGACGTGTCGTCGACGGCCATTCGCGAGCGTGCCGCGCGGCGCGAGTCGCTCGAGGGCCTCGTGCCGCCTGCAGTTTCTGCGTACATCTCACAGCATGGCATTTACTCTTCTGGACACTGACTTGCATGGCAAAGACCACACGCCCGCGGGCTAAGCGTGCGCCGGCGCGCGCGCCGCGCCTCCCGAATCAGATCGTCGCCGCCCTTGAGGCCGCACAGGGCCGCAAGGCGACCGACACGATCGTGCTCGATCTCAGGAAGACGGCGGCGTTCACGGATTACTTTCTGATTTGCACGGGGGCCAACGCGCGGCAGGTGCACGCCATTGCCGATGCTGTGGAAGAAGCGCTCAAGGCGAAGAAAATTCGAGCGGCGCACGTCGAGGGCTATCAGCGCGCCGAGTGGATTCTGCTCGACTACTTCGATTTCGTCGTGCATGTCTTCTCGACCCACGCCCGGCAATTCTACGGGCTCGAGAACCTCTGGGGGAACGCCACGCGCATCGAGATTCCGGAAACGCCCTGACCGTCCCTCGGCGGAAGGCTGCTCGTGAGCGTCCGCGCCGCGCTCAACGCGATTCTCTCCGCGCTCATCGCTCCTCCGTGCGCCGTTTGCGGCGGTGTGCTCGACGATCCACTCGACGGCGCGGTGTGCGGGGCGTGCTGGGCCGCCATCCATCCCCGCACCTCGTGTTTCGCGCTCCACACCATCACCCACGCGCAGGCCATTGGTCCGTATGACGGGCCGTTGCGAGACGTCTTGCACGCGCTCAAATACCACGGACGCCGCTCGATTGCCCCGCGCCTGTCGGCGCTGCTGGCGGTGCATGGGCGCGAGGTGCTGACCGGAGCCGACCTCGTCGTGCCGGTCCCGCTGCATCCGCGCCGGCACCGCCAGCGGGGCTTCAATCAGGCCGAGGAACTGTCGCGTCGTCTCGGTGTGCCGATGGCTGGCGCGTTGAAACGCGTCAAGGCGACGCCGCCGCAGGTGGAGCTGCCAGCCGAGCGACGGCGCGAGAACGTTCGCGATGCGTTTGCACTGCGAAGGAGGATCGGGCGGCCCCTCCAGGGGTCCGTGATCGTTCTCGTGGACGACGTGGCGACGACGGGGGCGACGCTCGAGGCGTGTGCGCGGGTGTTGACGGCGGGGGGTGCGCGGGAGATCCGTGCGCTTACAGCAGCGCGAGTCGTGAGCGGACCGCCGTGAACACGGCCTCGGTCACGGCATCCTTGTCCTGCGCGCCGTCGATGCGCACCCAGTGCGGCCGGGTGGCCTGACACAGGTAACTCTCGCGCACACGCGCGAGTAGCTGGAGATCCTGCTCGTAGCGGTCGCGATCCCGCTGCTTGCGCGCCAGCGAGGCGTCCGGAGGGATGTCCAGCAGCACGGTCAGCGAAGGCTGCGGCAGATGGACCTGCGTCGCGCTCAGCCAGTCTGGGTCGAGACCCTGGGCCTGGCCGTACGCGACGCTCGACGCCAGATACCGATCGCACACGACAATGGCCCCGTCGCCCAGCCACTGCTCGATGCGTGGGCGATATTCGTAGCGGTTCGCGATATACAGCAGCTGCATGACATCGGCCGCGTAGTCGCGCACGCCGCGAAGGGCGCGCCCGATTTCCGCACCGATGGCCGTGTCGTAATCGGGAAACGAGAGAAAGTGCGCCTGACGGCCGCTGTGCCGCAAGGCGGCGAGCAACCGCTCCGCCTGTGTCTGCTTGCCGCTCTGGTCGAGGCCTTCGAAGGCGATTAAATTCCCGGTCACTTTCGTCATCATCGCTGCTATCAGCTATCGGCGATCAGCTATCAGCGCTGAAAGCTGAAAGCATCATTCCTCCAGCCGCAGCATGTCATCGAGTGTCTGCCGCCTGCGGATGATCCGCCACTGTCCGCCATCGACCAGCACTTCGGGCGGCAGCGGCCGCCGCAGATACGTCGAGGCCATCACCGCGCCGTACGCGCCGGCGTCCCGCACAATCATCAGATCGCCGACTTCGACGTGCGGCAACTGGCGATCGCGCGCAAACGTGTCGGTGCTTTCGCACACGGGACCCACGATATCGGCGAGGATGGGCTCGCCCTCACGCGGGCGGAGCGGCTCGATGCGGTGAAACGCGCCGTAGAGCGCCGGGCGCAGCAGCTCCGTCATGCCGGCATCGAGCACGACGAACTTGCGGGCGCCCGCAAACTGCTTGATATCCACGATGCGCGTCAGCAGCGAGCCGGACGGACCGACCAGAACCCGTCCCGGCTCGACGAGCGCCGTCAGACCGCTCGGCCGGACGATCTCGACGAGCCGCGCGCCGTACTCAGAGGAATCGATGGTGGGCACGCCGTCATAAGAAATGCCGACGCCTCCCCCGAAGTCGACATGGCGAAGCCCGACGCCCTCGGCGCGCAGCGACACGGCAAGGTCGACCGCCGCGGCGGCCGCGCCGAGGAGCGGATCGAGCGTGGTGATCTGCGAACCGATATGGCTGTGCACGCCGACCGGGTCGAGCCCGGGCCGCTTCTGAATCTCCCGAAAAATCTCGGGCGCCGCCTCGATGGGCACGCCGAACTTGTTGATCTTGAGCCCTGTGGAGATGTGCGGATGGCTGCGCGCGTCGATGTCTGGGTTGACGCGCAGCGCCACCGGCACCCTGGTCTTCTGATCCTGCGCGAGGCGGTCGAGCCGATCGAGCTCGCCGGGCGACTCGACGTTGATCGCTTTGAGACCCAGGCCGATCGCCCGCGTCAGTTCGTCGGCGCTCTTGCCGACGCCGGTGAACATGATTTGACCTGGATGGAATCCACACCTGAGCGCCACGTCCACTTCGCCCATCGAGTTGGCGTCGACGCTGCTGCCGAGGGCCTTGAAGAGCCGGACGATCTCGAGGGTGGAGTTGGCTTTGAGCGCGTAGTGGATCGCGTGCGGGTAGTCGCCAAACGCCGTGTCGAGGCGCGTGTACGCGTCGCGAATCTCGGCCGCGCCATAGACGTAACAGGGCGTGCCGGCGCGATCAGCGATCTCGGCGAGCGAGACGCCGTCGACCGTCAAGCCGTGCGCGGTGGTCACAAACGTCGATGTCACAGTCGGTGCGGCGATCATATCGCGAAGGCGTGGGCCGATTCGATGACGAAACGTGGTACGATCGCGTGCCAGACTCACGCATTGGATGGCAGACCCTTCTTCCGCATCAGACGCCGTTGACGCTCTCATCCAGCGCTGCCTGGCCGGCGAACAGGACGCGTGGGCGCAGATTGTCCGGCAGCACTGGCGCAAGGTTTTCAACATCGCCTACAAGTTCACCGGCAAGCACGACGAGGCCGAAGACCTGACGCAGGACGTGTTTCTGAAGATCTTCAAATCGCTCGATACCTTCGATCGCCGTGCGAATTTCCAGACCTGGCTCGTGAGTGTCAGCCGCAATCTGTGCATCGACCACTACCGCAGCGTGCGCAAGGAACGGGAAACGATCGATCGCGGCGTGGATCCCGGCGGGCTGGCGCCGGCCGCGCCAACCGTGAGCCCGATCGCGGCCCTCGAACAGGCGGACCGCGTGACGCTGCTGAAAAAGGCCCTGGCGCACTTGCCGCCGACGCTGCGGTCCGCGGTGCTGCTGCGCGACATCCAGGAATTGTCGTACCAGGAAATCGCCGACCGGCTGCACCTGCCGGAAGGCACCGTGAAGTCCCGCATCAACCGTGGCCGCACCGAGTTGGCGCGCCAGATTCGCCGACTGCGGGATGAGCTCGAGACCGGAGTAGCAGGATGAACCTGACCACTGAACAGAATGCCGGCGTCGCGATCGTGCGGGTTGGCGAAGCGCGCCTGATGTACCCATTGCTTGCGGACTTTTCCGGAGCCGTGGCCCAGTTGCTGGCGGGCGGCCAGCGCAAGGTGCTGCTGGACTTCACCAAGGTCACCTATGTGGACAGCGCGACGATCGGGTGCCTGATGGACTTGTATCGGCAGACGACGGCCGCCGGCGGCACGCTGAAACTGGCCGGCGTGCAGAAGCGAGTCGAAACGATGCTCACCATGACCGGGGCGCACAATTTCCTGGAGATGCACCCGGACGAGGCGAGCGCGGTTCACAGCTTCGGGAGCTGATATGCGCACTATCAAGACGACCTCCGGGCACGAGATCGCGCTCGACGACGATCTGCTCGCCGTGCTCGAGGCGTTGTTCACCGAGGTCACCGCCAAGCGCGAGCTCGAGCGATCGTACGAGGACATCATGCGCGAGATCGAACACCTGATTTCGCAGATGACGCCGGAGGAAGTGCGGGCATACTTTGCAGAAAGCCTGTTCCTCAATCAGGTCAAATACGAGAACGACAAGCTCGAGTCGTACATGCGCAAGCTCGAGAAAAAGTGAATCCCTCGTGTCCCTGAATTACCTCGCGACGCGGTTTACGTGCGCGTGGCCATGGTCCACCGCCGTCATGCTCTGCGACGGGCGGATCGTCTGCGGCTGCGCCGATCCCTATGCCAGGCGCGTGCTGGGCGACTTCCGGACCACGCCACTGACCGACATCTGGCGCAGCCCGCTGCTGGCGGAAATCCGCGAGGACATCAACACCGGCGGTTCCCCGTTCTGCGGCGATTGCCCGCTGAAAGAACCGCTCGCGGACGATCAACCGGCGCCGGTGCGCGACCTCGACGTCGCGCCGCTCCCCAACCGGCTGTATATCGAGTGCACGGCGGCGTGCAACATCTCCTGCTTCCAATCGTGCTGCGCGCCGGAAACCGGCATCACACGCACGCGTCAGGCCGGGATGCTCGACTGGAACCTCTTCACACGCGCCATCGACGAAGCCGGCCCCTCCCTGATCCGTGTGGACTTCTTCAACTACGGGGAAGCCTTTCTGCACAAGCGCGCCGTGGAGATGTGCGAGTACATCAAGACGAAGTTCCCGCACATCTACCTCTACACGAGCACCAACGGCCTGGCGCTCAACGAAGAAAAGGCGCGGCGTCTCGTCCACTCGGGCATCGACGAGGTCACCTTTTCTCTCGACGGGGCGTCACAAGAGACCTACGTTCGGTATCGCCAACGTGGAAAGTTCGACGTGGCGCTCGCCAACCTCCGCGCCATGACCGACGAAAAGGGCAGGAGCGGCCGCGACGTGCCGCACCTCAACTGGCGCTACATCCTGTTCATGTGGAACGACAGCGACGAGGAGATGGACCGCGCGCGGCGGCTCGCCACCGAGGCCGGCGTGGACCGCTTGTGCTGGGAGATCACGGACCATCCCGAGGATTCGTTCTCGCGCCGGTTCGCCAGGGGCTCGCCCGACTACGCGCGGATCGCGCACGAGGTCTGGGACAACAGCGGGCTCGGGAACGCCATTCCCGGCGCGACACCGCGGGCACGGATCGACGTGCGCCAGTGGCTGCCGGCGCTACCGCTCAAAGGGCGGGCAGCACAGCCCGTCGCCATCACGACACGGGTGCGCAACCTCTCGGCGCGGCCGTTTCGCGCGCAAGCCAGCTACGGGCGCCGGCTGGTCCGGCTTGGCGCACAGTTGCTCGACCACGAAGGCCGGCTCATCAACCGTGATCACGCCCGTGCCTGGCTGCCGGGCGACATTCCGCCGGGCGGCCAGGCGGACGTGCCGATCGACATCCCCGCGCCTCACGCCCCCGGTCGCTACGCGCTCAAGTTCGACCTCGTCAGCGAAGGCATCGACTGGTTCGAAACCTGCGGGTCGGCGCCGACCATCAAAGAGTTCATCGTGCGGTAGCCTGCTCGACTTCGCGCATCACCCGCAGCAGGTTGCCGCTCCACAGCTTCGCAATCTGCTCCTCGGTGTAGCCGCGACGCACGAGCTCCAGCGTCACGTTGAACGTCTCGCCGGCGTCGTTCCAGCCGTCCACGCCGCCGCCGCCGTCGAAGTCGGACGAGATGCCGACGTGGTCGATGCCGATCAGATCGACGAGGTAATCGATATGCGTCACGAAGTCGCGCACGGTGGCGCGAGGCGGAGGCGGCATCTTGAAGTCGATCATCGCCATCCGCTTTTCGTAGTCCGCACGGCGGCCGCCGGACAGCTTGGCGAGGGCCGCCGCGGCGGCGCCGCCCCCACCGCCGCCGGGTCCGCCGGCCGGCAAGCCGAATTCCTTGCGCAGGGCGGCAACCGCCGACGTCCGCGCCTCGGACGGCGGCGGCGCAACCTTCACATAGCCGTTGAACGCCACGGTCTGAATGACGCCGCCATTCTTCTTCAGCGCCATCAGCATCTCGTCGTCCATGTTGCGGCTGTGGTCCGCCAGCGCGCGCGCCGAGGAGTGCGACGCCATCACCGGCGCCTTCGAGAGCGCCATGGTCTGCATGATCGACGCCTTGGAGGGGTGCGAGACATCCACCATGATGCCGAGGCGGTTCATCTCCGCGATCGCCTTGCGACCGAGCTCGCTCAGCCCGTTGTGCAGCCATTGGCCATCCCGCTCGCCGGTGTTGGAGTCGGACAGTTGACTGTGACCGTTGTGCGCCAGCGACATGTAGCGGCCACCGCGGTCGTAGAACTCCTTGATGCGGCCCAGATCCGTTCCGATCGGGTAGCCGTTCTCGATGCCGATGAGGGCGACCTTCTTGCCCGCTCCGGCGATTCGCGTGACGTCCGCCGCCGTCAGCGCGAGCTCGATCTTGTCAGGCGCGATCTCTTTCGTGAGCCGGTGAATCGCGTCGAACTTGGCGATGGCCTGCTTGTACGCATTGTCGTACCCAGCGGGCGTCAAATCGCCCTGGCCCACGTACACGATGAGAAACGCGGCGTCGAGCCCGCCACTCGTCATCCTGGGCAGGTTGACCTGGATCGGCAGGTCCTGCGTGTAGTTTCGCTCTTTGGTGAAATTCGCGGGATTGATGTCCACGTGTGTGTCGAGCGTGATCACGCGCTCGTGAATGGCGCGGGCCCGGTTGACGAGCTCCGCATCGGCGGCGCCCTGGCCACGGATTAGTCCGGGCGCAAACAGCACGACTGCCAGCGCGGCAGCGACAAATGACCTTGGCAACAGCGACATCCAACCCTCCAGTTCACGCAAAGCATAGCCACAAACGGAGCATGCGCAACGTCCGTCCGTCTCAGTCGTCGCGCCTTGCCACCGGGGCGCCTCGCTCCCGGTGCTCGCCCGGAGGTCCACGACGGGCTGCAGGGCGCAGCAGCCGGATGACGACGACGACCAGACTCGCGAGCCCGAGCCAGAACAGCCACGGCGGCCACGTCAGGATCGGATACGGCAGGGCATCGCTGTCGTAGATCATGAATCCGGGCCCGGGCTGCGACTCGGCCTGCTCCCGCTGTTCGGCAGGCCACCGATGCCCGCTCACCGACAGATACGATGGCGTGTCGAGCACCGGCGCGTAGTACTTCTCCAGGATCAGATTCTCATGGCGTGCGGCCAGGACATTGCCCTCGGCCCATAGACGATTGCGTTGCTGGATGTGCGCCACACCTTCGCTGAAGTACTGATCCTCGCGCGACAGGCGCGACCAGGTCAGCGGCGGATTGCGGCGCCACTGGTCGGCACGGCGCTCCGCGAGCGCCGCAAGCTGCGCCGCCGTGTAGCGCGAGCGAAAGACGCCGGCCTCGCGATCGGCAATTTCGTATCCGAGATGAACCGCATGAAAGAACAGGCCGAAGGCGACGATGGCGGTCGCAGCGAGCCACGCGACGGGACGACGTGAGGCAGGCGCGAGTGCCAGTGACACGCGCGGGGGGGGATCCAGCCCGAGGGCAAACAGCAAACCGCAGCCGATGGCGATGAGGTTGAGCAGGACGTCTCGGACTTCGCCGATTCGCGCCGGGATGAACCATTGAAGCCATTCATCCAACACGCCCCCGATGAAGGCGGCCAACACCGGCATGACCAGCGCCGACCCATCCCCGGTCGGTCGCCACGCCTTGTAGAACAGCAGCGTGATGACGCCATATTCGATGAAGTGAAAACGCTCGACGGCATCGACTTCGGCATTGCCGGTTTGCGACGCCGCGGCGTAGGCGACGGCGATGAGGAGGGCGAGCGTGAGCGCTCCATACCGGAGTCCGCGGTGCCGCCGGATGCTGCCGAGCGCCAGGGCGAGACCGCCCGCGGCGGTCCCGATGACGACCACCGCCATCAATGTCGGGAAACGGTCGCCCAGAGCGTCGCGCAGCGCCGTCCGCAACTGCCCGATGAATGGCGCGCTGAGAACGAGCGCCGCCGCGCTGACAACGGCCGTGATGAGCCACTCGCGCGACGCGCCCGCCGACATCCGCAGATTCTAGCCCGGCCCGCCCTGCGGGCTTCGCTAGTGGCCCATAGGCACATTGGAGCCCGCGGGTCTTACTCGGACGGGCTCCTAGTTCGCGCGCGCCGGGGCAGCCAGACCGTGCACGGCGACACCGAGGCCAGCCGGCGCCTCGACGAGCACCCAGGCGTCGCGCTCCGACAGTAATTGGGCGGCCAGAGCGGTATGGAGCGCGTGGCCGCCGCGATGGGCAACGACGTGACCGATGATCGGGTGGCCCACCAGGGCGAGATCTCCAACCGCGTCGAGAATCTTGTGGCGCACGAACTCGTCTTCGAAGCGCAGCGCATTGAGCACGCCGGTATCGCCGATGACAATGGCGTTTTCGAGTGATCCACCGAGGGCGAGCCCATTCTGGCGGAGCATCTCGACCTCTTTCAGGAAGCCGAAGGTGCGCGCCGGCGCGATGCTTTCGGCGAAGCTCTGCTCCGTGATCCGCTCGGTGCGTGACTGATGGCGCAGCACCGGGTGATCAAAGCTGATGGTGTAGCTCACCTTGAAGTGATCCGACGGGTAAATGGCAATGCGCTTGTCCGCGATCGACAACTGCACGGGCCGCAGCACCTTCAGATAGCGGCGCGGCGCCGCAAGACGCTTGACGCCGGCTTCCTGCACGAGGAACAGAAACGGCGCGGCGCTGCCGTCCATGATCGGCACTTCGTTGTGGGTGAGCTCGACGATGACGTTGTCGATGCCGACGCTGACCAGCGCGGCGAGCAGGTGCTCGACGGTCTCAACCGTCGCCCCGTCCTTGCCGAGCACTGTGGCATAGTGCACCGCCGAGACGTTTTTGACGGTGGCCGGAATTTCGATGCCGAGATCCGTGCGGCGGAAAATGACGCCGGTGTCGGGGAGGGCCGGCTTGAGGGTCAGCGTGACTTTGTGGCCAGAATGCAAGCCGATGCCGGCACAGGAAATCTGACGACGTAAGGTGCGTTGCGCGTCCATTCAGTTCGATATCCGTCGGGGGGCTGGGTGCCATAGAGCAAACTCGATGCCAACCATCAAACACCTCATTTTACTACATAAATGATTGATACATAATGGTTTAACCCATGTCAGCGATGCCCCCTCGAACTGGGCGAGTGTGGTATCCAAACCACACCAGGGCGCTGGTCATCTGTGTGTTTTCTTCCACACCCCTCACGAGCGCGACATGGCCGCAAGAAACTGGCCGGTGTACGATCCCCTGGTCCTGGCCACCTCCTCGGGCGTGCCCTGCGCGACGAGGCGGCCGCCGGCCTCGCCGCCCTCGGGGCCAAGATCGATGATCCAGTCGGCGCTCTTGACCACATCGAGGTTGTGCTCGATGACGACGACCGTGTTGCCCTGATCGACCAGGCGGTTGATGACGTCCAGCAGCTTGCGCACGTCTTCGAAGTGGAGGCCCGTGGTCGGCTCGTCGAGGATGTAGAGTGTGCGGCCGGTGCCGCGCTTCGACAGCTCGCGCGACAGCTTCACGCGCTGCGCCTCGCCTCCGCTGAGCGTCGTCGCTGACTGGCCGAGCTCGATGTAGCCGAGCCCGACGCTTTGCAGCGTCCGCAACTTGTTGGCGATCGAAGGGAAGTTCTCGAGGACCGGGAGCGCCTGATCGACGGTGAGCTCCAGCACGTCGGCGACCGATTTGCCTCGATATCTGATGTCGAGCGTTTCCCGATTGTAGCGGCGGCCCTTGCACTGCTCGCACGTGACGTAGACGTTCGGCAGGAAGTGCATCTCGATCGCAATCACGCCATCGCCCTGACAGGCCTCGCAGCGGCCGCCCTTGACGTTGAACGAAAACCGGCCCGGCTTGTAACCGCGCGCCCTGGCCTCGGGCACCATCGCGAACAGTTCGCGGATGAACGTGAACAACCCGGTGTAGGTGGCTGGGTTCGATCGCGGCGTGCGGCCGATCGGTGATTGATCGATCTCGATGACCTTGTCGATGAGCTCGATGCCCTCGATCCGATCGTGCGCGCCAGGCTCGTCAGCGGCGCGATACAGCTCCCGCGCCAGCGAACGGTACAGGATGTCGTTGACGAGCGTGCTCTTGCCGGAGCCGCTCACACCGGTCACCGCCACCAGCACGCCCAGGGGCACGTGCACGTCGAGGGCGCGCAGATTGTTCGCGCGGGCGCCGCGCACGACAATCTCGCCCTTGAGCGGCTTCCGCCTCCGGGCCGGCCGCTCGATGGCGCGCTCGCCCGCGAGATAGGCGCCCGTCAGCGATCCGTGTCCATTGCCGATGAGGTCGGCAGGGGTGCCCTGGAAAATCACCGTGCCGCCCAGCTCGCCGGCACCCGGTCCAAGGTCGATGACGTAATCCGCCATCCGGATGGTCTCTTCGTCGTGCTCGACGACCACGACCGTGTTGCCGAGATCGCGCAGCCGCGCCAGCGTTCCGAGGAGCTTCCGGTTGTCGCGCTGGTGCAAGCCGATCGACGGCTCGTCGAGCACGTACAACACGCCGGTCAGGTTGGAGCCGATCTGTGTCGCGAGCCGGATGCGTTGCCCTTCGCCTCCTGACAGCGTGGCGGCCGAACGCGCGAGCGTCAGGTATCCGACCCCCACATCGTTCAGGAATCGCAGCCGATCCTGAATCTCCTTCATGATCCGCGTGGCAATCATCGCCTCGCGCTCGGACAATTCCAGCTCGGTCATCACCGTCAACGCCTTCGACACCGGCAGGTTGACGAAATGGGCGAGGCTCTTCCCCTTGACGGTTACCGACCGGCTCTCGGGCCGCAGCCGCTCGCCCTTGCACACCGGGCACTCGCGCAACGCGCGGAATGGCTCGAGTTCTTCCTGCACCGTCCAGGACCCTTCCTCGAAGCGGCGGCGCAGGTTGGGAATCACGCCCTCGAAGTCACGACCGAACGGATCGGGCGTCACGCCTTTCTTCTTTGGAACGGGCGCCGTTCCGGGCCCGAACAGCACGAGGTCGCGATGCTTCCTGGACATCCTGCCGAACGGCACCGCGGGGTCGATCCCGTGATAGGAGGCGATGGCCTGGACGGCTTCGCGCACCATGCGGCGATCGCCCTTGCCCCACGGCGCGACGGCGCCATCAGCGAGCGACTTCGCGTCGTCGGGAATCACACGCTGCGGGTCGAAATCCCAGGTGGCGCCAAGCCCCTGACACTCGGGACACGCGCCATGCGGCGAGTTGAACGAAAACGCCCGCGGCGACATCTCAGGCACGCTGAGACCGCAGTTGATGCACGCCAGCTTTCGCGAAAACAGCCGGTCGCCGCCGTCCAGCGAGTTGATGATGACGATGTCGCCGGCGAGTCCGAGCGCGACCTCGACCGACTCGGCCAGTCGGCGCTCGATGCCGCTGCGCACGATCAGCCGATCGACGACGATCTCAATCGTGTGGTTGCGCCGCCGATCGAGAGCGACGTCGTCCTCGAGCGAACGCATCTGGCCGTCAATCCGCGCCTTGGTGAACCCCCGGGTCCGGAGCGCCTGCAGTTCTTTCTTGAACTCCCCCTTGCGGCCGCGAACAATCGGCGCCAGTACGGTGATCCGCGTATCCTGCGGGTAGGTCATCACCAGATCGACGATGCGATCGAGAGACTGAGAGGCGATCTCGCGCCCGCAGTTCGGGCAGTGCGGCACGCCGATGTTGGCGAACAGCAGCCGCAGGTAGTCGTAGATCTCCGTGACGGTCCCGACTGTCGATCGCGGATTGGAGCCGGTCGTCTTCTGCTCGATCGAGATGGCGGGCGACAGCCCGTCGATGAGGTCGACGTCAGGCTTCTCCATCTGCTCGAGGAACTGACGCGCGTAGGCCGAGAGCGACTCGACGTAACGGCGCTGCCCTTCGGCGTAGAGAGTGTCGAAGGCGAGCGACGATTTCCCGGAGCCCGACAAACCGGTGATGACGACCAGCTTGTTCCGGGGCAAGTCGACGTCGATGTTCTTCAGATTGTGCACGCGCGCGCCGCGCACCGCGATCCAGTCGTGAGGCATCTTACAGGGTCGAATGTTGGTGCAAACTGAAACGTACAGTTTACCCCACGGGGTTCCCCGGACAGGGTTCCCCCACGGGGTTCCGCACACGGGGTTCACGGGGTTCTCCACGGGGTTCCGCCACGGGGTTCGGTGCAAAGACGCGTGTTAACATCGCCCCGCCCGTTGGAGCCTGAATGACCGCATCGCCCGGACGCGCCCCTTCCCTCGGTGTTTCACTCATCCCCGTTGTCACGCTGATGGCGTTGCTGGCCGCGTCGGTGGCGCTGTTCGGCGACGGGTCGTCCGGCGGGGCCAATCAGATCGCGCTGATTCTCGCGGCCGGGGTCGCCATTCTCGTCGGCGTGTTCCATGGCCACCCCTGGAAAGCGCTCGAACGCGGCATCGTCCATGGCATCTCGCTGGCGCTCGGCGCCATCATCATCCTGTTGACGGTCGGCGCGCTCATCGGGTCGTGGATTCTCGCCGGGATCGTCCCGACCATGATCTACTACGGCCTGCAACTGCTGTCGCCGGCGGTGTTTCTCCCAAGCGCCTGCATCATTTGCTGCTTCGTGTCGCTCGCCACCGGGAGCTCGTGGACGACCGCCGGCACCGTGGGAGTCGCCCTCATCGGCATCGCCACGGCCCAGGGGATGAACCCGGCAATGGCGGCCGGCGCCGTGATCTCGGGCGCCTACTTCGGCGACAAGATGTCACCACTCTCGGATACGACGAACCTGGCGCCCGCGATGGCCGGCACCGACCTCTTCACGCACATCCGTCACATGATGTGGACGACCGTCCCCAGCATCACGCTCGCCATCGTGGCATTCGCGGCCGTCGGCTTGAGCGCGACAGCGCCGCAGGATGTCGCCAGCGTCAACGCGATCCTCGAAGGGCTGGCGCAGAGCTTCGCGATCGCCTGGCATCTGCTGATTCCGGTGGTGCTGGTCCTGACCATGGTCGTGATGCGCATGCCCGCGTTTCCGGCGCTGCTCATCGGAGCGCTGGTGGGGTGCGTGTTCGCGGTGCTGTTCCAGCCTGACGCCACGGTCGCCTACGCCGCCTCCCCTGAGTTGTCGCGTGGCGCCGCGCTCGTCAAGGGTTCGTGGATGTCGCTCTTCGACGGGTACAGACTCGAATCAGGCAATGCCGCGCTCGACGAGCTGCTCTCACGCGGCGGCATGTCCAGCATGCTCACGACCGTCTGGCTCATTCTGGCGGCGATGATGTTTGGTGCGGTCATGGAGACGACCGGCATGCTGCAACGGATCGCAGAGGGCATCCTCGGCTTCGTCCGCGGCAGCGGCAGCCTGGTCGTCGCCACGCTGGCGACCGCGTTCGGCATGAACATCATTGCATCCGACCAGTACATCGCCATCGTCCTGCCCGGACGCATGTTCCGGGCAGAATACGCGCGCCGCGACCTGCACCCCAAGAACCTGTCGCGCGCGCTCGAAGACGCCGGCACGCTCACGTCAGTTCTCGTGCCGTGGAACACGTGCGGCGCATTCATGGCCCAGACACTCGGCGTGGCGACCTTCGCGTACGCGCCGTTCGCGTTCTTCAATTTGATCAACCCGGTCATGTCGGCGTTTTACGGCATCACCGGATTCACGATCGAAAAGCTCGAACCAGGCGACGCAGAAGCGGAAGCCGCCGCCGCGCGCGTCTGATGCTGTCGGCCGTGGGCGCAAACGGACGACCTGATCGCGCCCGAACGCCGAAGTGCCGGCATGATCAGATCCGCGTCCCGAACCGATACACCGAATCGTTTGTCGCCGCCACGATGGTGCCGTCAGGCCCAAACGCCACGCCCACCAGACGTGGACCGGCCACGACCAGCACGCGACCCTCCGGACGCATCTGATAGATCCCGCTCGATCCCGCCAGCGCTTCGACGACGTGCAGCGTGCCTTCGTGATCGAATGCCAGCCCTTGCGGACGGCCAAACGATGCGTCGAACGTCTCGACGCGGCCATCCAGCGACACTCGGTAGATGCGGTCGTAGCTGCCAAGCGTGGGCCCCGTCACATACAGTGCGCGGTCAGGTCCCATCGCAAGATGAAAGGCCGCGACGCTGGCGGGCAGCGACGTCAGCGTTTCGGTCCGGCCCTTCTGGTCGATGTGGAAGATCGTGCCGGACCGATCGCCGACCAATAGCGTCCCGTCGGGGGCGAACGCCAGGCCGCAGGCCAGGCCGAGATCGGAGGCCACGACCTCGGTGCCACCATCCTCGACGACGCGATACACGGTCCCGTCGAACCGGCTCGACACGTACAGGCGATCGTCGGGACCAAACGCCATCGACGTGGCGTTGACGATGCCGGTCACAAAGGGCTCGCGCGGTCCACCCAGCTCCGCGACGCGAAAGATTGATACCGGCGCTTGCTGGCCACGCGAACCGCTGTACGTGACATACACGCGGCCAAGGCGATCGACGGCCGGGTTGTCCACCTGATGCAGACCCGTCGCGAGCTGCGCGGCGACGTCCACGTACAGCGTCGCGCCGGGCAGCCATGGGACCTTGACCTCGGTGCGCCCGCCGGCGAGACCCCAGGGGACTTCCACCGCCATGCGATCCGGCGCGGCAAACACCGCGCGCGCCGGCACACCGCCAATCGTGCAGAGATCTTCATGCGCCGTGGGAACTGGCAGGCTGCTGCCGCGAAGCCACAGACGCCCGCCTTCGACGACGCGCAGCGGATCCAGTCCTGTGAGTTGTACGGAGGCGACGGCCACGAGCAGCATCGTACACCGGCGCCCGGACGACGAAGAATCAGCCTGCCGAGCGCCCGCACGCCATGGTGAGCAGCAGGAGGCCGACGACGACCGTCGCCAGCGCGTCAGGCCTGGTCGAGTTCGAGGTTCCAGTAGAGATAATCGCGCCAGCTGTCGGGCGCACTGCGCAGCCCGACCGTGATGCGGATGGCAGGCGCCGAATTGGGACGCCGCGGGGGCTTCACGAGCCGCATGCGTGCCTCCTCGGGTGTGCGGCCGCCCTTGCGGCGGTTGCACGACACGCAGCACGTGACGATGTTCTCCCAGTCCTTGCGGCCTCCCTGGGAAACTGGCACGACATGATCGAACGTGAGCTCTTGTGTAGGGTATTGGTGCGCGCAATACTGGCAGGTGTTGCCGTCGCGGGCGTAGATGTTGGCCCGCGAGAACGGTACATAATCGAACCGTTTTTTGATGCGCACGTACCGCAGCAGCCGAATGACCGACGGCAGTTTGAGGCTGAACGAAACCGCACGAATCTCGCGGTCGTGAGACGCAATGATCTCGACCTTACCCTGGCACCAGAGCGTCATCGCCTTCTGCCAGTGCACGACCTTGAGCGGCTCGTAAGTCGCGTTCAGGAGGAGCGTCTGCTCCATATGCTTACCGCTCATTGTGCCCGGCACCGCCGAGCCTGTCAAGGACGGATCGGTGTAAACGGTCGTAATACATGGACTTAGCGCGTCGTATACAGATCGGCACACGGTGCCGATAAGACCTGCTGTGACTCGGCTCCTTCTGGTCGCACTCGCCACCGCGGCGCTCACCGCGTGCGCCTCGACCGGCGCCGTACCCCGGCCGTTTCCTCTGCCGGGCGGCGCCCCGACGACACCCGGCGCGCCGCCGCGGACCGACGCACCGCGTCTGCCCGGCCCGACCGCGTTCGATGGCTACTCGATCTCCTCGACCGCACTGTCGCTGCGCGGCGCGCCCTACAGGAACGGCGGCGTCGATCCTGCAGGGTTCGACTGCAGCGGTCTCGTCAAATATGTATTCGAACAGCACGGCGTCGCCATGCCCCGCGAGGCGCGAAGGCAGTTCGAGGTCGGACGGCCGGTGGAGCCGTCGTCCCTCGAACCCGGCGATCTGGTGTTCTTCACGACGGTGGCGCCGGGTGCATCACACGTGGGCATTCTGGTGGGAGGCGATCAGTTCGTTCACGCGCCGACCAGTAGTGGCGTGGTGCGCGTGGAGAGCTTGAGTTCGCAGTACTGGTCAAGCAGATTTGTGGGCGCCAAGCGCGTGAACTGATCTAGCGAGGCTCGCCTCAGACCAGCAAGCATGTTGGTGTGCTCGCCTCGCTAGCCGGTATTACTCTTGCCCGGCCTCCGGCCGGGCGGTCGTCTTGACCGAGAAAAACTTGACTCATTCCTCAAGATCTCACGCGGTCAAGACTCCTAGTCCCGCAATTCACTGCAAGTGGCGTGAATTGCGAGTGGCTCTCGGCTATCGGCGATCAGCTTGCAGCGCTGAAAGCCCTCGGCTGACCGCTGAGGGACTTCAGCCCGCCGCTACGCGGCCACATCAGCCGCGTAGTGCTCAACCAGCCGCGACATCGTTCCGGTGAATTCGCGCAACTGCAAATCGTCCTCGCGGAAGACCCGGGCCGAACCGTCGATCACGCGTTCGACCGGCGCATTCTGAATGTCTGCGGGCAACGGCTGCCCTTCCGCGGCTTCACGATAACGCCTTGGATACGACGGAAAAGATCGGAAGGTCGTGCCGGCAATCGCGCCATAGCGTGCGCGCAGCCCCTCGAAGTCGTACTTCAGGAATTCGAGGAGATCCTGATCGGGCGTGCTGGCCAGGTAATCCTGCACGAGAACCGCAACATCTTCGAAGTACGTCTGGCTGTGCAAGGCATCCGATGCGGTGCCGTCGGGCCGCAGGAAGCGCCGCAGGCACGTCTGCTCGGGATCGACGTGATAGAGCTCGTGGATGACGGTGTCGAGCTTCGCCACCCAATCCGGCGTCCCTTCCGGATAGAGCGAGCGCTTGCGCGAACGCGTGAGCGTTTGATCGGGGAAGCGCGGCAAGGCGAATGAGATCATGTAGTTCATCACCCGGTTGCCGACGTGAACCTTTGGCGATTTGGTTACGAACCACTCGGTGCGACGCGTGAGGGCGCCGGTGTCGCGATCGCGCCAGAAAAAGTAGCCGGGATCACTGGTCGCGAGGCCAAGACTGTGGCAACTGGCATACGCGCCATCGGCGCTGCTTCGCCCGTGCCGCGCAAAGACGAGCACGCGGCTCAGATCGATGAAGCCGAGCGCCGGGACACGAGCGATGATGTCCTGCATCAGCAGGGTCAGTTGCCCCGTGTAGTTGATCCCTCCGTCCAACGGCTGCTCGAGCCAGGTCTGCCCCTGATCCACGTTTGTACCTCTTCCGTTTCGGACTGCTCAGATGTGGCGGCAAAACTGCCTCAACGCGGCATTCTTGCTTGTCACCAACCTCTTGGTTTAGTTGGACTTAGCGGCTGTGGGCCGCCATTGCCTGGTGTCGGCTGCACGGTTTGTGCCGGGCTCGGAGGCGCCGGTGGCGACACGTTTATCGGGGAAAACGTGATCGCGTTGTTCTCGAGCTGTGGCAACTCTGTTGTCGGGGTGTGCTGTCCGGGCTGTCCACTTTCCCGCACATCCGGCATCGGGGTCTGCTCGGTTGGACTCGCCGGCGTCATCGGTTCGATCCCCATCCGCCCCGCGATGATCTGCTGACGGCGAAGCAAGCGCGCCGTCGGCCGCGCCGGATTGTGCTCGCGCGGGTTGATGATGGCGCCGGCGAGCAGGGCCGCTTCGGCGGGCGCGAGCGCCGAGGCCGGTTTGCCGAAATACGCGCGGGCTGCCGCCTCGACGCCAAAGATGCCGTCGCCCCATTCGATCACGTTCAGGTAGATCTCGAGGATCCGCCGCTTGGTGAGCGCCGCTTCCAGGCGTCTCGTGATCAGCAGTTCCTTGAGCTTGCGAATCGGATTGCGCGAGGGCGACAGGTACAGATTCTTCGCGAGCTGCTGGGTGATGGTGCTCGCGCCGCGCTCGACGCGTCCCTCTTCCCAGTTGTGCTCCATCGACGCGCGAAGCTCGTTGAGGTCGATCCCATCGTGGTCGAAGAACGCAGCGTCTTCAGCAACGATGACCGCGCGACGAAGGTTATTCGAGATCTGCGTGTACGGCACCCAGCGGTGGCGGAGCGTCAACCGACGGCCGGCTTCCTGCGCTTCGCGCTGGCGCAGCTCCATGAACGCGGTGGTGGTGGGATTCTCTGTGGCCAGCACGCGCACATCGGGCAACGTCAGATAGACGTAGCCGATATAAACAAACCCGAGCGACGCGGCGACGGCCAGCCCGCGCAGAAACTTGCGCACCCCCTGATCTTATCCTTCGACGACGATTTTGATCCGGAGTCCGGGCTCGGGCTGCTCGTGGACCGCGTGGTTGTTCATGATGGCCAGGTCGTTCGCCCGCACGAGGTTGCCGCCGCGGGCGGCGATCGACTGCCAACTGTCGCCGGCTCGCACGACGTAAAAATCGAGCCGGTTGGGACGGATCTGATCCGCTTCGCGCTGGGTGAGCGGACGGTACGACTGGATGGCGGCGGCGACGTCGCGCTCCACACGCGCAAAATCCGGCTCAGGCGCAAACCCGGCCAGCAGGAACACCTGCCGGCCGTGCTGGATGTGTGCGGCGCGCATGAGGACTCGACCGAGGCCGCTCAGTTGCCCCTGGTACACGCCCACGTACGCATCCGCGCCATTGAGTGACGTCATCTGCCCCTCAACCCGCTTGAAGCGCGCCCCGCTCATCGAACGCACCGCCACCTCTTCGAGCGTCCGGCCGGTGGGACGATCGACGAGTTGCAACAGCATGAAGTGCTTCTGTCCCGGTTCCTGCGCCGCCACCTGGTCCGGCGTGTTCGTCACCTCCCAGCCCTCGGGAAACTCCAGGGCGAAGCGAAGCACTGGATGCAGAAAGCGATGGCCGCGCACGATGCCGTCCTGCGGGTTGTCGCCGACGACGAGTTCGTCGATGTGTTCGAAGTAGCGATCACGCCCGGTTTCGGTGGCCGACTCGCTCGCAAACTTTTTGACCACGGGCTGCGCCTCGACGACGCGCTCGGCCGGCTCGGGATGGGTGGAGAGCCAGTTGGGGATGCCGCGTGCGCTCATCTCGTCGATGCGCGCCAGCGTGGCGAGAAAATTCGGCACGCCGGCCGGATCCCAGCCGCCTCGCGCCGCATACTCCATCCCCAGGCGATCCGACTCGCGCTCATCGTCCCGGCCGTACTTGAGAAAGGCCACGCCGAGCGCGGCGGACGTCACGTCCCCGAAGGGCCGCGTGGCGGGGACGAAGATGCTGAGCACGGCCAGGCCGATCCCGCCAAGGCCGGAGCGCGTGAGCTGCTGTGCCGCGTGGCGCGCCGTGACGTGGGCGATTTCGTGCCCGAGGACGCCGGCCAGTTCCGCCTCGTTGTCAAGATACGGCAGAATGCCGCGCGTGATGTAGATGTAGCCGCCCGGAAGGGCAAACGCGTTGATCGCCGGATGATCGACGACGGTGAACGTCCACGGCAGGTGGGGGCGGTGCGACAACTGCGCGAGGCGGTGCCCGATGTCGGCGACGTAGCGCTGGACCGCCGGATCGTCGTACACCCCCATCTCGCGGCGAATTTCCGCGTCGGCCTGCTGGCCGTAGGCGATTTCTTCGGCCTCGCTCATGAGCGAGAGCTCGCGATTGCCGGTAACCGGGTTCGTGGCGCACGCGGCAATGGACAAGCAGAACACGACCGTGAGGATGCGTGTCGTCATTCGAGGACCTTGCGCCGGCGCAGTGCAATCACAGTACCAACATTCGTTCGTCGTTCCGTTCTTCGTTCCGTCGTTCCGTCGTTCCGTCGTTCCGTGGTTCGGGCGTTCCGTGGTTCCGTGGTTCGGGCGTTCCGTCGTTCCGTGGTTCGAGCGTTCCGTGGTTCCGGCGTTCGGGCGTTCCGTCGTTCCGTGGTTCCGTGGTTCGAGCGTTCCGTTGTTCGGGCGTTCCGTCGTTCCGTTCTTCGTTCTTAGTTCTTCGTTCTTAGTTCGCTGAGGGATTCGTGCAGCGAAGCGAGCAGCAGCATGACCAACGCGCGAGTCGAGCTCGCGCCCATCAGGCCAACACGCCAGATCCTGCCGGCCAGCGGCCCCAGCCCGGCGCCAATCTCCATGCCGTAGATCTGCAGCAGCCGCCTGCGCACCGCCGCCTCGTCTACTCCCTCAGGTACACAAACCGCGTTGAGCGTCCACAGCCGCTCACCCTCCGGCGGCAGCAGCGACAACTGCATCTCGGCGAGACCCGCGGCCAGCATCCCATGATGGCGCTCATGGCGCGCCCACCGCGCCTCGAGACCCTCTTCCTCCACCATCATCAGCGCTTCGCGCAACGCGTAGATCAGCGGCGCGCACATCGTGTGGTGATACTTCCGCCGTATCCAGTAGTCCTCGAGCAGCGCGAGGTCGAAACAAAAGCTGCGGCAGGCGACGCGGCGCCCGAGCGCACGGGGCGTGAAGACGAGCGGCGCCACACCCGAGGGCGCACCCAGGCCCTTCTGGCTGCAACTGTAGACGACGTCAAGCTCCCACCCTGCGACGTCGAGCGGCATCGCGCCGAGTGACGTGACGGCATCCACCATGACCAGCGCGTCGGCCTCGTGCGCGGCGGCCGCGACGTCTTTGACCGGATTGAGCACGCCCGTGGACGTTTCAGCGTGCACCACGGTGACGAGGTCCGCGGACGCTTCGGCAAGGGCATGCTTCACGGCCGCGGGATCGCACGCGCGGCCCCACTCGACCTCCAGGCGCCGCACCTCCCCGCCGTAGCGTTGGCACATCCGGGCGAGACGATCGCCAAAATACCCGGTCACGACGCTCAGCACGCGCGTGCCCGGTTCCACCATGTTGGCGACCGCGATCTCCATCGCCGACGTTCCCGTGCCGGAGGCCGCCATGGCAAAGGACCCGTCCGGCGCGCGAAAGACCCGCTCCAGCCGCGCGCGTGTGTCGTCCATGATCTCGAGGAACTGCGGATCGAGATGGCTCAGCATCGGCGCCGTCATCGCGCGGGTTACCCGAGGAGAGATCAGGCTCGGGCCCGGACCGAGCAGCAGGCGCTCAGTTTGCGGCAGCATGCGTTTCCTTGATCAGGTCCAGGGCCGCCAACTGGCTGCGCAGCGTTTCGACCACCGAGGGCGCGACGGGCCGAAGCGGCGCGCGCGGCACCCCGCCGCTGAGACCCAGCAGATCCAACGCGGCCTTGAGCCCGGGCACGCCGTAAATCGGTCCGATGGACCGCGCCAGCGGCATCAGCCGGCGCTGCAGCGCGCGCGCATCATCGACGCGGCCCGCTTTGACGTGCTCGAACAACTGCACGCACAAATCCGGCACGAGGCCGGCCAGTGCCAGCACGGCGCCGTGGACGCCCAGCGCCGCCGCCGTGAACAGCGTCGGCGCTGCCCCGGCAAGCACCGTGAAGCCCGGCTTCGACCGCGCGAGGTAATCGCCAATCTGGAGCATGTCGTTGCCCGAATCCTTGAGGCCGACGATGTTGGGATGTTCGCTGAGCTTTTCGACCGCGTCAGGAAGCAGATTGACGCCGGTGTAGATCGGTACGTTGTAGAGGAACAGCGGTACGGGCGAGGCGTCAGCCAGTTCGGTGTAGTGCCTGACGAAGTTGTCGCTCGTCATCTGCGGCTTGTAGAACGAGGGCGTGCGCGCCATCACGGCATCCGCGCCAAGGGCAGCGGCGCGTTTCGACGCGGCGATGGTCGCGCGGGTGGACTCGCGGCCGGTGCCGACGAGCATTGGCCGTCCGCGTGGGACGCGGTCCCGCACGACGGCGATGACACGATCGGCCTCATCGTCTTCGAGCTGCGCGGCTTCGCCGTTCGAGCCCAGCACGACGAGTCCGGTAAGGGCACTGGCGAGATAGCGATCGACGTTCGACGCGATCGCGCGCTCGTCGATCTCGCCGCCGGCGGTAAACGGCGTCACGATGGGCGTGTAGATACCTGCAAATTGATGGCTCATACGATTTCAGCTCTCGGCTCTCGGCTCTCGGCTCTCAGCGCTCTCAGCTCTCGGCTATCAGCTATCGGCTATCGGCTATCAGCTATCAGCGCTCTCAGCTCGCAGCTCTCAGCTATCAGCTATCAGCTATCAGCTATCAGCTATCGGCGGCTATCGGCCGATTGGCTACCGGCCTGTCAAATGCGCCGCAGCGTGTTCGAGGCGATCTTATCTGATTGCAGAACGACGTTGGCGACGAGGACCACCAGGAAAATCGCCACCGCCGGAGCGAGGGTCCAGGGAAACCGTTGCATCGCATTGGGGTTCGCCGCGCCGATCAGCATCGTGCCCCACGTGGCGACGTGCTCGGGGAATCCGAGGCCGACGTATGACAGCGTGGCCTCGCCGAGGATGAACGCCGGGAGCAGCAGCGTCGACTGCACCAGCAGGTACCCGGTGCACGCAGGCAGGAGGTGCCGCACGACGATGCGCCCGGTGCCGGCGCCAAGCGAGCGCGCGGCGACGACGTACTCGCGCTCGCGCTCGGCAGCAACAATCCCGCGCACGCCGCGCGCGACGAATGGCCAGCCCACCAGCGCGAAGATGCCCGCCATCATCAGGAACACCGTGGACGGCGCCAGCGCAAGCGGGAGCATGGCCCGCAGGACGAGCGCGACGTAAATCACCGGCAGCACAATCACGAAGTCCACGGCGCGCATGGCTGCTTCGTCCGCCCAGCCCCCACGATAGCCGGCGAATCCGCCAATGGCGGCGCCGATGAAGAGCGCTCCCAGTGCCGACACGAGCGCAAGGCTCAGCGACAGTCGGGCGCCGTGCAGCAGCCGTGAGAGGAGGTCGCGACCGTAACTGTCCGCGCCAAGCAGGAACACGGGATCGGCATCGCCCGCCTCGAACCATGGCAGCGGCCGTTGGCGGTTTCGATCCTCGGCGTAGCGCTGCGACAACTGGTCGGTCATCTCGATCGAGTACACGAACGGCGCGCGTAACCCCCCGTCGTCGATCAGGTGAGGCCGCATGGGTGGTGCATACAGAAAACTGCGATGCTGCGTCTCGGGGTTGTATGGCGCGAGCCAGGGAGCGACGCCGGCGATGACCACCAGGGCGCCGAGCAAGACCGCAATCCGGCGCGTCATGACCGTGCGTCCATGCGGGCGCGCGGGTCGGCTGCCGCCAGCATCACGTCCGCGAGAAACGTCCCGACCGCGAGGAAGAAGGCCCCGGCGGCGGCGCAACCGGCGACGAGATACAGATCGCGCGCGCGCAACGCGTCGTACATCAATCGCCCAAGCCCGGGCCACGCAGTGACGACTTCGACGATGAATGAGCCGCTGAAAAGCGAGCCGATCATCAGGCCGTAGAGCCCGAGGACCGCACCAAGCGAAACGCGCCAGCCATGCTTCAACATCGCCTGGTCCGGCGACAGACCCCGGGCTTCGGCGGCTCGCACGAAGGGCTCGCGGATCGCGTCGCTCATCGCCTGCGACTGCAATCGCTCCAGCGTGGCTGCCAGCGGCAGCGCCAGGGCGAGCGCGGGCAGCGGGACGTGATGGGCGACGTCGGCGACCCACCGGGCCCACGACATCTCGGAGGCGCCCGCCGACACCATGCCGCCGACCGGGAACCACCCCGTGCGCGCGGCAAACAACACCAGCGCGAGCGACGAGATCAGCGGTGGCATCGACAGCATCACCACTGAAAGCGTTCGCACCACAGTCACCCCGGCTCCGCGTTGGCGCGCGCCTGTGAAGATGCCGAGCGGAATGCCAAACACGGTGGCGGCGCCAAGGGCCGCCGCCGCGAGCACGGCCGTATTCAGCGCGCGGTCGCCCAGGAGGTCGGCAACCGGCCGGCTGTAGAGGAGGGACTGGCCGAAATCGAGGCGGACCGCGCGGCCTACCCAATCGCCGTACTGCGTCAGGATGGGACGATCCAGGCCGAGCTGCTGGCGGCGAGCGGCCATCAGCTCAGGGTCGCCGAAGCTGCCGTCGGTCGCGAAGTCGCCCGGAGCCACCAGCGTCAGCAGCAACGCCGCCGATGACGCGACGAAGGTGAGCAGCAGCGCGAACACCGCCCGCCGCAGCAGGAAGCGGCCCAGGCTCATGCCTATCGGGACGTGCCGCCGTCCCTCACCGCCAGCGTGTCGGCGCTCCAGAGGATCTCGGGGCGCGTGAGCGCCGGATACAAGTTGATGAGGCGCGCGCTCGCGGCAATGTACACCCGCGGCGCCGCGAAGTACAGGATCGGCAGGTTCTCAGCAAAGAGGCGCTGGACTTCGTTGAACAGCCGCTTGCGTTCGTCCATGTCCAGCGTGGACGATTGCCGCTCGATCAACTCGTCGATCTGGCGCTCCCAGTCGGTCGCCGGCGCCTTTTGCCCCGCGTGCCACAGGTGCGCGCTGCCGTTGCTCAACCAGAAGTCCTTCGCGTTGGCCGGGTCGCCGTGGTTCCCGGTGAACTGCACGAAAGCGGCTTCGAAATCTCCGCCGATCACGCGCCGTCCAATTGAGTTCGGCTCGAGCGGCACGATATCCATGGCGACGCCGATCTGCCGCAGATCTTCGCGGATGACCGTCGCGCTGCGTTCGAGCACGGCGTTGCCGCGGAAGACGAGCGCCGTGAAACGGGCCTCGTTGCCGCGTTCGTCTTCGAGCCATTCGTCCTGATCGCGGTTGGTCAGGCCGAGGCCTTCGAGGAGGGCTTTCGCCTTCTCGCGCGAGAACTCGTATCGCGGGACGCTGGCCCAGAACCAGTCCGGGTTGCCGGGCGTGATGGGCCCGTGAATCGGCACGGCCGTGCCCAGAAACACGGAATCGGAGAACGCCTCGCGATCGATGGCATGCGAGAGCGCCTGCCGGAACTCCTTGCGGTTCAACCACGCGCCGCGTGGATCGCCGGCCCACTTGCCGGGGCGGAGGTTGAACACGAAGGCATCGGCTTCGGGACTGACGCCGAGCTCTTCGACCTGGACACGTCCCTGGAATTCGAGCGGCCGCAGCGTCGCCAGATCCGACGCGCGCAAGGCCTGCTGCATGAAGTCGATTTGACCGGATTGCAGGCGCACGACTTCCGCGTCCTGATCGGGAACCAGTTCCAGCGTCAGCCTGTCCAGATACGGAAGCTGGACACCGCGCTCGTCCTTGCGCCAGTACAGAGGATTGCGCTCGAACACCATGCGCTGCGCCGGGATGTACTGCGTGAGGATGAACGGTCCGAGCGACAGCAATTCGGATGGCGGCGTGTCGGCCATCCATGCCGTGCCGAATTCACCGGCGTCGAGCGCCGCCTGGAGCTTGTGCCGGGGAAACATCGGCAGGTTGTCCAGGATGCGAATGCCTGGCGCAAACAGGCTGGGGAACGTGACGACCACTGTACGCGGGTCGGGTGCGGTGACGGTGAGCGGTTCGCCGCCTGGCCGGAGCGCCGACGCCATGGGACTCTGCGTCCGCGGATCGTAGAGCGCGCTGAACGTGAACACCACGTCGGCCGACGTAAACGGCGTGCCGTCGGACCACCGCAGCCCGTCGCGCAGGAAGAGTGTGAACGTCAGGTTGTCGGGGGAGGCCTCCCACCGCTCCGCCAGCCAGGGTTCGACCTGCCGCGTGACGCGGTCGATCCGCACCAGCTTGGCCTGGGTCAACAGCGTTGTGATTTCCGTCGCGATCTGGCTGTGCACGAGCCGATTGAAGGACCGCGGATCCGTGCGTGTGGAGGCGACCGCGCTGCCCCCACGCGCGGGGATCGGCGCATCGGCGGCCAGGAGGGCTGACGGCGGCGGCGTGCGCTCGCGATTGAGCAGCCAGTACGGGACGAGGATGGCGGCGACGATGAGGATCGTCAGCAGTGCTCGCGAGTGTCGGTTCACTTGTTGGCTACCTGGCTAGTTTCTTGGCCGCTTCCCGCGATCCGGCGAGGTCAACGGCTGACATGGCTGTTTCTGCGGAAAGTGTGCAGAAATTGCAAACATTCAAAAGCCCAACAGGCCGAGGGCAATCGCTTGGCCGGGCTCGACCGTTCCGCGGCTCGCCCGCAGCGTTCATCCTAGTGCACCAAACCATTCAGGTGCAATGGGTTACGCCGATCTTCCCCTTGACGCCTCAGGTGGCACTCCCCGTGCGATGTCTCACTGCGGAGGTTGAGACATCAATGGTCCCTGCAGTCCTCGAAGCAGTTCTCGATCGGCCAAACCAGCAGTTCCGGCCACAACTGGGTCGGAGCGTCACGATCGATCAGGCTGCCCAGCTTCTCGGCGTTTCACGGCGAACGGTTTACTACCGCATCCGTGAGGGGCGGCTCCGGACGATCCGGACCCTGGGCGGCTCACAACGCGTGCTGATGGAATCTGTGCACGAACAGCGTCACTTTTAGCGGAATCGTTCAGGTCCCCTCACACGTTCGGAGGTCCAATGGTACTCACACTGGCGACAGCCTCGAGATCCGTCCGCGGGTTTCGGTCGCAGTGTTTTGTCGCACTCGTCATCGTTGCCGCGCTCGTGGCCGCAGCCCATCCGGCGAACGCACAGAACCCCCGCGCGCGACTGTCGCGTGATCTTGCCGCAATTCTCACGCAATCGACGCCGGCCGCAACGGTCGTCAACGTCATCGTGTCGGGCAATGCCGCGTTCGTCGATCGGCTGGCGCGGCGGCATGGCGCAGCGATCACGAAGACGTTGACCCATGGCGCGGTGCTCAGCCTCCCGCTCGCGGGGCTGCGGACGCTGGCCGACGACGCCGAGGCCGGTGCGGTGAGCGGCGATGGCGTGATGCGGTCGCACCTCGCGCTCGTCACCGAGCAGACGGGCGCCGCGAGCGTCTGGGCGGGTGAGATTGCGGCGCTGGGCGCGGTGATGGGCACCGGCGTGGGCGTGGCGATTGTCGATTCCGGTATCAGCCGTCACACCGCGCTGTCGCGTCGCATGGTCGCGAGCGTGGACTTCACGGCCGGCGGTGGGCAGGGGACGGACCATTACGGCCACGGCACGCACATCGCGGGAATCGTGGCGGCTGGCGCCCCCGCGGCGGATACCGGCGAACAGCCGGTCGGCATGGCCCCCGGCGCCCATCTGATCAACGTCAAAGTGCTGGACGAGACGGGGACGGGCGTCGCGAGCAATGTCATCGCGGGGATTGACTGGGTGATTGCCCATCGCGAGCAGTTCGGGATTCGCGTCATCAATCTGTCGCTGGGCATGGCGCCGACGCAGTCGTGGCGAGACGACCCGGTGTGCCAGGCGGTCGAGCGCGCGGTGCGGGCGGGCCTGGTGGTGGTGGCCTCGGCTGGCAATTACGGCCAGACCGAGGACGGGAGGATGATCCTCGGCGGCGTGACGTCGCCTGGCATCTCGCCGTTTGCGATCACGGTGGGGGCGCTGCGCACCAACGGCACGATCGATCCGTCGGACGACTACGTCGCGCCGTGGAGCTCGAAGGGGCCGACGGCGGTCGATCGCCTGATCAAGCCGGACGTCGTGGCGCCAGGGAGCAAAGTGGTGTCGCTGCTGGCGCCGGGGTCGGCGCTGGCGCGGCGGTTTCCCGAGCGCACGGTGCTTGGGGAGGGCGCCAACGGCTACTTCGAGTTGAGCGGCACGAGCCAGGCGGCGGCGGTGGTGAGCGGTGCGGCCGCGCTGCTGCTGGAGTCGCAGCCGCAGTTGCACCCGCTGCAGGTGAAGGTGTTGCTGCAGGCGAGTGCGCGGTTCATGCCGCAAGAGGGGTTGGTTGGCGCTGGCGCGGGGGC
>DATKDY010000169.1:0-2347 GCA_035512515.1 Vicinamibacterales bacterium
CTATGCCCAGGACGAGGCGGAGCGCGAACGGGTTATCAAGGATTTCAAGTCGCGCAACCTGACGATCCAGCGCTTCAAGGGACTCGGCGAGATGAATGCCGACCAGCTGTGGGAAACCACCATGAACCCGGCCACGAGAACACTGCTGCGCGCCGACATTGAAGACGCCGCGGAGGCGGACCGAATATTCAGCACGTTGATGGGCGAGAAGGTCGAGCCGCGACGCGATTTCATCAGGGCGCGCGCGCGGCAGGTCCAGAACCTTGACGTCTGAGGTTACAGAGCGGGCGCGTGCCCTGATCGCCGAGCGCCTCCCGCGGGCGCGCGGCTTGGGACTCGCCCTGGCCGAATTGATCGACGACCCGGAGGCTTTCGTGGCCGTGCTGCGCGATGGGCTTTCGTCCCTGGCCGACGACGCCTACACGGCCGAGCAGGAGCGCATCGCACCCGGGACGGGTGCCGTGTTCGGGGTGCGCAACCCGCTGGTGACTGCGATCGCGCGCCAGCTTCGCCACCCCCTGCGCCACTCGTCGGCGGCGAGTGCCCTCTGGCTCGCCGAGCGGCTGGCCGCGGAGGAGGAGCGCGAGCTGGCGCTCTTCAGCCATGTCTGTCTGCGCAGGTCGCTGCTCGACGATCCGGAACGCAGCTGGCAGCTGATGCGCCGGCTTGCCCGGCGGGCCAACGAATGGATCAGTGTCGACCCATTAGCGGAGCTGTACGCCAAGGGCATCTTGCTCGAGCCTTTCCGCTGGGCCGAGCTCGAGCAACTCGTCTACTCGGCGGATCGCTGGGAGCGCCGCCTGGTCGGCTCGACCGTCGCCCGCCTGCCGTTCGAAGTGCGACGCGACCGCCGCGGCGAGCTGGCCTCGACGTCCGGTTTGACGCTCATCAAATTGCTGCTCGGAGACGCGGAGCCCGACGTGCAGAAGTCGCTGTCGTGGGCGCTCAGGTCGTGGCTCGAGGTGGATCCGCGCAGCGTGCGGGAGTTCATCCGCAGCGAGGCCGAGCGAGCCGGCGACACTGACGACGGCTACCGCGCGTGGGTCCTGCGTGACGCGCTGACGGCGCCATCGATCGACTCATCCTTTAGGGCCGAGATCCGCGCGCGCCTCGATGGCGTCCGCCGCAGGAGCGCGCAGCCATCGACCAGCGATGCCGCAGCAGTCGCCGGCGCCTTCGTGGGCTACGAGCGGCTGACCGAGAAGGCCCTCGAGGCGCAGGGCCAGCGACAGCGGGCCGCTACGCGTGGTTGAGGAGGCGGGCCGCGTAGTCCCGATCCGCATCGAGGACGAGCTGCGCAGCAGCTACCTCGACTATGCGATGAGCGTCATCGTCAGTCGCGCGCTACCGGACGTGCGGGATGGCCTCAAGCCCGTACACCGGCGGATCCTGTACACGATGCACGAGATGGGGCTCACTTCTGGGTCGAGCTACCGCAAGTGCGCAGCTATCGTCGGCGAGGTGATGGGCAAGTACCACCCGCACGGCGACGTCGCCCTGTATGACGCCTTGGTACGCCTGGCACAGACCTTCTCGCTGCGTTACCCGCTGATCGACGGCCAGGGCAACTTCGGCTCGGTCGACGGCGACCCACCAGCCGCGATGAGATACACCGAAGCGCGCATGACGGCCATCGCGGCCGAGGTGCTCGCCGACATCGACAAGCAGACGGTCGATTTCGTCGAGAACTACGACGGCACGCGCCAGCAGCCGTCTGTGCTGCCGGCCAGTTTGCCCAATCTCCTCGTCAACGGCTCGGCCGGCATTGCCGTGGGCATGGCGACCAACATTCCGCCCCACCACCTGGGCGAGATCACCAATGCGACGATCGCCCTGATCGACGACCCGAACCTGACCAACGACGAACTGTGCAACCACGTCAACGGACCCGACTTCCCGACCGGCGCGACGATCTTCCGCCGCGATCGGCGGCGCAACAGCGTCACCGGCCAGTGGGAGGAGATCGATGCCATCCGTGACATGTACGCCCATGGCCGAGGGCGGATCGTCATGCAGGCGGCAGTCGCGTTCGAAGAGACACGCTCGCAGCGGATGGCCATCGTCGTCACCGAACTGCCCTTCCAGGTCAACAAGGCCAGCCTGGCGGAGAAGATCGCCGATCTCGTGCAGGGCAAGAAAGTCGACGGCATCGCCGATATTCGTGACGAGTCGGACCGCGACGGCATGCGGCTGGTGATCGAGTGCAAGCGGGACGCCGCGCCGCGCAAGGTGCTCAACAATCTCTTCAAGCACACTGCGCTGAAGCTCGCCTACAACATGAACATGCTCGCGCTGGTGGACGGCCAGCCGCAGACGCTGCCGCTCAAGCAGGTCCTCCAGCACCACA
>DATKDY010000170.1:0-6280 GCA_035512515.1 Vicinamibacterales bacterium
GCCCGCCACCGCGCCAACCCCGGCCGCGGGTGGGTGGCGGTGAAGGCGCCCCGGCTGGCGCCCGCGCCGGTCATGGCGGCGCTGGAAGCGGGGCACTTCTACGCCAGCACGGGCGTGACGCTGGAGGACGTGGTGAGCACCCCCGGCCGACTGGAGGTGCGCATCCAGCCGCAGGGCAACTTCCGCTACACCACCGAGTTCATCGGCCCCGAGGGCCGGATCCTGGCCACCCGGGCAGGCACGAGCGCCGCCCTCGACCTGCCCGCCGCCGCGCGCGGCTACGTGCGTGCGCGGGTCACCGATTCCGGGGGCGCCATGGCGTGGGCGCAGCCGGTGTTCATCGGCTGCGGTGGGTAGGCGTCGCTCAAACGGATCTTGCCGCTACCGCCCTGATCGGTGAGGTTCGTTGGCGTCGACCTCATCAGCACGATGGGTCCTCCCACGTCCCGAGCGGCGAACGATTCATGATGTTGAAAACGATGTTCACCTGTCTGGCGGCCCTCGCCTGGCTGGCAGCTACCGCCCAGCCGGCCGCGTCGCAGAACGTCGACCAGCTTGCGACGATCGAACGGCTCGCCGTCTTCCTCGACTGCGGCTTCTGCGACGAGGCGTTCATCCGGCAGGAGATGACGTACGTCGACTACGTGCGCGACCGCGAGGTGGCCCACGTCCACGTCCTCGTGACCCGGCAGAACACCGGCGCGGGCGGCGCGGCCCACACCTTCGACCTCATGGGCCGGGGCCCGTTCCAGGGGATGGACTACTCCACGGTCTACACCACCAACGTGGGCGCCACGGAGGCGGAGCAGCGGAACGGACTCCTTCGCACGCTCCAGGCGACGCTCGTCCCGTACCTGCTGCAGACGCCCGTGGGGGAGCGCCTGACCGTCGGGGTGGAGCCCCTGGAGGGGGCCGGGACCGGACAGGCGGAGCCGCGGGACGATCCCTGGAACAACTGGACTGTCGAGGTCTACGCCGACGGCAGCGCGGACTTCGAGTCCCGGCAGAAGTCATTCGATACGCGCTACGGCGTATACGTCAACCGGGTTACGGAGGACTGGAAGATCCAGCTACGGCCCTTCTTCAACTACAACTACGACCACTTCGAGCGCGACGACAGGACCATCACGAGCACGTCCCGACGGAACGGCTTCACGAGCAATGTAGTCCGCAGCATCTCCCCGCACTGGTCCGTGGGTGCTTTCGGCGACGTCTTCACGTCGACGTTCGACAACGTGGACCTGCGCTACCGGCTCATGCCGGCCGTCGAGTACAGCCTGTACCCGTACCGGGAAGCCACGCGGCGCCAGTTGACAATCGCATACCGCATCGGCGGCTCCCACGTCACCTACCGGGATACTACGATCTACGGCGAGACGGAGCAGCTCCTGCCGGAGCAGACGCTGAGCGCAGGCTACCGGGTCACGCAGCCGTGGGGCCAGGCCGACGTTGGCATCAACGCCTCACAGTACCTGCACGACCTCGATCGTTACAGCCTCCGTTTCGCGGGCAGCGTCAACGTGCGCGTCACGCAGGGGCTGTCGATCGAGGTCGGTGGCGAGTACGCGCTCATCCACAACCTGCTCAACCTCGCCAAAGGCGATGCCGACCTGGAGGAGGTCCTCCTGCGCCGCCGTCAGCTCGAGACCAGCTATCGGGGCGGGCTCAGCTTCGGGTTGCGGTACCGCTTCGGCTCGATCTACAACAACGTCGTCAACACGAGATTCGGCGGCGGCGGCGGCGGCGGAGGCGGGCAGGATCGGTTCTGATCCGCAGGAGCGCCTAGCCGTTGTCGTTCAAGCCTCCGCGCTCGAGCGCCTTCATGAGATCGAGCAGGCCACGCACCTCGTAGACTTGCGCCCGTCCCGCCTTGCCGGCAGAAATGAGAATCCCGGCAGCGACGAGCTGCTCGATGGCCTCATAGACTTGCGGCCGTGAGCGCCTGGTAGCCGCGACTGCGAGCGGGGCGGTGATGTAAGGGTAGGCGGGCAGCTCGTCGATGATCATCCAGGCGGTGGCATCGCTACGTGGCGAGCTCGGGCAAGCAACGAGTGCGTCCCGCCACTCCTGGTCGAGGCCGGCAACTTCATCCAGGTAGCGCGCTGCCAGGCGAGCCGCGCCCGCGGTAGCCGCCGCGAAATGCTCGATCCAGGCGGGCAGCCCATCGTCATCACGGAAGCGCATCAGCCCCGCAATGTAGCGGTCACGCTTTCGCGCGAAGAACACACTGATGGGCGGGACATAGTGATGGGCGACGCCGCGACGACGGAGCACGACGTGGATCAGTGCCCGGCCCACGCGGCCGTTGCCGTCTCCGAACGGGTGAATCGTCTCGAACTGGGCGTGCACGAGCGCTGCCTGCACAATAGGTGGCAGCGTGTCGTCGTTGATGGCGGCGCACAGATCGTCCAGTAGCCCCGATACCTCTTCCGGCGGCGGTGGCACGAAGTCCGCACCGCACGGGTTGTAGTCGTTGCCGCCGATCCAGTTCTGCTCACTGCGAATGCGTCCGGCGAGATGCGAGTACACCGACTTCTCGAGCAGGCGCTCGTGTATGCTAACGATCTCCTGCACGCCGAAGGTAGCGACCGATGATGCGTCGTGGATCGCCGTTTCCATGGCATTGATGTTGGCGAGGATGTCGACAGCCGTGGGCGAGACGTGACGTTCACCAGCATCCAGCTTTGCCTTCGCGCGGGCGAGCACCTTCGCGTCGATGGCCAGGCCTTCAACCTTGGAAGACGCGATCGATTCGGTGCGTAGCAGAAGTCGTGACAGGGGAAGCAGCGCCGGTCTCGCGAGATCGTTGAGCCGCTGCACCTCAGCCTCAGCCTCACTGACGAGCCCCGCAAGCCCGAGATCGATCATCAGATCCAGCCCGGCGAGCGGATCCGGCACGAACGCCTGGTAGCGACATGCTTTCCGGTACCTGGCTGGCGCATCGCGTTCCAAGTTGGCTTCCCACACGCGTTCAATCAGGCGACCGCCCACTGCTACCCTCCGTCCTTCATTCCATGGACACTCGGTTAGGGATATGGCATAAACCTAACTTCAGCGTGCTTCAAAGTTAGCCTTGTTACCGGGTCAGAAGAAAGGGTCGAGGTTAGGGATAGGCCGTAAACCTTACTTTCGCCGCCTCGAAACGTCAGGAGACCACCGCCGTGGGCGCCACCGGCGGTCACAGCCAATTCAGCTGGGTGCAATCAGGGACTGATGCCGATCGCGGCCATCCCCGCGCGGACAGCCTGAGCGTCCTCTGAACCCCGCGCGCCGCTGGAGCTGAACGCGCCGATGACCTGACCGTCGCGACGGAGCAGGAGGCCGCCTTCGAAAGTCAGGGCGCCTTCGATCGCGGGTATGCGGCCGTCACGCACGGCAGCGGCGTAGTCTGCGGTGTGCATGCCGGACGTAATGGTTGTACTGATCTTGTTCATCGCGATGTCGTAGTTCCGTTTCGGCACGCCATCCATTCGCCGGATGTATATTGGCGTGCCTTCCGCGTCGCTGATGACGAAGACGAGGTTCCAGCCGTTGCGGCGGGCTTCCGCTTCGCCGGCGTCCATCGCCCTCCTCGCATCGTCCAGCGTAATCCGTGCAGGTGCCGTGGCGGCCTGCTGCTGTGCCTGCGCACCTTCGGTGCCCGCGAGGAGAGCGAGTACAACGAGTGCGGTCGATATCGATTGTCTGATCGTCACGTTCATGACTCCGTCAATTGGTCGCGGTTACCGGCTGGATGAATGTCGCCTGCCGCCTCGCGGAACTCAACTGCCTTGACACGGGAGCGGGCAGGTGCGCATACTCTATTGGACAAATGACTAATACATGTGTACAACAGGGCCGCAGTGAGCGACGTTAGTACCATTCCCGGTGCCGATGGGCACCCCCAGGCGCAGCGGCAGGAGGCGGAAAGCCGGTTCCTGGATGCGGCCGAACGGCTGCTGGTCGAGGTGGGGTACGCCGCCATCACGACGCGCAGGCTGGCAGAGGAGGCGGGGACCAACCATGGGCTGGTGCATTACTACTTCGGATCGATGGACGAGGTTTTCATCCGCGTTCTGGAGCGGTTCACGGCGGATCTCGTGACGCGACAGCGACAGATGTACGCGTCCGGCATTCCGTACGTGGAGAAGTGGCGCGAGGCCATGCGGTACCTGGATGAGGACAGGTCTTACCAGAAGATCTGGTGGGAACTGCAGGCGATGGGATGGAACCGGCCACACTTCCGGGAGCGCCTGACGGCGGTGCATGCGGCATGGTGCGACGCAATGCGCGACGCCGTGGCAGAGGCGCTCGCGCAGTACCGGCTCGACAGCGGTCCGCTGTCGCCGGATGACTGGGTGACAATGATCATAGCGCTCAACGAAGGCCTCATCCTCGAGCGGCTCTCCGGGATCACGAGGGGCCACGAGCATCTGCTGGCGAGCATCGATGTGTGGCTGACGTCGCTGGAGGCGGAGTCGTGAGAGCGGCGGAACCGACGCTCAGCGGACATGTGGAACGCGATGGCGTGAAGGTGTCCTGGGAAGTATTCGGCAGCGGTGAGCAGACGCTCATGTTCCTGCCATCGTGGTCGATCGTCCACTCCCGGGTGTGGAAGGCGCAGGTACCGTATTTCGCGCGGCACCATCGGGTGGTGACGTTCGATGGTCGCGGCAATGGCGGCTCGGACCGGCCGCAGGACCCGGCAGCGTACCGGGAGCAGGAGTTCGCCGCGGATGCGCTGGCGGTGCTGGATGCGACGCAGACCGACCGCGCGGTTCTGGTCTCGTTCTCACTCGGCGCGGTGCGGGCGCTGCACGTCGCAACGGATCATCCGGCGCGTGTTGCGGGTGCCGTATTCATCGCGCCATCGGCGCCAATCGCGCCGCAGCATTCGGAGCGCACGGTCCACTCCTTCACCGAGCCGATCGAGACGGAGGAGGGTTGGGCGAAGTTCAACGCGCATTACTGGAAAAATGACTACCGGGGATTCCTCGAGTTCTTCTTCTCCAGGGTTTTCCCTGAGCCGCATTCGACGAAGCCGATCGAGGATTGCGTCGGCTGGGGTCTGCAGACGACGCCCGAGACGCTGATCGCTACGGCGAGTGCGCCGGGTATGAGCCCGGAAGAGGTGTTGGAACTCTGCGGGCGTGTGCAGTGCCCGGTGCTCGTGCTGCACGGCGACGGCGACGAGATCAGCCCGCACGCGCGCGGCGAGGAACTGGCGCGCGCGACTGGCGGTAGCTTCGTCACGCTGGAAGGCTCCGGCCACGCCCCGCACGCTCGTGACCCGGTGCAGGTCAACCTGCGGCTGCGCGATTTTCTTCAGCCCGCCCCGCCGCCGGCAGTGTGGACACGCGGCCGGAGCAGGCGTCGCCGCGCCCTGTACATCTCCTCGCCAATCGGACTGGGCCACGCACGTCGCGACGTCGCCATAGCGCGTGAACTTCGCGCGCGAGTGCCAGGTCTGGAGATCGACTGGCTGGCGCAGCATCCGGTGAGCCGGGTACTCGAAGCGGAAGGGGAGCGGATCCATCCAGCCAGTGCGTTCCTGGCCAGCGAGTCGAGCCACATTGAAGCCGAATCAGCCGGGCATGACCTGCACTGCTTCCAGGCCATCCGCCGCATGGACGAGATCCTCGTCGCCAACTTCATGGTGTTCCACGATGTCGTTCGCGAGGAGTCCTATGACCTCTGGATCGGTGATGAGGCGTGGGAGGTCGATTACTACCTGCATGAGAATCCCGAGCTGAAGACGGCTGCATACGCGTGGCTGACGGATTTCGTCGGCTGGCTGCCGATGCCGGACGGCGGCGTGCAGGAAGCGCGGCTGACGGCGGACTACAACGCGGAGATGATCGAGCACATCGCTCGCTACCCGCGCGTGCGGAACCGGGCGCTGTTCGTCGGCAATCCGGATGACATTGTCCCTGACCGCTTCGGACCGGATCTGCCGCTGATCCGCGACTGGACGGAGGATCATTTCGATTTCACCGGCTACATCAGCGGCTTCGACCCGAATGAACTCCCGCCGCGCGCGCGGCTGCGTGCGGAGCTGGGTTACGAACCGCACGAGCAGGTCTGCATCGTCAGCGTCGGCGGGTCGGGCGTGGGAACCCACCTGCTCGACCGCGTCGCCGCAGCGTACGATGCTGCGAAACAGCGTGTCCCGGCGCTGCGCATGATCATCGTGGCCGGGCCGCGCATCGATCCCGGGCACCTGCCCCAGCGCGATGGGCTCGAGGTCCGCAGCTACGTGCACGACCTGTATCGTCATTTCACGGCCTGCGACCTCGCCATC
>DATKDY010000171.1:0-8531 GCA_035512515.1 Vicinamibacterales bacterium
CCGTGGAAGCTGCAGGATGGGAACGGCCGGCGGCGCAATCTGACCGAGTTCGCTCTCGGGTTCAACACGAGCGCCCGTCCAGACGTGAGGACGGGGAACGTCACGGCCTACGTGCGCAACTGGGTCGCGCTGCGAAACTACCCGATCGAGATGACCGGATCCGACAGTGGCGAAGACGTCGACAACAATCCGACGATTCTCCGCAGATCGGTGCGGTAGCATCTCGCGCCATGACATGGCGACACGCGCCCGGAAGCTTCTCGGCCAGCCTTGCGTTGCGGACGCGACGGGAACGCGGTACGATCCACCTGAGATGGTCGACACAGGCTCGCGCTGGATCGTGTCCGGTCTGCTCTCGATCGCGGGCGTCGTCGCGCTCAGTTGCGGCGCGAGCAGCGTTGGTTCCGCCGGTCCCTCGCCGGTGCCTGTTCAGCAGGCGACCGAGGTTACCGTTGAAGGTGAGCTGCGGTGCCTGCCTCACCGGCCGGGATTCCCCACGACGTTCGAGTGCACGATTGGATTGCGTGAGGCCGCCGATCGTCATTACGCGCTGCGCAACCTGAAAGAGGGCGCCATTATTGGCGACCGCATGCGCATCAGCGGTCGCTTCACGCCAGGGCCGGACGACCCGTACGACGTCCTGGGAACGATCGATATCGAGTCGCAGGTGCGCTTGAGCGGCGGCGCGTAGGGCGGACCGCTAACGGCCGCGCTCCAGCTCCTCGCGAACGATCTGCTCGAGCGTTTCGTAGGCCACGGCTCCCATCACGATGCGGCCATTGACGAAGAAGGTCGGCGTCGACGACACCCCATAACGCTGTGCGTCCGCGATGTCTTCTTCCACGGCTGGCCTGAATATGCCCCCGTCCAGGCACGCGTCGAATCGCGCCGCGTCGAGGCCGGCAGTTCTCGCGTACTCCTTCAAGCGAGGTGCATCGAACGCGGGAGAGTTGGCGAACAGCAGATCGTGATACGGCCAGAACTTGCCTTGCTCGTGTGCACACTGCGCGGCCTCGGCCGCGCCATACGCCGCGGGATGATTGGGCAGCGGAGCATCGCGATACACGATCCGCACGCGGTCGCCGAACGTCGCCCGAATCTTCGCGAGGGTGGGAACCGCCTGCTTGCAGAACCGGCACTCGAAATCGGAGAACTCGACGATCGTAACCGGCGCGTCCGCAGGGCCGTGCGCCGGATCCGCCGGAAGCGATCTCACGTCCAACCGAGGAGGGTCCAGCGTGATCGCGACGGCGCCCGACGCCTCGATGAGCTCCTCGACGAAAGCGCCTGCCGCAGCGGCCGACCGCTGTTGTTGCAGATACTCGCGAATACGCGGCCTGACGTGGTCCAGCGGGGTACTGGCCGCCTGCTCTCCGGCATCGCGATACGCTTTGTCGACGTCATCCTCGGTGACGAGACTCGCACGCTTCACGATCTCCGTCTCGAGGAGCATCTCAGGCGGCATGCCCCTCGTCTGGGCCGCGAGCTCGATCATGCGCTCGCCGATCAACTGATTGAGCGCCTGCGCCCGCCCTTCGTACATCTGCTGCTGCGCCTGCATGCGCGATGCGGGATCCAGTTGGCTCCAGCGGCGATCGACCTCGGCGAGTGTGATCTCGCGCCCTTCCACCGTGGCGACGACCTCGGCCTCGACCGAAGGACGCGCGCACTGGACGCTGACGAGTGCGGCCGACATCAGAGCCATCGTGCGGAGCGATTTGAGAATCCTCATGGTTTCCCCCCGCAATCTCGTCGAACGCCTGGTACGCGTCATCCACCGGCAGGAACACAGGGACGTGCCTCGAGGCACGCCCCTGGTCTGAGGGCTCAGCACCCTTCGTCCGTGCAAAGCGGCACGATGTTGTTGCTGGTGAACCGCGCGCCGTTGAACGACTGGCCGAAAGCTCCCGTGCAGCCGTCGTAGCCGCTGACCACGGTGTTCACGTAGTTCATGGCGCCCGATGTGTAGCGCTTGAACACCCTGATCCACGGACCTCCGCTGCTCCCGAACGTCATCGGTGATCCCATGGCATTGACGAGGTTATTGCCGCAGTTCGCGTAGCTCTCGGCCGACGCCTCGTACTTGTACAGGCCGCTGTCGATGTTCGAGGGATAGCCGAACGCGAAGTGGTGTTGCACGTTCGAGAAGTTCCACGAGCGGCCGAGCCAGCCCACCCGCTTCGACAGCTTCTGGTCCTTCTCATTCGGTCCCATCGTGAGCACGCACACGTCGGTGTCGCGCGTCCCGTTCGTGATCCATGCGGTCAAGATCCGAGCCGAGGCCCACGGGAACGTCCCATACGGACGTGTCGTGTTCCGCATCGCAGGCACGAACGCCCAGTTGCTGTGCCATTTGGTCCGGTTGTGGCAGCAATGGGCGGCGGTCACGATGATGTTGTTCGGACTGATCACCGACGCCGAGCAATACGAATTGCCGCCACTGGCGGTCGTGAACAGGAGCTTGCCGATCGTTCGGTAGGGGTACTGCTTCAGCAGCCTGGTGTTCTTGTTCACGAAATCAGAGTCGGAAACGTTGGCTGTGCCGAGCGGGACGATCTCACCGGGCTCGGCGTCCGCTGCGGCTGCGGCGGCGACATCAGCGGCGACAGCCTCGACCAGTTCCTCCAGGTCCGCGGCCTGACTGTTGCCGCCGCGGCCGCCGGCAACCGCTCCGGCAGGGCCGACTGGCTCGTCGGATGACAGTGCCTCGGCTCCCGGCGGTGGAATGTAGAACGGGTACGGCTGCGCACTTCTCACGCGGTCGTCCGTCCAGAATTCCGCCACGGCCTGCGGGCTCACGGCTTGGATTGACTCTGTAGGGTTCTGTGCAATCGCGAATCCGCTTGCGGCGAGACCCGCGATGACACAGATGGTTGCCGCGTAGATTCTCAGTTGTTTCGACATGTCCGACCTCCCATAACAGCCCTTGACGACGAGCATCGACGGTCCCTGGTGGCAGAACGGTCAATCTCCCAATCGGGTGGCGCGGCATCGCATCCAGGCCTCGATGCGTACGCCGCGGCGCGCGTGTCCCCGGCGCGCTCGATGCGGCAGCTCGTCACGAACGAAACTTCGGTTTGAGTTCATCAGGGAAGCGGTTATGAGGTGATGAGTGCGTTGCAGGAGGTGATGCCTGCGCTTCCACGGCCTCACAGCGTGTCGTCCGTCGTTCGTCATCACTCCTCCCGCCGCGAAGCGACGGGGTGCCGCCTCGATGAGTAGTAGTGCACGACGGCGCAGGATCGTTTCACGGCCTGGGAGATGCGCGGTCCTCGCGCTGCCACACCCGCCGGTGATCGTTGGGATGTTCGTGATGCGTGTCGCGGTGGTCAGAGGCGGTGGCATGCTCACGGTCGGCGCGTGGTGCTGATCGCCGGCCGATTCCGTTCGAACGATGACGATGGTCATGATCGCCGCCTGTCGTTTCGTGAGCTTGCAACGAGGTGTTCATCGAGTACTTACGGACCACCGTGGAATCCGTTCGACCGCGCGATGGCCGGCGGGTTAATTGTGGGTAACAAATGAGGCGCACTCGAGGAGTGCGGCCTGCAGTCGGGTCGGTCCCGATCGCCTTGTGCCTGTCGGGGGTGGCTTCCGGTCGAGGCTGTTTCATCTGGATGTGACCAGGCTCATGTGGGAATGCGATGCCTGGCGCGTGTGACCCACGCGTTCTCAGTTTCCGGTGGCAGCATCCTCGCAGCGCACCTCGGATTGGGGGAAGTGTCCAGACAGCTCGCCGAACTCGTTCCAGGATGTGTCAGATGATCTGGTGCGCTTCGTCGGCCGTGATAGACGGGGACGCATCATCCGCCGCTGCACGGTCGTCCTCCGGCAAGTGCACCAGGGGTCCTCATCGTCTCAGTTCCCGCTGCCGTTCCGCATCCTCCAGCCACTGAGCCATCTTCTGGTCCTTCTTGGCGTAGAGCGCCCAACCCTGTGCCGTACTGTTCCAACGGTAGTCCTTGATGGTCATGTCGATGCCACGGTCGATGAGGAATCGCATCGAGTCGTAGTTTCCGTAGAACACCAGGTGGTGCAGGATGCTCGCCGGCTCATGGGAGTTCCAGGTCGTGTTGATATCGGCGCCGTGTTCGAGGAGGAAGTCCGCGACGTCGAAGTGGCGGTTGATCACGGAAAAGGCGAGCGCGGTGTCGAGAACGTGCTGCGCAGCAGGCGAGTTCCACTCCAGGTGTTCCCGCGCGCGTGCGTCGTTCCAGGGATAGTGATTGCCGGGATCGCCCAACGCAAGCGCGCCGGATTCGTCGAACCAGTGCTTCACGCGGGGGAGGTTGCCCATGCCTGCCGTATGCGGCAGATCGTCCGGCACTGGCCAGATGCGGGTGAGTAACGGAATGAGGTGTGTGTTCCCGTACGTGAAGGCGAACTCGATGGCTTGCGATGGAGGCGGCGGCTGTCGCCGCAGCAGTGCGGGATCGTGGTCGAGAAGGGCGACGATGAATTCCCCCCGATCGTTCAACGTCGCCGTCCCGATGAGCTCAACCTGAAACCACACGCTGGCTTCACCACGCAGCCACGGCTCACGCTGTAACCCACTGATGAACGCCGTCAGCTCGCCATCCAGGACCGCGCGCCTGACCTGCTCCATGACAAACGCTTTCCACGGTCCGACGGCTGTCGCGTGCGCGGGTCGCTTATCGATGAAGTACTTGATGAAGGCGATGCGGCCCCTGCTTGCATCGACGTGCGTGCCGAGTTCGGGATCGAGCGCGATAGATCGCTCCAGTAGGAGTGAGGCGACGGCCTCGTGCTCGAAGCGACAGGCGCATACGAACGCTTCATTGAGGTTCGCGAGATCGTTCCCGTTCTCGTCCAGAGCGTTGCGAACGGCGTCGAGCTCACCGAGCGCCGCAAGGAACTTGAGCGTGCGTGGAAGCACGCCTCTGCGCTGAAACAGATGCAGCAGCCCTTTGGCGCGAGACTCGAGGAGGCCCTGGCACACCGATGGCGTCACGACCGCGCCGGCGTCGATCAGCAGCTCCGCGCACGCGGCGCGGGTGAACCACCGTTCTCTCTCCGCGTCGCCCGCGTCGCCATAGGCGCCCGTGGCCATTCCCAGCAGGCCGCCGCCATCATCGTCGTCGCCGTGCCAGGACAGCAACGCCGGGTATTCCGCCAGCAGTTGCTGCAGGCGTTCGACGTCGTTGTCGTGAATGGCGCGTCGAGCCTGCGCGGCGGCCCACTCGAGACCGTGGCCGAGGCGTTTGCTCACTTCAGCGGTGAGGTCCTGCCAGCCTGCGTAGCCGTACTCACGCGCGATCACGAGCTGCGCGTTGCGCTGCGTCAAGGGCAGATCCACATTCGGCAGTTGCGCCCGCGCACGGACCATCGTATCGGCGTGACCAGCGGCGCTGTCGCGAGCGAGCTTCTTTGCCTGTTTACGGAGGGATTCGAGAGACGGACGAGCAGGGAGAGACTTCGAAGCGGTCATTGCGACCTCCTTTCGTCAATCGCCTGTACCCCGCTGAAACCAGGCTGAAAGAAGGTGCGCGCGCACACGGCACAACCGAACAGGTGGGAGTGTTCCCTTGCCGCGGGTTGGTGGCGCCCTGTCAGCGCGCTCCCGGCAGTATCAAGGAACTGCCGCTTCGATGTCAAAGGCGGCGGAGAACTGGAGCACGGGTCAGAGGCCCAGCGGCCGATGGCGCTGTCCAGGCGGCAGCTTTCACCGCTACAATGAGCGCCTCCGGATCAACCGAAAGCTATGTTTGGCCCTTCCCGCCGGAAGTCGTCTCCATCCCGAATGAGAGTTTTTTGTCTTAGGCGCTGGCCGCATTGCCGTCCTCCGCGACGCGGGTTTGGGCGTTTCGGCTCACTCCGTCGGCACGAGGCGGCGGAGCTCATCGAGGAAGTTCTGCAGGAACACGAGGTGGTGGCGGGCGGGGACCACGCCCGACCGCTCCGCCGGCATGACGGCCAGAACCCGCCCATCGATGGGGCTGACGTCATAGAGCCCGAGGGTCTCCGCCGCGTTGGAAAGGACTGCCTCGGCGGCGTATGGGCGCACCGCGCCCGGCTTGAACTGGGCTCCCTCGACGCCGTACGCCGCCACCATCAGCCGGTCGTCGGACGTCCGGTAGAAGAGCTCCTGCCCGTTCCGCGACCACCTGGGGTCCGTTCCGTCCCCGCTCGAGACGACCCACCGCCGGCCCGTGTCGGGAAACGCCCGCACGTAGACACGGTACGGCCCCGACTCGTTCGACGCGTAGGCGAACCAGCGCCCGTCCGGCGAGAAGTCCAGGGAGCGCTCGTCGGCCTCCGACGTGAGCAGCGGCTGCGGCTCGCCCGCCTCGAGACCCGCCGCGTCGATCTCGACCGGAACCAGCCAGACGTCGTAGTTGGCGATGCCGCTCTGCACACGGACCGCCAGCCGCGTTCCGTCACTGGTGAAGGCCAGCGGCGCTTGCGCCGCTCCGAGCCCGGTGACCAGCGGCTGCGGCTGGCCGCCACCGTCGAAAGGCACCCATGAGAGCTCGGCCCTCGCGCCCCCGAAGATCACGTATCGCCCATCCGGCGTCCACGACGCCATCAGACCCAGGCGATTCCGGCTGACCGGCCAGGACCGTCCACCGTCCAGCTCGTGGACCCAGACGCTGGTGCCCTGACCTCCGCCCCGCCCGACGACCAGGTGCCTGCCGTCGGGCGACAGTCGAGGATAGACGTAGAAGGCTGGCTGGCCCAGGAACAGTCTGGGCGGCTGGCCGCGCTCGAGCCATTCCAGCACGTCGCCGCCGCCACGCTCGCTTCCGGCCTGATAGACGAGCGTGCCGCTGGCCGACACGTGCAGCTCCGGAAACCCCCATATCGCGTCGTACGCCACGTCGTCCAGCACGGCGACCGCCTCGCCGCGCACCTCGAGCCGATCCAGGTCGAAGGGCACCGCGAACATGGTTCCCTCGCGAAAGTACGTCAGGTGGCCGCTCGGCAGGTACCGCGCGAACGTTCCGCCGTGAAGCAGCGTGCGCCGGCTCCGATCGACGAGGGAGTACGCCTCGATGGTGTCGAACGCGCCTGGGCCGCCGCGGACCGACGTGAAGAGGATCGCCGTGCCGCCCGGAAGCACCTGCGGCCAGATCCCCGCCGGGGCCGAGCCATCGAGCGGCTCCGGGTCGCCTCCATCCGCCGAAACGCGCGAAAGCGCGCCGGGCAGGTTGAACGAGCCGACGATGGTCTCGTCGTCGCCCCAACTCGCCCCGCCGGGATTGCCGGCGCAGGCGCAGATTCCGACGGCACCGCCCGCCTGCACCGGCACCTTGCGCAACGCGCCGGCCGCGAAGAACGCCACCCACCGCCCATCGGGCGAGAAGAACGGGGAAAAGGCCCCGTCGGTTCCCGGCAGCTCGGTCGAGGCAGGCTGGTCGAGACGCCGGGCGAACAGGCGGTTGCCGGACACGTACACCAGCACCGTGCCATCAGGTGACAGGATGGCGTCCCGTCCGTGCCGCTCGCTGCCGAGGGAGACGTCTGCGCCGAGGTCCACGTTCAGGCGGACGAGCGGTCGCGGTCCGCCCTCCACCGGCCGGGTGGCGCGCCACAGACCTGCCAGCGCGACGATCGCAATGGTGCCCAGCGCCGCTGCGACGAGCCACGGCAGGCCCCCTCGTGGAGCCTGGACGGAGACGGCCGCGGGTTCGATTCCATTCTCGTCGAGCTCGAGCAGGACGTCTCCGATGTGCCTGTAACGCTTCTTCAGGTCCCCCGACAGGCACCGCGCAATCACCCGGCGCAGACCGCCGGGTGCGTCTGCCGGCAGCCGGTCGAGGTTCACGCTGCCGCGGAGGACCGACGTGAGGATCTCCAGCGTATCCTCGCCCGTGAACGCGGCGCGACCCGTCAGCATCTCGTAGAGCACGCAGCCGAACGCCCAGATGTCTGCGCGCCGGTCCACCACCCGGCCGCGGGCCTGCTCGGGCGACATGTACGGGGCGGTGCCGAGGAGGACTCCATGACCCGATTGAGCGAGCGCGGTCATCGTTGGCGACTGCGAGGCGCCCGGCGACCCGGCAGAGGCCGGCGGCGTCACCTTCGCCAGGCCGAAGTCCAGCACCTTCACCGTGCCGTCCGGCCGCACCTTGACGTTCGCCGGCTTCAGGTCGCGGTGGACGATGCCCTGCTCGTGGGCCGCTTCCAGCGCGCCGGCAATCTGGCGTGCCAGGGCAAGCGCCTCGTCGACGGGAATCGACCCCTTGGCGGGGCGGTCGGCGAGCGTGGGTCCCTCGACCAGCTCCATGACGAGCGCCTTGGAGGCGGTCTGCCGCGAGCCTGCGGAAGGGACATCCTCCAGGCCGTGGATGCCGGCGATATTCGGATGGTTCAACGCGGCGAGCACCTCGGCTTCGCGCTGGAAGCGCGCCAGCCGATCGGCGTCGCCGGCAACGGCGTCGGGCAGGACCTTGATCGCGACATCGCGCTTCAGCCGCGAGTCGGTTGCCCGGTACACCTCGCCCATGCCGCCGGCGCCGATCTGCGCGGCGATCTCGTAGGGGCCGAGGCGTGTGCCGGGTGTGAGGGCC
>DATKDY010000172.1:0-4329 GCA_035512515.1 Vicinamibacterales bacterium
GCGTGCGGTTTCTGCGATCTCTGTCGCGCCAACGGGCCCCTGACGGGGCCGGTCGCGCCGTTTCGCCGAAAACACTCGCCGCCCCTGCCACCTCTCCGCAATTCCCGCCACCTTCCCCGAAATGGGCCTGCCCCATTTCCGCTGCCCCATTTCGCACTCCCCTCGAACCGGGTGGAATCTCTCGTCGCGTCGTCGGGCGGGTCGCATTGGTCGCTGTGGCAGCACGTCCCGTCGATTCTTTGCGTCTGGCAGGAATACTCCGACACGCCCTATCACCAGCATTCGCCGATGGGAGGCGCGCTGTTCGACGCGCAGGCGGGCGGTACGTTCCTGCGACGGCTCGACGGAGGCAATCAGGCGCCGCAGGGGCTGTCGGCGCTGGATCTGTATGCGATGGGCGCGATGGAACCGAACGAGGTGCCCGACACGCTTCTCCTACGCGATGCAACGCCGCTCGGCGGCGAGCGATATCGCGCCACAGGGGTCCCGCTTCGTGTGGCCGACATCATCGCCGTCGAGGGCGACCGCATCCCCTCGAGCAGGGAATCGCAGCGGACATTTGCGCTCGGCGTGTACCTGATTCACGAGCCAGGTCGCAGCGCATATCCGGAAATGGTCGAGCGTACGACCGGCATCGCCAACGCCGTGGTGCGCTACTTCGAGTTTGCGACCGGCGGTCGCATGAGGCTCACGATCGGCGCGGGACCAGGAGCGCCGTCGCTGACTGCCGTGCAGATCAGCGCCAATCCCGTGACGTTGTCGTGGGTCCCGGGGTGCGGCAGCACACTCTCCCGTTATACCCTCGTCGCCGGCACGACATCCGGCGGCAGCGATGTGGCGCTCATCCCGGTCGGGACACAAACGGCGCTCACCGGCCATGCGCCACTCGGCACGCCTCTCTTCGTGCGCATCGTTGCCGGCAACTCGCTGGGGATTGGCGTCTCGAATGAAGTTCGCTTCGTCGTCGGCGGAGCCGCGCCCTCCGCTCCGACGCTGGTCGCCAGCCAGACAGCCGTCAATCCCATTACGCTGCAGTGGTCGCCGGGGACACACGGCGGTGCACCCACTGGCTACACGTTGAGCGCGGGCACGGCACCAGGAGCCAGCAATCTGGGCGTGTTCCCGATGGGCCCGGCAACCTCGATCACGGCGCCCGCACCGCTGGGTGTCGCGGTTTTCGCGCGCATCACGGCCACCAATGCCGCTGGATCGGCTACATCCAATGAGGTCACGTTTACGGTGGCCCCGAGCGCCGTACCGGCAACGCCCGGGCTCCAGCCACCGGTGATTGCCGGCGCGTCGGTGACGCTCACGTGGTCTCCGGGCGCAGCGGGCGAGTTCTACGTTCTCCGCGCCCGCCCGACGTTCGAGGGACCGGTCATCGCGGAATTCTCACTGGACACACCGTTTGCGACGTTCCCCCATGTGCCGTCGGGGCACTACCTCGTCACGGTACTCGCCTCCAACGGGGTGGCCACCAGCGCTGAGACCAGTCCGATTGTCGTGGTCGTCCCTGACGCGCCGCCAAAATTGCACGCTGGAGGACGTTCACGGCGTGAAGACGTGAAGGCCCGATAAGATGCGGATGTCATGCGCCGTGTCACCATTCACACACTGACGATCATTGCGCTCGCGGTCTCGATGCTGAGCGTCGCCGCCGCACAGCGCGGCGCGGCGACCACGGGGCGGCGGGATCTCGTCGGCAAGCAGTTCGACGCCCGGGTCTCGCGCGTGGCGGACGGCGACACCCTCGACGCGATTCCCACTGGCGAGTCGCGGCCGATTCGCATCCGCCTCGAGGGCGTCGATGCGCCGGAGCAGGGCGAGGTCTTCGCGCGCGAGGCGCTCGCGTTGCTTCGCACGCTGGTCTTCGATCAGCGCGTCCGCGTGCGCGGCCGCGACGTGGACCGCTACGGCCGCCTCGTCGCGCGCGTGCTTCACGGCGAGGCCGACGCGAGCGTGCACCTCGTCCGCGCCGGTCTCGCGTGCCATGCGTATGCGTATGACGCCGCCCTGGCGCGCGAGGAGTCGCAGGCGCGGCGCGCTGGCATTGGATTCTGGGCGGCCGCCGCGAAAAAGCCCGCGTGCGTCACCCGCACGGCGTTCAGCGCTCGTCCCAGGAAGGGGGCTCAGGGCATGGGCAGCCGCATCTCGGCCATCAGCGCGGCAAAGCGCGGATCCTTCCGAATCGGCACATAGGGCGGGTGCACGCGAATCCAGGGGAGAAACGCGTGGGCCGGCCGGTAGGCGAGCCACTTGAACGCGCCATCGTGATCGCCGAGCGCGATGTGCAGTTGAGAAAGACTCCACACGCTCCACGGCGTCGGGGGTTGGGCTTCGAGCTCCGCGAGAATGGCGCGCGCCTCGGCGGTCTTGCCGTGCGCGGCGTGCATCACGGCGAGCTCGAACCCCGCGAGTGCCGGGTTGATGGAAAATCCTTTCTGGATGGCCGCGGCCGCCTCATCGTGCTGCCCGGTGGCGGCGAGCCCGGTGGCAAGCACGACCCAGGCGGCCGGCGCGTTGGGTGCGAAGTCGATCGCCTTTCTCGCCTCGGCGATCGCCTCGTCGTAGCGGTCTTGGTACAGGTAAAGCGCCCCGAGGTAGGCGGTGTGCTGTGGCGTCAGCGGATCCAGTTCCTGGGCGCGCTTGTGCTCGGCAATCGCCTCTTCCCACCGACTGAAAAGCGCCAGGTACCACGAGTAGTGATAGTGGTTCATCGCCAGGTTTGGGTTGAGCTCGTTGGCGCGCCGGAAGGACTCTTCCGCACCCGGCCAGTCCCACTCGTAGTACATCCGCACCTCCGCGAGCGTGGAGTGCGCTTCGGCGAGAGTGGGATCGAGGGTGACGGCCCTGAGCGCCGCCGCCCGTGCCCTCGGCCACGCGTCGGCTTCGGCCATGGGACCGTGTCCGAGCGTGATGTACCCATACGCGAGGCCGGCATACGCGTGCGCGTTGCCAGGGTCGCGATCAATGGCCTCCTGCAGAATGGCCAGGCCTCGCTGCCGCTCCACGCGCGTCCCGGGTCCGCGGGTGAGCAAGTACATGCCTCGCAGGTACGCCTCGTAGGTCCCCGGATCGACGGGCCGGGCCGTCGCCCATCGCTGCCGCTCCTCCGCCGTGAGATCGATGCCGATCGCTGTGGCCACCGCGTGTGCAACGTCGGACTGAATGGACAGCACCTCGCGCGCGTCGCGCTCGAAGCGATCGGCCCACAGGTGCCGCTCGGTCGCGGCGTCGATCAGTTGTGCCGTCACCTGCACGCGATCGCCCACGCGAAGCACCGCGCCGGTCATCACGACGTCCACGCCGAGCGCTGCGCCGATCTCCGTCACCGGCTGCGTCGTCCCGGCAAAGCGCCTGGTCGATCGCCGCTCGATGACGCGATCGAGCGCGCGCAGCCGCGCCAGCTCGGTGATCAGGCCGTCCTGCATGCCCGCCGCGAAGTACTCCTCGTCCGGGTCGTCTGAAAGATTCTCGAGCGGCAGCACGGCGATGGAGTCGAACCGCGGCTCGCTGGCAGGACGGGCAGGCCCGTTCAGGACGCCGAACGGATCGGTCATGACGAGGACGACGAGGACGACGAGCGCGACGAGCGCGGCCGCACTCCAGCCGGCAACACGCGGCCATCGCTGACGCAGCGTCTGGCTGACGGGCGGTGCCGACTGCGGCGCCGGGCTACCACCGGCGCGAACCGCTTCGATCGCAGCACCGAGCTCCGCCGCATGCCGATAGCGCAGCAGGGGGTCCTTGGCGAGGCATCGGCTGACGACCGCCTGCAGGCCGGCCGGGACGGTTTCGGGCAGCGCGTGCGGTGGGTGCCCGAGGATGGCCGAGGCCACCTCGAAACCGGTTTGGCCATCGAAAGGCCGTTTGCCGGCGGCCATCTCGTGCAGCACGACGCCGAGCGCCCACACGTCGCTGGCGGCGCTCGCAGGGTCTCCGCGCAATTGTTCGGGCGCCATGTAAGCCAGCGTGCCGGTGACGCGGCCGGGTTCGGTGCCGAGCGTGCTCGCGTCGGTCGTGACCTCGGGACGGCCCTCGCGCGCCAACCGTTTGGCGAGACCGAAGTCGAGCACCTTCACGCGCCCGGCCTGCGTGACCATGATGTTGGCGGTCTTCAGGTCGCGATGCAGGATGCCGTTGTCGTGTGCGTGCGCGACGGCGTCGGCAATCTGCAGGCCATAGGCGAAGACGTCGCTGACGCCGAGCCCGCCGAGGGGAATGACCCGATCGAGCGGACGTCCGTCCACCAGTTCCATGGCGATGTAGGCCTGGCCGTCGGCCTCGCCGACTTCGTAGATCGTACAGATGTGCGGGTGATTGAGGGCG
>DATKDY010000173.1:0-3697 GCA_035512515.1 Vicinamibacterales bacterium
CGCGGCTCCGTCCTCGGCGCCGTCCTCGGTACACTCATTTTTGGCGTCCTCCGCAACGCCCTCCCACAAATTCCAGGCGCCACGTTCTATGATCGCCTCATCGTCGGACTCGTCGTCATCATCATCGTGGTAATGGATCAGATACTGCTTAAGCGAGGCGAGTGATGCGCAGATTCTTCGTACTTGGACTGGCCGCGGTTGTTGCTTTCGGTGTCGGCTGTTCTGGCAATGAGGGCGCCGACAGCAGTGGCGCCCCTGCGCAGCGGAAGCTCCGCTTCGCCATTATTCCGAAGGCGCTGGACATTCCGGTATTCAACTACGCGAAGACGGGCGCCGAGCGTGCCGCGGCGGAGCTCGGCAACGTCGAGATCCTCTGGAACGCGCCGGCCACCGCCGATCAGCTCAAACAGAAGGAAATCCTCGAGTCGTACATCACGCAGCGTGTGGACGGCATTGCCATCTCGGCGCTCAACGGCGATTACCTGACCGACACGATCAACCGCGCCATCGACGCCGGCATTCCGGTGACGACCTGGGATTCGGATGCGGCGAAGTCGAAGCGCATTGCGTTCTACGGCGTGGATGACTTCCGGTCGGGCCAGATTCTCGGCGAGGAAACGATCAAGCTGCTGAACGGCACCGGGCGCGTGGCCATCATCACCAGTGTGGGTGCGTCGAACCTGCAGCGCCGGCTCGACGGCGTGCGCGACGCCCTTGCGAAGGCGCCAGGAATACGGATCGTTGAGGTCTACGACATCAAGGAGGACGTGGTCCGCGCGGGCGAGCTGATTTCGACCGGCACGCGCCGCTACCCCGATCTCGACGCGTGGATTTCGGTGGGCGGATGGCCGGTGTTCACGCGCAACGCGCTCGACGCCGTCGACCCCGCGAAGACCAAGGTCATCTCGTTCGATACGGTGAGTCCCGCGCTCGACCTGATGCGCGCCGGCAAGGTGCAGGTGCTGCTCGGCCAGAAGTACTTCGGCTGGGGCGCTGAGTCGGTCAAGCTGCTCCATGCCATCGTCAATGGCAATCGGCCGTCGAGTGCCGTCATCGATTCGGGCGTCGACGTCGTGACGCCTGCCAACGTCGAGCAGTACGCGGAACAGTGGAAGCGGATGGAATCGGGACGCTAATTACGCCCCGCACACCGTGCCGCTGCTGCGGCGGAACCGGCCGATGACCGGATAGTGATCCGAGCCGAATGTGCCGTCCGCGCGACGCGTCCCCCCGCACAGCTCCGCCTCGAGTCTGAAGAAGAGATAGTCGAGCCGCACCAGGCCGCGTGTGCTCGCGGCGTCTTCTTTGCCCTGATTGATCGTCCAGTCGCGGCGCGTATGCTCCGCCGCGTCCTCGAACGGCAGGAACGTGTTGAAGTCGCCGCCGATGACGGCCAGCGGCGCCGGCGTCTCGATTGCGCCGGCGTACTCCATCGTCGCGCGCGCCTGCGCCGGGCGCGGATTGCCAAGCACCCACAGCCTGTCGCCCCCTTGAGACGTGTCGAAATGAACGTTGACGAGGCGTAGCGGCCGCATGATGCCGGCGTCGCTGACACTGATGGTTGCGGCGACGCCGACGCGGCGCTGCCGGCGGAACGGCAGCTCGAACGCGTACGCCTCATCGAGCGGCAGTGTCGACAGGATGGCGTTGCCCCGATCCTCGCGCTCCTCGCCGTTGCGCATCGACGGCACGTACAGCAGCGACAGGCCCGCGGCCTGGGCGGCTTCGACGATGTCGGGGAGGGTTGGGTCGGTGCTGCCCAGTCTGCCGGCCCGCCTCATGCCGTCTTCGAGCTCCGGCGGCGGCTCGTGGTGAATGCGCACGGCTTCCTGCACGAGCAGCACGAAGTGCTCGATCGGCTCGCCCGTCAGATGGCCGGATTTGAGCTGCGCGATGAAGTCCAGCAGCCGGCCGTGCGTGCCGTGCACGTTCCAGGTAACGACCGCGAGCGATTCGGCCTCCGGCGCCTGGCGCGGCGCGGCCTGCATCAGCACCGGCGGTCCCACCGCGCGGGCCCATCGTTCCTGTTAGGCGTGATCGTCGACGGCGGGATTCGCGAGCCAGGTGACGGCCGTCGCCGGAGTCTGCGTCTGCAGGCCCGTCGAGCCCAGCAGGAGCACGAAGAGGAGCGCTCGCGCCATCGCTCCTATTGTGCGCCAGGTGCGGCGCTACGCCGGTCCCGCCGGCCGGCGCGCGTACGGAAAATGCCGGGCGAGCGCCAGCCAGCGGCGTTCGTACACATGCCACGAGAGCCATGCGAGCGCGAGCGCCGGCGCGGTCGCCGCGACGTAGAAGAGCAGCTGCCCCGGCAGCGGCGAGCCGAGCCAGGTGGGGAAGGCATCCACGGGAAAGTACTCGTCGCGGATGAACCGTCGTATCGGGACGTGGAACAGATACAGCGCGTAGCTGTAACGACCGAGCGTCTGCAGCGCGGACGCGGAGAAGACGCGAACGAGCCACGAGCCGGCCTGGCCGCCGGCGGCAAGCGCCACGACCGCGGCATAGCCGAGCGCGATCGTCGTGTAGCCAACGGTCTGCATGAGCGGCTCGCTCCAGTCGGCGTTGTCGAGCGGGTCTTCGATGTACCAGATCGCCAGCACGACAACCGCGGCTCCGATGGCGACGATCCTGGCCCGCGCGAGCAGACGGGCGGAGGCCGCCGGCGCTCCCCCGCCATCGGCACGCAGCGCCAGTGCCACGAGCGCGCCGGCCGCCAGCGCATCCATCCGGCACATCGGCAGCACGTACGGCACGATCCAATGCGCCTCTTCGAGCACGAGCCACGTGCGCAACGCGAACGCGGCCACGATCAGGCCGCCGCACGTCCACGCGAGCGCGCGGCGGCTCGTCAGGGCGACGACCAGCGGCCAGAGGAGGTAGAACTGCTCCTCGATGGCAAGCGACCAGGTGACGGCGAGGTTGGGATGGCCGAACGTCTCGTCCCGCGCGAAGAGGACATTTGGCAGATAGAGCCAGTACCACGCTTCGCTCCTGCCCGCCATCGCGTCACGCGACATCGCGGCGAGCTGGGTGTCGGGCCACAGCCACGGGCACACCCACAGGACGTACACGAGAAAGGCATAGTACAGGGGAAAAATCCGGAGCGTGCGGCGGATATAGAAATTGCGGTAGTAGTGCGAACCGCCCTTCGAGTCGACGAGCAGGCCGGTGATGAGAAACCCCGAAAGCACGAAGAACAGATCGACGCCCGACCATCCCAGCCGCGCCAGATTCACGTAGACCTGGTCGACGACGGTCTCCTGACGCATCAGCGTGTGGTGGAAGAGGATGACGAGGAGGATGGCGAGGCCCCGCACGCCGTCGAGCGCCGGGATGCGTGGGGCGGCTTGCCATGCCGGCGCCCCGGGCGGGCCGGCGGCGTGTGGGGCCTGCGGTGGGGCTGGCGTGGCCATGCGGGCTGAATGATACTCAGGCCCGGCCGGAAGCGCCTATGACGCCGCGGCGCGCAGCTTCTCGACGATCGCCTCAGGAATCGGCGCGGACTTGAGTGTCTCGCCCGGCTTCTTGTCGACGTGCACGGTCGTCATCGTACCCTCGGCAATGACCGTTTCGCCGCGCACGAGGACGTGGCGGTAGCCGATGGTGCTCCGCGAGACGTCCTCGATGGTGACGATGACGTCGAACTCGTCTTCGAAGTGGAGGGGCGCCTTGAAGGCAAGGGCGGCGGCGACGCGGG
>DATKDY010000174.1:0-50653 GCA_035512515.1 Vicinamibacterales bacterium
ATCTGGTCGCACGATTTCGCGAGAACGCGGCACGCCCGGTCGTCTGCGCCGAGCTCGATGGCATTCAGACCTGTGTCACGGAATCGTCTTATCAGCGGTGGTCGTCGCTCGCGGAGTTTCGCTGACCTTCAGGCAGGTAGGGCAGGTAGGACAGGTAAGGCACGTGGGCAGGTGGGGACTGTTCCCCCGCTTGGTTGCCTGACCTGCCCCCTGCTTACCTGCTTACCCAGCCTACCTGCTTACCTGCCCACCTGCCCTACCCGCCCTACCCGCCCTACCTGCCCTACCTGCCCTACCTGCCCGAATCGTAGGTGCAGAGCGGGTCTTCAGCGAACGGATTTCCCGAAGTGGCATAGGCACGCGCGCGCGAGCCGCCGCACAGCCAGTGGAATTCGCAGCGCCCGCAGCGCCCTTCGAACTGCGCGGGATCGCGGAGCTGATTGAACAGCGCATCCGCGCGATACACCTCCACGACGTCACGCTCGCGAACGTTGCCGGCAGAGAGCTCGAGAAATCCCGAGGGACAGATCTCGCCAGTGTGCGAGATGAACATCACGCCGTTGCCATCTCGAATGCCGGCGCCTCGATGGGCGTGTGAGGGGGGCGTGTCGGCACTCCCGGGTCTCTGGCGACGCCGTTCGGCGACGATCCGTCGAATGTGCGGCGCTTCGGTGGTGGTGACGAGGAGTTGTGTCGAACCGGGATGGCCGTTCAGGGTCGCGGCCCAGTTCAGAACCGCCTCCGCGTGCTCGGGCGGTATCGACGCCAGCACCTCGCCGCGGCCGACGTTCACGAGGAAGAAGAGGCTCCAGCGCGCGGCGCCCATCGCCACCACGCGCTCGTGGATGGCCGGCAGGTCATCAGCGGTCTCGGCACACACCAGCGTGTTGACTTGAAACAGCAACGCGACACTGCGCGCAGCGCGGGCGGCGTCGAGTGTGCGCTGGAACGTGCCGGCAATGCCGCGAATGGCATCGTGGCGTTCGGCAGTGGAGCCGTCGAGGCTGAGCGAGATGGCCTCGACGCCCGCCTCACGCAACCGCCGGATTGCGTCGGCGGTGAGGAGCGGTGTCGCGCTCGGGGCCACGGATACGCCAAATCCCAAGCCGCGCGCCATGGCGATCAGCTCGAAGAGATCCCCACGCTTCAACGCATCGCCGCCGGTGAGCACGACGTGCGGCAACGGGTCGCCAAACGCCGTGAGCTGCTCGAGAAGGTGCGTCCCTTCGGCGTTGGAGAGTTCCAGCGGTGAGGCGTCGGGCACTGCCGTCGCCCGGCAGTGCCGGCAGGCAAGGTCGCACGCGCGCGTGATTTCCCAATACACACGGTGGGGGCGTTCAGAGTAAGTGAAAGTCACGCTGGATCCTCGTCGCGACCGGAGCAATATCGGTGCCTCGCAGAACACCGAACGATCTCGAGGAATTGCCGCGCGACCAGCGGGGATTTTTCCCGGCGTGCGGAAAATTGGCCCAGTTCAGCGAAGGATGAGCGGTGACCGAACGTCTCGGCGGCGATAGAACGATTCGTGTGCCGCAGACTCGGGAGGTGGGATTAGAGCTGGCGCTGGCGTTGGAGTTGGAGCAGGAGCCGGAGCTGAATCGTCCAGGCCGAGATCGGCCAGAAATTCCGGCGGCGCCCCGATGGGGAGTGCGGTCGCCGTCGCGCTATCCTCCGCCCATCGGCGAGGCGCCCGCGAATGCGCGCGCGGCGCGTGCGGAGGCGCAGGCGCGGGCGCGATTCGAACGCGGGTGTACCAGACGGCCTGCGCGATCGACCACGCGGCCAGGAAGACCCACCCAATTTTGATCGAGAGCGGAAGCTGCGTGAGAAGTTCCATCAGGGCACCCAGGTGAACGCTTGACCGGCGGAGAGCGAGTAGCGTGTCAGCAGCGCTTCGAAAATCGGCGCCCGTACGCTTTCGCGCGCCATCGCCGCGCGCAGCGCCTGATCGATGTTGACGCCCTCGTCCTGCTCGAGCACGAGAATGATCACGACGCGACGCTGATCTGAAGTGTCGGCGGCCCGCGGGCCGGACGTCGGCGCGTGATGCCCGACGTTGAGCTTTCGGACCGGCACCGGCCGGGACAACACCTCACGCACCCACAACCCGATGCGCTCGGCGCGGCGGCCGGCGCGGCGCTCCTCGGCGGCGCGACCAGCCGCCGGCGAGACGCCTGCGGCGAATTCTTCGGAGCTCGCACCGACCACGATGACCTCTTGCGCGGCGTTGAGCACCGACTTCATTTCGGGCGTGAAAGTCGGCCGGTCGGGCATCGCATCCAGCGAGTCGTGCGAGCTCAGCCGCCAGCGGAATTCGTCGGTGAACAGCAGGATGCGGAACGACGCGCGACGGCCAATGGCATCCGGAGCGGCTCGCACGACCACGTCGCGTGTGACTTCAGGAGGCGTGGGCAATTCCGTCCGCAGCAGAAACGACAGTTCGGCGGTCGTCGCGTGAGCCAGCCAGCCGCCTGACGCGATGAGCGTGCACAGCGACGCGAACCACGCCACCGCCGCGGCCCGCGAGCGCCATTGACGTGGCGTAGCGAGGTTTCGCGTTCCTGTCATCCACATCGCTCCGGTGAGCGCGGCGGTGCAGGATCGCCGCCAACCGCGCCCCCGCGCAGCGGCACACCTTCCCGTGTAACGCCGTGAAAAGCGAAGCCAGCAAGGCCGCTATGGCGGCCACGGAACTCGCCTCGGCCGCACAGAATCGTCAGCGCTGACGCGTGGTGGCCTCCGGCGCCGGAACCACCGTGGAATAGAAGCCGATCATCATCTCTTCCCACGTCTGGTCGCCCCATCGCACGGTGGCGGTGGGGTCCGGGTTGAAGGGATTGCCCGAGGAGTTGTCGAAGGTCGCAATCACCTCGAGCCGCGTGCCCTTCGGCATCTTCTTCGGCTCGGCCAACTCATACGAATGCTGCCAGTTGAAGTCGTACCTCGGGACGTGGAGCAGCGTTTCCTGCCGTCCGTCCGGATAATGCGCGATATAGGTCATGCTCTTCCCGCGCACATGCATGTGCGGCATCATCGTCGTCACCAGCGTGTCATCCGCGAAGGTGCGCTCGGCGCGCACTTCGTGATTGGCCGCGCCGGGCGGAATGGCGAAGCGGAAGTTCAGCACGTTGCCGCCGGCGATCATCCTGGTGGGCGGCTGCCTGGCGTAGATGACCCCCACGCTGGTCACATCGCTCGTTGCCTCGCCGATGGTCGTGTAGTGCATCTGCAGGATGATTTCGGAGTTGGCCGGCAGCCGCCGGGCGATGCCGGGCGCGAACGTTACACCGGGCTTGTTGGGCGTGATCCCGCCGAGCGATGTCCGGCCAGGCGTCCGTTCGTTCCGGGCGTTCCCGCCCGCGGGCTGTGCGGAGGCGATGATGTGGTGCACGACGCGGCGATCGCCCGGCTTGAACTCGATGGCCTGAATCCACTTGTCTTCGGCAAGGTTCGTCGGGATGCGAATGTACTGATACGGAATCGTGCCATCCGCGGGAACCTGGAATGGCTCGGTCATCGTGAAGATGGCATCCGGCGTCCCAATCGTCCAGCCATCGACATACCCTGGCGCCGGCGGCAGGTCCTTGTCGTCACCTTTCGGCGCGCCGGCATCGACCCACGCGCTGATGGTGTCGATGTCCTTCTGCGACAAGCTCGGATCGTTCCGGAACATCCCGTGAGGCGCGTCGGCAGACCACGGCGGCATCTCGCGCGTGACGACGCGCTGTTTGATGGCGCGGGCCCAGGGCCGCACGTCCTCGTACGACATGAGCGACATCGGCGCCGCCATCGCGGGACGATGACACTCGGTGCAACTGGCGTACAAAATGGGCGCGACGTCCATGGTGTAGGTCACGGTCGCGCGCGGCGACGCCCCTTGCGCGGCCACAAGCGTCCCAGCGATCGCAACCGCCATGACGAGCAATCCGCCAATGAGAACTCTCCCCACTCCGCCCTCCCTACCTGCCTGCCTGCCTAACTGCCCTACCTGCCTACCTGCCCTACCTGCCCTACCTGCCCACCTGCCCACCTGCCCACCTGCCGTGAGCGAGCGGAGCGACTCGAAGGGCCGGCTCCGAGCGCGTCGAAGGGAAATATACAATGCCGCCATGCGGCCCGTCCCGTTTCTTCTGGTCATCCTGATTGCGCTGACCTGCCCGCCAATCGGCGCTCAGCAGGCATCGCAAAACACCTCGTCGTCACAACCGACCGGCGGCATTCTCGGCCGTCCCAGCCCGCCGCAGCCGGTTCAGAAACAGGGCGTCGAGTACTTCGCGGGTACGTGGACTTTCAAGTGGACGGGGCGTGAAAGCGCGTTCACGCCAGGGCCGCGCACGGGCACGATCACGTTTACGCGTCTCGGCGACACGCCCTTTCTGGAGTATCAGGCCCGCGTGACAGCCGATGGCGCCGGCGCCTACCAGGAATCAGGCACGCTGGGCTGGCACGCCACGCAGAAGGTTGTCGCGCTGCACGAACGACTGTGGGGCAACGTGGAAATATTGAGCGTGGGGGATTGGTCATCTCCGATCTCCATCCGCCTCGAAAGCTCCCCCATCCGCGTCAAGGATGAGATGCTGCGTCTACGCCGTACGTACGGCATCGTTTCCGGCAGCTCGTTCACCGTCTCGGAGGAGATCTCCGTGGATGGCGGCGCCTTCGTGCGTCTCGGCGGCGGCGTGTTCACCAAGACGTCGAAATGACGGTGAGCCACTTCGAGGAGCCTGGCTATTTTCACAACGTCCGGCGCTTTGCCGAGGAGTTCGATTTCATTGCGCGGCACCTGGTTCAACGATCGCGGCGGCCGCACGGCCGTCGCCGTCGCCGACGTCTACCGCGGCAGCTCGAACACGTAGATCGCGTGGCCGTTGCCAGGGTGCTTGATCTCGGGCGAGATCGTGCGTGGGACGAGGCGTGGACTGCCGCCGCCCAGCCCGGTCGTCACCGCGACATACTGCCTGCCGTTGGCGGCAAACGACACCGGGAAGCCTTGCACGGAGGTGCCCAGCCTCGTTTCCCACAGCACCTTGCCGGTGCTGACGTCGAGAGCACGGAAATAGCGATCGAGGTCGCCGATGAACACCACCCCGCCCGCCGTGCTCAGCGCCGCGGTGAGAAACGCCGCGCGCTGCTCACGACTCCACACTTCTTTCATGGTCGCGACGTCGTAGGCGGCGAGCTTGCCGACGTTGCCATCGGATCCGGGCATCTCGAAGAATCGCCTGGCCGCCCCGACGCCGCCCGACCCGGCGGTCAGTTCGACCTTGCGCGGCTGGATCTCCATGCACGATTGGCTGAGCGGAATCACCAGGAGCCGCGCGGCCGGGTTGAAGGCCATCGACTGCCAGTTGTGCCCGCCTTCGGTGCTCGGGCACGCCTGAATCCACCGATCGATCTGCTGCTGAAGGATGTCGTCGCGGTAGGTCGGCCTGCCGGTTGCCGGATCGATCCTGGTGAAGACGTTCTGGAAGACGGTTTCCTTGTGCGCGAGAAACTTGCCGGTCCGCCGATCGAGCTTCCAGAGCACGCCCGCCTTGCCAATCGTGAAGAGCACCTTGTCGTCGCCGATGTCCACGAGCACGCGTTCGAACACCTCGTCCAGGTCGAGCGACTCGCCGGGCATGTGCTGGAAATGCCAGGCCAGCGATCCGTCGGCGCCGCGGAGGGCCACGGTTGATGCGGTGTACAGCGCGGGATCGGCGACGCTGGTGCCGCGGCTCACCGGCATCCACGGCTTGGCCTGCGCGATGCCCCAGTAGGTGAGATCGAGATCGGGATCGTAGCTGCCCGCTATCCACGTGTCGCCGCCGGCGCGCATCATGTCGGGGAGCGTGCCCCACGTGTCGCCGCCGGGCTCGCCCGCGCGCGCGATGGTGTGGAACTTCCAGAGGAGCTTCCCGCTCTCCGCCTCGTAGGCGCTGATGTAGCAGCGCTCGTCGCGATACCGGTCGCAGCCTTGCAGACCCTGCACCACGCGGCCGCGCGGCAGCACGAGCGGCCCGCTGGTGTTGGAAAATCCCTTCGACCGATCCGCGACGACCGTGTTCCACACAACGCGGCCAGTCGGCGCATCGAGAGCGACGAGCCGGGCGTCGGTGGTGGCAAGAAAGATTTTGTCGCCGTAGATGGCGATGTTGCGCATGGCGCCAAAGCCGATCGCGGTGGCCGGCCCGACCTGGTTTTCCCAAATCAGCTCACCGGTCGCCGCATCGAGCGCCTGCACGGTGTTCATCGTATTGGTGAGGTACATCACGCCGTCGTGCACGAGCGGCGTCGGCTGATTCGAGCCGCCCTCGTTCATCGCCCAGACCCACGCGAGCCGGAGGTTCTTCACGTTGTCGCGCGTGATCTCGGTCAGCGGGCTGTGGCTCCACGCCTGATAGTTGCGGCGCAGCATCAGCCAGTCGCCCGGCGGAGGATTGCGCAGCATCTCGTCGGTCACGGGGCGGAAGTCCTTCACTTCGCCCGCCACAGTCAGGCCACGCGGGGGAGGTGGCGCCGGTGGCACGGGTGAACCAGGTGCAGCAGGTGCGGCAGGTGACACAGCTGTGGCAGGTGACACGGGTGCGGCAGGTGACGTAATCGTACCGATCTGCGCCCTGGTCGTGGGTGTCAGGGGCTCGGGTCCGGGGGCGGCGCCGTTGGCCTCGAGGAGAAAGGCGGTGACCGCGAGGGATGCGTCCACGCTCAGGTTCGCGGCCCCGGGCGGCATCGTCTTCGCGATCAGCTCGAAGAGGTCACGGGTCGTGTCGTCGCCCCACGCATTCAGGAAATTTGGTCCGGCAAGCGGAGTTGCTTCGTTGCGGCCGCCGAGATCCGGCAGGTGACATCCGGCGCAACTGGCCGTGTAGACCGCCTTCCCTGCGGCGGCCTGTTCTGCCGTATACACGCCGGGCCGCTGGGCCTGCTGACCCGAGGCGACCATCGTCAGGCCAAGGAGCGCGGCCGCGCCCGTCAGCCACGGAACCTGCGCGCGCATCACGGACGACCTTCCTGTGGAAGCAGCCAGCCCCATAGATTGCCGTCAGGGGCCTTGTCGCTGTGCAGTTGGATATACAAACGACTGTGGCGGAGATCGTCGAGCTGCCGCGGCGTCAGGTCGAAGGTACCGGCAAGCGCGCCGCTCGTCGCTTTCGACACGGTGAGATCGAGCACAGCCGGGCCGCGGATGCCCTTCGGCGCGACATGAACCTTCGCAAACGTCGCCGGCGTCTTCAGATCCGCAAACGTGCCCGTGATGGACAGCTTCGTTCCCGTCAGCGTGGCCGTGGCCATGCCGCGGCCGGTGATGGCGGCCTGCATCACGAGGTCGATGGGAACCGGTGACAGCCGCGCGCGGAACTCAGTTGTTGCCTGAACCGAGGGCCGAGCGATGGGCCCGGCAGTCGCCGGGCCGAGGGGAAGAATCGCGGCAAGCGCGAGGAGCGTCAGCAGGTAGCGCATACGGCCGTGCGCAGTATGCACCACCCGCCGGGATTACTTCAAAATCGTCGCGGTGACTTCGACGGTCACCTTGCGGTCGGCAGCGGGATCGGCTGCCTGGGACACCATGGTCGGCTTTCCGGGCTGGAGCAGGATCGTCACCATTTCGTTGATCGCGGCATATCGGGTTGCCTGCCCTTCTCGCGGCGGCAAGTACACCAGGAGGAGCTGGAGCCGGATACGATCGTTGCTCTGAAGGTTGGGGGTGGCATCGACATTGAGCATCGCCGGCTCGCCACCTTCGCGCGTCGAGCGGATACGCCCCATGTAGCCGTCGGCGACGATCATGGAGACGGTCTTCTTCTGCGGCGCACCAGAGCCGACCGAGTCAGTGACGACAATCTCAATCTGCACGTTCGACGTGGCGAGCGGACGAGTTCGCTCCTCGGAGGGTTGCCGAGGCGATCCGTTCCCGGCAGGCACCGGCTGCGGCCGTTTTTCCGGCTCCTGAGCTGCAACAACTGCGGGTACGAGCGCTATCACGAGCAGCACCGCGGCGAGTGATTGGACGTTCATCTCGGCTCCTTTGGGTCTTCGTAATCGATCTCGGCAATCTGCAGACTCGCGATGTGCAACGGTTCGATCTCGGTAATCTCTGGCATCACCAGAGGCGGTACGACCAACGCAGCGACCGCAAGGGGCATTTCATCCGGGATGACGATTGCCGCATCGCTCGAGGCGGGAAACAGATCGGGCTGTGATACTGCCGCCGCGAGAGGCGCGACCGGTGCCAGCGCACGGCTGGACAGCTCACCGACGTCAGGCCCCGCTCCCGGGTCACCTGTTGGCGTCAGCAGCACCGACACCGCAACAACGACGCCCACGACCGACGCCGCAGCGAGCGCCGGCATCAGCCACGGCCGGCGGCGCGAGTGTATCCGCTCGCGCACACGCGCCGTCAACGTCGGATCGCTCACGACAGACGTCATCTCACCGGCAACGCGGTCGAGGGTCTCGTCCAAGGTTTCGTGCATCACTTTCCTGTTCGCGAACCGTGCGGCCCGCGCTCCTGTCCAAACCCCACGCGCGCCAGCTTGTCACGCAGCACGCGGCGTGCTTCGGCGACACGCCATTTCACCGTGCCGAGCGGGATGCCCAGCATGGCCGCGACGTCTTCGTAACGATGCTCACCGGTCGCGGCGAGCAGGAACGGATCGCGCAACCGTGGCGGCAGCGATCGAATCATCTGAGCGACGGCGAGATCGCGTTCGCGGGAGACGAGCTGCTGGTCGGCGAGGGGCGCGGGATCGGCGAGGTGATCGAGAGGGGATTGGTTGGCGAGGCCTCCCCCTTGCCCTTCATTCGCAGTCGACCGCCACCCTCGACCCGCCATGTTGCTGCCAAACCTCGTGAGCCACCCCGTCAGCGACCGGCGCCGGTCGAGTGCCTTGCGCCAGGTGATGCGCAGCAGCCAGGCGCGAAACGCCGCCGGATCCTCCAGGCGCTCGAGGCGCTGCCATGCGGTCATGCAGGCGTCCTGGACCGCTTCGTCGACCTCAGGGCTCTGGCCGAGCGCGATGGTCGCGATGCGCCGCGCGGCCCGCTGATGGAGGTCCACCAGTGCACAAAACGCCTCGGCACTTCCTGCCTGTGCCTGCCGGGCCAGCCGCGTCGTCTCCGCATCGATCGTCGTATCGGCCATGCTGTGTGCGGGAGACGCCGCCAGCCGCATCGTCATCTCGGCCAACGTCACGTTCATGAGACGAAGCCCGTTTCACCGTGGTTGGGAAATCTGAACGATGGTGAGCGGTATCATGTACTGGTCTTGCGCCGCTCGACCGTTGCCCTCGTCGGATGTTTGACCCTTGCCGTGAGCGCCGTCCCCCCCGGGTCCGAGGCCCAGGGCCAGGCCGGCGGCCTGCGTGTGCTGACCCGCGAGGGCGCGCGAACGCTCGCAACGGTCTCGATCAACAACCAGGAGTACGTCGGACTCGACGAGGTTGCCAACAGCTTCGGCCTGACACTGCGTGAAGACCGGCTGGCGGGGGGTGTAACGGCAACGGCGGGCACCCAAACGGTCATCATCACGGCCGATCAGCCGGTCGCATCCGTCAGCGGACGGCTGGTCTCGCTGAGCGCCGCGCCCGTGCGGCAGGCCAACCGCTGGTTTGTGCCGCTCGACTTTCTTCAACGGGCCCTGGGACTGGCGCTCGAGACGCGCATCGAACTGCGCCGGGCGTCACGCCTGCTGATCGTCGGCGACGTGCGTGTCCCGCGCGTCAACGCGCGGATCGAACACGCGCCGGCGAGCGCGAGCGTCATCTTCGACATCACGCCCGCGACCTCCACGCGTGTGACGATGGAAACCGACCGCCTGATCGTGCAGTTCGAGGCCGACGCGCTCGAGCTGCAACTGCCCGCCGTGCCGGCCCAGGACTTCGTCCAGGCCGTGCAGCCGGGCGACACGCCAACGATCGTTCGCGTCATTCCCGGTCCGAGATTCGCGCTGCATCGCGCGACGACGTCGCAACCCGACGGGAGCTCGTCCCGGTTGAGCATTGACATGCTGCCCGCGACCACCGAGGCGCCGACTCCCCCGCCGGCCACGCCAGCGCCGTCGCCAACCGCACCCGCCGTTCCTCTCCCGATGCCCGTTCCTTCCACGGGACTTCGATCCGTGGTCATCGATCCAGGACACGGAGGGGACGAGGACGGCGCGCGCGGTCCCGGCGGCGCGCTCGAGAAGGACATCACGCTGCAGGTTGCGCGGCGGCTGCGGACGATGATCGAAAGCCGCCTGGGGCTGCGGGTCTTCCTCACGCGCGATGACGATCGCACGATGTCGCTCGACGATCGCGCGGCTTACGCGAACAGTCAGAAAGCCGACGCCTTTGTCAGCATTCACGCCAATGCGGCGCTCAGACCGGCCATGAGAGGCGCCGAGGTGTTCTACCTGAGCGTCGATCGCGCCGACGCCGAGTCGCGCCGGGTGTCCGAGTCCAGCGAGGTCCTGCCCGCCCTCGGCGGTGGCACCCGCGCCATCGATCTCATCCTCTGGGAAACGGCGCAGGCGCGCTACCTGGAACAGTCCTCGACGCTCGCCGGCATGGTCGAACAGGCGCTCCGCTCGCGCGTGGAGATGTCTCCGCGGCCGGTGCAACAGGCGCCTTTCCGCGTGCTCGTCGGCGCCACGATGCCGGCCGTCCTCGTCGAAATTGGCTACCTGTCCAACAGCGAGCAGGAACAGGCGCTCACGTCGGGCGCCTACCAGGACCAGATTGCCCAGGGGCTGTTCGACGCCATCATGCAGTTCCGCGCGCACGTCGAACGATGAATCATCGTCAGGCCCTCATCGGCGTGGTCATCGGCGTTGCGGCTGTCGCGCTCGGCTGGGTGTTGATGACGAATCTGTCGCGAACGCTCCGCACGATTGAGCAGGATCCGATCGTAGACGCGCCGCCGCAGCAGACGACGCCGCCGGCGACGCCGGCCGTGCCCCGGATCAAAGCCGTACTATTCTTCGCCTCGGAGGACGGACGCGGCCTGGTCGGTGTCGAACAGGAAGTTCCGCTCGCCGAGGGCACCGTGCCGCAGGCCCGGGCGCTGGTCGAAGCGCAGCTGCGGACCGCGCCACCATCGCCGCTGGTCTCCACCATTCCGGAGGGAACGACGCTGCGTGGTCTGTTCGTGTCCAGCCGCAACGAGGCCTTTGTCGATCTCGATGCGACGATTCGCGACCGCCATCCTGGCGGCTCGATGAACGAGCTCTTCACTGTCTACACCATCGTCAATGCCGTCACGACGAATCTGCCGGACGTGCAAACCGTACAAGTGCTGATCGATGGTCGCGAGGTGGATACGCTCGCGGGGCATGTGGACTTGCGACGGCCATTGCGGAAGAATGAGGCGCTGATCCTCCCATGACACGACAGAACGATCGCGCGCCCGACGAGCTGCGTCCGACGACGCTCACCCCCAACTTCCTGCTCCATGCCGAAGGGTCGGTGCTGATCGAGGTCGGCCGCACTCGTGTGATCTGCACGGCCAGCGTCGAGGATCGGGTTCCACCGTTTCTGCGCAATACCGGCAAGGGATGGGTGACGGCCGAGTACGGCATGTTGCCCCGCGCCACCAACACGCGCACGACTCGTGAGGCCGCTCAGGGGAAGGTCGGCGGCCGGACCATGGAGATCCAGCGGCTCATCGGCCGATCGATGCGCAGCGTCGTGCGGATGACGGAGCTCGGCGAGCGCACCATCTGGATTGACTGCGACGTCATTCAGGCGGACGGCGGCACCCGCACAGCGTCGATCACCGGGGCGTTCGTGGCCATGGTCCTTGCGCTGGACGCGCTGAAGCAGCAGGACGTGCTGCGCGCCATCCCCGTCAACGATTACGTCGCCGCGACCAGCGTCGGGATCGTCGGCGGGATGCCGCTGCTCGACCTCGCGTACGAGGAGGACTCGAAGGCCGACGTGGACATGAACATCGTCAAGACGGGCGACGGGCGCTTCATCGAGGTCCAGGGGACGGCGGAATCCGAGCCGTTCAGCAGCCACGCCCTCGCCGGGCTGCTCGAACTGGCGGAGCGCGGCATCACCCAGCTCATCGACAAGCAGCGCGAGATCATCGGGCCGATCCTTGGGCGATGATCCTTCTCATCGCCACCACCAGCACTGACAAGCTGCGCGAGATTCGGCCGCTCGTCGCCGGCCTGCCGGTCGAGCTGCGGACCCTCGCTGACGTCGGGCCACTGCCCCAGCCGGACGAGACCGCCGCCACGTTCTGGGAGAACGCACGCGAGAAGGCGTTCGCCTACGCGAAGGCGACAGGGTTGACGGTCGTCGCAGAAGACTCGGGACTCGAGATCGCGGGGCTCGATGGCGAACCGGGCGTACAGTCGGCGCGGTTTCTCGGCACGAACGTGCCTTACCGCGAGCGCTTCGCCGAGATTTATCGCCGGCTCGACCGATTGCCCTCCGCCGCGCGGCAGGCGCGGTTCGTCACGGCTCTGGCTGCGGTATCCGGCGGGCGTGTCCTGTTTGAAACCGAAGCGTGGATCGACGGAGAGATCGCGCCAGCGCCGGCTGGTGAACACGGTTTTGGCTACGACCCGATCTTCTTATACGCGCCGCTGGGCAAAACGACCGCCGAGCTGACGCTCGACGAGAAGAGCGCGGTGTCGCACCGCGCCCGGGCGTTCCGCGATTTCGCGCGATGGTTACGCCATGCCGAGCTGTCGTAGTTCGTGTTCGATGGTATGGCGCAACCCTTCATCGAGCGGCCGCGCCGTCCATCCCAGTTCCTTTTCCGCTTTGGCGCACGACCCGATCCACGTCGTCCCGGCCATCAGGCGGAGCGTTTCTGCCGGGATCGGCGGCTGAATCTCCCAGCGCTCGAGTAGCGCACTGAGGGCCGCGGCGGCGCGCATGGTGACCGGGCGCGGGTGGAAAAATGGCGCGCGCTTCCTGGCCAGCCGGGCCGCCAGGGCGAACGCGTCTTCGAAGGTGTGCACGGGTCCGGTCAGCAGATAGCTTTCACCGGGCCTGCCGGCATCCATGGCCTGCCGCAGCCCGCGCGCGACGTCCTCGACGTAGCCCCAGCAGAAGCTGACGCCGCGAGGCGTCACGAACAATCGGCCACGCAGCAGTTGGGCGAGGGTCGTGTGGAGGCCGCTGGTATCACCAGGCCCGTAGATGGCGCCGGGCATCACGATGACGAGCGGAAGCCCGGCCTCGGCAAGCGGCACGGCCACCTCATAATGCGCCAGCCATTTCGTCCGGTCGTATTCGGTGAGAAAGGGTCCTGCGGCGTAGTAGGTCTCGTCGACGAGGCGCCCGTGCGTGTTGCCGAAGACGCCGACGGTGCTCGTGTAGACGACACGCGGAATCTTCAGGTCGCGCGCGGTTTCGAGCACGTTCCGCGTGCCCTGCACGTTGACCGGCGCGGCGAGATGCACGGAGGCCGGCGCACCCACCTTGTACCACGCGGCCGTGTGGAAAACCCCGTCCGCCCCATCCATCGGCGCCCGCAGACTGTTGCGATCGGTGATGTCGCCGACGTGCAGCTCCGCGCCGAGGGTACTGAGAAGCGTGGCTTTCTCGGTGGATCTGACGAGCGCGGCCACCAGGTGACCGCGCCCGATCAATTGCTTTACGAGTTCGCCGCCGAGAAACCCGGTGGCTCCCGTGACGAAGTAACGGGACACGCAGACATAACTATATGTCAGCGAATTGATTGCTGAACCTGCCGCGCCCGCTGCAGGTGCTCCTGCAACGTCGGAAGGGTCCGCTCGGCACCAGCGGAGTGCAAGGCGGAGACCACACCCAATTGGTCGAGCCCTTCCGCGAGATCGTCGACGAGGTCATCCGCATGCTCGACGCCCGGCGACAGACGGATGAGCGTGTCGGACAAACCGAGCGCTCGCCGTGTCTCCGCAGGAATCGACGCGTGCGTCATGCGCGCGGGATGGCAAATCAGCGACTTCACGCCGCCAAGGCTTTCACCCAGCGTAAACAGGCGGCGTGACGAGACGAATGCCGACACCTCGTCCACGCTTCCGTCGAGCTCGAACGACACCATGCCGCCGAATTCCGGGTAATACACTCGCTGCACGCGCGGATGCGCCCGTAGCGCGGCGGCAATCTTCACGGCGTTTTCCTGGTGACGCAGCATGCGCAACTCGAGCGTCTGGAGGCCGCGCAGCGTGAGCCAGCAATCAAACGGCGAGGGCACGGCGCCGGTGGCGTTCTGAAGGAACTTCACCGGCGCAAAGATCTCAGCGTCTCGCGCGAGCACCGCGCCCTGAATGACGTCCGAGTGCCCCGCGAGGTACTTCGTCACGCTGTGCACGACGATGTCGGCGCCGAGCGCGAACGGCTGCTGAAAGTACGGCGTCGCAAAGGTGTTGTCGACGACGACACGCGCAGCGCGGGCGTGGGCGATGTCGGCAATCGCGCGGATGTCCGACACGATGAGTCGCGGATTGGTTGGTGACTCCAGCCACACCAGTCGCGTCCTCTCGGTGACAGCCTCCGCCACGCACGCGAGCTGCGTGGTATCCACCGGGCGTACGCGGCAGCCGAGCGGCTCGTAGACACGGGTGAGCATGCGATACGTCCCGCCGTACACATCGAGCGGCACGATCACCTCGTCGCCGGGCCGCAGAAAGGCCTGCAGTACGGCGTTTTCGGCCGCAAGCCCCGACGCAAACACCGCCGCATGGCTGACGCCCTCGAGCTCGGCGAGCACTTGCTCGAGTCGCTGGCGGGTGGGATTGTTCGTGCGGGAGTAATCGAAACCGCGATGTTCGCCCGGAGCGTCCTGTTCGTACGTCGAGGTCTGGAAGATGGGGGCAATCAACGCCCCGGTGCCCGGCTCGCTGGGTTGTGCGGCGTGAATCGTTCGAGTCGCAAATCTCATGTCAGTCTCCTTGGAATATTGGCCGGCCTTCGGCCGGAGGGCGACGCTTCGCATCGGGGGCCGCGCCGTCGCGCGGTGGGCGGCCTTCGGCCGAGCGGCCCTCGGGCGAGTGAAGCGAGCCCGCCCTCCGCGCGCGCGGCCTCACAGGCTTCGAATCGCAAAGCAGCGAATCCGGTGCGTGGCTTCGAGACGAGCCAGCGCGTGCTCCACGAGATCGCTCGCCGCGGCCGCCAGACAGATCCAGCGCGTGTTGTTTCGTGCCTCGGTCACGCAGGTGGTGGTCAGGTTGTGCGACGCGAAGATCTGCGTCGTGGCAGACCGATCGGGGACGAGCCCCGGGAACCATGTGCGCACGAACCAGGGCGTGACCGGCGGGGCGGCCAGACTCGACGCCCTCGGTGGCACGGACCTCACCCGCGCAACCCTCCGCGTCGTCGACACCGCCTCGACGACATCGTCGAGAATTGTCGCGGCGGTGATGTCCGGACCGGCGCCTGGGCCGCTGAAGAACAGATCCGGAACGAAGCGGCCCGAGAGGTGGAGGCCGCTCAGCGTTCCCTGCAGAGCCGCGAGCGGGTGACGAATCGGCACCAGCGCCGGTCCGACGAAGGCGCTGACGCCTGCGGGTCCACGAGAGGCCGACACGACCGGCTTGATCGTGCATTCCAGCGAGCGCGCGACGGCCAGGTCCTCGGCGGTGAGGTCGCGAATGCCGTATACGGGGAGCCGGGATGGCTGCAGCCCTCCCCATCCGAAGATCGATGCCAGCAGTACGAGCTTGTCGGCAGCGTCGGCGCCATCGAGATCTCGCGCGGGGTCCGGTTCCGTCAGGCCGAGCGACTGCGCGCGCGCGAGCGCCTCGGCGAATTCACAGTGGTCAGTGTCCAACGTCGTAAGGATGAAGTTCGACGTGCCGTTTACCACCCCGACGAACTGCTGCACGTCTGACACCAGCGGACGGGCCGCCAACGCGCCGAGAAACGGCACGCCCGCAAGCGCGCTCGCCTCGTAGCGCAGCGTCGTCCCGCGCTCGGCCGCGAGCGCCGCCAGTCCGGACCCGTGCGTGGCGATCAGCGCCTTGTTGGCGGTGACGACGGGGGTGCCGCGGCCGAGGAGGCGGCGCACGATGCCGTGCGCCGGCTCGACTTCGCCCAGCGCCTCCACGACGACGTCGTAGTCGCCGCGGAGAAACGCCGACGGGTTCGTCGTGATGCGCGAGGGCGCCAGACAGCGGCGCGGCTTGTCGATTGCCCGAACGAGCGCGCCGGCAATCCGAACGCGGTAGCCGGCATCGCGGAGCCGCGCCGCCTGAGGCCCGAGCCGCGCGACGGCCTGACCGACGCGTCCGAGGCCGAGCAGTCCAAGCCTGATAGTACGAAGACCTGACGACGCCAGCTCCGCGCCGGCGTGTTGGTCTGATTCGAGAACGGCGGACATGGAAACACTCCCCCCGCCGCGCCTCTGGCGCAGCGGCCTGACGATGACTTGGGGAGATTTCCGGCCGCTCTCGTCGAGCGGTCGGATCGGACGATTTATCTCTCCCCCACAGTTGGGGCGGGATGTAGCACCTTGGCATCTGCGCCAGGTTGCTGTGGTGTCGCCGGGCCCGTTCCCTCGACCACTCTGGATAAAGTGCCGCCGCGGCAATGCGGACGACGTCCATCAACATATTGCGATACGTCGATGCTTGTCAAGGACTGAGGCGCTTCGCGCCGAGTCCTGCGTCATGATAGGGACCGTGGACGAATTCACCGTGCAGTGCCCGTATTGCGGAGAGGACGTCGAGATTTACGTCGAGCCCGACGTCGGGGGCACGTTCGTGCAGGACTGCGAGGTCTGCTGCAACCCGTGGCGTGTGCGCGTCAGCGGTATGGACGACGAGCGGGTCGTCGAGGTTGCGCGGGCGGATGGATCCGAGTGACGCTACTCGGCGGCAGGATCGAACAGCACCTTGAGGTCAGTGCGCGCCCGGTCGAAGGCCTGCTCGAACGCCCTGAGCGGAAGCGTGTCGGCGATGAGGGGCCTAGCCTCCGGCTGAGGGCCAAGCGTCGCAGGATGGCGCGCCGCCCGCGAAGGCCGCTTCGCGGAGGGCCGGTGCGGAAGGGCGCGCCCCTCGCGAGTCGAGTCCCCCGGGATCCCAACGGCGGATTCGTGTGAAGATGAGGCCGAATGCACCGCAGCGGAGGATCGCTGGTCATCGGGCTTGCGGCAGCGCTGGCGAGCGCTGTGTTTGCCGCGCCGCAATCGAGCCGTGCGCTGCTGTTGAACCCGGATGCGCGCGAGTTCGCACTCCCCGCTCCCGACGTTTCGACCGTCCGCATGGACACGACCAAGGGGACCATCGATATCGAGGTGACGCGCGACTGGTCGCCTCATGGCGCCGACCGGTTCGTCGCGCTGGCGCGTCACGGCTACTACGACGAGGCGCGTTTTTTCCGGGTGACGACGGGACGGTGGGTGCAGTTTGGCATCAGCGGCGATCCCCCTGTCGCACGTGCATGGCGCAGTCGCACCATTCCCGACGACCCGTGGAAGCAGTCGAACGTGCGCGGGACGGCTGCATTTGCGTTCGCGGTACCCAATGGACGAACGGCACAGATTTTCATCAACCTCACCGACAACTCCGCCACGCACGACAAGGAGCCGTTCACACCGTTCGGGCGCGTCATCGCCGGCATGGATGTCGTCGACCGGCTGAACGACGAGCACGGCGAGGGCCCCGGCGGCATCCGTGCAGGCAAACAAGAGGCATTTTTCGAGGGAGGAAACGCGTGGCTCGACCTGGCGTTCCCGCGGCTCGATTACATCCGCCGCGTCACGGTCCTCGACCGATAGTGTCCGCCTGGCGCCAAGGCGCGCCGGGTTTTGATCTGGCAGCCTTGGCCGTGGATACCTGCGCGCGGTAGCCCGCCCCCGTGCGACAATGGACGGTCAGTCGGGGCGTGGCTCAGCCTGGTAGAGCGCTCGCTTTGGGAGCGAGATGTCGCTGGTTCAAATCCAGTCGCCCCGACCAATAACTCCACTGCTGACGATGCGGACACTCAGCCGCACCCGGCTTCTCCTCGCTTTCTATCTCGTGACGCACGAAGAAAAAGCTCAGCTTCGCCATCAACTCGAACTGCGCGTGTCGCAACTTCGCGAGATGCTCGACCGTCCGTCGGAGGGCTCGGCAGTGGCACCCGACAATGCCATCGGCCGGCTCACCCGGCTCGACGCCATGCAAGCGGGTTACATGAACGAAGCGCTGCGGCGCGAGCACACGCAGGAACTTGCGGCCGTGGAACGGGCGCTCCACCAAATCGACGGCGACGAGTACGGCATGTGCCACAATTGCGAGGAGCCGATTCCGTTTGCGCGGCTTGTCGCCAAACCGGACGCCCAGTTCTGCGTCGCCTGCGCGGAAGCCCGCGAACGGCGCGGCTGAACGGCGTCGGTCCGCCTGCCTACACGGGTGGTTCGCGGTAGACCTCGCGCACCTCAATCGACATGTTGAGCGGCTCGCCGCCACGGCCTGGCACGGCCGACGCTTCTCATGGGCACCTTCCCGGTGCGTTCATGACTCAGTCGAACCGGCGTGTCGCTTTTCGACAGCAGCACGCGGCACCTCTTTTGCTCCTGGTCATACCGTGGCCATCGACCGCAGGACGCAGGATGCCGATGTGATGGAGCGGGTGCTCGCCAGTGACGCCGCCGGCAGCGGCGACGATGTTCGCACGGAAGTCGTGAACCTTGCGGACCAGCCTTACTCGCTGGGGTGGCCGTCACCGCGGTTCAGCTGACCGTCGGCGACCTCGGGTCACGGCGATCGAAGCCGAGGCGCCGGCGATAGTGTCAACGTCCGCCGGAGTGGAGAGGCGGCCGCCCGACTTGGTGGTTAGCTCCGCTCCGCGGGAGGGACCGGCTGCCACGTGCGCCGAAACCTGATCTCCGTGCGTGGATACGCGGGGACGATACGGCCCCGATGTTCGGGGTCCGACGTCACCTTGGCCAGGGCAATGTTCAGATCGCTCGCCATTCGCCGCCGCTTGCGCGCGTCCACGAGGTATCGCACTGTGCAGTTGGTCCAGGCGTCGGCCCCGGAGATGAACACACGCGGCCGTTCATCGATATCGAATGCGATGCGAGCGCGATGCAACAGATCGCGGTAGTGCGTGGCCGCCCGAGTCATCTGATCGCCCACGAGTCGCCCGGCCACGGCCTCGAAGGTCTGCGCCGCGTGTTCCAGATCGCTCTCATTCGCGATCGCCACGGTGACCTCGTCCCAGACATACGGGAAATCGCGACTGTAGTTGACGATGTTCGACCGCAGGACTTCCCAGTTGGGAAAGGTGACCATCGCGCCGGTGGGCTGCGCGCCTGCGACCGCCTTGCCCGGCCCGCCCGCCTCCCACACCGTGGTGGTGAGCACGTCGATCCGATAGACATCACCAAAGACCTCGCCGACCTCGATTCGATCGCCGACGCGGTAGTAGCCGCGCAGCGAGTTGAGGAACCACCCGGTGAAGCTCTCGATCGGCGTCTGCAGCGCCCATGACAGCGCGAGACCGATGAGGCCGACCGAGCCGAGCAGCGCACGCGCATCACCGGCCAGGATGCTCATCGCAATCACGGTCGCCGCCAGGTAGATGGCTATGGTCGCAACGGCATTGACGGCGTCTGTGCGTTCCCACTGCCCGAGTGCCTTGCGTAGCGTGGAGCGCACGACCGTCGCGATGAGCCACGCAATCCCCAGCAGAACGAGCGCAACGACGAGTTTGGGCAGAAAGGCATAGAAGCCGAGGACCAGATCACGGAGTGTGCCGCCAGCCTGCTCCAAGGCGACGGCAGGGTCGGTCGACTCGAGGCCCGCCGGCACCTCCGGCTGGTTCTCCTGGCCCGTGGTTTCACCGGGAACGCCACCGATGAAGAGCAGTAGTGCGGTCAGTGCCACAGCGAGTGTCGAGCCCTGCCGAAATCGGCGCAGGCGTGCACGTGCGCCCTGTTCAGACGCGGCTGCCGAGGGCCGCGACCGCAGCCTGCGGTGCAGATGGCGCGGCCGGCTGGGTGCGCGACGGTTTGGGCGGGCTGAGGCGCCGGCGCCCACACGACGGCGGCGCGAGTTCGATGACGGCATGTGTCAGGGGGCCGGCGGCGTGGCCGGCGACTCCGGATGATCGAGTCGCATCAGGATGGCACGCATGGGCTCAACTCATGAGCTTGCGGCCGAGCACCACGACCCCGCCGATCACAAGCAGCACCAGGATGACGCCCACCGCCATTCCGGCCTGGAAAATGTCGCCGACCAGCTCGCATCCGCCGAGCGTCAGCGTCGAGAACAACATCAGTATGAGCAGCAGCGTGCGCATGAGTCCTCCCTTTCGGCCGTGTTGCAAGTTGGAGGCCGTCGCTGCACGCGCCGCCGGGTGCGGCCGGGTGCGCCACGCAGGTAGAATCCGCGCATGCGCATGGGCCTTTTCGCGCTCGTGTTGGTCACGTGCCTGGCCGGAGACACCATGAATGCTGCGACGGAAGTGGTGGCGGTTACGGGGGGCGAGATTGCGGGCGTGCGCGATCGCGGCGTGCGCGTGTTCAAGGGCGTTCCTTACGCGGCCGCGCCCGCAGGCGCGCTTCGGTGGAAGCCGCCGCAGCCGGTGCAGCCATGGGCCGGAATACGCGACGCGTCGCGCTACGGCTCAGAGTGCCCACAGACCCAGTACCAAGCCGGGTCGGTGTACATCCGGCCCCTGCAACCGCAGAGCGAAGACTGCCTGTTTCTGAACGTGTGGACCACGGCCGGTGACGGCGACAGACGACCGGTATTCGTGTGGATTCACGGCGGCGCGCTGACGAAGGGTTCGAGCATCAGCGACACGCGCGACGGGGTGCCGCTCGCGCGCGAGGGCATCGTTCTCGTCTCGATCAACTATCGGCTCGGACCGCTCGGCTACCTCGCCCATCCGGAGCTCTCCGCCGAGTCGCCACAGAAGTCATCCGGCAATTACGGCGTCCTCGATCAAATCGCCGCACTGCAGTGGGTGCAGCACAACATCGCGGCCTTCGGCGGCGATCCCACCCGAGTCACCATCGGCGGCGAATCCGCAGGATCGTGGAGCGTCAACACGCTCGTGGCCTCCCCGCTTGCCAAAGGACTCTTCGTCCGCGCCATCGGCCAGAGCGGCGGCCGTTTCAGCCGGACCCCGCACCTGACCGAGGATCGCGGGTCACAGCAATCCGCAGAACGCGCCGGCCTGGCGTACGCCACAGCGCTCGGCGCCGCGTCGCTCGCCGCGCTGCGCGCCCTTCCCGCGGACAGGCTCGTGCGCCAGGCCGTGCGCACGCAGGAGAATGTCGATGGCTGGGTGCTCCCTGATGAAATCCGCACCATCTTCGCCGACAAGAAACACAACAACGTACCCGTGATCGTCGGCTCCACGGCCGACGAGATGACGTCGCTCGGCGGCGCCGGCAACGCGCCGAGGACACTCGCGGAGTTGAGAAAGCGGCTCTCGCAGCAGTACGGCAAGTCAGCTGCAGAATTCGAGGCGGTCTACGGCGTGACCAGCGACGCCGACATCGTCCCGGCGTTGATGGCCGTCGGGCGCGACACGACGTTCTCGTCGCATATGCGCACGTGGGCGCGGATGACGACAGCCGCGGGGGCCGACGCGTTTCTCTATTACTTCACGCACACGCCGCCGCATCCGCGGGCGGCGGAGCTCAAGGCCTTTCACGCCTCCGAGATCCCCTATGTCTTCAACGTCGTCCCCTCGAGCGATCCGCGCGAAGCCGGCTACGCGTATACGGACGTCGATCGCGGCTTGGCCGATGCCATGTCCGCTTACTGGGTGAACTTCATCACGACGGGCAACCCGAACGGCAACGGGTTGCCGGAGTGGCCCGCGTATTCTCTGGCGACGGAGCCGTATCTCGAGTTCGGCGCGACGATTCGCACGGGGAATCACCTCCTCAAACGCGAACTGGACTTCCTCGAACGCGCCCTCGCCCGTCAGCCGTGACCACAGAGGGCGCAAGCCCCACGATCCACAGAACACGCAGAGAACACAGAATTCGTTTCCCTACCGGCGTCCAAAGACATCGTTTTCGCCGGGTTCTCGGTCTTCTGCCGATCCTGTGTCTCCTGCGGATCCTGGGGGATTCTGTGGATTCTGTGGATCGTAATTCCGTGAGAAAATTCACTCTCATGAATTCGAGCACGCTCGGTGTTCTCGCCGCACTCCTTTGCAGTGCCGCGTTATCGTTCTTTTCTGCGGTGTCGTTGACGGCGCAGGACCCGCGCAATCAAACGCCTGCGACCCCTGCCAACAAGACGCCGGCAAAGCCGGCCGAACCGGCGCCGGTGCCCGGGACGCCTCTCCATATCAGCCCGGGGATCGTGAAGCTGATTCAGGGAAAGCTCGTCTCGATGGGTCATCCGATACCCACGGTGTCGGGCGCCTGGGGCGAGCTTTCCGCGAAGGGGCTGGCCGAGTTTCAGCGCAAGCAGGGATTGGACCCGGGCGGCGATCTCGACGAGCTCACGTTGACCGCGCTTGGCATGCCCGAGGTGTTACGCGGCGAGGTCCCTGCCGGCGGAGATGCGCCCGTCAGCGCGCCGGCAGCCGCCACAGGCGGGGCGCCTCTTGCCGTGAGCCCACGGCTGACCCGCGTCGTTCAGAACAAGCTGACCCAGTTCGGGTTCCCCACGCACAACGTGGTCGGCATCTGGATCACCGAGATCGACAACTCGCCGCGAAACTTCCAGAAGTCGAAGGGCCTCGACGTCACCAACACGCTCGACCTGCAACTGCTGCACGCGCTCGATCTCACCGAGTCGCTCACGAACCCGCAGCCCGGCAAGCTTCCCACCGACGCCATCACAGAGGTGCTCACCGACGATGCGCTGCTGTTGACGGGAACGCCGCTGCGCATCAGCGCGGTTGGCCTGCGGCAGGTACAGACGGCGCTCATCCGGCAAGGACACAAGGAGATCACCGCCGATGGCAAGTGGTCAGACGGCGTCTCGGCCGCGGTGAAGAAGTTTCAGGAGTCGCAGAAGCTCGATGCGACTGGCAGCCTCGACCTGCGCACACTCCGCGCGCTCGGCTTCGCACATCCGCTGAGCGAACTCGATCGACCGAAATAACGATCCACAGAATTCACGATCCACAGAATGCACAGAATTCACAGAAGGCACAGAATCCTATTAGAAGCGCAGCAGTCGCGTCGCCTTGACGACGAACGCGCGATTGCGGAGCGTGAGCCCACGCGCCCGGGTGTCCTGTTCGTCCGTCCAGACAATGAAGAATTCGCTGCCGGGACGGTATTCCCAGCGGTAGCGCAGGTTGCTGCTGAACGTGCGGTCCGTGTAGTTGTACTGCAGCAGCGCGCTCGCAAACATTCGCGGCGAGAAGCCGTAATCCACCCGCGAGCGGAGCACCCGCGTGATGAAGTCGCCGTGCGGCAGATTGACCGTGCTGAGCGACAGACTGGGCTCGATCGACAAGCGCTTGGTCAACGACACGCGGCCCTGGCTCACGCTCATAGTCGTGATATCGCCATCGTAGAATTGCCCGCGCGCCAGCGACACATTGCCTGACATGCGACGCTGTGAACCGAAGTTGTAGCCGACTCGCACGTCATTGAAGGTGTAGCCGCCGACGGGAATGAACACACCGCTCGAGACCTGGAAAGGGATGCTCAGAAATTCGAAATTGCGGTTCACGTCGACGCTGAAGCGGTCGCTGTTCTCGAACTCGACATCGAACTGGCCGGCCTGTTGTCGCGTCTCGAGCACGCCTCGGCCGTTCTCGATGTAATCGAGGGTCGCCTCGTAGCTGAGTTTGCGCACGCCGCGCAGGTTGCGCGGACGGGGGCTGAAGCGCAATTGCGCGAACGAGCGCTTGAAGTCATCGCGGCGCACGAACCCGATTTCCGGGTTGAAATTGTCGCCGACCTTGAGGAACTCGACGCGCGCGCCGTAGCGGTCGGCGCCGTAATCGAACTTGGCCTGATAGCTGTCGTTATCCGCCTCGAGCCCCGGCGTCTCTGTGCGCGCGTAGTAGGCGCCGAGGTTGACGTTCTGGTAGAACGAAAACGCCGCGTCCACGCCGAACGCCTGATTGGAGCCGGTCTCGTTGACCGTGACCGATCGGTTGGTGAACATCATCCCGATCGTGCTGCGGCGCAGGATGTCCCGCTTGACCCGAAGCACCGTGAAGTTGGTGTCGGGCGTGCCGGACAGTTCCTCGTCACCGGTCCGGATGTTCATCACCCCGATCCCGAACGCACCGACCTTTCCGGTCAGGCGCCCGCCTGCGGTGATCGGGATCACGCGGTTGCGGTTGAGCCCGATGCGGCGGCTGTAGAACAGGTACGGCGCCGAGGCGTCGCGGCCACCGCCGCCCATTCCACCTCCGCTCGCTCCGCCTCGGGCAAAGTCGAAGACACCGCGGCCTTCGAGAAAGAACTCGCGCTTCTCGGGGAAGAACAGGCTGAAGCGCGTCAGGTTCACCTGCTGCTCGTCGATTTCGACCTGGGCGAAGTCGGTGTTGACCGTGAAGTCCGCCGTCAGGTTGGCGGTGACGCCGTATTTGAAGCCGCCGCCGATGTCGGGATCGAACTCGTTCTGGATCGGCGGCGCGACGGAGCGGTCCGTCGTCAGGCGAGAAATGGCGTAAGGCTTGAGCTCGATGTTCCGGCTGGCGGGCGGCAAGTCGAGTCCGACCAGGGTGCCGGCCGAGGAAATGCGGTTCAAGGCCTGCGGTCCCGCCAGGTTCTGCGGCACCGGATTCAGGTACGTCCACTCGTTCTTGTGCCGGATCGACCGGCGGAGCTGAATGCCCCACATTTGATCGGGGCCCGAACGGTAGCGCAGCGTCTTGAACGGGATCGCCATCTCGACGGTCCAGCCGCCGTCGAACGTGCCGGTGCGCGATTCCCACACCGGGTTCCAATCGGTGTTGGGACCGCCCTCGTCGATGACCGAGTAATCGGCCAGCGCGCCGAGGGGGTTGGTGTAAAACATGAACCCGCTGCGGCGGTCGTAGAAGGTGTCGAACATCACGCCGATGTGATCGTTGTTGCGCAACTGGTTGGTGTCTCGGCGAAGCTCATTCGAAATCCATCGCTCCGGGGGCGCCGAATCCCAGAGGCGCGCCGACACGTAAATCGTGTTGTCATCGTAGGTGACCCAGACATCGGTCCTTTCCGTCGATTCCGCACCGTAGACGGGCGCGACCTGAATGAAGCCGCCAAACGGCGCGTGCTGCTGATAGACCGCCTCGTCCAGCCGACCATCGACGCGCAGCGGCTCGATCAGCTTGATGGCGCGGACCGTCGCTCGCCGGCGTTCGTCGCGCGTGATGCTCTCCGGAGGCACCGGCGGCGGCGATCCGTCGATGACAGTGGCCGTTTCGGGCGTGAGCGATTGATCCTGTGCGCTGGCGGCGATCGCGGAGATGAGCACCGCGACAAGGACGAGGAGAGGTGATGTCATCGATGAGGGAGGTGGCTCCGCCACGGAGGCCCGGATCGACATCCGCGCCTCCGTGACTGCATCCTGTGACGCCGCCGAACAGGGTCGGGGCTTGGGGAACTATCCAACAGTGAAGGGAACGCTCGCGCGCGTCTGACCCCAGTCGATGTGCAGCATGCCGCCCTTCGCGGTATCCTCGATTGAAACCGTCAGCCGTTCCTCGGCCTTCGGCACCTTCCCCATCGTCATCGCCACGCGGCCAAGCTCGTCCTTTTCACCGGGATACGGAATGCCCCAGCCCTTCTCCCGCTTGTGGATGATCAGCTGCCAGGTGCCGCTGACCGGAATCGTGTGAAGACCGTACGTGCCCGCCGGCACCGACAGGTTCCCGAACTTCAGCGCCCTGTCGGTGATGAGGGTCGTTTGCGCATCGGCGCCTGTGCGCCACGGTTTGCCTTCGTAGGGATCGATGTCCTTGCCTGGTACACGGCCCTTGAGCGCCGGCCGGCCGTACTCGATGGAAATGTTGGCACCGTCGACCACGGCCTCCACCCTGGCCCGGCCGCTTCCGCCCTTGCCCATTGGCAATTCCGTCACCTTCTGTTGCGCCGATACCGAAAGTCCAAGCGCCGCGGTCGCGACGACCGCAGTCATTGTCAATTTACACATGTGTTCGTTCCTCCAGTTATGCCCGCCTTCGGCGCGGGATGGCTTGCGCTCACGCGCACGATGGCTGGCTTCGCCAGCTGGCCGGCGTCGCCGGATAGTATCGCCCTCCGCGCCCTCCGAGCGAAGCGAGGCCTTCCAACGAAGTTGGCCTTCCGCGCAAGTGGCCGTCCGACGTAGTCGGCCTCAGCACGAGACGCACTTATTATTGTTCTTCGCGCCCAGCTTGACCAAGAGTTCGACGGCTTCTGGATACGGCTGAGTTCGCTGCACAGGACCGTTGGCCATGTCCGCCGTGGTCTGCCCTTCGCGATTGACGGCCTTGACGTCCGCTCCCTTGGACACGAGATACAAAATCATCTCCACGTCGCCGCGCGCAGCCGCATTGTGGAGAGGCGTGTTGCCTTCATGGTCGCGCGCGTTGACGTCGGCGCCCAGTCCTTCCACCAGATATTTCACGGCGGGCATCCATCCTGCCGGGTGAATGATGTGCGAGTTCGCCGCAAACCCCTCGGCATAGCCCACGCCGGTCGCTGCCATCAGCGGCGTCACCGAGGGCCCACCAACCGGTGGAGGCGGAACGCCGGAGACGTCGGTGACCTCGCGCTGCTGGTCGCCGAAGCGTGGGCGCCCCGCGGGCTTGACCGTAAGCACGTTCGGGTCCGCGCCACGCGCGACGAGCAGCTTCATCGCTGGAAGGTCGCTGGCGTAAGCCGCGCGCCAGAACGGCGTCGCCCCGGTTTCATCGACACCCGACAAGTCAGAGTTGTACCCTGAGTACCACACCTTCTTCTTCAGGCGTGCGTTCGGGTCTGCGCCTTTGTCGAGCAACGCGGTCATGTAGTCGAGATAGGTCTGTCGCTGCTGCGCGAACGCCCGTGGCTGCGGATAGTTGGACTTCTGCGCGTACACGCAGTTGAGCACGGCGTAGATCGGCGTGGCGCCATTCTCGCCCGCGAGATTGGGATCGGCCCCGTGGTCGAGGAAGTACTTGCCGAGATCGAAGTGACCGTTGATGCTGGCCATCAGCAGCGGCGTCGTACGATCGCCGGCCCGAGGCTGATTGACGTCGGCGCCGGCGGCGAGCAATGCCTCGGCCGCCTCGACGTGACCTTCGCGAGCCGCGAACAGGAGCGGTGTCATGCCGCCCATATAGCCGATCAGCTCGGTGTAGTTGTAGGCGCGATCCACCCCCGCGACTGGCGATGATGGCGGCGCGGCCGCCGCCGGCCGGGCACCGCCGGCGGCGGTGCCGCTGCCGGGCGCCGGATTGTCCTCGCGGGTGAGCTCGAACAGATCGACGACCTTACTCGTCGTCCGCACGTCGGTGCCGCGACGGACGAGCAGATTGATCGCGTCGACGCGGTTGTACGCGGCCGCAAACATCAGCGCCGTCTGCCCGCGCGCACGTTCCCGGGCGTCAATCTCGGCGCCCGCGTCGAGCAGCCGCTCCACCGCCTCGATGCTTCCAGCACCCGCCGCGAGCATCAGGGGAGTCGATCCGGTCGCCGACACGGCCTGCGGGTCGGCGCCGGCGTCGAGCAACGCGGCGACGACGCCGGCATTGCCTTCACGCGCGGCCAGAAACAGCGGCGTGTAGCCGTTGATACGGGTCGTCGCACGGATGTTGGCGCCGGCGACCAGCAGCATCTTCGAGAGCTCCAGATCGCCGTGGGTGGCCGCCCAGTGCAGGGGCGTCATGCCGTCGCCCTGCGCGGCGTTGACGTCGGCGCCGTGTTTCAGCAGGTCGCGGACGGCGGCGACGTTCTTCTGCATCGCCGCGTCGGCGACGGCAGGCCCCTGCGCGCCGAGCCCCGCCGTGAGGCACAGCGCAGCGAGGATCACCAGACCGGTCAATCCGTATCGCATATCGTCACATCGTCACATCACGGTCGGGCCGAGCATGCTCGGCCCCTACCGGGTGGTTTCCCGCACCGTATTCACATCGAACGTTGCGGTGCTGTCGCCAAACGTCTCGAGCTCCACACCAAGGTCGTGCAGCAGCGTGAGAAACACGTTCGCCATCGGTGTGCCGTCCGGCGCCTTGAGATGCAGCCCACCCGTGAGGTGACCGCCCGCATGCCCGGCCAGGAACAGCGGGCAGCGCTTGTGATTGTGGACGTTCGAATTGCCCATCGGCGACCCGAAGATGACGAGCGTGTTGTCGAGCAACGTCCCATCGCCATCCGGCGTGTTGCGCAGCTTCTCGAGGAAGTACGGCACCATGCTGACGTGGTAGTCGTTGATCTTCTTGAAATCCAGGATGCGTTCTTCGCGTTCGCCGTGATGCGACGCCGGATGGAACCCGGTTTTCGTTCCGCTCTCCGGATAGGCCCGGCTCGACGCATCGCGTCCCAGCTTGAATGAGAAGACCCGCGTGCTGTCGCCGGCACACGCGAGCGCTTGCAGGTCGAACATCAGCTTGACGTGTTCGGAGAACGAATCCGGGACACCGGCCGGCGCGCCCGGGAGCTCGCGCTCCATGCCCGTGGTGTTCTGCGTTTCGACACGCTGAATGCGCCGTTCGACTTCGCGCACTTCGTGGAGGTACGCCTCGAGGCGGGCGCGATCCGCGGGCCCGAGCGTATTGCGCAAACGTGTCGCTGACGCCGTAATCGCGTCGAGGATGCTGCGATCCTCCTGCCGGCGCAGCCGGCGCTCCTCGGGGGTCGCGCCGACACCAAACAGCTGATCGAAGGCGAAGCGCGGGTCGCGAATCATCGGCAGCGGCTGGTTGGGCGCCGACCAGCTGATCGTGTCGGTATAAACGCACGAATAACCGTAGGAGCATCCGCCTGCCTGGTCCACCGCCTCGATGCACAGTTGCATCGACGGAATCGCCGTCTCGTTCCCCACCTTCTTTGCGTAGTACTGGTCGAGCGACGTCCCCGCATAGACGTTCGACCCCTTCGTCTGCCGCGGGTGCGCCTGGGTCAGGAACACCGCGCTCGACCGGAAGTGATCGCCGCCGATCTCCGGTGTCTCGAACGCCTCGGCGTTCTTGACGTCGGTGTTGCTGACGATGGTGATGTGGTTGCGCCAGGGTTCGAGCGAGATCAGGCTGGTCGGGGTCAGATCGAAGTTCTTCCCGACGGCCGCCGGCGACCACAGGTTCTTCTGGGCGCCGATGGTCGTGGCTCCCGCCGAACCGTGCACCAGTTCGATGGCCGACAACCGCACTTTGCCGCTCGCGGCTTTCGCGACGGCCGCGCCCGACGGCACCATGGCCTCGAGAAACGGCAAGGCCATCGCGACACCCATGCCACGCAGAACCGTGCGACGCGAGAGGTGCTTCTTTGCCAGATACATTGTCGTCTCCTCGATCACAGGGTTCCCTTGACTGGGGCCCCCAACCAGCCAAGGGCCTGCCCTTGATATCCCTGAAGCGGCCCCTTGGCTGGGTAGCTATTACTCTCGGCGCGCTCCGCGCGCCCAGGACCGCTACGGCCCGCGGAGAACGCCGCAACGAGTACAAAATTCTCGTAACGGGCCGTGTAGCGGTCCAACGTTCCCGCCACCAGGCTCCCCGGGATTCGGCTACCGGACCGCCGTGGTTTCCACTTCCGTCGCGCGTGCCATGCGGAACGCCGAACTGTTCACGACGCCGGAAACAAAGGTCGAAAATCTATTGCCGTTCTCCGACGCGTCGCGCACGATGGCGCGGACCCTCGGCATGTCGTAATACTCCACTTCCCGTCCCAGCGCGTAGGTCAGGAGGCTTTCCGTGAAGCTGAGAAGAATGGCGTCCTTGTGCTTCAGCAGGGCCTCGCGCAGATCCGCAGGGCCGCTGATCGTGGTGCCGTCGTACATCACGCCCGTGGGATCGACGGGAACGCCACTATCGTTGATACGCCACTTCCCGGACGGATCGAAGTTCTCGAGCGCCAGCCCGAGCGGGTCGATGACCTTGTGGCACGAGTTGCACGCCGGATTGGCCCGATGCTGTTCCATCCGCTCGCGCACCGACAGCCGCCGATCTTCCTTGACGGCGCTGGTCTGCTCCAGCTCGGGCACGTTGGGCGGTGGCGGCGGCGGCGGCGTGCCCAGCAACACCTCCATCACCCACTTGCCGCGCAGCACCGGCGACGTCCGATCGGCAATCGACGTGAGCTGCAGGATGCTGCCATGCCCGAGGACGCCACGACGCGCCGGGTCGGTCAGCGAGACCCTCCGGAACTGATTACCCATCACGTTGGGAATGCCGTAATGCTTGGCCAGGCGCTCATTGACGAATGTGTAATCGGCGGCGAGCAGATCGAGGACGCTGCGATCTTCGCGCACGATGCTGTCGAAGAAGAGCTCGGTCTCGCGCCGGAACGCGTCGGCGAGCGTGTCGTCCCACTGGGGGTAAAGCAGCGGGTCGGGGCGATTCTTCTTGATGTCCTGCAGGCGGAGCCACTGCGCCCCAAACCGCGTCGCCAACGCTTCGGCGCGCGCATCGGCCAGCATGCGCCGCACTTGCGCGTCGATGCCGGCCTGCGTCCTGAGCGTCCCGTTGGAGGCCGCTCGCACGAGCTCCGCATCGGGCAGGGTGCCCCAGAGGAAGAACGAGAGCCGTGACGCCAGATCCAGATCGGTGATGCGATAGGTCTGCCCCGGACGGACCGTCGCGGGCGCCTGTTCGAGACGAAAGACGAAGCGCGGGTTGGCGAGCATCGCCTGAATCGCGAGCCGGATGCCGCTTTCGAAATCGGTCTGCTGCCGCCCGTCGGCGTAAAACCGCAGCAGGTCGGTCAGGTCGTCGCCGGGAAGGGCACCGCGATACGCCTGCGTCGCCAGTCGCTTGACGATCTCGGTTGCGCACGCGGTCTCTTCGGCCGCCGAGGTCGGCCGGCAGGTGAAGATGCGGCGGCGAGTCGGCGTGTCAGAAACGCCGGTCACCCGCGTCGGACCCGTGACCGCAAACTCGCGCAAGTGCGCCAGGGCCGTGACGCCAAACGTTTCGCCGATGTTGGTATCAGCGAGCGTGTGTTCGATGGGCGCGACCAGATCATCCACCGGTCCATCGGCGCGCTGAATGAACGCTGCGGAGACGCGCTGCGGCCCGGCGCTCACCTGAATCGGTCCGGTCTGGAGGCCGAGCCCGCCTTCGTCCGACTCCTTCATGTTGTGGTTGATGGTCAACAGCGCCTTACGTTCGCCGTTGACGGACACTTCGATCTGCTCGCCTTCGACCGCGGAGCCAAACAGGTCGCCCGTCGGTCCGCTGTGCAGCAGCATCTTGAAGACGTACTCGCCGTCGGCCGGAAACGTGTGCATCACGGAGATGCCGCCGCGCGTGCCAACCGGCGCGCCGGGGACGTGCCGCATCTGTGTCCCGTCGCGCGGCAGCTTGTAGATCACCGACCCGTTCGACGCGTTGCGATCACCAACGGCGAGCCGGCTGATGGCGCTTGCCGCGCGCAGGTAACCCTCCATCACCGAGGCCGACAGGCCCTGCTCTTCGGAGATGTTGTCGAAGCCGTGCGCCAGCGTGTCGGGCGGCAGATATGCGGTGACGTCCACGTCGAGTCCGAACAGCTCGCGAATGGCGCTGGCATACTCGGCGCGGTTCATGCGCGGCGACGGACGCGACCCGGGATTGGGGTTGAGCGCCGCCGCGCGATCGATCCGCGTCTCGAGTGCCTCGGCCAGCGCCAGCAGCACGCCGGCCTCGGGACGCCTGGCCCCGGCCGGCGGCATCATGCCGGCGCGCAGCTTGCGAATCATCTTCTCGGTCGTCTGTGGGGAAGCGGTGACGGTGGCAGCGTCGAACCCGGCGAACGAGAGTCCGCCGGCCTGGCCGCGATCGCTATGACACGAGGCGCAATATTGTTTGACGAGGGCCGTCTCGGCGGCGGGCGTCGCCACAGCAGAGTGCGCCGGCCGGCCGTGAGAGGCCGCGAGCCGAGGCGCGCCACCGGCAGTCGAGGACTGGCTGGTCGCCCGCGCGTGAGTGGTCGTGACTGCGAATCCCAGCGCCAGGACCCCGGCGCCGAGCGTCGCGCAAGCGGCTCGTGTCATTTGATCTCGCCTGCCCCGGCGGGCATAGACGGCTGAAATTATAAAAGAAGTTGTGTCATCGATTGTCAGTGCCGCGCGAACTGGCCGGCTCCGCCGGAGGGCGCTTCCCGAGGGCGGGCGCTTCGCGCCCGAGGGCCGGCCTGCGGCCGGACTCCCTCGCGCCAAAGGCGCGCGCCTGCCGACCGGAGGGAGGCCCACGGCGCGTCAACGCCGCCTTCCGCGCGAAGCGCGGCCTGACGGGCAGCTGTGATTCACGATCTGATCGCGCTTGGCCTTGAACACCCGCACCCAGTCGTCCAGCGTCACGCGACGACCGTCCATCATCTCGTTGCGCCGCTCGACACGAGAGGCGGCGAACATGTCCCGAATCTGGTCGTCGGACAGCAGACTCAGCCGCTCGGCCAGAAATTGCCGGCCGGCCTCGCTGATGAGCGGGTGCGCCAGCGTGCCGATGAAAGACGAGATGAGCTCCGCGCGACAGGCGCGCGCATCCCGCCAGATTCCCACGGAGCGCCAGCTCGCCAGGCTCATCTTGACGAATCTCATGCGGCTGGCTGCCGCAAAGGCCGAGCCTAGATCCTTGATGAGCAGCAGCGGCCTCTCGCACGTCGCGTTACCGTCCTCGTCCCGGCCCACCGCGCCATCGGCACAGACCAGCGCCTGATTCTCGGGCTTGCTGTCGACGTGCTGGATGAAGGCGGCCAACAGCTTGAGCGCGTCGATCTGCGCACGCGGCGCACCCACGCCGTTGTCGGCGACGTCCTCGAGCTCACGCCAGGACCACCCCTCGAACGTCGGCACTTCGATGTCCTTGCCGTCGAACTTGCGCTCGATAGCCGCCGGATCGAAGACGCGCGTCGCCAGATTGCCGGGACGGCCCAGCGCCCATTCCACGGTGCTGGCGCGGTAGGGGTCCGGCGGGCAGTGGAGACAAGTGACCTGGACCGGGTACATGCGATCGGCGAAGAAGCCGAGCGCCCAGAACAAGCGGCTGGCCGCGACTTCCGCGAACACCTCGCCGTTGCTCATGCCGAACTTGACCTTGACGATGTCCTTTGGTTTCAGCGCGCAATCGAACTTCGGCGTCGCACCGCCGAGGGGCTTGTCGGGGTAGTCGAACGTGCAGGTCACGCTGGCGTCGAACTCGAAGTTCCCGTCGCCCTCCGGCCCTCGCAGCAGGTTCAGCTCTTCGGTGTCGATCGGCTCCCATACCTGGGCCCGATCGAGCATCGAACGCCGCTCTTCGACGGTGAGCTCGTCCATCGATCGGGGGGCGGGCGTGATCGGGGTGTTGATCGACGGACCGTGCAGCCCGCGCGCGCACCCCAGTCCGGCTGACAGAGCGATGATCAGCGCCAGAAGTCTCATGGCACGCATCGATGTTTCCGGATGACCTGCAGTGCAAGATGGAGGCCGCCTGTGGCGGATGGCCGCTTCCGGCGGTCGGCGGCGCTTGCAGAGTGGGCCACCTCCGGCAGTCGACGGCGCTTCGCGCCGAGGGCCTCCCTGCGGTCGGCGGGCGGCGCGAAGCGCGGCCCTCGGGGCGAAGCCCGGCCCTACAGCGTCGTGCTTTGAACCCGATTCAGATCCATCGCGGCCGTGCTGTCGCCGAACTTGTCCATGTCCAAGCCCAGCATCTGCATCATCGAGAGCATGGCGTTGGCCATCGGCGTGCCGTCGGCGGCTTTGATGTGGACGCCGCCCTTCAGCTGGCCACCGGCGTGACCGGCAAGGATCAACGGGCAGCGCTTGTGATTGTGCACGTTTGAATTTCCCATTGGCGAGCCGTAGATCACCATGGTGTTGTCGAGCAAGGTCCCGTCGCCGTCCGGCGTGCGGCGGAGCTTGTCGAGGAAATACGGCATCATGCTGATGTGGTAGCGGTTGATCCGCGCAAACGCCGTGACGCGATCTTCGCGCTCGCCGTGGTGCGACGCCGAATGGAATCCGGTGCTCGTCCCGCTGTCGGCAAACACGCGATTCGACGCGTCGCGTCCGAGCTTGAACGCAAACACGCGCGTGATGTCGGAGGCGAACGCAACGGCCTGCAGGTCGAACATCAGCTTGATGTGCTCTTCGAACGAATCCGGCACGCCGACGGGGGCGCCCGGCAGCTCGCGCGGCTCGCCGCTGGCGTTCTGCGCTTCGACGCGCTGGATGCGCCGTTCGATCTCACGAATGTCTTCAAGGTATGCGGTGAGCCGCTCGCGGTCCGAAGCGCCGAGCGTGTTGCGCAGCCGCGTCATGTCCTCGGTGATCCAGTCGAGGATGCTGCGGTCCTCGCGCCGCCGTTCGGCGCGGTCCTCGGGGGTGGCGCCGACGCCGAAGAGCATGTCGAACACCGTGCGCGGATCGCGCACCATCGGCAGCGGTTCGTTCGGTGCGGCCCAGCTGATCGAGTCGGTGTAAACGCACGAATACCCGTAGGAGCAGCCGCCGGCCTGATCGACGTTCTCGATACAGAGTTGCAGCGACGGAATGGAGGTGTCCTGTCCGAACGTGTGTGCGTAGTACTGGTCGAGCGACGTGCCCACCCGCACATCCGAACCTTGCGTCTGCCGTGGGCGCATCTGCGTCAGGAACACGGCGCTCGACCGGAAATGGTCGCCGCCGATTTCGGGCGCTTCGAACGCTTCCGCATTGCGGACGTCGGTATTGCTGATGATCGTGAGGTGATCGCGGAACCGCTCGAGCGGGCTCAAGCTGCTCGGCGTCAGGTCGTAGTTGCGGCCAACCTGGGCCGGAGACCACATGTTCTTCTCGGCGCCGATTTTGGTCGCCCCGGCCGAGCCATGCACCATTTCGATGGCCGCCAGGCGCACCTTCGGGCGCGCGCCCTGCGCCCAGCCCCGCGCCGGCACCATGGCATCGAGCAGCGGCAGCGCCACCGTGACGCCAACCCCCTTGAGGACCTGGCGACGCGAGATGTGCTTATTCGAAATGATCATGAATCTATTCTCCCGGAACCAACGGTTTCGTCACGAACTTCCGTAACGAACCCCGTCTCGCGAACCCTGTCACGTTCTACCGCGCGACGACGTCTGCGGCGCGAGTCCCCTCCGCCGGTATGCGTCCCATCTGGAACGCCGCGCTCTTGATGACGCCTTCGATGAACGACGACATCCGGTAATCGTTCGTCGCCGCTTCCCGCACAATCGCGCGGATGGCCGGCATGTCGTAATACTCGACCCGGCGGCCCAGCGCATAGGTCATCAAGCTCTCCGTAAAGCTCAGCACGACTGCGTCCTTGTACTTCAGCAGCGCGCTGCGCAAGCTCTCCGGACCCTCGATTTGCGATCCGTCATACAGCGTCCCGACCGGATCGACCGGAACTTCGTTGTCCTTGATCCGCCAGGCGCCGGTCGGATCGTAGTTTTCGAGCGCGAGCCCAAGAGGGTCGATCACGCGATGACAGGAGTTGCACGTCGGGTTCCTGCGGTGCTCCTCCATGCGCTCGCGCACCGACAGCGTCCGGCCGCCGCCGGTCGCCCTCACCTCGTCCAGTTCCGGCACGTTCGGGGGCGGGGGTGGCGGCGGACTGCCGAGCAGCACTTCCATCACCCATTTGCCGCGATGGACCGGCGAGGTGCGATCCGAATTCGAGGTGAGCACCAGGATGCTGCCGTGACCGAGAATGCCGCGACGGTTGCCGGGCATCGACACCTTGCGGAAGTGCGACCCCGTCACGTTGGGAATGCCGTAATGCAAGGCCACGCGTTCGTTTACGAACGAGTAGTCCGCCGAGATCAAGTCGAGCAGGCTCCGGTCGTCGCGCACCAGGCTGTCGAAGAACAACTCGGTTTCCCGGCGGAACGCTTCAGCCAGCCGGTCGTCGTATTGCGGGTACTGCAGGTAGTCCGGACTCACCTTGCTCAGGTCCTGCAAACGCAGCCACTGCGCGGCAAACCGCGTCGCCAGCGCTTCTGACTTCGGGTGCGCGAGCATCCGCGTGATTTGTTTCTCGAGGGCGCCGGGCGTTCGGAGCGTGCGATCCGCCACCTGTTTCAGCAGCTCGGCGTCCGGCGCCGTCCCCCAGAGGAAGAACGACAATCGCGACGCCAGATCGGCGCCGCTGAGCCGATACGTCTGCCCGGGCCTGGCTGTCGCCGGCGCCTCTTCGAAGCGGAACAGAAAGCGCGGGCTGGCGAGAATCGCCTGCACGGCGAGTCGGATGCCGGATTCGAAGTCGCTGCGCGCACGACCATCCTGATAAAAACTCATGAGGCCCTGCACGTCGTCGCCGCTCACGGGTCCACGGAACGCCTGCGCCGCCAGCCGCTGAACGATCTCCCGGGCGCATCCGGCCTCTTCGGCCTGGGTGGTAGGCCGGCACGTGAAGATGCGACGGCGGCTCGGCGTATCGGAGATGCCGGTCACACGCGACGGGCCGAGGATGCGCAACTCGCGCAGGTGCGGCAGCAGCGTGATGCCCTGGCCAATCGAGACATCCGCCAGCGTGTTCTCCAGGGGCATGACCAAATCGTCCGCGATGGCGCCGAACGTATTGATGAAGGCCGCCGACACGCGGTGCGGGCCCGCCGTGACTTGAATCAGCGGAGTCTGCGGTTCGAGATTGTTGTTCGGATCCGACTCGCTCATCCGCGGGTTGAGGTCGAGAACCGCAACGCGGTGACCGTCGATCGAGATCTCGATCTTTTCCTCGAGATTCAACATCGCCATCGTCGAGCGGCCGGTCAGACCACCGAGCGGCTCGTAATGGAGCGCGGCCTTGAAGACGTACTCGCCATCCGCGGGGAAGATGTGGACTTCTGAAACGCCGCCGCGGGTCCCGATGGGGGCGCCCTCGACGTGCGTATTCTGCGATCGCGCGCGAGGAATCTTGAACGTCACGGACGTCGCGGTGGCATTGCGATCGCCGACGGCCAGGCGGCTGATCTGGGCGGCGGCGCGGAGATAGCCTTCGAGCACGGTGGTGGACAACGACTGCACGTCGGCAACGTTGTCGAAGCCGGCGCTGATGGTGTCGGGCGGGAGAAACGCGTTGACGTCGACCTCGATGTCCAGCAGATCCCGCACGGCGCGGGCGTACTCGGCGCGATTGGCGCGCTGGAACGGCCGCGCCCCCGGATTGGGAGTCGCCGCGGCGGCCCGGTCGATGCGCGATTCGAGGGAGGCGGCGAGCCTCAGGACGCCGTCACCGTCCGGGCGACGCGCGCCGGCCGGCGGCATCATCCCCGAGCGCAGGCGGCGAATCATCCGCTCGACGACGTCCGCGTGCTCGGCCACCTGCGACGCGTCGAAACTCACGAACGACAAGCCGCCGGGCCTGTTGCGATCGTTGTGGCAGGTCGCGCAGTACTGCTTGACCATCGCGGTCTGCTCTTCCGCCGACAACTCGGCCGACGCCGGCCTGGCTGGCGTATGGGCCGTCGCCATCTTCGGCCCTCGACTTTGCTCGGGGCGACCCTGAGCTGGTCGAAGCGTCGGTGCGGCGGGTTGAGGCGCCTGCGCCGCGGCCGCGTCGAGCGCAAGACCGAGACCGAGAATGGATGCCCCAAGCGTCGAGATGACCAATCGTTTCATTTCGTTCCCTGACACCGAGAAGGCCCGGCTGAAGCCGGGCCCAAACTGACCAACCGCCAAGGAAGACAGGTTTTGACGGTTTTGAAACTTAGCAAGACACGCACTTGTGGTTGTTCTTCGCGCCCAGCTTGACGAGCAGTTCGAGCGCTTCCGGATACGGCTGCGTGCGCTGCACGGGTCCGTTGGCCATGTCGGCCGTCGTCTGGCCCTCGCGATTGACCGCCTTGACGTCGGCGCCCTTCGAGACGAGATAGAGAATCATCTCGACGTCGCCACGCGAGGCCGCGTGGTGGAGGGCCGTGTTGCCTTCGTGATCGCGCGCGTTCACATCGGCGCCGAGCTCCTCGATGAGGTACTTGACGGCCGGCAGCATGCCCGACGGGGCATAACGATGCGAGTTGGCAGCAAACCCTTCCGCGTAGCCGACCCCGGCCGAAGCCTGGAGCGGGGTGACGGCGGGTCCGCCGACGGGTACTGGCGGCAACCCCGAGATGTCCGCGACGCTCGTCCGGTCGCTGTCTCCGGTTTGCGGACGGCCCGCCGGCCGCATGGTCGTGATCGTGGGGTCGGCGCCGTGCGCCTCGAGCAGCTTCATCGCCTCGATATCCGCGGCATAGGCCGCGCGCCAGAACGGCGTGGCGCCGATCTCGTCGACTCCGGACAGATCGAAGTTGTAGCCCGAATACCAGACCTTCATCTTGAGGCGCGCATTGACGTCGGCGCCCTTGTCGATGAGGATTTTCATCAGGTCGAGATACGAGAGCTGCTGCTGCGCGTAGGCGCGAGGCTGCGGATAAAGCGATTTGGGCGCCCACTGCACGTTGAGCGTCGCGTACAGGGGCGTCACGCCGTTCGTCGCGGCGGCGCGCACGTCAGCCCCGCGCTCGATCAGCACCTTGGCGAGATCGAAGTGACCGTTGATGATGGCCATCAGCAGGGGCGGCGTCTTGTCGCCCTTGCTCGGCTCGTTGACGTCGGCCCCGGCATCGATGAGCGCTGTCGCGGCGTCGATGTGTCCCTGACGTGCGGCAAACAGCAGCGGCGTCAACCCGCCTTGTGCGGCCACCAGCTCGTTGAAGCGGTACTGCCGCGTCACGCCGGCGATATCCGGACCGCGCGCGGGCGGGCCGCCACGAAAGCGGCCACCGCCACCTTGTCCCTGGCCACCCTGCGCGCTCTGTGCGGGCTGTCCAGACGGCCTGCCTTGTGCACCCGCAGCCGGCGCACCCGGTCGCGCACCTTGCGCACCCTGGGCACCTTGCGCACCCTGGGCACCTTGCGCACCCGGGGGCGGACCCTGTCCCCCGCCGCGCTCCTGCGTCAGCGACGCCAGGTCCACGACATTGGTCGCGACATTGATGTCGGCGCCACCGGCGATGAGCGCCTTCATGGCCGCGACGCGGTTGTAGTTGGCGGCAAACATCAGCGCCGTTTCACCACGCGCGTTTTCCTTCGCGTTTGGATCCGCGCCCTTGTCGATCAACAGCTTGATGGCGTCGGCGCGGCCCGCGACCGCGGCCAGCATCAGCGGCGTCGTCCCGTTGGTCGTCGCCACCTTCGGATCGGCGCCAGCCGCGAGCAGCATGTCGATGATCTCGGCGTTGCCCGTCTCGCTGGCCATGATGAGCGGCGTGAAGCCGCCCAGTCGCGTCATCGCCTTCACGTTGGCGCCGGCGTAGAGCAGCATCTGGGCCAGCGCCACATCGCCCTTCTTGGCAGCCCAATGGAGCGCGGTCATGCCATCACCCATGGCGGCGTTGACATCGATGCCCTGCTTGAGCAGCGCACGGACGGCCTCGCGGTCGCCGGTCATCGCCGCTTCGGCGACCGGTGCGTCGTTGGCAGCGGCCAACACCGTGGCCGACAGGACGAACGCCCCCATTGCGCTGAGACAAACCCCGGTAATCACTCTGCGTCGCATACGTCTCCGCGGCGGGGCTGCCGCCCCGCCCTCCTCAGGACTGGTAAACCGGTGAACCTCAAACGATCGTCGTTTCCGGAGCCGAATTCAACCCGAAGCGGCCGGTGCTGTCACCAAAGCTCTGGAGGTCGAGCCCCAGGCCGTCAGCCAGCGTCATGAACACGTTGGCCATCGGGGTGCCATCGGCCGCCCTCACGTGCAGACCACCCTTCAGGAGGCCGCCCGCCTTGCCCGCGAGAAACAGCGGGCAGCGCGTGTGGTTGTGCACGTTCGGGTTGCCCATCGGCGACCCGTAGACAATCAGCGTGTTGTCGAGCAGGGTTGAATCGCCCTCGGTCAGGCCCTTCAACTTGTCGAGGAAGTACGGCAGCAGGCCGACCTGGTACTTGTTGATCTGCGCGAACTGCAGGACGCGTTCCTCGCGCTCGCCGTGGTGCGACGCCGGGTGGAACGGCAGGTTGACGCCGCTGTCCGGATAGACACGCGCCGAGCCGTCGCGGCCGGTCTTGAACGAGAACACGCGCGTGATGTCGGCGGCAAACGCGAGGGCCTGCAGATCGTACATCAGCTTGACGTGCTCGGTGAACGAGTCGGGCACGCCCGCGGGCGCGCCTGGCAATTCGCGCTGCTCGCCGCTGGCGTTCTGCTCCTCGATCCGCTGAATGCGGCGTTCGATCTCACGGATGTCGTCAAGATAGCTGTCGAGACGCGCGCGGTCGCTGGCGCCCAGCGTGTTGCGCAGCCGCGACACTTCCGACGTCATCCAGTCGAGGATGCTCTTGTCGGTGCGGCGGCGCGCGGCGCGCTCGGCCGGCGTGGCGCCGACGCCAAAGAGCTGGTCGAAGGCGTAGCGCGGATCGCGAATCATCGGCAGCGGCGTCTTCGCGTCGGCCCAGCTGATGGTGTCGGTGTACACGCACGCGTAGCCGTAGGCACACCCGCCGGCCTGATCCACGTTCTCGATGCACAACTGCAGCGAGGGGATCGGCGTGTCCTGCCCGAACTTCTGCGCGTAGAGCTGATCGATCGAGGGGCCCACGTAGACGTCGGACCCTTCGGTCTGTTTGGGATGCGCCTGGGTCAGAAACACGGCGCTCGACCGGAAGTGGTCGCCGCCGATTTCGTTCGGCGCGAACGCCTCGGCATTGCGCACGTCGGTGTTCGACACGATCGTCAGGTAGTCGCGATATGGCTCGAGCGAACTGAGGCTCGTCGGCGACAAATCGAAACTGCGGCCCAGCGCGGCGGGCGACCACAGGTTCTTCTCGATGCCCACTTTCGTGGCACCAGCCGACCCGTGCACCTGCTCGATGCAGGAAAGGCGAACCTTGCCCTGGGCGGCGGTCCTGGCCTGAAGAGTATTCGCGGGCACCATCGCATCGAGGAACGGCAATGCCATGGTCACGCCCATGCCGCGCAAGACCGTGCGTCGCGAAATGTGCTTCTTCGTATTGATCATCGCCTTCTCCTCACCGCTCCACGTCGAACCCTGTGAACCCGGAAGGGCACCCTGCATGGGGACCCTGTGTACGAACCCTGTGACCCGCGTTATCTCGAGTTTGCTTCGGTCGTCTCCAGGGCATCAGCCCGCGCCATCTGGAATGCGGAGCTGTTGACGACGCCCATGATGAACGACGACATCCGGTAATCGGTCTTCGCCCCGTCGTTGACGATCTTGCGGATCGTCGGCATGTCGAACGGCTCCACGCGGCGGCCGAGCGCGTAGGTCAGCAAGCTCTCGGTAAAGCTGCTGAGAACCACGTCCGATCGCTTCAGGAGCGCCTGGCGCAGAGCCGCCGGGCCGTTGATCTCGGTGCCGTCGTACAGCGTGCCCGACGGATCAATCGGCGACCCGCCGTCCTTGATGCGCCACTGTCCCGTGACGTCGAAGTTCTCGAGCGCCAGCCCCAGCGGATCGATCACGCGGTGGCACGAGTTGCACGCCGGGTTGTTGCGGTGCTGTTCCATGCGTTCACGCACCGTGAGCACCCGCGCTTCGGAGACGCCCTCGGTTTCCTCGAGCGCGGGCACATTCGGCGGCGGCGCCGGCGGCGGCGAGGCCAGCAGCACTTCCATCACCCACTTGCCGCGCAGCACCGGCGAGGTGCGGTCGGCGACCGACGTCATCATGAGAATGCTGCCGTGGCCGAGCAGGCCCCGGCGATTATCGCCGGACAACTGCACCCGGCGGAAATGGTCGCCCGTGATGTTGGGGATGCCGTAGTGGCGCGCCAGCCGCTCGTTGACGAACGTGTAGTCGGCAGTCAACAGCTCGAGCACGCTGCGATCTTCCTGCACGATGGTCTCGAACAGCAGTTCGGTCTCGCGACGCATCGCCTCGGCCAGCGTGTGATCGAACGCCGGGAACGTCAGCGCATCGGGATGAATCTTGTCGAGATCCTGCAGCCGCAACCACAACGACGCGAACCGCGTGGCGAGCGCTTCGGACCGGCTGTCCTCCAGCATCCGCTCGACCTGCGCGTCGAGCACGCCGGGCGCCCGCAACTGATTCTTCATCGCGAGGTCCACCAGTTCCTTGTCCGGCCCGGTGGACCACAGGAAGTACGACAGGCGCGAGGCCAGGTCGATGTCGCTGATGCGATAAATCTGGCCCGGGCGCACGCCCGCGGGCGCACGCTCGAGGCGGAAGATGAATTGCGGGCTGGCGAGCACCGCCTGCAGCGCCGTCCGCACGCCGAGCTCGAAGTCGCCTTCGTTGCGTCCCGTCTCGAAGAAGCCGAGCAGGCCCTTCACTTCGTCGCCGGTCGCGGGACGGCGAAAGGCCGTGCTGGCGAGGTGACGGACGATTCGCTCGGCACAGGGCGCCTCTTCGGCCGGCGTCGTCGGCCGGCAGATGAACACGCGCCGGCGGCTCACCGTGTCCGACACGCCCGTCACTTTGTGCGGGCCGTTGATCTCCAGCTCGCGCAGGTGCGGCAGCGTCGTCACGCCCAGCGCGCTGCCAATCTGCGTGTCGGCGAGCGTGTAGTCGATGGGCTTGAGCAGGTCGTCCACCGGGCTGTCCGCCCGCGCGATGAAGGCGGCCGAGACGCGCTGCGGTCCGGCGCTCACAGAAATCGCCTCGGTCTGAATGCTGATGCCTTGGGGATCCGCCTCGCTCATACGCGGGTTGATGTCGAGCAACGCCTTGCGCACGCCATTCACGGAAATCTCAATCTGCTCACCGCGGGTCGTGCTGCCGTACAACTGCCCGGTCGGGATGCTGTGCATCATCATGCGGAAGCGGTACTCGCCATCCGCCGGAAAGATGTGCACGACCGACACGCCGCCGCGCGTGCCGATCGGCGCGCCTTCGACGTGCCACAACTGCGCCTCGGTGCGGGGCACGGGATAAATCTGCGACGTCGGCGTGACGGTCGCGTCGCCGAGCGCATCGCGGCTGATCTTGGCGGCGGCGCGCAGATACCCGTCGAGTACGGTCGGCGTCATCGTCTGCACGTCGGCGATGTTGTCGAAGCCGTGGCTGATGGTGTCGGGGGGCAGCAGCGGCGCGACATCGACGTCGATGCTCAGCAGGTCGCGTACCGCGCGCGCGTACTCGGCACGATTCAGACGCTGGAATGGTCGTGACCCGGGATTCGGATTGGCTGCTGCCGCGCGATCGATGCGGGTTTCGAACGCGGCCGCCAGCTGCATCAACGTGGCTTCGTCCGGACGACGCGCGCCAGCCGGCGGCATCATGCCGGCGCGCAGCTTGCGAATCATCTTCTCGACCAGCTCGGCATGGCTGGTCAGATTGGCGGCGTCGAACGACGCCAGCGTCAGCCCACCGGCCTTCATGCGATCGTTGTGACACGTCGCGCAGTATTGCTTGACGGTCGCCGCCTGCGCCTCGACCGACAACGAGGCCGATGAGGTGTGACTCGCAACGGGCGCGGGTTTGGGTTGCGCGGAGGTGGTCCTGGTGGGCCCAGACGCCGCGGACGCGACCGGAGCCGGCGCCTGCGCACGCGGTGCCTGACCATTGGCGGCAACCACGCCAAGGACAAGAACAACCGTGCCGGGAATCGCCAGAAGACGCTTCATTCGTAACCCTGGATCACGTAAAAAGTATACGCCCTTGCGGACTGGAACCTCCTTAATTCTCCGATACTTATCGTGATTTGTTGTCAGAGTTTGTCACCCGCCATAGCGCCCTTTTGCATGTTTCGGCCGCGGCGGCGGGTCATCCAGAAGGCTGAATTCACTCGGGAAAAATCACCCCGCGGCCGCCCTCCCCTCGAGACAGGGCCGCGAGCGCGTCGTTCACCTCGTCGAGCCGGTAACGCCGAGTCGTCAACTCGTCCAGCTTGAGACGTCCGTCCTGGTGCAATTTGACCAGTCGTTCAATGTCGTACAGCGGGTCGCCGGAGCCATAAACAGAACCAATCAGGCGCTTTTCGTGCATGACGAACGGGTACAGGCGGAGCGCACCCTGAGCGTCAAGGCGCGACAGCCCCGTGATGACGACCGTCCCGCCCTTGCGGGCTGACAGAACCGCATCGGTAAGCGTGACTGGGCTGCCGACCGTGTCGAAGACGAATTCCGCACCTCGGCCCTCCGTCAACTCCTTGACGGCATCAGCGGTCTTCCCGCTGGCCTGTACAACATGGGTGGCCCCCAGTTGTTGGGCGAGGTCCAGGGGGCCTGCCTCTCGATCGACGGCGATGATTCGGGAAGCGCCGGCCATGACGGCGCCCTGAATGACGTTGACGCCAACCCCTCCGGCCCCGATAACGGCCACGATGGCACCATGGGGCAGCTTTGCGGCGTTGGTGACCGCGCCCACGCCAGTCACGACGGCGCAACCCACCGCGCCCAGCGCGGAGAAGGGCACGGCCGCCGGGACGGCGACAAGACCCTCCTCCGGCACGACAGTATGCGTCGCGAAACACGCTGTTCCAAGAAACGGCGCCACTTCCTCGCCCCCTGCACTCAGCCGCGAGCCACCCCATGGCAGCTTGTTGCGGAATGTCGTCTTGTCCAGCCGATCGCAGAGCAGCGGCGTCCCCTCCGTGCAGGGTGGACATTGCCCGCAAGCGGGCGCCCAACAGAAGACAACGTGATCGCCGCGGCGGACGCGCGTGACCCCGTCGCCGACTTCGCGCACGACCCCAGCGCCTTCATGACCTGGCACGAGCGGCGTTTTCATGGGCCAGTCGCCGCTGGTCGCATGCAGATCGCTGTGACAGACGCCCGCGGCGCGCACCTCGACCAGGACTTCGCCGGCGCCGGGCGGCGCGAGGTCGAGCGTTTCGATGGTCAGAGCCTTGCCTTGCTCTCGGACGACGGCCGCTTGTATTCGCACGGCGGAATTCTACTGCTGCACGGCAACACGATGGGCACGATGGACACGATGGACACGAAGAACAACAAGATTTCTGATCCTTCGTGCCCTTCGTGTCCTTCGTGTACTCCCGTGGTCAAATGGCGGAAGTGAAACCGTGGCTCGACATCAATAAGAAAGTCGGAGCGCTGCTGCGCGATCTCGCCGATGTGCAAACGTCGCAGCAGAGCAAGTGGGGCTATAAACGCGCCGCGGCCGCGATTCTCGATCTCGAGGAGCCGCTCGAGTCACTTCTGCAACCTGACGGCACGCTGCGCAAAATTCCTCACGTCGGGCCCTCTTCCCTTCGCGTCATTCATGAGTTCCTCCAATCGGGACGCTCGGAGAGTGTCGAGCGTGCGGTAACCGGGAGCCCCAAGGCCGCCACCGTCGGGCGCAGCCGGGAGTGGCGCGGCAACTTCCTGAGCGGCGCACAGGTCGCCGAGGTATTGGGGTTTCAGAAGAACCGCGGTCTCGGCGTGCGCGACTATCGCGGCGACCTCCAGATGCACTCCACTTACAGCGACGGCCGCGTGACGCTGGCCGAGCTCGCCGAAGGCTGCCTCGCCCGCGGCTATGCGTACTGCGGCGTCACGGATCACTCCTACGGGCTGCCGATTGCGCGCGGCGTGTCGATGAGCAACCTCGCTAGACAGCACGCCGAGATCAATCGGCTCAATCGCCGATACAAGGGGCGGTTCCGCATGTTGAAGGGCATCGAAGCGAACATCCTCGCGGACGGCACCCTCGACATGGCGCCGGACGAGCTCCGCACCCTGGAGGTGATTCTCGCGGCCCCGCATTCGAAACTGCGCACCGGCGATGACCAGACGACCCGGATGCTCACGGCGGTGTCAACACCCGGCGTCCATATCCTGGCGCATCCACGCGGCCGCAAGTTCGGCACGCGGCCCGGCATCGCCGCCCGCTGGGATCGTGTGTTTGCCGCCGCCGCCGCCTCAGGCGTTGCGATCGAAATCGACGGCGATCCGACGCGGCAAGACGTGGATTTCGAGCTCGCCCAGCGGGCCATCAAGGCCGGCTGCCTCTTCGCGCTCGACAGCGATGCGCACAGCGTCGAGGAACTTCGTTACGCCGACATTGCCCTCGCTCACGCACGGCTTGCCGGCATCCCGAAAGCGCGCATCGTCAACTGCTGGGAGCTCGATCGTTTGCGCGAGTGGCTCGACGCCGCGTGGTCGCGCTGACCGGCGTACCGTATGATTCCCCACGCATATGAGAGAAGCCGTCATCGTGAGCAGCAGGCGGACGCCCCTCGCCAAGTCGGCGCGGGGATCGTTCAACATGACGCGCCCGGACGACCTCGCGGCGCACGCCATCAGTCACGCCCTCAAAGTGGTGCCGCAATTCGATCCTGCTCAGATTGAGGAAGTCGTCATGGGGTGCGGACAGCCGCATGGCGCGCAGGGGCACAACATCGCGCGGGTCGCGGCGCTGCGGGCGGGCTTGCCCGTGACGACGCCCGGCGTGACTGTCAACCGCTTCTGTAATTCGGGGCTGCAAGCCATCGCGCAAGCCGCACACATGGTGCTGCAGGAAGGCGTCGAGGCGGCGATCGGCGGCGGCGTCGAATCGATCACGATGATGCAGCGCGACAGCTCGCCCAACCCCTGGGTGAAGGAGCACCATCCCGGGCTCTACATGGTGATGGGCGATACCGCGGAAGTCGTCGCCAGGCGCTATAAGGTGTCGCGGCGGGCACAGGACGAACTGTCCCTTGCCAGCCAGCAGCGAATCGCCCGCGCGCAGCAGGGCGGGTTCTTCGAGGGCGAGATCGCGCCGATGGAAGTCACGCGGGCCGTGCTCGACAGGAAGTCCGGCGAGAAGGTCGGCGAGGAAGCCGTCACCGTCGATCGCGACGAGTGCAATCGGCCGGAGACGACGCTCGAAGGATTGTTGAAGCTGGCGCCGGTCTTTGACACCACCAGCGGCGAAGGGAGCGTGACGGCGGGCAACTCGTCACAGCTCTCCGACGGGGCGTCGGCGACGTTGGTGATGTCCGGGTCGCGCGCGAAGGAGCTCGGCATCACGCCGCAACTGGTGTTCCGCGGGTACGCCGTCGCTGCCTGCGAACCGGACGAGATGGGGATCGGGCCGGTCTTTGCCGTGCCGAAGCTGTTGAAGAAGCACGGGCTCAGGGTGGACGACATCGACGTGTGGGAGCTCAACGAGGCGTTTGCGTCGCAGGTTGTGTACTGCCGGGATCGTCTCGGCATTCCTGACGAGCGGCTGAACGTCAACGGCGGGTCGATTGCCATTGGCCATCCGTTTGGCATGACGGGATCGCGTCTGGTCGGCACGCTCGCCAACGAGATGGTGCGTCAGCAAGCGCGCTACGGCGTCGTGACGATGTGTGTGGGGGGTGGGCAAGGGGCGGCGGCGTTGTTCGAGCGGGCGTAGAGCGGACGGCTCTCGGCTATCAGCGGTCAGCTATCAGCGATCTCGGCTATCGGCAATCAGCTCGCAGCACTCTCGGCTGGAGGATCCATGAAGATCACGAAGGCGTTCGGCGTGGCGGCGGTCATCGCGATGTGTCTCGTGCAGGTTCAGGCGCAGGGCGCGTTCACAATCTCCGTGCTCTCGAGCCGGCCGGACATGGTGAGCGGCGGCAACGCGCTCATCCAGGTCGCGCCAGCTGCCGCCAGCATCAAAGTTCTCGTCAACGGGCAGGACGCGACAGCGGCGTTTCGAGGGGACGGCCCCCGGCTCGTCGGCCTCGTCGAGCAGCTCCGCGACGGCACGAACGTCATCGAAGCCAGGCGCGGGACGCGCACTGCCCGACTCGAAATCACGAACCACCCGATCACCGGCCCGATCGTGTCCGGCGAACACTTGACGCCGTTCGTCTGCCGGACCCTCGAATCGGGACTGGGCGAGCCGCTCGACGAGCACTGCTCGGCGGCGACGAAGGTCGACTACTTCTATCGCAGCAACACCGCGACGCCTTCCTTCAAGCCGCTCGGCGGTCCGTCGGATCGTCCTGCCGATCTGGCGGAGACGACCACCAGCGAGGGCAAGACCGTGCCCTACATCGTGCGCGTCGAATCGGGCACGATCAACCGCGCGATTTATCGCATCGCGATGCTCGAACAGGGATGGAACCGGCGCCTGATGTTCTCCTTCGGCGGCGGCTGCGGCACGAACTACAACCAGGGCACCAATCAAGCGACGGCACCGCTCTCCCACCTCGCCCTGTCGCGCGGCTTCGCGCACGCCGTGTCCACACAGAACGTCATGCAGCAGCACTGCAACGACCACCTGTCCGGCGAAGCGTTGATGATGATCAAGGAACACTTCATCGAGCGTCACGGCGTGCCGGTGTGGACGCTGGGATTCGGCGGATCGGGTGGCGCGATTCAGCAGCTGCTGATCTCGCAGAATTTCCCGGGCCTGCTCGACGGCATCCTGCCAGGTCTCACGTATCCGGATTCAATCAGCACGCGCCCGGGCGTCACCGATTGCCGGCTGCTGATGCGCGTGTATCGGGCCGACCCCGCGACGTGGACCCAGGAAAAGCAGACCGCCGTCGAGGGCTACACCCCGGGCACCTGCCGCGCCTGGGACCGCTCCTTCATCGACATCATCGTGGCCGTGAATGCGCGCGGCTGCGGCATTGCCGAAGAGCTCGTCTACGACCCGGTGAAGAACCCCAAAGGCGCGCGATGCACGATGTGGGACACCAACGTCGCCTCGTTCGGCCGTGATCCCGGGACAGGCTTTGCCAGGCGGTCGCTCGACAACGTCGGCGTGCAATACGGGCTTGACGCGCTCAATCGCGGTCTCATCACGCCGGTGGAGTTTCTCGATCTCAACGAGAAGATTGGCGGCTTCGACGACGACGGCGTGCTGCGTGCCGCACGCACCGTGGCGGACACGGAAGCGGTGCGGCTCGCCTACGCCAGCGGGCGGCTCAACAGCGGCGCGGGCGGACTCGCGACGGTGCCGATCCTCCATTACCGCAGCTACAACGACCCGACGGGCGACATTCACGATCGCTTCCGCGATTTCACGATGCGCGAACGGTTGCGCAAGGCGAACGGACACGCCGACAACCAGGTGATCTGGGTCTATCCCAACGGCGTGAGCGGCCTCCCGGCGACGGTCGCGGGCCTCGCCGTGGACACGATGTCGGCGTGGCTCGACGAACTGGCGGGGCTGAAGCCCGCGCCCTCCACAAGGCCGCCAACGATCGACGCGATCAGACGCGCCAAACCGGCCGCCGCCGTGGACGGCTGCTGGGACGCGACCGGCACGCGCATCGACGAACCCGCGACCTTCGACGGACCCGGACGCTGCAACGCGCTCTATCCGAATCATCGCAACCCGCGCCTGGTCGCCGGGGCGCGGTTGACCGATGACGTGCTCAAGTGTCAGCTCAAGCCCATTGACTCACGCGATTACAGGGTCACGTTTGCCGCGGGCGAGATGACCCGGCTGCGATCGGTCTTCCCGGCTGGCGTCTGCGATTACTCGAAACCGGGCGTGGCGCAAGTCCCGCTCGCAGGAACCTATCAGCGGCTGCCGCTGGCGGCACCATCGCCGACGCGGCGGGACTGACCGTAATCCGCCGTCAGCTGGCAGCGCTGAAAGCTGTGAGCGTGAACGGTGAGCGTGCCGAGAGCCGAGAGAGCCGAAAGCTGAAAGCGCTGAGAGCCGAGAGCTGAAAGCTGGAGCCCTGATATGACCGCACACGAAATCCATCTCGCATCCCGCCCCAAGGGTTGGCCGACCGCCGACACGTTCGCACACGCCACGACCGAGCTCGCGGCTCCCAACGACGGCGAGGTGCTCGTGCGCAATTTGTTCATGTCGGTGGATCCGTACATGCGCGGCCGCATGAACGACGTCCAGTCGTACGTCCCCTCATTTCAGATCGGCAAGCCCCTCGAAGGCGGCGCGGTCGGCGAGGTCGTCGAATCGCGCTCCGCGGATCTGAAACCAGGTGACGTCGTCCAGTCGATGCGGGGATGGCGTGACGCGTTTGTCGCGCCGGCTTCAGGGCTCCGCAAAGTCGATACGCGCGTGCAGCCGTTGTCGCTGCATCTCGGCGTGCTCGGCATGACCGGCCTGACAGCCTGGGTCGGGCTCAACCTGGTGAACGTGAAAGCCGGCGATCGCGTGTTCGTCTCCGGAGCGGCCGGCGCCGTTGGCAGCGTGGCCGGCCAGCTGGCAAAGCAGCGCGGCTGCTTCGTCGTCGGCAGCGCCGGCTCGGATCAGAAGGTGAACGCGCTCACGAGGGATTTCAGGTTCGATGCCGGCTTCAACTACAAACATGGCGACATTCGGGAGCAACTGGCCGCCGCCGCCCCGGAGGGGATTGACGTGTACTTCGACAACGTCGGCGGCGACCATCTCGAGGCCGCGCTCTCTTGCCTGCGCGAACATGGACGCATCGCGGCGTGCGGCGCGATCTCGCGCTACAACGAGGAAGGGCCAGTGCCAGGGCCGCGCAACATGTTTCTCTTCGTCACCCGTCGTCTGACCCTGCGCGGCTTCATCGTCACCGATCACGTCCGAGAGACCAAGGCCTTTGCGGCGGAGGTCGCGCCGCTCGTGCAGTCGGGCAGGTTGAAGGCACGCGAGACGGTCGTCAGTGGCCTGGAGAATGCGCCGCGGGCGTTTCTGGACATGCTGCACGGCGCGAATCTGGGGAAGATGATTGTCAAAATCTAAATCGAAGTCGTCGAAGGCAGCGAAGGCGTCGAAGAGGGGACGATGCTCCAGGCGGAGTTCGCCCTCGCGCAGGTGCTCGATCCGGTCAAGGTTCCTAGGGCACGACGACGAGTTTTCCGATCACTTTGCGCTCAGCCATCAGCTTGATTGCGTCGGCGGCACGAGCGAGGGGGAAGGTGCCGGAGATGTGCGGGTGGATCTT
>DATKDY010000175.1:0-32012 GCA_035512515.1 Vicinamibacterales bacterium
AGCACGACGTTTCGCTGGCACGGCTCAGAGCATAACAGACGGGCGTGGAGTCGGTTGGTCGCGGGCCGACCGCCCAAGTCGTCAGTAGAATTCCGAAGAGGACCCACACATGCAACCCATTCGTTTTCTCGTCACCGGAGGCAGCCAGGGCATCGGCGCCGCCATCGTCGAACTGGCGTCGAAGGCCGGCCACCAGGTCGTCTTCACCGGCCGCAACCCGCAGCTCATCGAGGCGACCGCGCAGAAGACCGGCGCGCACGGTCTTCAGGCCGACGTGTCGGTCAGCGCGGACAACGCGCGGACGATCGACGTCTGCACGGAGCGGATGGGCGGGGTCGACGTGTTGATCAACAACGCCGCCTACGGCTACCGTGCCGAGATCGGCGCGCTCGACGTCGATCGGATGAAGGCGATGTTCGACACCAACGTGTTCGGCCTGGTCGACATCACCAATCGCGTCGTGCCGCAGATGAAGGCGCGCGCGACCGGCGACATCGTCAACATCGCCTCGACCTCGGGCATGAAGGGCGCCGCCACCGCGACGCCGTATGCCGCGAGCAAATGGGCCGTCCGCGGAATCAGCCAGTGCTGGCAGGCGGAACTACGGCCACACGGGATCCGCGTCGTCAGCGTGTGCCCGTCAGAGGTTCAGACCAACTTTGGCGGCAGGACAGGCCGCAACAATCCGAACAAGCTCTACGCGGAGGATATCGCCGCGACGATCATGGCGGCACTGGACATGCCACGCCGGGCACTCTGGCCGGAGCTCGCCGTCTTTGCGAACAATCCGTGGAAGGAAGACTGAGCCACCATTAGAACTCATGACGTCTGGCCTGACGCTCGAAGTAGTTCCCTCGGTACGCGCCCCTGCCGTTCGTCAATGCCCAGAGCCCCGCGATCAGATACGCGGGGATGAACGCCGGGCCCCAGAGCTCACACTGGCGAACATGCACCCGCTCATGCCGCCGGGTGGCGTCGAGCGTCAGGCGGTCGCATCCCAGGACCACGTGGCCGAATGTGATGGCCGAGACGCCCCCGCGCAGTGGTACGCAGTGCCGCAGCATCGCGGCGATGAGCGGCCCCTGGATCTCCAGCACACCGCTCACGACCTGCATCCGGCCCCCCGGCAGCATCGCGGCCGGGACGAACAACACGCCCACGAGCGTGTTCGGCAACGCCCAGAGATACCGAGCAAGCCGTGACAGCAGCGGGCATCCACCATGGGTCCGTGTGTCCGGTGAGCCAACGCGAACACTCATGCCGTGAATTCTCGTCCGCGCGTCTCGGGCCCCATCCAGAGCATTGCAATCACGATCACCAGCGACACGACAATGCAGGTGGCCATCGCGTCGGGCAGCGCCCAGCCGGCATCCTGAAGGGCGCCCACCACGAAGGGCGTCATCGCTCCCAGCGCCGCACCGGCGTGGTAGGAAAAGCCGGAGCCGACGCCGCGCACGGCGGTCGGGAAGCGCTCGGAGAGATATGTCGGCACCACACCCCACATCCCCGCGCCGAAGAAGCCCATGAGGAGGGCTCCGACGAACAGCAGCGCCGGCTCCCGTGTGAACAGGTAAAGCGGCACGGACGCCAGGCCGGCCAGCGCGGCGATCGTGGCCGACCCGCGGCGGCCGGGCGCACCCTCTGAGACACGACCCCAGAACGCGGCCCCGACGATGCCGCCGAGATTGAGCGCGATCAGATACGCCAGCGTCGATTGTCCAATCTCGCGGAGGAACGTCGCATACCAGAACGAGATCGAATAGTAGGAGAACATGAAGCTGCCAATCAGCACCGAGGTCTGAATGGTCGTCGGCAGCAAGTCACGCCGGAAGATCCGCACGAGCGACACCGTGTCCTTCTGCTTCGTCTCATGCAGATGTTTCTGGCGCTCCAGCCAGACCGGGCTCTCCTCCACGTTTCTCCGGATCCAGAGGACGAGGAGCGCCGGCAGGATGCCCATCCAGAACATCGCCCGCCAGGCAATCTCGCCGAACGGCTCGAGCAGCGGATAGATATAGGTGAAGACGACGGCCGACAGGATGAATCCCCAGCTATAGCCGCCCTGCAGCAAACCTGACGCGATGCCGCGCAGGCGTGCCGGCCAATGCTCGAGCACTAGCGGCATGCCCGCCGCCCACTCGCCGCCCATGCCGATACCGAACAGCGCGCGGAAGGCGAAGAGCATCGTGTAGGACGTCGAGAAGCCGCTCAGCCCCGCGAAGAGCGAAAACCACAGGATCGACAGCATGAGCGGCAAGCGCCGCCCCCACCGATCGGCCGCGGTGCCAGCCACCGCGCCGCCGACGAAGCGCATCATCAGCGTGACGGTGCCGAGCGCGCCGGCGAGCGCCCGATCCACGGTGAAGCTGTTCTGGATGTCGATCAGGATGAAGGTGAGGATGGTGAAGTCGAAGCCGTCGAGCACCCAGCCCAGAAACGTCGCCCAGAAGGCCCGCCACTGCGTTTTGTTGACCTGCCGATACCAAGGGAGGCTGGACAGGGTGGATGCAGGCGATTCGACAACGTTCATTCTGAGTGAGAATACGTTGTATTCAGCTCACGCGCGACGCTGTTGCGTCCTGGCACGTGAACATTGGTGCCCACGTCAGCCGTTCACAGCGCCAGCCCCGGCGTCACTGCCGTGATGCAACATCGAGGCGGTGATCTGGTAGACGTAACTGTCTCGGCCTCCGGCGTCGGACGTGGTCCCCGAACGAACCGCGCCGATGCTCTCCACCGCGCGCTGCGAACGGACGTTCGTGACGCCGATCCGGAAGATGACGCTGCTGACGAAACGGAAGGCATGCCGCAACATGAGCCGCTTCATCTCACCGTTGTAGCGGCCGCCCCAATAGCGCCGCGCCAGGAACGTCCAGCCGATTTCGACCTCCCGTCGCTGCTGGTCGAAGCCATGAAACCGCGATGATCCAATCACGGCATGGGTTGCGGTCTCGGTGGCGATCAGGGCGCCGCCCGAATGCAGTGACTCCTCAAAGAACCGTTCGAAGACCGCCCGTTCGTGACGGTTTCGGACCGGATGCTGTTCCCAGATCAACGGATCGGCCGCCACCGCGTACAGCGCATCGAAGTCCTCGGCGTCGAGTGGCCTGAGCTCGAGCAATTCGCCGCGCAGAACCGGTTGAGAGTCAAATGCTGAGGAGAGGACGTCTGCTCGCGGGCTTGTCATTTCGTGACAGATTGTATTTCCCAACGCCGGCGCCGAGGTGGCGCTCGACAGCATCAAGGAGGCGGCGTCCTCAGCCACGGACTGCGCCGTGAACCCGAGCGCCGCCGAGCCTGCAGCAGATGTCGACGCAGGAAGTCCAGGGACAGTCCCCAGGCCGCGAACAATATCCCGAACATTATCGTGGGCGCAACGGTTTCAGGTGTCGCTGCGAGCGCCGAGCGGGCCGCTGGTGGCGGCACGATCGTGAGCAACCCGAAGAGACCCAGGCCACACACGGCACCAAGCCAGGGCCACCGGGGTTGGACTCGTGGGTACACGGCGAAGTACAAGTAAGCGACTGGTGCGCCAATCAGCGCGCCGAATGCCACGACCTCGCTCGACCCGCCGAGCGAGAATCCAGGAGACAGCCCGGCGTCAACGGCCACGATTCGCATCGTCACGCGCCCCGCCGCCCCGAGGAGCAATCCGGCGAGACAAACACCCACGCGGTGCGAACCCAGGCGCTTACGTGACCCATCGGCTGTCAGTCTATAATCTGCCCGACCTCTACCTTGCGCGCCCCTACGCCCGCCCCTACCTGCCCGCCCGCCGTACCTGCCCACCTGCCTGCCCTGAGCGAGCGGAGCGAGTCGAAGAAGGAGCGGGCGCGCGAGGCTGCCGGTCAGGCGCTTCATCCGCCCGGCCCTATTCGTCCTCCCGACGGTTGATCCAGGTCGTATACTGCGCCGATGAAACGTCATCTTCGTCGTCAGGTTCGCGCGCTGCAGGCCTACGCTGGCGGCGCGTCGCTCGCACTCGTGGTGCTCGTGTCGATGGCGCTGGCCCAGTCCACTGCTTCGCAGCGCATCGACGAGCTCACCGTCGAGCGGCTCAATGTCGTCGATGCCAACGGCACGCTGCGAATGGTGCTGTCGAACAAGGACCGCATGCACCCGGGCGTGATGGATGGAAAGATGATCGATCGTCCTCGTCCCGTTGCCGGTCTGCTCTTCTTCAACGATGTGGGGGACGAAGTCGGCGGGCTGACCTTCACCGGACAAGACGTGAATGGACAGGGCACCGCCAACGCCGGCCTGCTGTTCGATCAGTGGAAGCAGGATCAGACGATCGGCATTCAGTACAGCGAGTCTCGAGGTCAACGCAGCGCCGGACTGCAGGTGTGGGATCGCTCCGAGACCCAACGCCTCAGCGAGCTGATCGAGCGGCTCAATGCCGCGAATGCGATCCAGGACACCGATGCGCGCACGGCGGCGGTACAAGCGGCGCGCGCGAAGGCACAACCAGGCCATCAGCGGTTGTTCGTCGGCAAAGATCGCGGTCGCGCGTCGGTCGTCAATCTTTTTGACGCCACGGGCAAGCCTCGACTCGTCTTGAAAGTCGAAGCGGACGGCGCCGCCAGCATCGAGTTCCTCGATGCCGAAGGCAAGGTGACCAACCGGTTGCCAAAGTGAACGGCCGAGCGAACGGGCCTTCGCTGAACACGGGGGGAAGGAAATACGGGCGAGCAAAGCGAGTCGAAGGGCCCTACCCGCCCTACCGCCCTAATAGCGGTAATGATCCGGCTTGTACGGCCCTTCCACCGGCACGCCGATGTACTCCGCCTGCTCCTTCGAGAGCTGCGTGAGCTTCACGCCCAGGTGATCGAGGTGCAGCCGCGCCACTTCCTCGTCGAGCTTCTTCGGCAGCATCAGCACCTGCATCCCGATCTTCTCGGCGTTGGCGTGCAGCTCGAGCTGCGCCAGCACCTGATTGGTGAACGACGCCGACATCACGAAGCTGGGATGCCCGGTCGCGCAGCCGAGGTTGAGCAAGCGCCCTTCGGCGAGCACCAGCACCGAATGGCCATCCGGGAACACCCACTCGTCGTACTGCGGCTTGATGTTGATCTTCTTGATGCCGGGCGTCTTCTTGAGACCGGCCATGTCGATCTCGTTGTCGAAGTGGCCGATGTTGCCGACGATGGCCTTGTCCTTCATCTTCGCCATGTGCTGGGCGGTGATGATGTTGAAGTTGCCGGTCGCGGTGATGAAAATGTCCGCCTTGCCCAGCACGTCATCGAGCGTCACGACCTCGAAGCCCTCCATCGCCGCCTGCAGCGCGCAGATCGGATCGATTTCGGTGACTACCACTCGGCATCCCTGGCCCTTGAGCGACTGCGCGCAGCCCTTGCCCACTTCGCCGTAGCCGAACACGACGGCCATTTTGCCGCCGAGCATGACGTCGGTTGCTCGCGCGAGCCCATCAGGCAGCGAGTGACGGCAGCCGTAGATGTTGTCGAACTTGCTCTTGGTGACCGAGTCGTTGACGTTGATCGCCGGGAACAGGAGCGTCCCGTTCTTCATCATCTCGTAGAGACGATGGACGCCGGTCGTCGTTTCTTCTGAGACGCCGCGGATGCCCTTGGCGATCTTCGTCCACACGCCGGGACGCGCCTTGAGCTCCTTGTTGAGCGTCTCGAGGATGACGCCCCACTCTTCGGGATCCTTGTCCGGGTTGAACGCCGGAATCTTGCCCGCCTTCTCGAACTCATACGCCTTGTGCACGAACAACGTCGCATCGCCGCCATCGTCGACGATGAGCGTTGGGCCGCTGCCGTCGGGCCACACGAGCGCTTCGACCGTGCACCACCAGTATTCGGGGAGCGTTTCGCCCTTCCATGCAAACACCGGAATGCCGCGCGGATTCTCCGCCGTGCCGCCGGTGTCGGGACGGCCCACGACGACAGCCGCGGCCGCGTGATCCTGCGTCGAGAAGATGTTGCATGACACCCAGCGCACGTCGGCGCCAAGCTCGGCGAGCGTCTCGATGAGGACCGCGGTCTGCACGGTCATGTGGAGGCTGCCCATCACGCGCGCGCCGGCAAGCGGCTTGCTGCCCGAATAGCGCTGGCGCACGGCCATGAGGCCGGGCATCTCATGCTCGGCGAGACGGATTTCCTTCCGGCCCCACTCGGCCAGGGACAGGTCGGCGACCTTGAAGGGCTCGCGGCCGCTCTGCCTGGCGGCGTCGAATGCGTGAAGTTCACTCACTGCTGGCATCTGTATCTCCTCTGCTATCGGCTATCGGCTATCGGCTATCAGCTATCAGCTATCAGCTATCAGCTATCGGCGCTCTCGGCTATCGGCTATCGGCGATCAGCGCTCTCGGCTGCTACTGTTTCGTCCCGACCGCGGCAAACAGCGCCGGGCCCCTTGCATCCTCGTCAACCGGCAACGCGTGGATGCGCACGTTGTCGAAACCTGCAGCCGTCAGCATCCTGCGAAGCGGCGCTTCTGGAAACCCGAGCCACACGTGGCCCATCTGTTGCTGATACTCGGCGCGATCGTGCGGCAGCATGTCGATGATCAGCACGCGCCCACTGGCGCGCAGCGCCCGCCCGGCGTCGGCAAGGGCGAGCGCGGGATCGGGGACATGGTGCAGCACGAGACCCAACATCGCAATATCGAGTTGCGCGTTGTCGATGGGCAGCGCTTCCAAATTGCCGAGTCGAATCTCGACGTTGTGGTGGTCGGCGAGACGCGCGCGCGCCGCGTGACGCATTTCTGATGAGCTGTCCACGGCGATCACCCGACCCACATGAGGCGCAACGAGGGCACTTAGTTGCCCGGTGCCGCATCCGAGGTCGCCCACCGTCGCCGACGAATCGAGCAGCGCCAGCAATGCGTGGAGATGAAACGCGCGTCCAAACATCTCCTCGCGCAGGCGATCCCACTGCCCCGCCGCTGAGGAAAAAAACTCCTCCGACTTCGATCGTCGCCTGGCGAGCACGGTCTTCAGCCGCCGATCGTCGTGATCCGCGCCGCTGGCGCCCGCGACCTGTTCACGAATGAGCGGCCAGAGCCGCTGCGCCCCCTGATCGAGCTCGCCGACGGTCATGCTGTAGTAACGGCTCGTGCCGTCGCGTCGCGACGTCACCCAGCCGGCGTCCGACAGCGTCTTGAGGTGCCGGCTGACCGTGGACTGCGGTAGCTGAAGCACGCCGCAGAGCTCGGACACCGTCAGCTCGTGACGCTCGAGGACCAGTAGCATGCGGCAGCGGAGCGCATCCGAGAGGATCGCCATGTGGTCGAGGATCGACTCGGCCGGCTCTCGTTCGATGGGCAGCACGCGGGCGGCTTTCATCCGTATATCCGGATGATAGGGTTAATAGGGATATGGCGTCAAGCACCGAAATGGGGCAGGCCCATTTTCGGGACGATGGCGGATTTTGAGGGGGAGTGGCAGAGAGGCCGTACGCGCGAGCGTCTGCGGGGCCAACGGGGCGGTCGCGGCGGGCGTGAGGGCGCCGCGCGCTTCAAAAGCTGCCGACTTCGCGCATCTCCTGCCTCCTTCCCCGAATTGGGCCTGCCCCATTTTCCCGGCTCCAACCTTTTCGTCGCGGGAACCGTCTATGCGCTTAAGGCGTATATTCGCCCTGGGCGTATAGATCGTCCGGCTGAACCGGCCGCCGCAAACATGGACAAGATTCGAATCGACAAATTCCTGCCGCTGACCCCGGTCGCCTTCGAGATCCTGCTGGCCCTCGCCGACGGCGAGCAGCACGGCTACAGCATCATGCGCGAGGTCGAGAGCCGAACGGCCGGTACGGTGGTGCTACATCCCGGCACCCTCTATCGCGCGCTCGCGCGGCTGCTCGAAAGCGCGCTGATCGAAGAACTCGAAGCGCGTCCTGACCCGCAGCACGACGACGAGCGGCGACGGTACTACCAGTTGACGGCGCTGGGCATCGCCGTCGCGAAAGCCGAGGCCGAGCGGCTCGCCGGGCAACTCGCCGCCGCCCGCGCGCGCAGGCTCCTCAAGGTGCGCGTGTGACCATTCGACTGGCGCTCATGGGCATCGCGCTCCTGCGGCAGGCTCAGGGTCGCCTCGCGCCCCGTCGAATGGCGAGCGGAGTCGAGGGATGAGACGACTGCTCTTCCGACTCGCCCTGCTCGCCTATCCGCGCGCTTTCCGCCGCCGCTTCGGCGCCGAGATGTTGCGAGACTTGGACACTCCACCCAGCCAAGGCACCCGAGGCACCTTAGGCACCCTATGCACTCTGACCGCCAGCGGCCTGGCGGAACGTTGGGCCGCACTGGTACGAGCCGCGTTCTGGCCCAATCATCGCCCACACCTCTACGAACCTGCGGGGAGACACTTCATGTTCTGGGACACGCTTCGCTCCGATTTTCAGCACGCCCTGCGCCTGACACTCAAAACCCCGCTGGTGACGACGCTCACCGTCGTCGCACTCGCGCTGGGCATTGGCGCGACGACAGCGATCTTCGCCGTCGTCAACAGCGTGCTGATCAAGCCGCTCCCCTATGTCGAAAGCGATCGGCTCGTCGTCGTGTGGAGCAACGCAACGCAGCAGGGCCGCCCGCGAAACACGATGTCGCCGGCGAACTATCGCGACTTCGCGACCATGAACCAGACGCTGGAGGGCCTCGAGGCCTACTACTCCTTCGTGACGCCCTTCGAATTAGTCGTGAACGGCGGAGGAAGCGAGGTGACGATCGGCGTAACGGTGACTCCAGGTCTGTTCGATCTGCTGGGCCGCGCGCCGTTGCTTGGACGCAACTTCCAGGACGACCCCTCGGTGATCGAGGTCGTCCTGAGCCACGGTTTCTGGCAGCGGCGCTTTGGAGGCGACCCTTCGATCGTCGGCCGTACCGTGCAGGTCGGCAGCTTCCCCGCCACCATTGTCGGCGTGATGCCGAGCGACTTCACATTCCCGTACGGCACGATGCTGGGACCGTCAGGCTTCACCCGGGTCACGACCATCGATCTGTGGGCGCCCATGCGATTCGAGGGCCCCCTCGCGGCCGCCAATCGCATGCTGACGCCGCAGGGACAACTCGTGCGCGGCGTCCATTGGCTCGGCGCCATCGGCCGCATGCAGCCCCGCGTGACGGCGGACCAGGTCCAGGCCGATCTCTCTACGGTCGCCAGCCAGCTCGAGCAGGCATATCCCGAAACCAACAAGGGATGGGGCGCCACGGTCGTGCCTGTGCTCGATCAAACGGTAGGCGCACTCCGCGGACCGCTGCTCGTGCTGCTGGCCGGCGTGGCGTTCGTGCTGCTGATTGCGACAGTGAACGTTGCCAACCTCGTGCTCGCGCGCAGCATCGCACGCCAGAAGGAGCTCGCCACACGAGTCGCGCTCGGCGCGGGACGCCGCCGGCTGGTGCAGCAGGCGTTGACCGAGGGCCTCGTGCTGGCACTCGTCGGCGGGGCCGCCGGCTTGCTGCTGGCGCGCTGGGGCATTCAGGCCCTCGTCGCCTTCGCGCCCCCGGACCTGCCGCGCCTCGATGAGGTCGCGCCTGATGCCACGGTGCTCGGCGCCGCCGCGCTCACGACGCTCGTGACCGGCGTGCTCGTAGGGCTGCTGCCCGCGCTGACAGCGAGTCGCGTGTCGCCCCAGGCGGCGCTGCAGGACAACGCGCGTGGCGCGATCGGCTCAAAGTTCCGGCACCGCACACGCGCGGCGCTGGTCATCGCCGAAGTGGCGCTGGCCGTCACGCTCACCATCGGCGCCGGACTTCTTCTGCGGAGCTTCTCGTCGTTGATGGCCGTCGATCCAGGCTTCACGCCGCAAAACCTCCTCACGTGGCAGATGAATCTGCCGGACCGCCTCAGCACACCAGAACAACGGGATGCGTTCTACGTCGAGTTCCTCACGCGCATGCGATCGTTGCCGGGTGTGGTGAGCGTGGGCGGCACGTCACGATTGCCGCTCGGCAGTACCGCACTGACGACAACGATTGACATTGACGGGCGGCCGCTCCCCAACGCCGAGTGGCCCGAGGTGCAGTTCCGGCGATCCGTCGGCGATTACTTTCAGACGATGGGAATTCCCGTTCTGCGTGGCCGAGCGTTCACGGACGACGACCATCGGACGGCACCGCCGGTCGGGGTGATCAATCAAGTGATGGCCGCGCGACTGTTTCCGAGCGAAGATCCGGTCGGCAAACGGATACGCATGGGCACCACCCAGCCCTGGGTCACCATCATCGGCGTGGTCGGCGACGTGAAGCACAGCGCGCTCGATGAAGAGCTCGAGCCGGAGCTGTACATGAACCACATGCAAGGCACTCTCGGGTCGCCCTACATTGTGCTGCGCACGACGGGCGATGCCGCGTCCATGATGGAGCTCGTGCGCGCTGAGGCGCTGGCCATCGATCGCGACTTGCCGGTCTACCGCATGCAGACGATGGAGGCAGTACGCTCGGAGTCGCTCGCGCAGCGCCGCTTCATTCTGGTGCTCGTGGCGCTGTTCGGTATCCTCGCGCTGGCGCTTGCGGCGATTGGTGTCTACGGGGTGATGTCGCTGCTCGTCAGCGAGCGGACGCAGGAAGTCGGCGTCCGCCTTGCGCTCGGGGCACATCCGTCGGACGTGCTGAAGATGCTCGTCGCGCAAGCGACACGCCTGGCCGTGGTAGGCGTCACCCTGGGCGTTGGGTTATCGATGATGGTGACGCCGCTTCTGCGGAACCAGCTTTACGCCGTCGAGCCGCGTGACCCAATGACGTTGGCGGGCGTTCCCGCGGTGCTCGTGGCGGTGGCGCTGCTCGCGGCGCTCATTCCCGCACGGCGCGCGATGCGGGTGGATCCAGTGAAGGCACTACGGTATGAATGACTCGGCGCTTCGCGCCGAGTGAGGACGCGCGGTCCCTGCTCGCGAGCGTGACGAGCGAGTCCTATGCGAGCTCGCGTTCCAGCCGATCGACGAGCCCGTCCAACTGCTGCACGACGGCGCGCACCGTGTCGGGCTGGCTGAGATCGACGCCGGCCCGCGCCAGCAGGTGCATCGGATAGTCGCTGCCGCCTGCCCGCAGCAGCTCGAGATAGCGTCCCACGGCAGCGCCACGGACGGCCGGGTCCGCGCTCTGCACTTCGTTCATCAGCTTCGCCGTCGACGCAAAGCATGTCGCATATTGATAGACGTAATACGGTGACTGGAAGAAGTGCGGAATGCGTGCCCACGTCATCTGGGCGCGCTCTTCGAAGGTCAGCGCGTCGCCCCAATACTCGTCGAGCAGCTTCGCGTAAAGCGCGTTGAGGATGTCGCTCGTCACGGGCTGATCCTGCTCGACCAGCGTGTGCGCCTGCAATTCGAAGTCGGCGAACAACACCTGATTGTAGAAGGTTCCCACAATCCCGTCGATGGCGTGCTGCAGCAGGACAATCCGCTCTTCGCGCGTGGTCGTGCGCTCGAGCATCAGGTCGAGCAGCAGCGCCTCGCTCAGCGTGGACGGCACCTCCGCCACGAAAATGGTGTAACCCGCATACACGAACGGCTGCGACGCGTGCGATAGCATCGTGTGGATCGAGTGGCCCATCTCGTGCGCCAGGGTGAACACCGCATCGAGCGTGTCGTTGTAGTTCAACAGCATGTAGGGATGCGACCCGTACACGGGTGCCGAATAGGCCCCGCTTCGCTTGCCCTGGTTCTCGTAGACGTCGATCCAGCGGCCGTTGAAGGCCTCGCGCACCTTGGCCAGGTAGTCGTCACCGAGCGGCCGCACCGAATCGCTGATCCAATCGAGCACTTCGTCATAGCGATAGTGCACGTCGTGCTCGACGAGCGGCACGAAGCCATCGAAGACGAAATAGTTCGGCAGCCCAAGCACCCGGCGTCGCAGCTTGTGATAGCGCCGAAACGGCCCGACGCCGGCCTTGGTTTCGCGAATCAGGTTGTGGACGACCGCCGGCGGGATGTCGTTGCCAAAGAGCGCGGCCTCCAGCGTGCTCGCATAGCCGCGCGCGCGGGCCTGAAACCACTCGCGCTGCATGACGCCGTTGTAAAGCGCCGCATAGGTGTTGAGCGACGTGGCGTAGGTGTCGTAGAGCGCCTCATAAGCCTTGCGCCGGTCGGCTTGCGCGCGGCACGTCGCGAGCAGCCTGCGGTACTGACCGTAGCTCACCTGCACCGACTCGCCGGTCGAAAGCGTGATGGTCGGGAACTGCGCGTCGGCCGTGGAGAGTGCGGCATAGGCATCATGCGGCACCGTGCCGAGGCGGCTCGAGAGCGACAGCAGCCGCTCGCCCGACTCGTCGAGAACGTGTTTCTGCTGACGGAACAGGTCTTCGAGAAAAAACCGGTACACGGCGAGCTCGGGACACTGGTCGAGCCACGCCCGAACGGTTTCGATCGGGATGCGCAGCAGTTCCGGGGCGTACCACGACTCGGCCTGGCTCCAGCGCGCCAGCAGCAGTTGCACCTGCTGGCGCTTGGCGTTGATCGTGTTGTCGCGCTGATCCTGGTCGTACTGCAGATTCGGGTAATACCAGACGCGGTAGGACAGCTGCCCGATGCGATCGCGCTCGGCAAGGCTCGCCAGCAACCGGCCGGCCCCCTGCGCGAGGGTGCCCTCGAACTGCATGAAGGCGTTGATGCCCTGCTCGAGATCGCGGAACCCGGCCTCCCATTCGCTCCAGTCCGCGAATATCGCCGACAGATCCCACGTGTGCTTCAGATCGACGGCCTCGCGCGGCGGCAAAACGCTCGAAGCCGATGTTGCCAAAGACGTCATACCTGAAATGATAGTCTGCTACGCTTTCGGCGTGACGCGTCGGTTGCGCGGTATTCTCTGCACAATCCTGCTTGCCCTGGCGGTCGTGGCGGACTCGGCCGAACGCGCCGGCGCGATAGAGCCCTCCAGCCCCATCGTCATTCTGATCTCCATCGACGGGTCGCGCTGGGACTATATCGAGCGTTTTGGTCCGCCCGTCATCGGGAAGCTGGCCGCGGCCGGTGTCAGATCCGAGGGGCTGATTCCGATCTTCCCCTCGAAGACCTTCCCGAATCACTACACGGTCGTCACCGGGCTGCATGCCGCGCGCCACGGCATCACGTCCAACACCATGGTCGATCCGCACCTGCCCGGACGCTTCACGCTCGCCGATCGGGAGGTCCAGCAGGATACGCGGTGGTGGGGTGGCGAACCGCTCTGGGTTGGCGCGGAGCGGCAGGGCCGAATCGCCGCCACGATGTTCTGGCCCGGCTCGGACGCGGAGATCGCCGGCGATCGCCCCACCTACTGGCGGACATACGAACACGAGTTTCCCAACGCCGCCCGCGTGGATCAGCTGCTGGCGTGGTTGAAGGAGCCGGAAGCGAGACGCCCGACCTTCCTGACGCTCTATTTCAGCGACGTCGACGATGCCGGACATCGCTTCGGGCCCAATAGCCACGAGACCCGGATTGCGCTGCTCGGGATCGATGCCGTCGTCGGGCGCCTGGTCGCGGGTGTCGAGCGGCTTGGTCTCGCCTCACGCACGAACTATGTGATCGTCAGCGATCACGGCATGACCGAGCTGTCACGCGAACGCGTCATCGTGCTCGACGACTACCTCGACCTCTCCAGCGTGGACCTGATTGATTCAGCACCCATTGTGGGGATTAACACCGGCGCCGGCGTGCCGGTTGAATCGGTCTATGGCGCGCTGGCGTCGAAACACCCCGCAATGCAGATGTACACGCGCGGCACGCTGCCGGAAGCACATCGCCTGCGCGATCACCCACGCCTGCCTGACGTCATCGGCATCGTGGACGATGGGTGGCACCCGACCACACGGGGCAGGTTGGCACGAGATGAGACCGAGGGGACCTTCCCCGGCGGCAACCACGGCTACGAGCCGCGACACCGCTCGATGCACGGCTTGTTCGTCGCGACCGGACCGCAATTCAAGCGCGGGGTCGTGGTGCCGCCATTCGAGAATATTCATGTCTACGAGCTGCTCTGTCGCGCGATCGGCGTGAGGCCCGCCAGCAATGATGGCGACCCGGCAGTGACGGCTTCATTTCTGCGGTGAACGCTGAAGCCGCTGTCGGGCGTGTCGCTTACAGCAGCGCGGTCAGCGCCTGCAACTGCGGTGGAATACGCTCCACCGCCCGCGGCCGGGCCATCGCCTCCGCCAATTCGCGTGGCAGCGGGATATGCGCGCGGACGAGCGGTTCGACCGTCTCCTTGAACTTCGCCGGATGCGCCGTCGCGAGAAAGGCCGCCGGCGCATCCACGTCGCCGAAGGCGTCGAGTCCGGCGTAGGCGATCGCCGTGTGCGGATCGCAGAGGTAGCCGAACCGCTCGAACACCTCACGAATCGTCCGGCGCACATCGTCATCCGTGTGGACCGACGCCGTCACCATGTGCCGCATGGCCGCCACGTCGTCGTCGAAGAGCCAGCGCATGCGCTCGAGGTTACTCGGGTGCCCGACGTCCATGGCGTTGGCCAGCGTCGGCAGCGAGGCGTGCGGCTCATAGCGACCGGATGCAAGATAGCGCGGCACCGTGTCGTTGATCGTCGTCGCGGCCACGAAGCGCGCGATCGGTGCGCCCATCTTCCACGCCATCAGCCCGGCCGTCAGGTTGCCGAAGTTGCCGCTTGGCACGGAGAAGATCACCGGACGAGTGCTTCGCAAGGCGGCGTGGGCAAAGTAAAAAGTCTGCGGCAGCAGGCGCCCGATGTTGATCGAATTGGCGCTGGTCAGCCGCGCCCTCTGGCTCAGCGTCTGGTCCGCAAAGGCCTGTTTGACCAGCCGCTGGCAATCGTCGAAGGCGCCGGCGACGGCCACAGCGATCACGTTGCCGCCCAGCGTCGTGAACTGCGCCTCCTGCACCGGCGTCACCGCGCCCTCCGGAAAGAGGACGACGACGCGGATGGCGTCGAGGCCATGAAATGCCTGCGCGACGGCGCTGCCCGTATCGCCCGACGTCGCGACCAGAATCGTGAGCGGCACGCCGGCATCGTGGAGATGCGCCATCAGCCTTGCCATCACTCGGGCGCCGATGTCCTTGAACGCAAACGTCGGCCCGTGAAAGAGCTCGACGACAGCGCGATCGCCGACAAGCGCGACCGGAATTGGAAAGCTCAGGGCGTCGGCGAGCAGCCGCTCGAGATCCGTTCGCGGAACGTCATGCCCGACGAATCGGGCGGCGATCGCCGCGCCGGCTTCGACGAGTGACGCGTCACGCAGGTCGTCGAAGTCGATCGCCGGCAGCGAACGAGGCACGTAGAGCCCCCCATCCGGCGCCAGACCGGCAAACAGCGCCTCGCGAAATCCCACCGCCGGCGCCTGCCCGCGCGTACTGACGAACCGCTGAACCATTGGACCCGTGAACCTCTGAATCCGTGAACCCGTGAACCCTATCCCGCGACAATCCGTGCGCCGCGAGTCCCAACCGGCGAGACCCACAGGTCCGCGCCGAGGTCTGCCGCCGCGAGGAATGCCGCGCGCATCGCCTCGCCCACCAGCACCGCGCGATCACGCGACGCACACAGCGCGAAGATCGAGGGCCCTGATCCGGACAGGCTGCACCCCAGCGCGCCGGTGGCCCGCGCCGCCTCCTTGACCAGCGCAAATCCAGGCACCAGGTGCGCGCGCTTCGGCTCAGAGACGCGATCTTCGAGCGCGCGCCCGATGAGTGGCAGATCGCTCAGGAACAGTCCGGCCACCATCGCGCCAACATTGGCCCACTGCCGGACGGCGTCGCCGAGCGGCACGCTGTCGCCGAGCAACGCGCGCGCCGCGCCCGTTTCCACCTCCAGATGCGGATGCAGCACCACGCAGCAGAGCCCGTCAGGCACAGGAAGCCGAACGACATCCGGCGGCGCAGCCGACCGCGCGAGCACGAACCCGCCGAAGAGCGCGGGCGCCACGTTGTCGGGATGGGCGGCGCCACAGCCCGCGACCTCGCCGAGCATCGCGCATTCGAGCAGGACCTCGAGCGGCGCCGGCCGGCCCAGCAGCTCGTTGACGGCGACGACGGCAGCGACGGCGCTGGCGCCGCTGCTGCCGATGCCGCTCGCCAGCGGGATGCCTTTGCCGATGGTCAACCTGATACCGCGCGCGGCGCCGAGTCGCGCGAGCAGCGCCTGCACGGCCGTCCCAGCCGTGTTGCGGGAGGGATCTCGCGACAACCGCCCGCCGTCGCCCTCGATTTCGGCGATCTCCACACCCTCGGCGGTGGCCGCTTCGGCCGTGACGACGTCGCCGGGCGTGTCGAGCGCAAAACCGAGCACGTCGAAGCCACACGCGACATTGGACACGGTGGCCGGTGCAAAGACCGCGATCATTGCGGTTTGACTGGCGTGGGCTGGCCGTCGGTCCCCACGGCGACCAGCACGACTTCGGCTTCGGTGACCTTGATGCGCTCGCCCTGACCGGCGCTCCAGCGCTCGACTTCGACCAGCACCTTGACGGTGATCGACGTGCGGCCGACGCGCGTCGTTTCGGTGTAGAAGCTCACGATATCGCCCAGAAAGACGGGCGCGTGGAACTCGACCTCGCGCATCGCCTTGGTCACGAATCGGAGCGGCGCGGTCCTGCGCGCCTCCACCGCGCTGGCCAGGTCGATGTTCGACAGGATGACGCCGCCGAAGATCGTTCCCAGCGCGTTGGTGTCCTTCGGCAGGAGGAGCACTTTGATGGCGGGCACGCGTTCTGACATGCCCTAGAGATTACTTCGCTCTTTCACGGCGCGCGTTTTGCGTTATTCTCAGTGAACAAGATGAGCACTGTCACTCGGCTCCGTGCTGATGTCGGTTCGAAATGGTCCACTACCGAAGCGACGGAGCTCTACGACGTCGCTCGCTGGGGTCAGGGCTACTTCTCGATCAACGAACAGGGCCACCTCCTGGTGCATCCCACCAAGGAGCCGGCCCGCGGCGTGGACCTCAAGCGCCTGATCGATCGGCTCGGGCTGCGCGGCTTGAGCGCTCCGGTCCTGCTCCGCTTCACGGACATCCTGCGGCATCGCCTCGGCGAAATTCACGCGGCGTTTCAAAGCGCCATCAGCCAGCACCAATACCAGGGCGTCTATCGCTGCGTCTATCCAATCAAGGTGAACCAGCAGCGGCAAGTCGTCGAAGAAGTGATGAACTTCGGGCGCCAATACGGCTTCGGCCTCGAGGCGGGCAGCAAGCCGGAGCTGCTGGCGGTGGCGGCCATGGCCGAAAACGACACGCCGATCATCTGCAACGGCTTCAAGGACGCCGAATTCATCGAGATGGCGATGCTGGCGCAGAAGATGGGGCGGCTCATCATCCCGGTCGTCGAAAAATACACCGAGCTGGATCTCATCCTGCACTACGCCGACAAGGTGGGCGTGCGCCCGAACATCGGCATGCGCGTCAAACTCGCGGCGCGCGGCTCGGGCCGCTGGCAGTCGTCAGGCGGCTATCGCTCGAAATTCGGGTTGACGGTCACGGAGATCCTGCGCGGGCTCGAAGAGCTGAAAACCCGCGGGATGCAGGATTGCTTCAAGCTGCTGCACTTCCACCTGGGCAGCCAGATTACGCACATCCGCATCATCAAACACGCCCTCAACGAAGCGGCTCGCGTCTACTGTGAGCTCGCCAAACAGGGCGCCGGCCTCGAATACATGGACGTCGGCGGCGGGCTGGGCGTGGACTACGACGGCTCGCAGACCAACTTCGAGTCGTCCATGAATTACACGCTTCAGGAATATGCGAACGACGTCGTGTATCACATTCAGACAGTGTGCGACGAGTCGGGGATCACGCATCCGACCATCATTTCCGAGAGCGGCCGCGCCGTGTCGGCCTACCACAGCATGCTGATCTTCAACGTGCTGGGCACGATCGGCTTTGGCGAGGAAAAGGTTCCTGACAAAGTGCAGGACGATTTCGAGCAGCCGCTGGTCGATCTGATCGAGACGTACAACTCGGTCAGCCAGCGCAGCGCACTCGAGGCGTACCACGACGCGCAGCAGGCGCTCGACATGGCGATGAACCTGTTCAGCGGCGGCTACCTGACGCTCGAGCAGCGCGCACATGCCGAAAACCTGTTCTGGGCCATTTGCGAGAAGATCTACAAGCTGGTCAAGAACATGGACGAGGTGCCCGAAGACCTGCAGTCGCTCGAAGACCTCCTGTCAGACACCTACTTCTGTAACTTTTCGCTGTTCCAGTCCATTCCCGACAGTTGGGCCATCAAGCAGCTCTTCCCGGTCATGCCGATCCACCGGCTCAACGAGAGGCCGGTGAACCATGCCGTCATCGGCGACATCACCTGCGACTCGGACGGCAAACTCGAGCAGTTCATCGACCGCCGCGACGTCAAGAAGACGATCCAGCTTCACCCCTTCAACGGTGAGCCGTACTATCTCGGCGTGTTTCTAGTCGGTGCGTACCAGGAGATTCTCGGCGACATGCACAATCTGCTCGGCGACACCCACGCCGTGCACGTCTCGCTGGCGACCACTGGCGACGAAGGCGAAGGCGCGCGCGTCGAGCACATCGTCAAAGGCGATACGGTGACCGAGGTGCTGCGCTACGTCGAATTCGATCCGGAAGTGCTGATGGGCAAGCTCCGGCGCGATGTCGAGCAGGCCGTGCACGCCGGCCGGATGGCAGACCCGCAGGCCGGGCGGTTGTTGAAATTTTACGAGGAGGCCTTGCAGGGGTACACGTACCTGGAGGATCCGAACGCGGACTAGGCCGCCGTTCCGCGGCGGCTGGCGCGCCTGCGGCGCGACGGCGGGCCTTACGGCCCGCAGGCCCGCTCCGCCGGAACCTAATCGGCGCGAACCGCCGCCGTCCGGCCGAAGGCCGGCCCTCCGACCGAACTCGGCCCTCTCAGGCCCGCGCCATGTGCCGGCGCTTCTGCTCGAAAAACCGGCGGCACGCGCGGTCAAACCGATCCTGCAAGGGCCTGCGCTCCGCCGGATCGAGCGGACCCAGCCGCTGCCACGCAGCCTGGGCGCTGCGCACTTCCTGCTCGGTGGCGCGGTGGCGCGCTTCCTCGGCCTGACGCGCCGCCGCCGCACCCATGGTGTTGGCGGCGAGCGCCTCGCGCCACTGCCGGGCGAGCACTTCCGCAGGTGACAGATTGGCCGCGGGTTCCTTGCTGTCGGCCGGCAGGAGCGCTTCGATCTTCGTGACCAGCTTCTCCATCTTCCGCCGGGTGGTGCCCGGATCCAGCTCGGTGTTCTGGAAGGCATCCGGCCACCGCACCACGAGCGCGAGCAGCGCCGCGTTCACCCGCTCGGCCAGCGGCGTCAGCACGTGGCGTGGCAGCTCGGGCCCCTGCAGGTAGCGCGCCCGCGACGCCTGCACTTTGGCGTAGAGATCCTCCGGCATCGGCGTATCGGTCGCGTCAGCCGGGGGCACGAGCGCTTCGAGCTCGGCAACCGCGGCCTCGCGATCCGCGAGCTTGCCTTGAATGGCGACCTGATCGCGCGTCTTGTAACGTTCGAAGAACGTGTCGCAGGCGCCGCGGAAGCGCTGCCACACCACTTCGGATTTGTTCTTGCGGACCGGACCGATCTTCTTCCACTCGGCCTGCAACTGCTTGATGCGTCCGGCGGCTTTGTCCCACTCGGTCGATTGCGCGAGCTGCTCGGCCTCGGCGATGAGCACCTCTTTCTTCGCGAGGTTGTCCGACCATTCGTGCTTCCGCTCCTTGAGATCCTCCTGGCGGCGGGTGAAGAACCTGTCGCACGCGGTGCGGAAGCGCTCCCACACGGCCTTCTCGTGGCCACGGGTGACCGGACCAATGGCCTTCCACTCGGCCTGCAACTGCTTGATAGCCTCCGCCGTGCGCACCCAGTCGCTCGAATCGGCCAACGCTTCCGCACGCGCGGACAGGGCTTCCTTCTTCTTGAGATTTTCCTGCCGTTCAGCGGCCTGCTGCGCGAAGAAGTCCTTGCACTGGTCGTAAACCTGATCCTGGGCGGTTTTGAACCGCGTCCACAGCGTTTCCGCCTGCGAACGCGGGGCCGCGGCGACGCTCTTCCACTTCTCCTGCAACGCGCGCATTTCGGTGGCGGCCTTTTCAGGCTCGGCCTCGGCAATCGGGATGAGCGCTTCCATCTTCGTGCACAGCTCTTCCTGCACCTGAACGTTCGCCCACCGCTTCCACTCCTCGGCGTCACGCAGCTCTTTGATGCGGGGTCCGACAGTGGTTCGCACGGCCTGGAGGCGCACCGTGAGGTCTTCGCGATCCTGTTTGGTCGGCAGGGGTCCCATGGTGCCCACCGCGAGCTTGGTGTCCTTGAGGATCTTCTCGGCGTCTTTCAGCGACAGATTCTCGGACGCGGCACGCGTTTCGAGCTCCTGCACTGCCGCCTGCAGACGCTGCAGGTTTTCCTGCTGGCTGCGGACGCGCTGATCGCGGTAGTCCCCTTCCTTCGATTCGAGCGCCAGCGTCGCCTGATCGAATCGGCCGATCAGCGCGGGATCGATCTCGGCGTCGCGCGTCATCTGCTGCCACTGCTTGCGGAGGCTGTACCACTGCGCGCGAATCGAGGCGTAATCCTCCACCGCGGCAAAGCCTTCGACCTGGGTGACGACGTCGGGCGCCTGTTCCGCGAGCTGGCGGGCCACGACACGGCGTTCGTGCCGGCGTTCCGCGGCGCGACACGCGGTGTCGTAACGGTGCTGCAGGTCGCCCGCCCACGTCTCGGGCATTGGCGGCAGCTCGTCCCACTGCGCACGGAGCGCAGGAAGCCGTTCGGGGACGTAGTCGCCTTCGAGCGCTTCGATCTCCGCGCACACCGCCGCACGGTCGGCCTGCTCACGCGCGCGTTCCTGCTGTTGTCGCTCCGCTTCGGCGCGCGCGGCTTCGTGGGCCTGCAGCTTCTCGCGCGCGATGTCGGACCGCTGCTCGAAACGTGTGGTGTGCTCCGGCTGGATCTCGGCATCGGCCAGCAATTCCACCCACGCCACGCGCAGCGCGGCATACGTCTGGCGCATGGTCGTCATGTCCATCGTCTGGCTGACCACGTCCATCTGATCGGCGAGCTCGCGGGCGCGGATCTGATCAGCGTCCTTGTACTCGACCGCTGGAGTGGCCGCGATGGGACGGGCGGCGTTTTCGCGCAGGCGCACAATCGCGCGCGCCCGCTTCTGCACGGCCTTGGTCCTCGCACGCAGTACGGCGTTGTCGAGCAGTTCGGCCGAGGGTGCGTCCAGGCGATCGAGCGCCTCGACCGCGGCGTCGGCGTGCTCGCCGCGCAGGGCCACGGCTTCGAGCTCCGCAGGGTCGGCCAGCCGCTCGATGGCGATCAGCCGCGTCCCGGGATCAGCGGCGTGTCGCGCAATGCTTCCGAGCGCTCTCGGATCGGTCACCTGCTCCGCAGCGGATCGACGAACGCCCTCGAGCGCGGACGAACGGGCCACGCCGGCCAGCTCGCGCTGACAGCCAAGGGCGGCGAGCGCCGTCACGGCCGACAGCGCCACCGCGTGGTCGGGCTGCTCCGCGAGCGCCGACAGGCGGCTGGTGGCGAGATCGCGCGTGGCCTGGTCGGATTCGTTGCGCACCATCCCCGCCAGAGCCGCGGCGTCCGTCACGCGGCCAATCGCGGCCCGGCGCACGCGCGGGTCGGCATCGTCGGTCGCCAGGGCGACGAGCGCCGGCTGATCGGTGTCGTCGATGTCGTGAAGGCCTTCGAGTCGAACGGCGGGGTCGGCGTGCTTGTGTTTCGGCTGCGGGCGGAGCTTCTCGAGAAGTCCCATGGTGGTTCGCCTCCGGCGGCGCGTTCGTCCAGCCAGAGCCCTTCTTTCAAAGCAGAGTGTGACGTCTGCGTAACAATTCGCGGCTCAGCGATTCCAAGCCACTTCGGAACCACAGATAGTAGCACCGACAAGTGCCCAATCGCCAAGCAGCCCAGTTCAAAACCCGAAGTTCAACGGGGGGACGGGCGTCGAACCTCGGGTTTTGAACTGATGGTCCTGGCGGTTGGGAACTTGGCGCTGACGCATCAGTTCATGTAGATTCATAGATATGAAAGACGCGTCGGCGCTCTTTCGGCTCCTCGGCGACGAAGCGCGGCTGCGGCTCCTGCGCGTGCTCGCACACGATCGCTTCAACGTCACCGAGCTCACCGGCGTGCTGGGCCTCGCCCAGTCCGGCGTCTCGCGTCATCTCGGGCTGCTCGAGGACGCGGGGCTCGTCAGCGAGGAACGTGACGGCGCGTATACCTATTACCGGCTCTCCCCGGCCGTGCGGGACAACGGTCACGGTCCGCTCTGGCCCCTGCTCGAATCGCAGTTTGCCATCGCCCATCAGGCCGCGGCCCTCCGGGCGGACGATGCCAGGCTACAGGAAGTGTTGCGGCTCCGCCGCGAAAATTTCGATCAGCATGCCGGGCCAGACACGCGCGACGGACGACAGCTCGTGCCCGGCCGCAGCTGGGCCGCATGGGCCCGTGCGCTCGCGCACCTGCTGCCGCCGGCCGATGTCGTCGACATCGGCTGCGGGGAGGGCTACCTCACCATCGAAGTGGCACGATGGGCCCGGCGGGTGGTGGCCGTCGATCGGTCGTCCAGCGTGCTGAAGAAGGCCCGGGCGCTGGCCGGGCGCCGGCGCGCGGCCAATATCGTGTTCAAGCGCGGCGAGCTCGAGAAGCTCCCGCTCGGCGCGGCGAGCGTCGATGTCGCGCTGCTCTCGCAGGCGCTGCATCACGCGGCCGACCCGGCCCAGGCGCTGGCCGAGGCGGCCCGGGTGCTGCGGCCCGGCGGCAAGGTGCTCGTGCTCGACCTGCGCGCCCACGAGGAAACCTGGGTCCGCGAGAAGCTGGGCGATCGGCAGCTCGGCTTTACCGACCAGGCGCTCGCGGAACTGTTGACTGGCGCCGGCTTCACCGCTGTCAAGGTGGCCGTCGGATCACGCGGGGCCGGCGATCCTTTTACGGTCCTCGTCGCCAGCGGGACACGCCGGAAAGCGAAATCAAAACACTAATGGACACCACGACCGTTCTCCATCACCTCCTCTCCACTCGCATCCTCGTGCTCGACGGGGCCATGGGCACGATGATTCAGCGTCTCCAGCTCACCGACCAGCAGTTCCGCGGCGAGCGCTTCAAGCACCATCCGAAGGACCTCAAGGGCAACAGCGACCTGCTGGTGCTGACGCGGCCAGACGACATCGCCGGCATCCACGCGCAATATCTCGAGTCCGGCGCCGACATCATCGAGACCAACACCTTCACCGCCACGACGATCTCGCAGGCGGATTACGACCTGCCGTCGCTTGCCTACGAGATCAACGTGCAGGGGGCCCGCATCGCGCGCCGCGTCGCCGACGAATGGACGGCGCGGACGCCTGAGCGGCCACGATTTGTCGCCGGCTCGCTGGGACCGACCAACCGGACGCTGTCGATTTCGCCCGACGTCAACAACGCGTCGTTCCGCGCCTCGACCTTCGACGCGATGCGTGCGGCCTACGCCGAGCAGGCGCTCGGCCTCATCGATGGTGGCGCCCACCTTCTCCTGCTCGAAACCATCTTCGACACGCTCAACGCCAAGGCCGCCATCGTCGGCATCCTGGAGGCGTTCGAACAGCGCGGCGTACGCCTGCCGCTGATGATTTCGGTCACCATCACCGACCGCAGCGGCCGGACGCTGTCAGGCCAGACGCTCGACGCGTTCTACGTGTCGATGGAGCACGCCAGACCGTTCAGTATCGGGCTCAACTGCGCCCTCGGCGCGCGCGAGATTCGCCCGTACCTGGCCGAGCTCGCACGCATTGCCACCTGCTACGTGAGCTGTTATCCCAATGCGGGTCTGCCCAATGCCTTCGGGCAATACGACGAGCTGCCCGATGAAACCGGGGAGCTGCTCCGCGAGTTTGCCACCAGCGGCTTCGTCAACCTCATCGGCGGGTGCTGCGGCACGACGCCCGATCACATTCGCGCCGTCGCCACCCTGATGGCCGGCGTGACGCCGCGACCGCGACCAGCCGACCGCGACACCCCGTTCCACGGACGGTCACGCTACTCCGGCCTCGAGACGCTCGTGCTGTCTGCCGACAGCAACTTCCAGATGATCGGCGAACGCACGAACGTCACCGGGTCCAAGCGCTTTTCCCGCCTGGTGCTCGCCGGCGACTGGTCCGGCGCCTCGGACGCGGCGCTCGAACAGGTCCGCGGCGGCGCCAACATCCTCGACGTCAACATGGACGAGGGCATGCTCGACTCGGAGCGCGCGATGACGGAATTCCTGCACTACATCGCGACCGAGCCGGAGATCGCGCGCATCCCGATCATGATCGACAGCTCGAAGTGGTCGGTGCTCGAGGCCGGCCTCAAGTGCGTGCAGGGCAAGGCCATCGTCAACTCGATCAGCCTGAAGGAAGGCGAAGCGGACTTTCTGGCCAAAGCGCGCGCGATTCGGCGCTATGGCGCCGCGATGGTCGTGATGGCGTTCGATGAACAGGGCCAGGCCGAGACCGTCGCGCGCAAGGTCGCCATCTGCGCGCGCGCGTATCGGTTGTTGACCGGGCAGGCGGGCGTCGACCCGTCGGACATCATCTTCGACCCCAACGTGCTGGCGATTGCGACCGGACTCGAGGAGCACAACGAATACGGCCGCAACTTCATCGAGGCCACCGGTCTCATCAAGCAGCAGTGTCCCGGCGTGAAGGTGAGCGGCGGCATCAGCAATCTGTCCTTCTCGTTCCGCGGCAATGACGTCGTCCGGGAAGCCATCCACTCGGCGTTTCTGTTTCACGCCATCAAGGCCGGTCTCGACATGGGGATCGTCAATGCCGGCCAGCTCGTTGTCTACGCAGACATCCCGAAGGATCTGCTGGAGCACGTCGAAGACATCATCTTCAACCGGCGCCCGGATGCCACGGAGCGGATGGTCACCTTTGCCGAGCAGGTCAAGGGTTCCGGCACCAGGCGGGCGACCAACCTCGAGTGGCGCGAAGACACCATCGAGGCGCGGCTGGCCCATGCGCTGGTGCACGGCGTCGTGGACTTCATCGAGGTGGACACGGAAGAAGCACGCGTCAAATACGGACGCCCGCTGACCGTGATCGAAGGGCCGCTGATGGACGGCATGAAGATCGTCGGCGAGCTGTTCGGCGCCGGCAAGATGTTTTTGCCGCAGGTGGTCAAGAGCGCGCGGGCGATGAAGCGCGCCGTGGCGTACCTGCAGCCGTTCATGGAGGCCGAGAAGCTGGCCGCCGGCGCGAACGCCCGGGCGCAGGGCAAGATCCTGCTGGCGACCGTCAAGGGCGACGTCCACGACATCGGCAAGAACATCGTCGGCGTCGTGCTCGGCTGCAACAGCTACGACGTCACCGATCTCGGCGTCATGGTGCCGGCCGACCGCATCCTGCAGGAAGCGATTGACCGCAAGGTGGACATGATTGGGCTGAGCGGTCTCATCACGCCATCGCTCGACGAGATGGTTTACGTCGCGCAGGAGATGACGCGGCGCGGCTTCAGCGTCCCGCTCCTGATTGGCGGTGCGACCACGAGCCGGCAGCACACGGCCGTGAAGATCGCACCCGAGTATGGCCCGCCGGTGGTGCACGTGCGTGACGCGTCACGAGTCGTCGATGTCGTGTCCAGCCTCAGCAGCGACGATCAGCGCGCGGCCTTCGCTCAGGCGAATCGTGACGAGCAGCACACGCTGCGCGAGCAGTACAGCTCCCGGCACACGCGTCCGACGATGACCTATGCCGATGCGAGAAAGAATCGGCTGAAGCTGACCTGCGAGCCCGCGGTGCCGGCGTTCACCGGCGCACGCAGCGTGGACGTGGATGTCGCAGAGCTGGTGCCGTTCATCGATTGGACGTTCTTCTTCGCTGCGTGGGAGCTGAAAGGCCGCTTCCCCGCCATCCTCGATCACCCGGAGCAGGGCCAGGCCGCGCGCGACCTCTACGCCCACGCGCAGGCGCTGCTCGATCGCATCGTGAGCGGGAAGCTCCTCCGCGCCCGCGGCGTGTATGGCTTCTGGCCCGCCAACAGCGACGGCGACGACATCGTCCTGTATCAGCCCGTTTCAACCGAAATCGACGGCGGGTTGTCCGCCGACGCAGCCGGGGCAGGAGATGCGCCAGTGGTGATCGCTCGCTTCCCGATGCTGCGCCAGCAGGAAGTCATTGCCGACGACAAGCCCAATCGCTCGCTCGCCGACTTCGTCGCACCGGTCGAAAGCGGCGTCACTGATTACATCGGCGCCTTCGCCGTGACGGCCGGTCACGGCATCGACGATCTCGTGCGCCGATTCGAAGCCGAGCACGACGACTACTCGGCCATCATCGTCAAGGCGCTGGCCGATCGGCTGGCGGAGGCCTTCGCCGAGTATCTGCACGCGCAGGCCCGCCGTGATTTCGGCTACGGGTCAGCTGAACAGTTGTCGCGTGAGGAGCTCATCGCTGAAAAGTACCGCGGTATTCGCCCGGCGTTCGGCTATCCTGCTTGTCCGGATCACGGCGAAAAGGTCCGGCTGTTCAATTTGCTGGGGGCCCGTCGTATAGGTATGGAGTTGACCGAAACGTGTGCGATGATTCCCGCCGCGTCGGTGAGCGGACTGTATTTCGCGCACCCGCAGTCGAAGTATTTCGTTATCCAACGCGTGGGGCCCGACCAGGTCGAGGACTACGCCCGGCGCAAAGGCCTCACCACTGCCGAGGTCGAGCGCGCGCTGCGTGCGATTCTGGCCTATGAACCCACGCTCGTAGGTGCCTGAGTCATGAAGAACGTTGTGATGTTTCCGATTGGTGTCGCGTTGCTGGCCGTCGCGACCACCACCTTCGCGCAACAGCAGCCCTTCGAGCCCGTCGTCGGTCAGGCCGGCAAGGACGTCGTCTGGGTGCCGACGCCGCCTGAACTGGTCGAGAAGATGCTGGACATGGCCCAGGTCACGCCCAAGGACGTGGTGATGGATCTCGGTTCTGGTGACGGGCGCAACATCGTCGCCGCCGCCAGGCGTGGCGCGGTGGCCATCGGCGTCGAATACAACCCTGACATGGTCGCCTTGTCGAACCGGATGGCGAGCGAGGCCGGCGTGGCCGACAAGGCCCAATTCATCGAGGGGGATATGTACGCCGCCGACATCTCGAAGGCGACCGTGATGGCGCTGTTCCTGTTGCCGGACAACCTGCGCAAGTTGACCGACAAGTTCCTGGCGCTCGAGCCGGGGTCGCGTCTGGTGCTCAACACTTTTGCGATTCCTGATTGGGAAGCCGACAAAACCGAGACCATCCAGGGCGACTGCGCCAGCTGGTGCACGTCGCTGCTTTACTATGTGCCGGCCAGGGTGGCCGGAACGTGGAAGACGCCGCAGGGGGAACTGACCCTGACGCAGGAGTTTCAGGTGGTCAAGGGCACGTTGACGACGGAGGGCAAAGCGGTCGCGGTCAGCGGGAAGCTGCGCGGCAATCACCTCACGCTCAATGGCGGCAGCACGGATCTCGTCGGCAAGGTCGTGGGCGACCGGATTGAAGGTTCGAACTGGTCAGCCACTCGCGCGGCGCGGTAGCGGCACGCCGTGTGCGGCGCCGTTTTGCAGCATCGAGATCGCAAGCAGCGGAAACACGAGCGTGAAGTCCAGAGGAACCTCGACGAACCGGCGGTCGTCGTAAGCCGGGATCTTGCGCCAGCTGCGCGCTTCGGAAAACGTGCTGCCTGAGAGGTGGCCGAGCGGCTCTGTGTCGGGGCAGATGCGGATCCCGGTCACCAACCGCGGCCCCTCGCCAGCCCCGTGATCGTTGACTTCCGCAAACATCTGCTGGGCCCAGTTGCGGGGAACGCCGCCGCCGAGGGAGAGGATCGCGTAGTCTGTTCCGCGCCGAAGCCAGTCCGCAAAACGCTGAAGGTCGGCGAAGCCATCGTAGGTCCACGACGTGCCGGCGCGGACGGTGCGAGCAAGGCGAAGGCCCAGTTCCGAGTCTGAGAGTGCCGGCACGAAAATCGGGACCTCGGCCCGGGCCGCCGCGGCGACCAGCCCTTCTCCCCGCAGCCGGGACGAGGTTCCCAGTGCGCGAAGAATGTCGACGGAGCCGACGTTTCCACGCAACTCTGCGGCGGACAGCTCGGTAACGAGCGCGTGGAGGAGCGACAGGTTGTCGTCGCTTTCAATGGTGTCGAAGACCCGATTCAGCCCGCCTTGCGCAAGTGCCTCGTCCGACTCCTCCGGCCCGACCGATCGACGCCGCCCGCCCGCCTCCTGGGTCAGGCTGTGGGTCACGACGGCTCCCGTCGTGATCACCGCGTGCAGTTTCCCGGCGCCAATGAGCTGCGCCACGATCGAAGTCTGCTGAGCGATCGACAGGGCACCAGAGATGGTGATGATCACGCGTAACTGAGGGTTGGATGCCCAGCGCGAGGCGAGCTGGCAGGCGCGCGCGACCCGCCGTGCGCCAAAGGAGCTGTAGGACAGCTCGTCCACAAGCGCTGCCACGGTCATGTCGGGCGCGACGCGAAGCGGCCGCTGCCACATCGGCACATCGTTCATCTCTTTGCTGCTCCATTCCTCGTCACGAGCCTACCACCGCGGACACAGCCGCGGGCGCGACTGCCCCGCGTACGGGGGCGCTCGCCGCGGCGCACCGACGGCGAACACACATCGCACGACGGCAAAGCACGGTGCCCTACCGCAAACAGCGGATGTCATGGTCGTGCAGTAGTTTACGCGTTGAGACCTGAATTTTGTGAGCGCACCGTGGGCCGCATCGGAGGTGCGCCATGCGGCTCACGATCGTGGCTGGATTCCTTCTTTGCGCGACGACCAACGTGGCGGCGGAACCATTGCGGCGTGTGCGCGTCACGGACCCCGTGCTTGAACGCTTCATTGAGAGTGGCCGCGAGCGGTCCGCGACCTTTCGCGTTCTCCGGGAATTGTTGCGACGCTGACGCCCCAACGGCAGTAGAATGCGCCACGATTCCCGGAAGCTCGTAAAGTACCAAGGTGAGGCGTCTTCCGTCCATCGTCACATGGCTGGTTCCTCGATGCAGTCAGATCGTCCGTCGTTGAGCGCCGCGTTTGTTGCGACGCTCGACCTGTTCCAAACAGGGATCGACCTCATGCGGCAGAATCTGCGCCGCCGCGACCCCGACGCGAGCGACGAGGAGATCGCGCGACGGCTCAACCAGTGGCTCCGCGAGCGGCCGGGTGCCGAGTTCGGCGATTGTTCCCGCCGTTCTGTCGACGTCAAGACCCGATTCGCGTGACACCCCTCGAGGCCGCACTGCGCGGCGTCCACCAGGCGCTCACGAACGCCGGCGCGTCGTGTGCGCTGATCGGTGATCTGGCCGTTTCTGCGCACACCGAACCGCGATTCACCCGTGACGCCGATCTGGCCGTGGCGACCGACGAAGAGGCTGAGGCCCTGGTGCGGCGCCTGCAGACGTCGGGATATGGCGTCCAGAGCGCGGTCGAGCAGAAAGCGGTCAATCGCCTCGCCACCGTCCGACTCAGTCGTCCGGATGGACGACATGCACCTGTGATCGATTTGCTGTTCGCCTCGTCTGGCATTGAGCGCGAGGTCGTGGAAGCGGCCGAACCGGTGGAGCTGCTGCAACAATTCTGGATTCGCGTCGCCCGGATCGGGCATCTCATTGCGCTGAAGATCCTGTCGCGCGACGATGAATCACGCCCGCAGGATCTCGTCGATCTTCGCGCCCTCCTGCGCGTCGCGACGTCCGACGAGTTGGCCATGGCGCGACGGGCACTGCAGCACATCGAGGCTCGGGGCTACCATCGCGGGCGCGACCTGATGGCTGATTTCGAGACGTTACTGCGTCATCGGGCAGGGGACTAGCCCCGCCCGCGTTACTTGGATAATTGACCCAGTGACGCTCGACGACCTCAGACGCGCCGCAGTCGCGCAAAGCCTCTTCTCCCCCACAACACTGCAGCAGGCGCTCGACACGCTCGGGTTCGTGCAGGCGGATCCGATTCGCGCGCCGGCACGTGCCCAGGACTTGACGCTGCGTCATCGCGTCGCCGGATACCGCGCAGGCGATCTCGAACGCGGCTATAGCGAACTCGACGTCCACGAAGACGTCTTCGTCAACTACGGGTTCGTGACCAGCGCGGTGCAGAGGCTGATGCACCCGCGCGGAGGCCCGGCGCCATGGACGGCAGGGCGCGGCCGGCAGGTGAAGACGCTACTCGCCTTCGTTCGCGCGCGCGGAGCCGTTCACCCGCGCCAAGTCGATGTGCACTTCTCACATGGCACGGTGACCAACTATTGGGGCGGTTCCTCGAGCGCAACCACACACCTGCTGGAGGCAATGCATTACCGGGGACTGCTACGGGTGGTTCGTCGCGAGAACGGGATTCGCATCTACGGCATCCACGAGCATCCCCCCGCGCCTCGCGACGCGGCCACTCGCCGCGCGCGTCTCGACGCGCTCGTCGACGTCATCATCCGCAAGTACGCGCCGCTGCCCGCCGCCAGCCTCTCGTCGCTCGTGAGACGGCTTCGCTACGCCGTGCCGCAGTGGGGGGGCGAACTGTCTTCAGCTTTGCAACGCGCCACGCGCCGGCTCCGGCATGCCCGGGTCGAGGGCGTCGATTGGTATTGGCTGGAGGAGCCGAGGCCGGCACCCGCCGCTACCGGCGAGACCGTGCGACTCCTGGCGCCGTTCGATCCCGTCGTCTGGGATCGCCGCCGGTTCGAGATCCTGTGGGGCTGGGGCTATCGTTTCGAAGCGTACACGCCCATTGCGAAACGCAAGCTGGGGTACTACGCATTCCCGCTGCTATGGCGGCACCGCGTCATCGGCTGGGCGAACGTGTCGGTAAAGCGCGGGGCGATGGACGCTGATGTTGGTTATGTCGCATCACGTCCACCGCGAGAGCGGGCGTTCCGAGCGGCGCTCGACGAGGAGTTGAACCGGCTCCGCGTCTTTCTCTGTCTGTAACGGGTTGTCGCGCGGCCGATGCCTCGTAATCATCAAGGTCGTCGCGGCGCGACGAAATTGATGACCTGGCGATCGTTAGGATCCTGGTCGAAATAGAGTTGCCGCCGTGAGCGTCGAGGCGCCCGCCCGGCAAGGCGCGAGGAGCGCGCATACCGGGCGTATGCAAGCGACGAGTTCGAGCCGCGCTTGACATTGTTCTAATGTACTAGTACAAACGGTCTAGCCATGGCCGTCGTCGCGGTTGACCCTCGTGATCGGACACCAATTTACGCGCAGCTCGAACGCGGCCTGCGCGCGGCCATTGCCGTCGGGCGCCTCCGCGAAGGCGACCAACTGCCTACCGTCCGTCAACTGGCCGTCGATCTGCGGGTCAACGCCAACACCGTGGCGCGCGTCTATACAGACCTCGAACGCTCGGGGGTGATCGAGACGCGCCGCGGCGTCGGATCGTTTGTCACCGCCAGCCCGGGACGGGCACGGCCACCGCGCGAGCACGAACGGCGGCTGCGCGCATTTGTGACCCGAATGCTCGCCGAAGCGGATGCGGCGGGCTTCACCCTGGAAGACATCAGCGCGGCACTGGCTGCGCAGCAGACCGGAGGGAGAGAACAATGATGGCCGTGGTGAGTTTCCGTCGTCCACCCGAGGAGCGCGTTCATCTCCAGACGCCGCGCCTTCGAATCAACATCGTGTCGCTGACTCTGCTGCTGACCTGTCTCGGTATCGGCGGCATGGCACTCGCCGCCGCAGGCACCTGGATACCGCTCATCGGCATGGCAATCGTTGGTCTGCTGCTGATGCCGGCGCCGCGCATCGCGCAGCAATGGGAGCGCGCCGTCGTCCTCCGCCTGGGCCGGTTTGTCGGCTTGCGCGGACCAGGTCTCTTCTGGGTGGCGCCGTTCGTCGACAACGTGTCGGCGTGGATCGATCAGCGGACGATCACGACCACCTTCGCCGCCGAGCAGACCCTCACCGCCGACACGGTGCCCGTCAACGTGGACGCGGTGCTCTTCTGGATGGTCCACGACGCCGAGAAGGCCGCCCTCGAAGTGCAGGACTACCCTCAGGCCGTGAGCTGGGCCGCACAGACCGCACTGCGCGACATCATCGGCCGCACCACGCTGACCGATCTGCTCCGCGGCCGCGAGCGCATCGAGGCGGAGCTGCAGCGGCTGATCGACCATCGGTCCAACCCCTGGGGCGTCACGGTGTCG
>DATKDY010000176.1:0-2507 GCA_035512515.1 Vicinamibacterales bacterium
CCTATCGGCCACAGCTGGCCCAGTTCTTCCTGGCCGAGGTCGTCGACGAACAAACTCACGCGCAGTTTCTCGCCAACAAAATTGTAGCACTGGGTGGCGAGCCGACGACCCAGCCGCGACCCGTCCCTGCCGCAAGGTCGAATCGCCAAATGCTCGAGGCGGTACTCGAAGCGGAACGCAAAGCGACCGCCGATTACACCCAGCGCGCCAAGGACGCGGAGGAGGTCGGCGACAAGGGTCTGGTGGTCCAGCTCGAAGATATGATTCGGGATGAGAGCACGCACGCGGAGGAAACCGAGCGGATCCTGCGCGATTGGCCGCTATGAGGCTCCCGTGCCAAGTCAGCCGCCTCACAAGCGCTTGAAGCGGGCGGCGCGCGTGGATCAGGGAATGAATCTATCTCCAGCGCGCCGCAGCTTGAGCGCGATCCGTTAGGCCGCGTCACGATGTCTCCGCGCCTGTTATCGATGCTCGACGATCTCTTCCTCCGCCTGGCAGGCCACATGAAGACAAGCGCGAATGCTCGATTCGCCATCAAGAGCTGGGATGAAAAGCCCTATAGTGAAGGTCTTGACCAGCCAAGACTCACTCGCGCCAGCGTGACCAAGACCTACACTGGGGATATCGAAGGGGAAGCGCACGTCGAGTACCTGATGATGTACCGCGACGACGGCTCCGCTACGTTCGTGGGCCTCGAGCGGGTGGTTGGACGCATCGCCGACAGGACCGGCACCTTCGTACTCCAACGCACTGGCAGTTTCGAAAGCGGACAGGCAAAGGAGTCCTATTCTGTAATTCCGGGCTCCGCAACTGGGGATCTCCTGGGTCTCTCGGGTGATGGCACCTCGGCAGTTGGACACGGCATGGAGCATCCTTTCACATTGAATTACGCGTTCTCCTAGCCGCTCGAGTCGATTTGTCGGTCACACAGCACTTCCTAACGAGGGTGTACGAGCGCCTGTCGAGGGAGGGGGACGTCTTCCGCGTCCCGCGCTGGCGCGCATCGCCCGTTCCGCCGCGTTTTGTTCGATGCGGTGCAGCAGCGCGCCGGGCGTTAGAGGGCCCACCAACCTGCGGGCGTGGGGAGAGATAGCGTGAGACATCACCGTCGCGTGCCGGATGATGAGTGGCAGTACGGCGAGCGATCGTCGGCCGAGGTCCGGGAGACCCTCCTGCACCTGGTCCTCGACTTCGTGCAGAGCGCGAGGAATGTCGCCGGCGTCGTGCGTATCGCGATGCTGGGATCCCTGCTCAGCTCGAAAGCACGCCCGAAGGACGCTGACCTCCTGGTGTCCATCCTGGGCGACATCGACCTCGGACCCCTCGCCCGCCTGGGGCGGCGCCTTCAGGGTCGAGCGCAGGGGATAAACTCGACAGCCGATATTTTCCTGGCCGACGAGGCAGGACAGTACATCGGGCGGGTGTGCCGCTATCGGGAGTGCTTCCCGCGGGTGCGGTGCCAGGCTCGCCACTGCGGCGCCCGGCCTCACCTCAACGATGACTTGGACGCGCTCACACTCCTTCCGGATCTCGTGGCCTCACCGCCTCTGACTCTGCATCCCACGGTCACCGCGCACATAAACGTCCCCGAAGACGTCCAGAGACTTCTGCTCGATCCCCTCGCAACGGCGGCGCAGGGTGGAGCTCGCCTTGCGCCTCTCTACCGGCGTAATGGAGCCGACAGCGCTGGGCTGCGGTAGCGGCGCCTCGCAGCCCTCGCCTGGCGCAATTGTTATGATGCTCGACGAAGACATCAGTGTGGATGCCCTGCTCGCTGGCGGCCCGTCCAGCGAATCGCAGGGATCGCTGCAACGCTGGCTCACGTCGTGGCCGAGGCAGGCCCCCGTGTGACCTAGCGAGAACAAGATCGCCAAACTGGCGTGGCCCGTACGGGCAAGCTTTCAACGAGTCGCGCTCGACCGGCATCTAATGGGCACGTGGTGCCACGGTTCGCGCGCTCGTTGCCTCGGCAGCCTCAGTGGCCGGTGCTTGCCACGATTTTGCTCATGAGCGTCGCGTTGGCCGATACTGTTCTCGCGGATGGTAAACATGAAGATCCAACGACTCGCCGTTGCGTTCATTGGAATGGCCCTGTTGATCGCCGTCGGTGTCGTGCGTCAGCGGCCCGCCGTTGCGCAAACGGATTCCGCAGTGCTGCGCGCCCAGGCAATCGAGCTCGTCGACAGTCGAGGTCGCGTCCGCGCTCAGCTCAACGTGGAGGACAACGGAGAGGTCCTATTTCGCCTCCGGGATGCGAATGGGACGATTCGGCTCAAGCTAGGGGCATCGGAGGCGGGCTCCGGCCTCGTCATGATGAACGAACGGACTGAACCAGCCGTGCATGTGCTCGCGAAGCGAAGTGGGACCTCACTGTCGCTCCAGCGCGGCGAGAAGCGTCACGTGTTGACTCCGTAGATCGCTGTACATCGAGTCACCGGTCAGCGACAGGGCGCCGACGGGGCGGCCGGCCGCCCGCGGTAGAAAATGAGAGGCTGAAATCGCGCGGC
>DATKDY010000177.1:0-52806 GCA_035512515.1 Vicinamibacterales bacterium
CGCAATGCCAGTGTGCGGCGATCGTTCGTTTCTCCGCCTGGCACAAACGTCCGATCGCTCTCGAAAACGACCTCTCCAGCAGACCGCGCGAGCGTCGCGGCTGGAAGCTGAAAATGCAGGCTGAAAGCGCCGGAAACAACATTCCGATGCACGACGGCGTCGCCAGAGCGGACCGTGAGGGTCGCAGCGCCGCCAAGCGAGGAGACCGGCGCGTAGCCCTCCGCCTTGACCACTAGATCCTGGTCGGCGTGATGGATCTTCAGGACTGCACGCGGACCCATCCAGCGCCAATGCCGCACCGCGTCGGGGTCATACTCCTGCTCGAACCACCCCTCGCCATATCCGGCCACCACCTGGTCGACACTTTGAACATCGAACTGCTCGACCGAGGTCCGAACCTGCGTGCTGCCAGGCACGGTCGTACTGCTGCGCACTTGCACCAGCGCGTATCGTTCCGACGGTGCCTCGGGCGCGGCCGACGACCTTTGCGCCGACGCCGCGTTCGCACCGGCGCTCATGCGACGCACGCCGGGCTGGGAGAGCCGCATGAACCGTAGAAACGATCCCGGATCAGGCGGAACGATCCACTCGTCCAGGGTCCGCCCGTCGAGCAACAGTTCGAACTTCGCCGCCGGCCCGCCTTTCAGGAGGTGACGACCTCCGATCATCAACACTGCGGGTCCATCCCGTCGTCGCACGTAGGCGGTCGCGCCGCCGAACGCGGGTCCCCGTCCGGCTTCTGCCGCAACGCCGCCGCTCTCTGGTGTTAGCGCCCATCCCTCGGCGGCGAACCAGCCGGGTGGGTTGATTGCGAGCCAGTCAACACCAGACGGGCGCGAGCCGCTCATGAAGAACCGGCGGTCCACTGGGAGGCGGTAGCTGCGCACCAGACGACGTGCGTGAGGATCAATGAGCGCCAGATCGGTCCGTTCAGGTTCGGCCAGAAACCAGATAGGCGCCTGGCCACCATCGCGCCAATATTTCACGAGCTCGAGCCACTCGCGACCTGGCGGGGAAGCGAGAGTGGATGGGGGGAGCGGCTCCAGACGCGTCACTCGGGACACGGCGTGATGCATCGCGAGTATCGGCGGTGGATCGGTGTGCGCCATCGCGGCACGAACGTCTTTCAGTGCGCGCAACGACGGACTGCCCGTCTGCCCATGGCGCGCGGTGGCAGGAACGGCGACGCACAATGATCCAATCACGAGGCTTATGAGCACCACGGCGCGCGCGTCGCGAGAGAGAGCGTCTGCGCCTCGTACGGCCAAATAGGCGGTTGCGGGGACCAGCGGGAGTGCATAGCGCAGGAATTCGGTGTCATGAAAGAGCAGGTGATAGATTGCATACGGGCCGAAGGCCAGGATCAGCAAGAGCGCCGTGGATGGAGAAGTGGCGATGGTTGCAATGGCGCCGATCGTCGCGAGCCCGAGAACCGCACCCGCAAGGTACTTGTTGGCCCAGGGATACGCCATAGTGCGCACGATCCCGTCCAGCGTCATTGCGGCGTCGCCATGCGTCGCCAACATGTGACCGCTCGCGACGTCTTCTTCAGCCTGCGCCGTCAACGCCGCGACGTAGGCGTCAAGACCGCCGGTCGTCGCTACGAGCGGGACGCTCCACACGAGCCCGCCGACAGTAAGCGCGAGCACGGCCAGGAGTACCGCGCGCGTGCCGAGCGTTCTGACATGCACAATGCACGCGGCAATCAGTAGCGGGAGCGCGAGCCAGATCACTTGTGAGCGCACACCAGCGGCAACGCCGGTGACGAATGCCCCGATCACAAGTCGTCTTGACGCCGAATGCTCCCCCTCGCGTGCACCGGAGATCGCGAAAAGTGCGAGCGCCTGCGCCAGGGAGGCAGCCGCCAGACCGGATACGTCACTCATGGCGCGCATTCCGTTGAACCAGAACAGCGGGCACGTCACCGCCATTGCTGCCGCCCATTCGGCGCGGCCGCTGACGGCATCCAGCGCGGCGAACAAGTGTTTCAGCACGAGCACGGTAAGTGTTCCAAACACCACGCTCCAGATCGCCACAGCGTACGTGTCAAGGCGTGTTTCATCAGCAGTCGGGAGTGTCCTCCTGAGCACGACGGCGGACGCTTTCCCAAGCGCCACAAACACTGGGTAGCCTGGCGGGTGCGGCCGGTGATCCGTGACGTCGAAATCCCGCACGCCAAGAACGAAATTCGCCGCGTCGACACCTGTGGGCGTGGATGGCAGAAACGCGAGGTGCGCGACAAGAAACCCCGATGCCACCCACAGGGGCACAGCCCGTTCGAATGCGGGAATACTGGCTCGAATGCCGCGGAAGTGTACCGTCGGTGACATAGCACCCACGCGCCGGCGCGGACGTTCACGCTCCCCGGTCACGCGTGTGCATGTGCTTATACCGTTGCGCGTCCATTTGTCAACGCGCAGAATCGTCGGCCACCGATTCGCGCGTCGTAGCACGGATGTTCGGTATGCTATTTCTCACACACGATGGACCACGTGGCAGACCGCTCCGAGTGGCCGGCCGGCAATCACTGGCGTCGCGACGGTCGTCAGGTGCGCAGTGCGGACGGCGTGGGCTCTCCGCGCGTTCGAAATACGGATGCGCAGCGGAGATGCGGGCACTCAACGCGAGCCGAGGGCCTCATCGACCGGGCTCGCCTGCGCCCCCGCACCCACCGAGGAGCCGTCGGCGGTAGACTGGCGCTATGGAGACCAAGTCCGTCGAGCTGACGATTAGGGTCCCGGCGTCGCTCGCGGATCCCGAGGCCGCCGAGCGCGCGCGCGTGCTGCTCGTCCTCGACGCGGTGCGGCACGAGAAAATGACCTGGAGGGCCGCTGCCGCCGCCCTCGACATCGCCCCTGATCGTCTGCTCGATCTCGCCCGGGATCACGGCCTGCCCGTCGTCCGCTACGAGGCGAGCGATCTGCGCGATGATCTCGCGACGCTTGCCAAGCTCGAACGTGGCCGCACGTCGGGCGCATGATCGTCGTTGCGGATACGTCGCCACTCCTCCACCTTGCGCGCATCGGCTGGCTCGACCTCATTCCAACCGTCGAGCGCGGGACACCGAGATCCGTGGCGATGGTCAGGTCCCCGGTGCGCTGGACAAGATCCCGGAGCCGATGGTCATAGCGTTGCTGCGGGCGGGACGTAGTCATCATGCGGATGATCATCGGTCGTCCGCTCACGCCGCTCAACTCTCTCATGGACGATGCGGGGCGTCCGTCGGCGTGACGACAACGCTCAACACCCGACGCAGTTGTGATTGTTCTTCGACCCCAGCTTCTCGAGGAGCGCGACGGTCTCCGGATACGGCGACGTGCGCTGATACGGACCATTCGCCATATCCGCCGTCGTCTGGCCGCGCCGGCTGACCGCTTTGACATCCGCGCCTTTGGACACGAGATAAAGAATCAACTCGTTGTCGCCCCGCGCCGCGGCATGATGGACGGCGGTGTAGCCGTCGTGATCCCTGGCGTTGACGTCGGCGCCAAGTTCTTCCACCAGGTACTTCACCGCCGGCAGCCAGCCGTCAGGCGCGTGGCGGTGGGCGTTCGATTCAAACCCTTCGCCATAACCGACACCTGACGCCGCGTGAAGCGGAAACACCGCCGGGCCGCCTTCGGGCGTCGGCGGCAGGCCGGACAGGTCCTTCTGCGCAGCGCCGCCGCCGCGACGCGCGCGTGCCGCCGGCGCCGTGGTCGGAATGTTCGGATCGGCGCCGTATCCGGCGAGCAACTTCATCGCCGCGACGTCGGTGCCGTAGGCGGCGCGCCAGAAGGCCGTGGCGCCGGCCATGTTTTCGGCACAGCAAAAGTTGAACGAGGTGAACCAGAGGTGCTTTCTGGCGCGCGCATTCCGGTCCGCGCCCGCCTCGAGACATGCCTTCATCACGTCGAGATACGTGGCGACCTGCTGGTCATGCGCTCGCGGCTGCGGATAACGCGCACGGGGCGCCCACTGAAGGTTGATCGCGGCAAAGAGCGGCACCGCGCCGTTGTCGCTCGCGATGTTGGGATCGGCGCCCCGCTTCAGCAGCTGCAGGGCAAGATCGAAGTGGCCGTTCATCGTGGCGATGAGCAGCGGACTGGTGTGATCGCCGGACACTTTGTTGATATCTGCGCCACCATCGATCAGCGCGAACACAGCGTCGCGATGACCCTGACGGGCCGCGTGCAGCAGCGCCGTGAGGCCGCCCTGCGTGCCGACGCTTGCCGAGTAGCCGGCGACGGCTTCACCCGGGGTCTGCTGATAGTCGGTTTCGCCGGCGGAGCGATCCGCGCCTGCGGACGATTCCTGAACTTCGCGCGCCGCCCGCATTGCCGCCTGCACCTGGCCTGGCGTCGGCCGCCACGCGGCGCGCTCACTTTCGGGCACCAACTTGCGGAATCCCTCGAGCACTGCGTCGCGCCGGCGCTCCGCCGCGCGGTCGGCGGCATCCTGGGTCGAAAGATCGAGCGTCCTCGTTGCGTGGTCGACCTTCGCGCCGCGCTTGATCAACAGCCTGATCGCATCAACGCGATTGTTTGCCGCGGCGAAGATCAGCGGCGTCTGCCCCCACGCGCCTTCGCCCGCGTTGACGTCTGCCCCGTGATCGAGCAGCGGCGCAACGGCGTCCACACTTCCTGCGCCCGCGGCAAGATGCAACGCCGTGGTCTTGCTCGTCGTGACCGCTTTTGCGTTGCCGCCCGCGTCGAGGAGGGCCTGGACGATGGCGCCGTGTCCTTCTTTGCTGGCGACATGCAGTGGCGTGTAATCGCCAACGCGCGTCCTCGCCTCGAGCTGCGCGCGGGCCTTGATCAGTTGCACGGCCGCTGCAACGTCACCACGACGCGCCGCCCAGTGAAGCGGCGTCATGCCATCGGCGGAGTCGGAGAGCTGCTGCGCACCGAGCAGCGTCCCGCCGCCAGGTGCGGATAGCGGTAACGCCATGCACATCACCACGACGACACGCCAACGCGTCGGGTTCATGTTCGACCTCCCTCGTTACAGCGCGAGCTCGCCGGTACTGTCGCCGAAACTCGCCATGTCGTCATGCCCCAGCGTGTGCAGCAGGGTCAACATCGCGTTGGCCATGGGCGTCCCATCCGGCGCCTTCACGTGGATGCCGCCGGCAAGCTTCCCGCCAGCGCGGCCGAGCACGATCAGCGGACAGCGGCGGTGGTTGTGGAGGTTCCCATCGGCCATCGGCGAACCGTAGATGATCAGGCTCTGGTCGAGCAGCGTCGCATCGCCGTCGGTGGTTGCCTCGAGCTTGCCGAGGAAGTACGGCAGGAGGCTGACATGGTAGCGATTGATCTTGGCGAAGTCGAGCACCGATTTCTCGTTGCCGCCGTGATGGGAGGCCGGGTGGAACGGCTTGTCGGTGCCGCTGTTCGGATAAACGCGCGCGGAAGAATCGCGTCCCAGCTTGAACGAAAACACACGCGTCACATCGGCTTCGAAGGCGAGCGCCTGCACGTCGAACATCAACTTGACGTGCTCCTCGAACGAATCGGGCACGCCGGATGGCGCACCCGGCAATTCCCGCGGCTCGCCGCTGGTGTTGCGCGCCTCGACACGTTGAATCCGCCGCTCGATCTCGCGGATGGTATCGAGGTAGCGATCCATGCGCGTGCGGTCCGCCTGGCCGAGGTCACGCTTCAACTGCGCGACGCGGATCGACATCCAGTCGAGGATGCTGGCGTCCGTTTTCGTCCGTGCCGCGCGCTCCGCCGCCGTGCCGCCGACGCCAAACAGCTGCTCGAACGCGACGCGCGGCGAGCGCGTCACCGGGAGCGGCGTCGTCGGCGACGACCAACTGATCGAGTCGGTGTACGCGCATGTATACCCATAGGCGCATCCTCCCGCCTGATCGATGTTCTCGATACACAGCTGCATCGACGGGATCGGCGTGTCCTGACCAAAGCGCTGCGCATGCATCTGATCGAGCGAAGTCCCGACATACACATCCGAGCCTTGTGTCTGCTTGGGATGTGACTGCGTCAGAAACACGGCGCTGGATCGGAAGTGGTCGCCGCCAATCTCGGGCGCGGAAAACGCTTCGGCCATGCGCACGTCGGTGTTGCTGACGATGGTCAGCTGATCGCGGAAGGGTTCGAGCGGCGCGAGCGATGTCGGCGCGAGATTGAACTCGCGCCCGGCCGCTGCCGGACTCCAGAGATGCTGCGTCGCGCCCCACGCGTTCGCACCGGCGGCGCCGTGCACGATCTCGATGCACACGAGCCGGGTGCGCGCGGCCGCCGCCGCCCCCGTCGATCGCCCTGCAGCTGGAAGCATGGCATCCAGGAACGGCAGCGCCAGCGTCGCGGCTCCAGCGTCGCGAAGGAAGGTGCGGCGGGGAATGTGCTTGCCGGTGATAAACATTGGTTTCTCCAGCTACTCTGCCTTCTGCATCAGAAACGCCGGGCTGTTCACGACACCGTGAACGAACGAGGACAGGCGGTAGTCTTTCGCCGCCGCCTGACGAGCGATCGATCGAATGGTCGGCATGTCGTACGACTCGACGCGTCGTCCGAGCGCATACGCCATCAGGTTTTCCGCGAAGTTGCGGACGAGCAATTCGGGGAACTCGAGCAAGGCTTTGCGAAGATCAGCGGGAGAGTCAACCGCCCTGCCATCCCACATCTGGCCGCGCGTGTCGAGCGGCGCGCCGTTCTCGCGAATGCGCCACTTGCCGGTGACGTCGAAGTTGTCGAGCGCGAGGCCCACGGGATCCATGAAGCGATGACACGCGCTGCACGTCGGATTCGCCCGGTGCATCTCGAGGCGCTCGCGCGTCGTGAGGAGGCGGCCGCCTTTGGCAGCTGCCGTCTCGTCGAGATCGGGCACGTCAGGGGGCGGCGGCGGTGGGGGCGTCCCAAGCAGCGCCTCCATCACCCACTTGCCGCGCAGCACGGGAGAGGTGCGATTGGCCATTGAGGTGAGCACCAGAACGCTGGCGTGACCCAGGACTCCTCTGCGCGTGTCGTCGACGTACTTGACGCGCTGGAAGCGCTCGCCGGCCACGTTCGGGATGCCGTAGTGCCGCGCCAGCCGTTGATTGACGAACGTGTAGTCGGCCTCGAACAGATCCATGATGCTGCGGTCTTCGCGCACCAGATTGTCGAAGAACAGCTCGGTCTCGCGGCGCATGGCATCTGCGAGTTGCGAATCGAAGTTCGGGAACCAGAAGGCATCGGGCTGAACGAGATAGATGTCCTGCAGCCGCAGCCACTGGGCGGCAAAGCGCGTCGCGAGCGTCTCTGATCGCGGATCGCGCAGCATGCGGTCGGTCTGCTCGCGCAGGACCACCGGATCGGAAAGCCTGCCGCGGCTGGCCAATTCCACGAGTCCCTGATCCGGAGGCGCGCCCCACAAGAAGAACGACAAGCGCGAGGCCAGCGCCACGTCGCTGATGCGGTAGGGCTCGCCCCTGCGCGCGCGGCCGCGGGACGTTTCGAAGCGGAACACGAAATCGGGACTCGCGAGCATTGCCTGCAGCGCGGTGCGGATGCCGATCTCGAACCCATCTTTTTTGGCGGCCGCATCGTAGAACGAGAGCAGGTCGCGGACATCCGGTGCGGTGACAGGCCGGCGATACGCTGACGCGGCCAGTCGCGACAGGATCTTCTCGGCGCAGCCGCGCTCGTCCGCACGTGACGCAGGGTGGCACGTGAAGATCTTGCGGCGGCTCGGCGTGTCGGACACGCCGGTGATCTTCGACGGACCAGCGACGACGAGCGCCTTCATGTGCGGCAAGGCAGTAATGCCATAGCCCCCGTCACCGATCTCGGTGTCGACGATGGACCAGTCGTGCGGTGCGAGCAGGTCCTCGACGGGACCGTCGAACTGGCGGATGAAGACGGCGGACACGCGCTGCGGACCCGCCTTGACGAAAATCGGCTTTTCGGTTTCCAGGTTAACGCCCTGCGGATCGTGGGTGGCGACAAACTGGTCCATGTCCATCAGCGCGACGCGCTCGCCGTTGATCGAAATCTCGATCTGCTCGCCTCTCGTCGTCGATCCAGACACGCCGCCGGTGGTCGTGTGCTGGAATGCCATCTTGAAGGCGTACTCGCCGTCGGCGGGGAAATTGTGGACGACGGAGATGCCGCCGCGCGTGCCGTACGGGGCGCCCTCGACCAGGTCCCACTGCGAGTAGGTTCTCGACTTCGGATACGTCGTCTCGACAGGTGTGGCGGCGGGATTGCCGACCGCAAGCCTGCTGACTTCGGCGGCCGCTTTGAGGTAGCCGTCAAGCAGCGTCGGCGAAAGAGTCTGCACGTCGGCAATGTTGTCGAAATTTGCGCTCATCGTGTCGAGCGGGAGGAAGTCGCCGGCGTTGATGTCCAGCGCGAGAAGATCGCGGACCGCATGGGCGTACTCGGCACGATTCAAACGCTGGAACGTTCGGTGTCCGGGATTCGGGTTGGCAGCGGCGGCCTTGTCGAGTGTGGCTTCGAGCGTCTCCGCGAGCGCGCGCAATGTGTCGCCCGCGGGACGCGGCCTGCCAGGCGGCGGCATCATCTTCGCGCGCAGCTTGCGAATCATCTTTTCCGACGTGTCGATGGTCGCTGGGTTTTGCGCAGCACTTGCCACGTCAAACCCCTCGAACGAGAGATTCCCGCTGCGTGTTCTGTCGTTATGGCAGGTGCGGCAGTAGGTGCGAACGACGGTCGTCAGCTCGGCATCGGCGGGCGCGCGTTCGACCGCCGAGCGCGCGACGCCATTCCGCTGCGGCGCGGGCGTCTGGGTCTGATGGGCCGATACGGGTACAAGGCGGGCAGGGCGCTGCTGCGGCGGGCGTGCCGGAGATTGAGCACTGCCGGACAACGCGCCCAGGACAAGGGAAACGGCGATCGCCGCGATCGTTCTCACGAGTTCAAGCGAAATGTACCGCAGAACCCGTCTAACGCGTGCACGCCAGGACGTCTTTTTTTGTGACGCGGCCTGCTCGTGCGTTCGTCCAGTTTCATCAGTTTTACGAAGAAAAAGCGCCGGCGAGGCTGGCGCATATCAAAGCGGCGGTGGCGCAGCGAAACAATCCGGGCAACCCAGGCCAAGCGATCCGCGGAGCCGTCGACGACTGCGGAGATGCGCAGGAGTGGAAGGCCTTGCGGGTTGGCCATGTGCCGTATTGATTTGAGTGGCTCCTCGGGCCCGCCTCCGCCGAGGCTACAGCGCCAGTTGGAACCCATTGATCAGGTGGATCCGCGGTGTCGACGCGCTCAGAAGTGTTGCCTAGCCAAGGCCCGATGCTCGCGCACTCAGAAGTGTTCGTGCCGACCGTGTGGCCTGCGCAAGTCTACGACCGGGCGAATGCCAGCAGCGGCGCGATATCGTGGTTGTCGACAGCCTGCAGGGCGGCGATATAGCGCGTACGCAGGTCACCGGCATTCTGCCAGTCGGCGCTGCCCCAAGAAAAGCGCTCCCCGCCGAGACGCATGACGAGAAGATCCGCCATGAGTCGCGCGTGCCGACCATTGCCGTTCGGGAAGGGATGAATCTGCACAAGCCGATGATGAAAGCGCACAGCGATCTCGTCGCGCGGGTAGGAGCCGTACTTGATCCAGGTAGTCGCGTCACCGAGCAGCTGGCGCATCGCCATCGGGATTTCGCAGTGGGGAATCCCGATGTTGCGTTCACTAGTTCTAAACTTGCCGGCCCATCGCCACACGTCGCCGAGCATTCGTCTGTGCAAGTCTTTGACGAATTTCTCGGTCAAGAGCTCACGACGCGTTGCGAGCGCCCAGTTCTGCGCGCGGTAAATGTTTTCCTGCTCCGCTTCATTCAGCTCACGCCGATAGGTGATATGTGCTGGGATCAGCGCGTCCCTTTCTTCAGGCGCCAGAGGCGTCGCGTTGTCCGGTTCCTCGAACAGATCGCTCACACTGCTCAATCCCAGAACCGGCGTGGGTTCGTTTCGCGAATGATGTCCTCCAGCTCGGCCTCGCTGTCATTTCGTTTGAACTGCTGGTCCTCCAGAAGCATCGAGTGCTCAACCGGTCTCCACCGTCGGCGCGCAAACGCGCGGGCGCGCTCCCGAATGGTCGCTTCTAGCGGCTTGTTGGGGATTAGCGCATAGACCAAGGTGCAGTCGAGCGCCGCGGCCACGCGGCGCAACGTCGCGAGCTCGATGGTGCCTCTGACCTCTGATTGCTCCAAGGCGACGACCGAGGGTTGTCGAATGCCCAGGCGCTTTGCGAGCTGCGTTGTCGTCATGCCCAGCGCTTCGCGGATCGCCTTAATCCAGCCGCGGACCGGCGGCGCATACTGGTCAGCAGAGCCCATCTGTTTGAAGCGCTCGCCCAATCGTAAACGGGACCGTGCAGTGAATGTCGGAGCTGCTTTCATAGCCTATACCATATCGAAACGCATCAAATTTATAGTTCATAGTATATCACAAAATGTAGATTTAATAGCCAACAGACTATCGACATGTGTAATTTTGATAGGCTATAGACTATTGACAGTCCCACGGCCCAAGAACCTTGAGCTCTTGAGCAGCACGCGGCCGGTGAGTGTCGGCACGGTGAAGAAGTCCATCGACACCAAGGACGCCACGTGATTCGTGAGGAAGCTACGCACGTCTGCGACGGTGGACGACGGCCAAACGTCAGAGCAATCCGGCACCGCGCGCCCACCTGTACTTGGCGCCGAGCACGTCCACGGGGATCTCCGTCGAATAGGGATAGGCCGGAATCTTGTGTGCGAAGAGATACTCGGACGCCTCCTCGACCTCCACATCCCCCGCCAGCGACACGACGACCGGTTTGTGGATGCCCTTCGCCCGCATCTCCTCGACGATCTCGGCCAGCAGCTTCGCAAAGACCATCGGCGGCGTGACGATGGTGTGCCAGTAGCCGAGGATCAGTGAGTGGATCCGCTCGTCTTCCAGCCCGAGCCGAACGGTGTTCTGGTAGGTCTTCGGCGGCTCGCCGCCGGTGATGTCGACCGGGTTGCCAGACGCACCGAACGGCGGGATGAACTTGCGGAACGCCGCATCGAGGTCTGACGGCATCGTCATCAGCGACAGTCCGTTGTCTACCACCGCATCGGACAGCAGCACGCCTGAGCCGCCTGCGCCCGTGATGATCACGATGTTGTCGCCCTTGGGCGTCGGCAGGATGGGAAGCGCGCGTGCGAATTCGAGCATCTCGCGCAGCGAACGTGCGCGAATCACGCCAGACTGCCTGAACACATCGTCGTAGATCTTGTCGTTGCCCGCGAGTGCGCCCGTATGTGAGCTGGCCGCGCGGGCGCCGGTGGCGGTGCGTCCGGCCTTGAGCACGACCACGGGCTTCTTCTTCGACACGCGCCTGGCCACTTCGGCGAAGGCACGGCCGTCCTTCAGGTCCTCGCAGTGCAGCACGATGATCTGCGTGTGGTCATCCTGCTCGAAGAACGTCAGCAGATCGTCCTCGTCGAGATCCGCTTTGTTGCCCAGACCGACAATGGCCGAGACGCCCATCTTCGCCGAGCGGGAGAAGCCGATGATGGCCATCCCGATGCCGCCCGACTGCGACGACAGCGCCGCATCGCCCTTGACGTCGTACGCCGTACAGAACGTCGCGCAGAGGTTGCTCCACGTGTAGTAGAAACCGTAGATGTTCGGACCCATCAGGCGGACGCCGTACTTGCGGCCAACGTCGATGATCTCCTGCTGTCCCGCGACGTTGCCGGTCTCGGCAAACCCTGACGGAATGAGGACGGCGCCCGGAATCTCCTTCTCGCCGCACTCGGCGATTGCCGCGGCGACGAACTTGGCCGGAATCGCGAACACCGCGACGTCGATATCACCTGGAACGTCCTTGACGCTCTTGTACGCCTTCAGTCCCATGATCTCGCCGGCGGATGGGTTGATCGGGTAAATCTGCCCCTTGTAGCCGCCGTTGATCAGGTTCTTCATCACCGAGTTGCCGATCTTGCCGGCCTCTGCCGAGGCGCCGATGACGGCGACGGCCTTCGGCTTCATGATGCGGTTCATGTCGCGCACGATGTCTTCGTGCTTCGGGCGATACCGCGCCAGCGCGGGCGAGAAATCGACGACGATCCGGACGTCGGCCGCGATCGCCCCCTCCTTGGTGGCGAAGACCGGGTTCAGGTCCATCTCCGCGATTTCCGGATGGTCGGAGATGAGCCGAGACACGTTCTGGATCATCGTCGCGAGCGCGTCGCGATTGACCGGATCCGCACCGCGGACGCCCTTGAGGATCTGCGCCGCAGCGATGCCGTCGAGCATCGACAACGCGTCGTCCTGCGTCGCGGGCGCAAGACGGAACGTGATGTCCTTGAGCACTTCGACCAGGACGCCGCCCAGACCGAAGGCGACCAGCTTGCCGAACACGGGATCGGTGACCGCGCCAATGATCACCTCCTGGCCGCCGGCGAGCATCTGCTGCACCTGGACGCCGAGAATGTTCGCCTTCGCGTTGTACTTCTTCGCGTTGGCGATGACGGTATCGAAGCCCTTCTGGACGTCCTCGGCGTCTTTCACGCCGACCAGCACGCCTCCCGCCTCGGTCTTGTGCAGAATCTCCGACGAGACGATCTTGAGCACCACCGGAAAGCCCATGGCCGTTGCGATCGCCGCCGCGTCTGCGGCCGACGTCACCACGCCTTCCTCGGGAACAGTGATCCCGTACGCCTCGCACACGAGCTTGCCCTCCGGTGCGGTGAGCGCGGTGCGGCCCTCAGCTTTGACTGTATCCAGCACACGGCTGACGTCGGTCCGGTCGTTGAGCATCGTCGTTCCCAGAGCCTTGTCGATTCGTTTCAGATGACTTTTTCGGCGCGCAGCGCTGCGATCTGATCCTCTCCGAAGCCGAGTTCTGCCAGGACCTCGTCGGTGTGCTCGCCGAGTAGTGGCGATCGCTTCACGTCGGACGGACTGTCAGACATCTTGATCGGATTGCCCACCGTGAGGTACTTGCCGCGCGTGGGGTGATCGACCTCGACGACGGTGCCGGTCTTGCGCAGCGACGGTTCTTCCGCGATCTCTTTCATGGAGAGAATCGGTCCGCACGGGATGTCGTGCTCGTTGAGGATGTCCATCGCCTCGAACTTGGTCTTGGTCTTGGTCCATTCCTCGATCTGGCCGAAGATTTCCATCAGATGCGTCAGCCGCGCCTTCGGGGTCGCGTACCGCGGATCGGTCAGCCAGTCCTCGTGCCCGATCACTTTGCAGATGCTCTCCCAGACTGGCGCCTGGGTGATGAAATAGATGTACGCATTGGGGTCGGTTTCCCAACCCTTACACTTGAGAATCCATCCCGGCTGCCCCCCGCCGGACGCATTCCCCGCGCGCGGGACGGCATCGCCGAACGTGCCGTTGGGATATTGCGGATACTCTTCCAGCACCTTCGTCCGCGCGAGCCGCTGTTGATCGCGCAGCTTCACGCGGGCGAGATTGAGAACCCCGTCCTGCATGGCGGCGAGCACGCGCTGACCGCGGCCGGTCGTGTTGCGCTGATACAGGGCGGCCACGATGCCCAGGGCCAGATGCAGTCCGGTTCCGCTGTCGCCGATCTGCGCGCCGGTGACCACCGGCGGGCCGTCATCGAAGCCGGTCGTGGACGCCGCACCACCCGCGCACTGCGCGATGTTCTCGTAGACCTTGCAGTCTTCGTACGGCCCGGGGCCGAACCCCTTGACCGACGCGACAATCATGCGGGGGTTGATCTCGTTGATCCGCTCCCAGGTGAACCCCATGCGGTTGAGCGCTCCCGGGCCGAAGTTCTCCACGAGCACATCGCACTTCCTGACCAGGGCTTCGAGGATGGCCTTCCCCTTCGGGTGCTTGGCGTCGACCGTGATCGAGCGCTTGTTCCCGTTGAGCATCGTGAAGTACAGGCTGTCCACGCCGGGAATGTCGCGCAGCTGGCCGCGCGTTATGTCCCCCTCGCCGGCGCGTTCGACCTTGACGACGTCGGCTCCCAGCCACGCGAGCAGCTGCGTACACGTCGGACCAGATTGAACGTGCGTGAAGTCAAGGATGCGAACGCCGTCTAGCGCCTTGCCCATCTATGAGGCCCTCCCGAAACGATTCAGGTTATTTCTTGCGAACCACGCTTTGCGGATTGAGTTTGCCGATGCTGCCGCTCTCGGTGCCGGCCGCTGGATCGATCACCGCGTTGATGAGGGTCGGCCTACCGGAGTCCATGGCCTTGTTCACGGCTCGGCTCAGCTCGTCCGGCGTGGTCACATGAACGCCGACGCCGCCGAATGCTTCCATCATCTTGTCGTAGCGCGCGTCTTTGACGAAGACGGTTGTCGCAACGTCCGAACCGCCGGTGGGATTGACGTCGGTTCCGCGATAGATGCCGTTGTTGTTGAAGACGACGATGCAGACCGGCAGGTTATACCGGCAAATCGTTTCCACTTCCATGCCGGAAAACCCAAAGGCGCTGTCGCCTTCGACCGCCAGCACAGGTTTACCGGTTTCCACGGCGGCCGCGACGGCAAAGCCCATTCCGATGCCCATGACACCCCAGGTGCCGACGTCCAGGCGTTTGCGCGGTTGATACATGTCGATGACACCGCGCGCGAGATCGAGGGTGTTGGCGCCTTCGTTGACGAGGATGGCATCCGGCCGCTCTTTGATGACGGTGCGCAGTGCACCGAGCGCACTATGGAAGTCCATTGGCGCCGAATCTCTCGTCAGCTTCGACGACATCTTGGTGATGTTCGCTTCCTTGCGTGCGTTAATGTCGCCGACCCAGTCAGCCGATGGAGCTGGCCACTGCGCGTCAATGCCTTCGAGAAGGGCCGACACGCAGGAGCCGATATCGCCCACCAGGGGAGCGACGATCTCGACGTTGCTGTCCATCTCCTTGGGCTCGATGTCGATCTGGATGAACTTCTTTGATCCGGGCTCACCCCAGGTCTTGCCCTTGCCGTGCGACAAAAGCCAGTTGAGGCGGGCGCCAATCAACATGACGACATCGGCGTCTTTCAGCACCGTCGAGCGCGCCGCACCCGCTGACTGCGCATGCGTGTCAGGCAAGAGGCCCTTGGCCATGCTCATCGGAAGGAAAGGTATGCCGCTCTTTTCGACGAGGCTGCGGATCTGGTCGTCGGCCTGCGCGTATGCCGCGCCTTTGCCGAGAATAATCAGGGGGCGCTTGGCACCCTTCAGTAGATCGAGCGCACGCTTGACAGCGTCCGGAGCTGGAAGCTGGGCCGGTGCCGGGTCGATGACCTTGACGAGGGACTTGGCTCCAGCGTCCGCGTCCATCACTTGAGAGAACAGTTTGCCCGGCAGATCAAGATAGACGCCGCCCGGACGACCAGACACAGCTGCGCGGATCGCGCGCGCTACGCCGATGCCGATGTCCGCGGCATGGAGCACGCGGAACGCCGCCTTACAGAGGGGCTTGGCAATAGCCAGTTGGTCCATCTCTTCGTAGTCGCCCTGCTGCAAGTCGATGATCTCGCGCTCGGACGAGCCGCTGATCAGGATCATCGGAAAGCAGTTGGTCGTGGCATTGGCCAGCGCAGTCAGACCGTTGAGGAAGCCGGGAGCTGACACCGTGAGGCAAATGCCGGGCTTTTTCGTCAGGAAGCCCGCGATGGCCGCTGCATTGCCGGCGTGCTGCTCATGCCGGAACGAGATGACGCGCATGCCTGCGGCCTGTGCCAGCCGGCCGAGGTCAGTGATCGGGATGCCAGGCACACCGTAGATGGTGTTGATGCCGTTGAGCGTGAGCGCTTCGATGACGAGGTGAAAGCCGTCCGTCAGCTTCCGCTCGGCTTCGGCTGCTTTGGCATCGGCGGAGGGGGCCGCAGTCTCTAACATAGTGTCCTCCGAGCTGATTTTGTCGGGCTGAACAACCCCAAGCTCTTCGCACCGTGGCGCCCGGTCACGTCGCGAAAGCCCCCGGCCGCGCGCGCGAGCGCTTCGTCCCACCTGGCCGGACGAAGAGCCCCCGCGTCGCGCACGAGCGGTCGCGTGAGCCGCTTGTACTCTCGTTTCATAGGCTGAGCATAGCGCGCGATCGAAGCGACGTCCACTTGGCGGCGCTCCGCCCGGCGTCGCCGGACCCACGAACCCATGAAACGGGGTAGAGTGACCGGCGACGCTGGCACGAAGATCGGACGCTCTATGGTGCGGGAGCCCGTGTTCCAACCAGCCAAGGGCTCGGCCCTTGATATCCCCTCGGGAGACGTCTTGGCTGGTTGGCCATTACTCTCGGCGCGCTCCGCCCGCCAGGCGCGCTCCGCGCGCCTAGGACCGCTATACGGCCCCGAAACAGAACCACAACGAGTACAAGATTCTCGTAACGGGCCGTATAGCGGTCCAAGCCGCCTCAAACCGGACGAGTAAGAGCGCGTGGGTGACTTGCGCCCTGTCGGTCTCGAATTCGTCGTCAGGCCGCCACTGGGAGCTGGACCAGGTCCCGGCAGTGGTTTTCAACTCCGCACGGGCGACCGTGTGTCCGCCGGCGAAGGTCACCGGCGTGTGGCCCTCCAGCGACGCGTGGCTGCGTGCCGCGTTGTAGTAGGCCTGGAAGTCGGCAGGTTTCCGTTCAAGATCACGGGCATTCAAGAACAGCACATGGTCGAGAAATTCTCGCCGCATCGTGCCGACCAAGCGCTCCACGAATGGGTGTGACAGAGGCACATGAGGCACGGTCTTGATTTCATCGATCTCCAAGATCCGAAAGTTCGCCGTCCAACGGTGCGCCTCGAACAGCGGATCGTGATCGGTGCTGAGATGTCGGGGAGTGCCCCGACCATGAATGGCGACGTTGAACATGCGGCAGAGGTCGGTGCTATTGACCGGATCACCGTGCACGCCGACTCCGACGAGGCGACGCGTAAACTGGTCCATGACCACGAGCACCCAGTAGCTCCGGAGCACGATGGACTCGCATCGAAAGAGATCCACGCTCCAGAGGCTATCTCTCGTAGTCCGTGACGCTTGCCCGGCACGGACTGCCGAGCATCAGAGAAGTCGAGATCTTGCGTAATGAGGAAACGACCGTGGGTCTGCGTGGCTTCCCAGACGACGCCGTCGTCCTGTCCGGCGAGTTCCTCGTCCGGCACGGTGTCGACGTCGTGTCCGAGTTCAGTTAGGAGGGCGACGAGTCGATGCGGCAGGTTCTCGTCCAGCTTAATCCTCACCGCACGTGTGCCCAAATTACGGGCAGATCCTCCTGTGCGGAAGCCGCTGCAAAGGCGATAGCTGCACGGACATCCGCTTCCGTGAGCGTCGGAAAGTCCTTCAGGATCTCGTCGGTTGTCGCGCCTTCGGCCAGGCTCGCGAGGACGGTACGGAGCGTCACCCTGGTCCCCCTAATGACGGCCTCTCCTCCGGCCACCCGCGGGTTCCGGTCGATTCGGTCCTGATAGTTGAGAGTCATTGTCGTCCTCACTTCCATTGTATGCGCACGCGCTCCGTTCACGTCGTGCGGCGACCTCGCCTCCGCGCTCGATTGTCCCATGTGCCGGCCGTCGTCTGCATCGACGCTTCGTCGGCCCTGCCGAGAGCCCGGTGATACAGGCGCTCAGCGATGGACTGGGGCACTCGGAGCACGCGATAGCGGCGGCGGCCAGGCTATTGACGAACCCACTCCGTCACACCGGGCTCGTGCTGCACGACCTAGCGGGTGCTTCCGTTCCCGTGGCCCGTTCCGTCGGCGTGTTGATTACGGTAGGCATCGAGGAGAACGGCCTCGAGTCGGTCCTGTGCGCTCATCCGTCCTGGCAATGGCGGGCAAGGTGCCACGGCATCCCTGGCATTAACGGCAGCGGCGGGATTGTGGGATCTGCAACTTACAGAGTCTAAACGAGGCGGCAGAGTCCGAATCCCACTCTCTCCGCCATCCCAGTTGGCTCCCCGTCCAAGTTCCCTGCTCCAGCAACTTCTGGCCATCGCCCGCGCTTCGATTGTCGCGTGTGACACATTCAGTCATGTGTGACACGTTTATGTGACGCATCCCGATCTCTGAAGCCGGCACCAGCCCGGTCTCAGGACTCGCCGTGCAACAGTCGCACGCTGCCTTTCGGGCGCCCGATCCTGCCGATGGCTCTTTTTTTGTCGCCCGCGCCGCGCGGCCCGCGTTCGCCGGGCCCCAGGGCCGCCTCTTGCACCTTTCCTTCCACCACCCAGCGCCGCAACATCGCACCTCGCTCGGCGTGTCGTCGCGGACTCGTATCGGTCGTGAGGCACGAGAGCACGGCGCCCGAGTCGGGTTCGACGACAAGCGTCGTCCCATGGGGCACCGCCCAGGCAGACGGCTCGGCCCAGCCCAGATCGTGCGTCTCACCTTCCTCCCAGCGGACGCGAAAGACCAGCTCGGTCCGCCGATCCTCCACACGCTTCGAACCGAGCGACCTCGATGCGACCGCGCGCGGCAGGACGTCGAACCCGGACACCGTGCCCAGCCCCAGCAGCTCGCGATGGTCCTCGGCGAAGCGGCGCGCCGCCGCCTCGTCTTCGACGATGGCCGAGAGGTCGATACCGGTCAGGCGTTCCTTCGACGCCGTCGCGACGTCCAACTCGGCCACGGATTCGACGATGCCCCGCCGGACGAACTCCTCCCGCAGCCAGTTTTGTTCCTGCTCGGGCCGGCGGTAGGTCGCGGCGGCTGCCGCGAGGAACGCGCGGCCGTAGTCGGCGAATGACACCTCGCCCGGCGGCAAATAGTCGAGCGCACGGAAGGTGACGCGGGCGACGCGGCGCGCCGCCGGGAGGACCAGCTCATCGAGCGACCGAGGGAGTCCGTTGCGTTCCTTGCGGTGCGTGGCGGCCAGGCGCTTCTCGAACACCGCGTACAATGCGCCCGACAACACCTGCGACAGTGCGTGCAGGTCGGTCGGATCGGGCCGGTTGGGAGTGCCGAACTCGTCCCGCCCGCTGTCGTTGGGGTCGAGCGTGCGCGTGTTCTTCAGCCGTCGCAGAAAGTTGGCGCTTTCCCCCTGACGGCTGCTCCCGAACTCCTCGGCGACCCGGGACAGCGCCTCACGAGCTTCGATTCCGGAGGGAGAGATGTTCTCGATCGACCAGACGACCATCTCGTTCAACAACGTCTGACTGATCGCGGAGAGGTCGGCAATGGCCTCGTGCAGCGCGAGCGACTGCGGCAGGATGGCATCGAGGAGGTCTGGCGCGAGGCCGTCGAGGATGGCATGCGTCGCCTCGTGGACGACGATGTCATGAGAGAGCGCTGTGTAGACGGTATGGCCGGCCGCGGCTTCGTGGTAGTAGAACTCGAGGCTGTTCGTCTGGCGTTCGTAGAACGCGTTCGCCATCACGCCCGCACGCGGAACGATGAGGAGCTGCGGCGACGGGAAGGCCCAGGTCACCCTGCGGCCGAGCAGCTGCGGGTCTTCGAAGAAGTCGAGTGTCTTCAAGACCGTCGCGAACGGGCTGACTTGAAAGAACGCGTCGAACTCGAAGGCCTCCGGCTTCGATTCGGGGCCGAGTTCGTTCCTGCCCAGGTCGTAGCGGGAAACGGTCTTGCCAACGCCGCGCGCGAGGAAGGCGGCGCCAGGCCGGACCTCTCCCCTTGCCGGGTCACGGTCGATGACGGCCACGCGCGCATTGGAGGGCCCATCGCGAAAGGTCCCATCGTCTACCGCGACGTGCGTCTGCAATGGGGTCGCGAGGAGCGGCGCGAGGGCGCCCGGATCGTCGCTCCGTCGCAGATAGTCTCGATCTCTGATGAGGTAGGGGAGCTGGACGGTCTGAGCGCGACGTTTGGCCATATGGCTACCTGACGCCCCGCCTCGCCGGCGCTCTCACGGGTCGACACCTTGACGTAGACGAGATCGCCACCCGAAACTTCAGCACATCGCCGACGCGCGGGCGCCGGCTGTGAAGGGCCCTGAGCGATGATACGCCGTCAACCGCCGTCAGTGCCGCTTCGCGCGAAAGGACGAGACATGCCACATCCAGGGCGACTCGAGTTGCAGTTCGTCGACGTCGGCGGCCTGCCGCTGGCGGACACCGTCAACGTGCGCCTGCGGCACCACGTGCTCCACGAGGAGGCCCGCGTCGACAGCCACGATGCCACGCGGCCGCTGGCGGTCGCAGGGCTCCGCACCGAGCCGCAGGGGTTGTATCGCCTCGAAGTCGAGGCGACCTGCTACTGGCCGGTGGCGCGGTTCGTGACCATCCCGGCCAGCGGAGAGACACGGCAGACGATCACCCTGCCGATTCGGCCTACCCGGGCGCGGCCGGTATTTCCTGACTATCGCGAGCTTGACGCGCGCGTCCGCGCGGTCCTCGAGCGAAGCCACGAGGTCCGTGGGCACGAGGGCTTGACCGGGCAGCGCCTGTTCGAGGCCCTGCGCCCCGTGGAGACCGCGGGACTGCTCAACATCGCAAAAAAGTCGCTGACCATGCCATTCGAGGATGGAGCCGACCTGCTGCACCACGTCACGGTTCGGGAGATCCGGGAAGATCGCTGCTTCGTCGACATTCCGTCAGCCGTGAAAGACCAGATGCAGCAACTGGTGAACGCGGGCCATTTCGATCCGGTCAATGGATCGCTGCACGAACCGCCCGTGGGCTTCGTCCCCGCGGGCAGCTTCAAGACCCCGGACGCATTTGGCAATCTCCAGATGACGTTCTTCGTCGGCGGCGACCGCTGTGTTGCCGACATCGACATCGATGATGCGGCCGGCCTGGGTCATGTGTTTCAGGTGATGCGAAATCACCTCACCGGTAAACCGACGCACCCCTACAACATCCACCAGATTCTCGTGAAGCACCAGAACCTGCACCCCGGCTACGACCTGCTGCCGAAGACCACCTGACCGAGCCGCTGCTCGAACTTCGCGGGGCTGATTGGGCTTCCGCGCAGGGAGCCAAACGGGGGTGAGATATTACCGGCGCTGCCCCCGATGCTCGATCCCGTGCTGCGCGGCTTCGACGCCAGAGCTGACCGCCGAGACCGCCTTTGACATTCCCGGTGAACGAGGGTATCGTGCCTCACCTAGAGTGTCTACCAAACGAGACCGCGAGCGGATTGAGCTCCTGCAGGGGACGCTGGATCTGTTGATCCTTCGCACGCTCCGGCCGGGGCCGGCCCACGGTCACGCCATCGCCAAAGCGATCGAACGCGGTTCAGACGATGTGCTGCTGATCGAGCAAGGCTCGCTGTATCCCGCCTTGCACCGGTTGATCAAGCGCGGCTGGATCACCTTCGAGGACGGCGTCTCCGAGAACAACCGGCAGGCGAAGTTCTACCGGCTGACCTCGAAAGGACGCAAACAACTCGAGATCGAAACCGGCAAGTGGGACAAGCTGGCACGGGCCATCTCGCGCATTCTCCGGCCAGCGACCTAGTGATCCAGGAGCGCGAGATCCAGGACAATATCGAGCGGGGCCTCTCCCTCGAAGAAAGACGTCATGGGATTCCGGATGGTGCGGGGGCGGTGGTTCACCGACGGCGAGGCGGCCGCCGTCCTCAACGAGAGCCTCGCGCGGCGCGAGATGGGCGGGCGGGATCCGATCGGCCGGCGCATCCGGACAAGCGACGACGGTCCGCTGCTGACGGTCGTCGGCGTGGCCCGAGACGTGAAGTTTTCACAACTCGATGCGCCGGCCGAGCCTGAGGTCTACTGCTTGCCTGTTCCCTGCCTGCGCTCAAAGCCGCCTCCGTCGATCCCGCCATCACCCTGCGCGACGAGTAACGGCGTCACTCGCCTGCCGGCGAACGTGTCCTTCAACCGGGAAGTGATGGTCAGACCGACACGCAGCGCTACCGCTTGGTGACAACGGTCGCGAGCAGATAGCCATGTCGCCGCACCGCGGGAACGTGGCGATCCAGCCACGCGAACGGCCACACACCAGCCGCCGTGATGGCGGTCAGCGGCCGGCACCATGAGTGGCATGCGAGGTCGGCCATGCGCACCCAGCCGGGAATGAAGAGGATCGCGGTTTCGGCGACGACCACGAGGCCGGCGGCTTCCAGCATCTGGCGCAAGGCTCGCCGCGAATACGATTTCTCGACACCGTACGCATACACGCCCAGCGCCTGCATCACCGAGACCAGAAGCGGGCGCAGAAACGGATCGTGCCGGTTCGGGACGCCAATGATGGCGCGCCCGCCGGGCTTCAGCACGCGCGCCATCTCCGCGACCGCGCGCTCGGTCTCGTCGAAATGCTCGATGGTGCCCATCGAGTAAATCGCATCGAAGCTGTCGTCGCGAAACGGCAAGTCGCGCACGTCCGCCACGGCACACCGCAGTGCGCCCGCGGGAAATGCCGTGCGGGCCTGGACGATCGTCGGCGCGGAGATGTCGACGCCGTACGCCTCAGCGCCGCGCGCGCTCGCCCACGACAGGATGCGCGTGTTCTTCGCTTCGTCCCAGAGGTCGGTCTTCAGGATCTTCAACCCGTCGAGCGGCGCGAGGAATTCTGCAAAGAGCCGACGTTCGTTTTCCGCGTAGTAGCGCGTCGATACGGCGCCGCCGAGGTCGGGGAAGCGCGCCCCGACGTCGGCCCAGAATCGACGGTACCCCGTCACGGACGCTCGCTTTCGACCACCCAGCGCCAACCGCCGAATCGAATCGACAGCGGCCGCGAATCGCCATTGGCGATGAGCGCGTGCGGAACGCTGACCCGGTCGGTCGCACGAAACGCGATCTGATGACGCCCGGGACGTAACGACAGCGGACCGATACGGTGACGGCGGCGGCGCTGGTCGACAACCAGCGTCTGCACCAGCTCGCCATCAACGGTCACCGTCAACCCGCGCGCCCGGTGAAATGCGCTCATCTCGATGTCGACGGATGCTGTCAGCGTCCGGCCGCTGTCATTCACCACGGTCCATGCCGCCTCCCCCGCCATCCACCGCCATGTCCAGCCTCCCCCCGCTTCGCGTGGATAGAAGGACGTCATCGCGGCGGTATACACCGGCGGCGCCGCGGCGGTGATCGCATACACCCTGGAACCGTCGAACTCGGCCACGAGCTGCAAGCCGCCTTGCGCGTCCTCACTCGCGAAGCTTCCCGCTGCCGTGTCGGGATGCACGAGCACGTGGGTATAACGCGCCGCCGACAATCTGCTCAACAAGTTTGGTTCCGAACAATCGTCGAGCGCGTCATGCAGCACGGTGATCCGCTCGCGAGTCAGCCACTCGGTGGAGAGTGCTGTTGCCGTCAGCGGCACGCACTCGAGCGCGCGCACGTGGCCCGGGAGCTGCGCGATCCAGCGATGTGCAGGAGTGGGCAGCACATCGCGCCACAACGCCGGGGGCCAGACGGCGTACTCCGCCGCTGCCAGCACGACAAGGGCGACGCACACACGCTTCGCGCGTCTTGTCCCCGAGCGCCAGAGCCACTCTGCGCCAATGCCCGCAAGCAGCGCCGCCATCAACTGCACGACGACACCAAACCGGGCATAGGCGCGAACCATCGGCGCGATCTCGTAGAGCACTGCCGACGGGCGCACGAGCGTGAATGGGCCGACGCTGCGCTCTGGCGACAGCGAGCAGACGAGCGCCACACCTGCGACACTCATCAGGATGGGCACGGCCGCCAGCGCCGGCGGCGTTGACTGACAAGTGCGCCACCACGCGATTGCGGCCACCGCGCCTAATGCCATTACGCCCCACCCAAGGGTCACCTGTTGCTCCAGTAGTCCGACCTGCACGCCGGCGGCAGCCCAGGCACGCTCGACGAAAGCGCCAGCCACTGGATGAATCACAGGCGGAACCAGATAGCTCCACCACGTCGCGCTGTGCAGGAAGAGATCGCTGCGCTCGACGACATATGCGTCGCGATTGACGAATGGTGTAGTTGCCGTGGACCACACGAAGATGATGCCGGCGCCGATGATCACGCTCGCTGTGACGGTGATCGCCAGCCGCCGCAACCCGGCTGGGTGCCGCCGCGAACGGAACCACCAGTACGCCCCGATCGCGATCGGCGTCATGACGGCGGCGATCAGTCCGCCGTATATATTCGACAGGCTCACGCACACGATCGACAGCGCCAGCCAGAACACGGCTGCCGATCGCGCGTCGTCGAGGCAGCGCCACAGCGCGAGAAAATACAGCGCCACCCACTGTGTCTGCGCGATGTGCGGGTGATATGCCGCATGCGCGAAGTGGAAGGGCGAAAACGCGAACGCGAATGCCGCGAGCGCGGCGCCAACGGGCGGCAGCTCGAGATGACGCGCGAGCGCGTACGCGGCGAGCGCAGCGAGTGGAAACGTCAGGAGAACGAGCCAGTTGTAAGCGGCCACCGGCCCGACCAGACGCGCCAGCACCGCACCGGGGATGTCCGTCACCGGCTGCAAAGCCGCGCCGGGCGTGATGCCGCGTGCAAATTGCTCCATCATCGTGAACGGGTCGTGGTGCCGGCCCACGATCTCCCGGCCGAAGACGCGCTCGGATGGCGCCTGGAGCACTGGCGCGGCGACCGCCAGTGTCACGACGGCGGCGACGACGGCAACGGTCAGGAAGTCACGCGGGCCGCCGCTCATACCTCACCATGGCCGCCACGACAAGAAGCGGAACAACAATCGCCAGGCCGCGCACTTCTCGCACGTGAGGAACGACGCCGGCGTTCACCAGCAGATGAAGGGCAGCAAGCGCCGCGACTTGTGAAATTCCGATGGCGGCCAGGCCGACGACGAAGGGCTGCCACTTGAGCGCAATGAACCCCGTCACCGAGAGCCCCAGATACAAACCTACTTGAAACGCTGGATAGAGCAAAAACGCGCCTTGCGTATCCGCAAGCGGGAGACCTCCGCCGAAGGCCGAAAACACCATCTGCGTGTAAGACGGACCCAACGCGTACACGAACATGGAGAACGCGGCGACACCGAGCAGCCCGCGTTGACCGGCGGCGCGGCCAGCGCCATGACGCCACAGTGCGACCAGGACAATGACGACGGCGGCGAGCAGCAGTTGATAGAACGCGTGGATCAGGAAAACGGGAGACCCGATCAGCGCGGCGGGTAAGGCGATGACCAGAAGGCGCGCGATACCAAGGCCGACGAACAGCGGGACCGCCGCCACCGTGGCGAGGACGCGCTGCCGCCACGTTGGCAAATACGCAACGGCCGCCGCCAGGTAGATCGGGATGAGTGGCGTCGTGATGCACTCTTGCGTAACGGCGAAGGCGCCCTGCGGCGTCAACAGAATATTGCCTGCTGCGGTGGCCGCGAGGCCGAGCCGGGAGAGTGTCCACGCCGCCGCGCCGGCGATGAATCCTGCGGTCGCGAGCACGCTGCCGCTCTCCACGTAGAGCGGCGCTGCGGCCACGAAGCACACGAGGAAGACCGCGGCCCATGCGACGAACCGCCGCGTCGCCGGCGTCGCGCGCGGCGCAGGCTGCGGCGACGACATGCGCGCCGGCGCGTGGTCCACCCCGCGCATCCACGTAAACACGTAGCCCGCGGTCGCGAGCGTCAGCAAGGCCGGCCAGATGTACAGATGAAGCACGGAAAACCACGACGTCAACGCCGCCGCCGCGCCGAGTGTGCCGATGCGGACGGTGTTGAGCGCCAGGATCAGCGCGATGCCACCGGCGAGGCCCACGGTTCGCTTCGGCCACGTCGCCGGATACGCGAGAATCGCTCCGGCACACAGGGCCATGACGTCAGCGCCGCTGCACGCGAGCGTCACCTCGATGGGCGCCGTTGGCAGGCCGAAGCCCGATGCGGCAAGGCGTCCCTGCCACAGCGTGAGCGGCAGCAGGGCATGCGCTTCGAACCAGTCCAGGCGCAGCAGGCCGAAGAGGCCAAGCCCCCACGCGACGCCACGCGCGGCGAACTCAGCCGCGTACGCGGGACGAAACGAGGCGGTGGCCGTCGGCACGGGGAATTTCCTGAACTGAGACCTGGCCGGCGCCGAACAGTCGGCCGATCTCCCGGATGGCGTCGTAGCTGCTGAGACCGGCCGAGCACGAGAAAATGTCGATATTCACGGTGCCGGTCTCCGGCCACGTGTGAAGGACTGCGTGCGATTCCCGCAACACCAGGACGCACGTCAGGCCGTGACCGGGATATACGTGACTGACTTCCTGCACGATCGATGCCCCGGCGCTTCGCAGGGCGGTGGCAAACGCCGCCGCAATGGCGTCGGGGTCGAAAGCGCCCAGCGTCTGGCAACCAGCAAGATCCGCCGTATAAAGGATGGGTTGTCCGCGGGAGATCATTCGCTGTCGGCACTATATCGAACAGCGCCGTGCCGACGTGTTCTTTATTGCACACATCGCGGGACACCCGTCCGTGTACTATCGCAGCGATGATTGACCTTTGGAACGTGTTCTCGAAGCGGAACTGTTGCCACCTCGGAGCGGGATTCGGCCTCGTCGCGCTGCTGGTCAGTCCTTCCACAGCGGTCGCGCAGACGGCCCCCTCGCTCGGCACCGCGGGAAGCTTTGCCGTCCTGGGCGGGTCCACCGTGACCAATACGGGCTCGAGCGTCATCACCGGCGATCTCGGCGTGAGCCCAGGCGCGGCAGTCACCGGCTTCCCGCCTGGCCTCGTCGTCGGTGGCGTGATCCACACCGCTGACGCCGTGGCACTCCAGGCCCAGAATGACGTGACGACGGCCTACAACAGTCTGGCCGGTCAGAGCTGCACGGCGGATCTCACGGGGCAGGATCTCGGCGGCATGACGCTGACGCCCGGCGTCTACTGTTTCTCGTCGTCCGCTGAGCTCACGGGCACGCTGACGCTCAACGCACAGGGCAATGCCAGCGCTGTCTTCATCTTCAAGACGGGGAGCACGCTCACCACGGCGAGCGGCTCTCGTGTCGCCGTGATCAACGGCGGCGCCGGCTGTAACGTGTTCTGGCAAGTCGGCAGTTCCGCGACGATCGGCACGGGAACGACGTTCGTGGGCAACATCCTGGCGCTCACCAGCATTACGTTGACGACGGGCGCCACGGTGGCCGGGAGAGCGCTCGCGCGCAATGGCGCGGTGACGCTGGATACCAACAACGTTTCGCGTACGGTGTGTGACGTGACACCGGGGTGTCCGCCGATCACGATTTCACCAGCAACGTCGCCGACCCTCACGGTCGGGGTCGCGTTGACGCAGCAGCTGACGGCAAGCGGCGGTGTCGGCCCATACGCCTTTACGCTGCCGAGCGGCAATCTGCCCCCAGGACTCACGCTGACGCCCGACGGCGTCCTCTCCGGCACGCCAACGACAGCAGGATCTTTTTCGTTCAGCATCCGCGCCACTGACATCACGACCGGGTGTTTTGTAGACCAGCCGTACAGCATTGTCGTCGCCGAGCCGGTGCCAACGCTTTCGGAGTGGGCGCTGATCGGGCTGGCCCTGTTCCTTGCCCTCGCCGGGTTCTTCGCCCTGCGCGCGCGAACAGCCGCGTAGCGCGTACAAACGGTGTAGTGCCCACCGGACGAGGGTCACCTCATCCGGTGCGTGCGACCCGCCTCCTACAGTGGCTCCTTCGCCGGCACCGCGATGGTAACCACGCTCTCCCCAGCCTTCACGGGAGGACCGGCAAGGCCGTAGATCGCGTACCCGTTCACCGGCGAGACAATCTCCTCCACCACCCGCCCCGCGTAGTCACGCACCGTCCCCACCAGCGCGCCTTTGCGCACTTCGTACCCTCGATTCGCTGCCGGCGTGAAGACGCCAGTGGCGGTCGCGCTCACCGATACCGTGGCATCGAACCAGCGCGTGTCCGGACGCGCGGGCATCGCGTCGCCGTCGAGCATCTCGAGCACGCGCAGCGCATTCAGGACGCCGGCCACAATCGGCTCGACGAAGGCCGTGTCGCGACGGCCGTTCTCCCCGATCTCGACGAGCACCGTCGGCTTGCCATCCGCAACCGCCTGCCGGTTGAGGCTCCGCCCGCTGTCGATCTGCTCCCTGGTGTCCATCGAATAGCGGATGACGTTGCGCAACCCGAACGCGAGGCCGACCGCGCGGGCCGTGTCGTAGCGTGTGGCGAGCGGGCCGCCGTAGATCCCCACGAACTCCTCGAGCCACTCTGCTCCGTCGCCGCTGTGCAGCTCGACGAGCACGTCGGAGCGGCGTATGACTTCGGTCGTCAGCGCCCAGGCGATGCGTTCCGTTTGTGTGCCCTCGGGACGTCCCGGAAACACGCGGTTCAGGTTTTTGCGATCGTATGGATTCACGTACGGCACGCGCTCTTCGAATGCCGCCACGTGGGCGACTCGAACCAGCACCACCGTGCCGCTGAGCCGCGCGGTGTCAATCACCTGGAGCAGCCGCTGAGCGGCCAGGATCGGGGGGAACTCGTAACCGTGTACCCCGGCCGTGATCGCCAGCACGGGCCCTGGACGCACTCCGTGGAAGACCGTCACCGGAATGCGGGTGGCCGGATCGGATATCCCGGCGGGCACTTGCAGGTCCACATCCCGTCGCTCGCCCGGGGGCACCGCTTGACCCGCGATTGCGAATGGCCCGTGTTGCTGCGCCGGCAGCGCGGCGGGGCGACAGCACACTACAACGCCCACCACCAGGATTCCCGCTCGTGCTGTTGATCCCACCTGCTCCCTCCACTCCGAACAGATTCGCCGACGAGGGACCACCAGGCCCTCTCGACATATTTATACCCGCTTGCCCCCTTCGACTTCGCCGTGGTCACCACCGGCTTTGCCAGCGGCTTGAGAAGGCTGCCAATCAGGAGGGTTGATGATTTAAAGTAACGTCCAGAAAGAGGTTCAATCGGTGGCCATCACGCGCGGTCTATTGCTCCTCGTCAGCGTCTTCATCTTCAGCACGACCAACGCGGCCGCCCACGCTCCGGTCCTCGCGGTTCCGCAAGCCCAGGCGCCCACGGCGAGCACGGTCACCTCGCCGATGACGGTGACCGTACCGCAGGAAGACGCCGAGCTCATCGTCGAAGGCAAGACCGTCATTGGCGCCGGCAGCACCCGCACGTTCGCGAGCCCGCCGCTGCACCCTGGCGACACCTACAGCTATACGTTCACCGCGCGATGGCTCCCCAACACCTACACGACGATGACCCGGAGCCGAACGGTGTCGTTCCGCGCTGGCGAGCCGGTGTCGCTCGACCTCACTGTCGAGGATCCGAGCGACCGGGTGCGGGTCATCTACGTCCCGACGCCAGACGACGTTGCCGCCGAGATGGTCGAGCTGGCCGGGGTCACCGCCGCCGATATCGCCTACGAACCGGGCTGCGGCGATGCACGCATCACGATTGCGGCCGTCAAAGGCGGCGCCAGACGAGGGGTGGGCATCGACATCGACCCCGATCGCGTCGCCGAGTCCGAGGCGAACGTCAAAGCGGCAGGGCTTGCCGACAAGATCGAAATCAGACTGGGCGATGCACTCGATATTCACGATCTCTCGGCAGCAACCGTGGTCTTTCTCTACATGGGCGACCACTTCAACATGCTCATCCGCCCGATCTTGTGGAAGGAGCTGCCGGTGGGCGCCCGCGTGGTCTCGCACCGCTTCAAGATGGGGGACTGGGAGCCGGACAAGACCGTGACGGTCACCAGCACCGAAGGCGGCGACTACGACCTCCACCTGTGGAAAATCACCGAGGACGTCAAACGCCGGATGGCGCAGGGCGACGACGCCGGGAAATTCCGGTGAGTTCCGCTCCGGACAGCGATGTCTGGCCGGCCCTGCCGTACAGCGCATTGTCGCATTCGTCGCCAGCACCTACGATCAGGCCGCGATACTGGCGCACTGGGATCGCGCCGCGTTGGAGAAACGCGGACACACGGAAGGTGGCGAAGGGGTCAGCGCGGTGGAGGCGCGATATTGATCTGAATCCGTTTCCGGAACTTCACGCCCGCACCGTTCAGTCTCGCCGGCTGGAACTGCCATCTGCTCACGGCGGTCAGCACCATCTTGTCGTACGAACTGGACACCGGCACGACCATCTCCGCCGACTCGACGCTCCCCTTTTCGTCAATCACGACTTCGACCACGCCCTTGATGCCGCCGGGCGGCACGATGCCCGGATATCGCGGCAGTTCCTGGGCGATGGTCACCGGAAGGCGGAGACCTGCCTCCTCGCCGGTGTGGATGCGCGGCGGGAGATTGACGGGCGGCTCGGGCGCCGCGACAGGCGGCGGTGGTGGTGGTGGTGGTGGCGGCGGAATCGATTTGACGCTCAGAGCGTGGAACCCGACTGCCAGTGTGCGCAGGTCAGACAACTGCGCTGGCGCCATCCCGATGTCCGGGTCGTCGAGCGCCTTGACGACGCGCTCGAAAGCCGCGGCCGCCGCCTCGAATTCGTTGCCATCGAAGGCGCGCTTGGCCTCGTCATACCGCTCCTGCACGACGACCGGCAGCACGCGCTTCTTGGCGTCGCTGAACGCGGCGCGCGTGCGCGGCGGGAGGTCGGCAGCAGGCCGATAGAGCGGGTCGCGCGCGACGATGGCTTCGATCGCGCGATCGGCGTCGTCGCGACGGCCGACCGCAAGGAGGCAGAGCGAACGGTAGAGGTCGACCGACTGCCGCTCGTCGTTCACGAAGGTGGTTTCTGACAGCCGATTGAGGAGGCTGAGCGCCTCGTCGTACTGCGCCGACGCATAGAGATCGCGCGCGGCCGCGAACGAGTCCTGCGCGTGCAGGTGCGCCGCGCTGAGCAGGATGCCGAGAAGGGCGGCGAGCGCAATTCTTCGCGCACGCATCGTCATTGTTTCCTCAGGTCCACGATTACACGCGCCGGCGCCGTTGCGGTGACGGTTGCGCGAACGGTCTGTTCGCCCAGCTCCGGATGGCGGAAGAGGACCTCGTACGTGCCAATCGGCACGGCAATGCTGCCGATGGGTGTCTCGCCGACCGGCTTGCCGTTGACCCAGACCTCAGCCCACGGCTGCGCGTTCAGCGCCATCGAGCCGTTTGGCCAGTCGAGACGCACGAGTGACACTTTTCCGGGCGCTACCGTGATCGACCGCGTCGCACGGTACCCGAGCGTCTCGTTCACGATCTCCAGCGCATGCGAACCCGCCGACACCATGATGCGATCGCTCTGGCTGGTGCCCAGCAGGAGCCCGTCTTCAAACACCTGAACTTCGGCTGGAGCCACCACGGAAATCCATCCCGACACAGGAATGCCTTGCGGCGCTGACATCGGGACGACCAGCGACGCCCTGATGCCTGGTTCGATGGTCACCTCCTGAGTGATCGAGCTCAGATCGCTCTGCAGGGTGACGCTGTGTGTGCCAGGAGTGAGCCCGTCGATGGTGAGCGGCGTCGTTCCGCGCAGGGTGTCGTCGATCATGACGCGCGCGCCCGCAGGCTCGGAGCTGACCATCAGTTGCCCGGTCAAGGGAGCCGCTCTCGGCACCTCGATGGTCTGTGCGACCGTGCTCCCGGCAGTGACGGTAAACGGAATGATGCGCGGTTCGCCTTCGGTCGCGACCTTGAGCTCGTGGGCTCCTGGAGCCAGTTCAACGGTCAACGGCGTGACGCCCCGCGGCTGCCCGTCGATGAACACCTGGAAGCCCGCCGGATTCGTCGTGACAACGAGCGTGCCGGGCGCTTCGGCTGAGGCCGACGGCAGCAGATAGTGGCGGCCGAACAGCGCGCCGCCCAGGAGAAGAACCAGAACCGCGGCGGCGGCCATCCAGCGCCTTCGTGTCGGGGCCATCCTCGTTGGGTCTCCGGTCACGTCATCATCCTGCGGCGACGCTGGTGGCAGCCCCGCCGACTGCGGATCTTCTGGCGCTGGGTCGGCAGCGGACGCGCGCGAGACGGGTGGCGCCGCAGGCGGGCGCGACGGAACAGCCGATGTGGTGGGCGTCGAAGCAGCCAGCGGCGCCGGCGACGCGGTGTCAGGCAGAGAGGCGGTGGCACCCGGCGCCGGCGCGGGGGCGGCCACAGACTCCGCTCGCGTGCCGGCGCTACTGGCTGGGGCCCGCCGGGCGTACTCCGCCATCACCGATTCCAATGCGACGAACGATGCGCCGTTATCGCGTGCGCCGAGGATGTCCTCCAAATCCGCCCATGCGTCCACGGCCGACGCAAATGCCTGGCTGGCGTCGAGTTGCAGCATGCGCAGAAGCCACGGCTGAAATTCCGCCGGCAGCGACTGATCGGCGGCCCCCGCGGTCGTTCGCCAGGCACCCTCGATCAAACCGTCGATCTGATGTGGATACTCGGCGGGCTCGATCCGACGGCCAAGAATCAGTTCCAGCGCCAGCGTGCCAATCTGCATGACATCCGCGCGCTGGTTGAATCGCGGCTGTGCGGCTGGAAGCGCGATCTTCAGCTCCTTCCAATACTTCTCCGGCGAGTAGCGCAGTTGCTCGAGAGCCAATCCAAGCACATGGTCTGCCACCACGACCCGCGCGTCGGGCGTGACGATGACGCGTTCGAGCGAGATCGCGCCGTGAGCGACCCCGGGCAGCTTCTCGTGCAGCAGCGCAATGGCCGCCACGAGCTGACGGATCAGATACAGCGTTGCATTGATCTCGAGCGGCTCGGGCTGCTGGCGCGCGGCGAGCACCGTCGACAGGCGCGCGCCGGGAACGCGGTCGTAGACCACGAAAAGCGTCGAACTACTGTGGTTGATGCGCTGCACAGTCCGAACGTGCGAAAACCACGTCGTCTGGAAGCTGGCGAGCGCGGCGATCCGCTCGCGGAGCGCGAGCTCAAAGGCGTTCCCGGTGAACTCGTCTCGCAATTCGAGCACTTCGAGCAACGCGCCGTTCGGCGCGCTCGCGTGGTGCCGCTTCCCGAGTCCGTCCTCGAACACGGCGTGCTGTAAGGCGGGGGGGCTGGCATGCATGGGCGTCCAGGCACGTCCAAATTTCGTACCTCATTGAGCCGAACCCGTGGAAGTGCGCGAAGTGCTTTAGCGGTCGGCAGATAACGAACAAAACGGGACACACGACAAAAAATGACACCAGCCGCCGTTTACAAGAAACGTCGCCTCCTGATCAGTTCTGTCGGTGGTCGAGAGCGCCCGCCGCAAGAACCAGCGCGCTATAGTGAGCACGGAACGGAGACCCGATGAAGCCAGGTTTGCTCGGCGCGTCGTGCTGGGCCGTCATGCTGCTGTGTCTGCCAGGCGTGGCCCTCGCCCAACGGCAGTTGCATTGGGACAGTGTCGAGGTCGACGCGACGCTGGAGGCATCCGGCGCCCTGCGCGTGGCCGAAACCCAGACGATGGTGTTTACCGGGGCGTGGAATGGTGGAGAGCGCCTCTTCGACCTTCGCCCGCGTCAAAAGCTGTCGCTCATCAGCGTCTCACGGTGGTATCCCGGCGGATGGCGCGAGCTGACCGAGGATTCGCGCCTGGACGATGTGGACGACTACGCGTGGGCCGACGCCCGGACCGTGCGATGGCGCAGCCGCGCTGCCAGCGATCCGCCATTTGCGAATACGCCGATACGCTATCTCCTCCGGTACCGGATGTCCGGCATCCTGGTGAAGGAGGACGCGGGATTTCTCCTGAACCACGATTTCCTCTTTGCGGAGCGCGATGGAAACATCAATCGCTTCCAGTTGCGCTTGACGCTCGATCCGGCATGGCAGGCTCAATCCGCGGTCCCGGAGATGTACACGGCGGAACGGCTCACACCCGGCCGCGGGTTCATCGTCACGCTGCCGCTGCACTATGCAGGGACGGCCGTGCCCATCGCGCTCGACTCGAGCCGCCCGCGAGAGATTGTGATGGGTGTCGGGTTCCTGCTGCTCGCGCTGGGGCTCGGACTGGCGGCTTTCTTCGCTCGTGAGGAGCGTCACGGCCGGTTCGCGCCGCTCGCCACGGACATCGACGAGGCGTGGCTCGGTGAGCACGTCTTCAAATACCCCGCGGAAGTCGTGGGCGCCGCCTGGGACGAAGGGATCAGCACCCCCGAGGTCGTCGCGCTGATTGCGCGGATGGTGAGCGAAGGGAAACTGGAGAGCACCGTCAGCAAGAGCGGCTCAATGACGCTCAATCTCAAAGTCGACCGAAGCACGCTCGAAGGGCATGAGCGGACGCTGGTCGAGGCGCTCTTCTTCGGAGGCAGAGTGCAGACCAGCACCACGCAGGTGCAAAGCCACTATAAAGCCACAGGCTTCGACCCTGTCGACGAGATCAGGCGCGAGCTCGAAGCCGCCGTCGAGGGCGTGATGCCGCCGGGGCCCAAACCTCCCCGATTGCGATTCGCCATCCAGATATTGTTCATCGCCGGCGCGGGGCTGCTGGGGTTCGATCTCTTCGCCCGCCGCGATGAGGCCGGCGGCGCAATCGGGCTGGTGCTCGGCTCGCTGCTCCTCCTCGGGGTGGCGTGGGGCGCAGGCACCAGCTTTCGCGCGAACATCCACTGGGGACTTCGAGCCGCGTGGGCCTGTTTGAGTCCCACCCTCGTGGCGTTCGTGGCCGCCGTGGCCTTCCTGTGGTTCGTGGCCGGCGCTGGCATCATCGAGTCGTCGCTCGTGCTCGTGGCGGGAGTCATCGCGCTGGCACTCGCGGTGTTGTTGACCTCGATCGATGCGATGACGTCTCGCCATCGCGCCGCGATTAGGTTTCGAAAGAGGCTCGCGTCAGGCCGCGCGTTCTTCATTTCGGAATTGAAAAAGGAGCGGCCGGCGCTCCGGGACGAGTGGTTCCCGTGGATGCTTGCGTTCGGGCTGGCCAAGCGCGTGGACGATTGGTCCACGCGGCCGGCGAGTTCCACCGGATGGACCGATCGCTCGAGCTCGACGACGTGGTCATCAAGTTCCGGCTCGCCGGCAGGCTGGACCGGGTTCAGCGGCGGACGGTCGGGCGGCGCCGGTGGCGGTGCCGCGTGGGTGAGCGCGGCCAGCGGCATGGCCGCGAGCGTTTCGCCGCCGAGCTCCAGCAGTTCGAGCGGCGGAAGCAGCAGCGGGAGCTCCAGCAGCAGCTCATCGTCCGGCGGTGGCGGCGGAGGCGGATGGTAGCGTCGCAGCCTCTCGCCCGCCGACGCGGCACTCGACGCCGGCGGCCTGCGCGCACTCGCGAAAGAACGCGTGCATCGTCCTGATGTGTGCGCGGGCATCGTCTGCCGATCCCCATGACCCGATCAATCGTGCGCCTGTTCGCCCGAATGTCGAACTCCCACTTGCGCCGATCGCCGCGCGCGATCTCGAGATCCGCGGGCGGCCTCGAGGCTTGCGGCCAGCGAGTTGACGGCGACTTCAGGAAGGATATTCGAGGGTTGCGTCAACGCGTGAGCGGCGAGCGCACACGGGAGCACGACGAGCGCAAGCGTTCTCCACGGCATCGCATTCACTCCGTTGACACACCGCGGGCATCGGCCGACGGCTGACGGGAACACCAGCTCCGGGCGCCGAAGCCCGGGCCCTCCTCAGAGCGGGGCCATCTGACAATCCGGCGCGTCCGGGTTGTTCGGCGCGTCGAGCGGATGGATGCCGCCAGCGGCGCCTGATGGATCCTGAACGCCCACTCGCTTGTGGACGAACAGGACTTCGTACGCCCACCCGGTGAACGGCGCCAGGTGGTCGATGCAGCTGAAGTTGTTGACATGCAGGTGGGCCACGTGGAAGTGCTTCTTGAGCCGCTCCACGACCTGCAGATACTTCTCGTCATGGGCCCAGTGGAACTCGACGGCGATCTGCTCGAGTTGATCGAGCACTTCTTCCGGGGCGTGGAGAAATGCGTCCCATTCGGCGCCCTCGACGTCGATCTTCATCACGAGGCGCTTGCCGGCATCGCCGTTGCGCGCGAACTGGTTCAGAAACGTGTCGAACTCGCGGCCGTTTTCGACCTTGGTCCGGTCGGCAATGCATTCGGCATGAAACACCGTGTCGCCACCTGGACAGGCCGGCTGGGTCGTATCGAAGCAGTCGTACTGGTGAACGCGCACTTGCAGTGTGGTCGACATATCGCAGCCCCACTTGTCGTAGCCGGCGATGCCGTACGAGTAGCCTGACTGCACATCCGCCAGCAGATTGGCGCACATCAGATAGCCGCCGTCGTGTGCCTCGCCAAACCGGACCAGCTCGCAGTTGGCGAGCGCAACGGGCTGTAGCGCCTCGAACAGCGACTGCGCAACGCTTACGCCCTTCGTTTCCCGCGCACGCTGCTCGGCCGCTCGGCTCGCGCGGTTGGAGTACACTTTGATCTGGTTCCGCACGACGAGCCCGACGACAACAATCAAGACCGCGGCAACGATCATCCAAGCCCGGCGATTCATCGGCGGGATCCTAACGCATTTCCGGAGACCGATCGCCCCGCCTTCTAACCACCGCGATCGACCGACCAGCCACCGGCCCTACGAGTACTCCCGCAGCCACGCCGTCAGGTCGGATGCTACTTTGGGAAGCGCCTGGGTCAACTGATCGCTTTGCTCGGCAAGCCTTGGCGCATAGAGCCATCCGCCGATGCCGGTGATCGCCAGGAGCGTGACGCACACGACGGCCAGGGCGTGACCGACGCGGATGTACGCGACATCGCTGCATACCTTTATTCGCTGAAGTAGCCGTCCGTCCCGAAAAATGGTCCTTCTTCTGTTACAACGATGACTGCAGCGGCGCTCATGGCGATTTCCAACAGCTTCGACATACTTCAGGCCGTCATCGAGGCGACGCCCGACGCCATCTTCGTCAAGGATTTGGAGGGCCGGTATCTCGTCGTGAATGCCGCGGCCGCGCGGTTTCTGGCCCGCCCGCCCGAGGACATCATCGGCAAGCACGACCTCGAGCTGTATCCCGAAGAAACCGCACGTCGATTCATGGCCGACGACCAGCAGGTGCTCGCGGCCGGCGGGCCGCTCGCCTTCGAGGGTGTCGCGACGAGCGAAACCGGGACGCAAGCGTACCTCGTGACCAAAGGCGTGTATCGCGACCGCGATGGCCAGGTGCGCGGGATCTTCGGCATCTCGCACGATGTCACCGAGCTGCGCCGCGCGAACGAGGCCCTCGAGCAGACGCGCGAGGCGTTGTTTCGATCCCAGAAGCTGGAGCTGGTCGGTCAGCTCACCGGAGGAATCGCGCACGACTTCAACAACATCGTCGGGGTGATCCAGGGCAGCCTCGAGCTGCTGCGCATTCATTTCGGGCACGATGCCCGGGCTGGCGAGCTGATCGACCCCATCATCCGTGCCGCGGCGCACGCGCACGAGCTCACGGCCAACCTGCTGACGTTTGCGCGCAAGCGTCAGCTCCACCCCAAACCGATGGACATCAATGCGCTGATCGAGCGCATGGTGCGGCTGCTCGCCCGGACGCTTCCGCCGCGCATCCAACTCACCACCGAACTGCGCGACGAGGCCCGCATGGCGCTGGTCGACGCCGCGGCCTTCGAAGCCGCTCTTCTCAACGTCGTGCTCAACGCGCGAGACGCGATGCCCGAGGGCGGCGTCGTGCACGTGAGGACCTGGCGCGCCGACATCACGACCCCGCCGCGGGCGGATTACGAGCCGCGGCCTGGCGCGTACGCCGTCCTGGAAATCGAAGACACGGGCCTGGGCATGACCGAAGAGGTTTCGAAACGGGCGTTCGAGCCATTCTTCACGACCAAAGCCGCCGAGGGAGGGACGGGGCTGGGCCTCAGCATGGCGCACGGGTTTGCGCAGCAGTGCGGGGGCTCGGTCTCCATGGCCTCCAGACCGGGACAGGGCACCAGCGTGAGGATCTATCTGCCGCTCGCGGCCGGCGCTGTCAGTCAGCCTGAGGAATGAGGTATCCTCCCAAGCGGCGCAAAACTGTCTGCAAGGAGAGTGCAATGGCGCGTGGAATCGCCTGGAAACTGACCGTCGGCTGCGTCCTGCTCGTGGCCTCCGTGGTGGCATTCTCAGCCGTCACGCTCAACGCCGAGCGCAACGAACCGGCCACCGCACGGCTCGCGGCCGTGCCAGGTGAGGTCACCTTCACCAAACACATCGTGCCGATTCTGCAGCGGAGCTGTCAGAATTGCCATCGCCCCGGCGGTGTCGCGCCGATGTCGCTGGTTACCTACGAAGAAACGCGCCCGTGGGCGCGCGCCATCAAGAACCGCACGGGCCTGGGCCCTCGCGCGGGCGTGATGCCGCCGTGGTACATCGAGAAGAACGTCGGCATTCAGCACTACAAGGACGACATCTCCCTGAGCGATGTCGAAGTCGCCACCGTCGCCAAATGGGCCGACACCGGGGCGGCACGGGGGCGGCCGGAAGACATGCCGCCGCCGCTCGCGTTCGACACGACCGGCGGCTGGCGGATCGGCCAGCCGGATCTGATCGTCTCCACCGAGGAACTCCTCGTCAAAGGCGACGCGCCCGATTGGTGGGGCGAGATCAAGAGCATCCCGATCGGGCTGACCGAGGATCGTTATGTGTCGGCGGTGGAAATTCGTGAGGTCAACGACGTGCCCAACAGCGGCACCGGACGCGCCACCGTCGGCGGCCGCTACGTCTTCCATCACATGATCTGGAGCACGCGCGTGCTCTCTGAGGTGCCCGAGGACGCCGAGCTCACCGCGGCGCTCGTGCTCGGCAGCAACGACGCCGTAACGCCGTGGCCGGTCCACGAAGTGGGCCGCAACCCTGACGTCTTCGACGAAGGCGCTGGCCGGCTCCTCAAGGCCGGGTCCTCGATCGTCTCCGACTCGGTCCACCTGCACTCGAACGGCCGCGACACCAGGGCGAAGCTCGAGATCGGCTTCACGTTCCATCCCAAGGGGTACAAGCCGACCTTCCGCCGCGCGCTGTCACGGCAACTGGGCAACGGGTCGGACATCGACATCAGGCCGATGGAAGCCGGCCAGCAGCTCCATGCGTACACCGTGTTGCGGGACCACACGAAAATCACGTCGTTCGAGCCGCACCTTCACGCGCCAGGGATGCGCATGTGCCTCGAAGCCATCTGGGGATTCAACATCCAGACGCTGAGCTGCTCGGGCTACGACCACAACTGGGTGCGCGGGTACGACTACGACGATGACCACGCGCCGCTGCTGCCGCGCGGCACCATCCTGCACATCATCGGCTACATGGACAATTCACCGAGCAACAAGAACGTGCCTGACCCGCGCAACTGGCAGGGCTCCGGCAACCGGTCGGTGGCCAACATGTTCATCGACCTCGGCATGGGCCTGACGCTCACCGAGGAACAGTTCCAGGCCGAGATGGCCAGGCGGCGCGAGAAGATGAAGCAGAACCAGCAGGACGTCTTCATCGGCTGTCCGCTCTGTAACGTGCCGCCCAGGCCTTCGCCGACGACCACCACCACCGCCGCCACGCCACCGCCGGGAGGGGCACATTGAAGAACGGCGGATGGCGTCATCGGGCAAATGGCATCGGGCGATGGCGCAGTGAGGTAATCGGCGGAGGAGCGGCGGCCCTGGCGCTGTTACTGCTGAGCGGCACGCCTGACGCGCAGACCTACTCACGCGGGCAGAACGCGTCGCCGGCCTACGAGGGATGGGAGCGCAACGAGGACGGCACCTTCGACTTCGTATTCGGCTACATGAACCGCAACTGGGACGAGGAGCTGCACGTACCGATTGGGCCGGACAACGCCATCGAGCCCGGCGGCCCCGATCGGGGCCAGCCCACACGCTTTCTCCCGCGCCGCAACCGCTTCGTGTTCCGCGTCACGGTGCCGAAGGACTGGGGCGACAAAGAGCTGGTCTGGACGCTGACGACCAGGGGCAAGACCGAGAAGGCCTATGCCACGCTTCGTCAGGACTACTTCATGGACGACGTCGTCATCGCGTCGGAAACCGGAGCGCTCGGCGCGGGAACGAGCAATCCCGAAGTGCGTGCCAACAAGCCGCCGGTCATCCGGATCGATGGCGACAAGACCCGAACCGTCAAGGCCGGCGAGCCGCTCGCGCTTGCGGCGTGGGTCACCGACGACGGCGTGCCGAAGCCACGCAGGACGTCGGCCGCCGCCACGGCACGCGCGCTCGCGCTGCTCGCCAACGCGTCCCCGAACGCGCCACGCAATCCCGCCTACAATCCGCCGTCGCGGTTGACGGTCAACAAGCGCACGGGCCTGCACATGATGTGGTTCGTCTATCGTGGCGAAGGCAACGTGCGGTTCGAGCCGATGCAGATCAAGCCGTGGGAAGACACGCGGACCGGCGCCAACTCGCCCTGGGCCCCGCTCTGGACGCCGCCGCCCGTGCCGAAGGACGGCAAGTACACCGCCACGGTCACATTCGACACGCCGGGCACCTACCTGCTGCGCGCACGCGCGGACGATGGCGCGCTGCTGGCGGATGATGAGCTGACGGTGGTGGTCACACAGTAGCTCTCGGCTTTCAGCTCTCGGCTATCAGCGCTCTCGGCGATCAACGCTATCGGCGCTCTCGGCTATCGGCGCTCTCGGCTGTCCCCGCTCTCGGCTGTCGGCGCGGTCCAGCTGAGGGCCGAGAGCTCCTATTGACATTCGATAGGATCCGCGTCACACTCGTTCCTATCGTCATTCGATAGGACACCCATGGCCGGCCGTACCAATCTCCTGCAAGGCACACTCGACCTCCTGATTCTGAAAGCGCTGGCCGCCGGCGAGCTGCACGGGCTCGGCGTCTCGCGGCGGATCGAGCAAATCACGGGCGGCACTTTCTCGGTCCAGCCTGGCTCGCTCTTCCCTGCTCTGCATCGGCTCGAAGAAGCCGGCTGGCTCGAGTCCGACTGGCAGCCGTCGGAAAACAACCGGCGCGCGAAGTATTACAGCCTGACCAGGTCGGGCCGGAAGCAGCTAGCCGAAGAGGCCGCGCAGTGGAACGTCGTCGCGCTGGCGATCGCGCGCGCCCTGCAGGCGTAAGGAGCGCCGAAACACGAAAGAGGCAATAGTGTCCATGATGTCCCGATGGTCCAGACTGTGGCGCAATCTCGTGCACCGGGATCGCGTGGAGCACGATCTCGACGACGAGCTTCACGCGACGTTCGAGCTGCTGGTTGACGAACAGATCAAGGCCGGGGTGCCTGCAGACGCGGCACGCCGCGCCGCGGCGCTGCAACTGGGCAACATCGAGCCTCTGAAAGAGCGCGTCCGCGACGTGCGCGCTGGCGCCGCCACGGAGGCCATGCTCCAGGACGTGCGCTATGCCTTGCGCCTGCTCCGCCGCTCGCCGGGCTTCACCGCCGTCGCGTTGCTGACGCTGGCGCTCGGCATCGGCGCCAATACGACGATGTTCAGCATCGTCCACGGCGTGCTGCTGCGGCCGCTCCCGTACACGGACGCGGACCGGCTCGTGCACCTTTACCTGGCGAACCCTGAGCAGGGCATCACCGATGGGATGGTGTCGCCGCCGGACTTCGAGCAGTGGCAGTCGGCGACGCGAAGCTTCTCCTCCATGGGTGCGTATGGGGCGGGGCCTGCGACTCTGACTCAACCTGGCGACGCGACCGAGATTGACATCGCGTGGACGATGGGTGGGTTCTTCGAGACACTCGGCACGCCAGCGCGCCTCGGCCGAGTGCTCGACGCCGATGACATGCAAAAGGCTGCGCCGCACGCGGTCATCAGCGAACGGCTGTGGATGACACGATTTGGCGGGGACCCGGCCGTCCTGGGACAGGCGATCGTGCTTCTGGGCCGCGCCTACACCGTCGTCGGCGTGATGCCGGCCGAGTTCCACTATCCGACACCGGCTACCGACGCGTGGACAGTGCGCTCCGTGCTGTCGGAGATGGAAATCGGGCCCAACAATCGTCATCAGCGTGTGCTGCAGACCATTGCCCGGCTGCAGAGCGGTACGTCGATCGAACAGGCACGGGCGGAACTCACCGCGTTTGCCGCGCAGCTTGCCACCCAGTTTCCCGACACCAACACTGGATGGAACATGGCCACCGTGGTCCCGTTGCGGACGAGCATCGTTGGCGACGTCGACAGCGCGTTGATCGTCGTGCTCCTGATGGTGGGCGTGACGCTGCTCATCGGCTGCGTGAACCTGGCGAACCTGATGCTCGCGCGGGGGCCCGCGCGCGCCGGCGAAATCGCGATTCGGACGGCGCTGGGCGCGGGACGACTACGAATCGTGCGACAGATCCTCACCGAGAGCGTCGTCCTCGCGTTGCTGGGCGGCGCCATCGGGATTGCGCTGTCGTTCTGGGGCGTGCAGGCCATCCTCGCGCTCAGCGCCGACACGCTGCCGCGCGTCGACGATGTCCGCGTCGACGGCCGCGTGATCGCCTTCGGGGTCCTGCTCGCCCTTCTGACCGGCTCGCTCTTCGGCGTGTTGCCGGCGTTGCGGGCGGCACGCGCCGAGCCGCAGACGCATCTGCGGGGTGGACGAGGCACCGTCGGGCACGGACACCGGGTGCGAGATGCGCTGGTCATCGCCGAAGTCAGCCTCGCCGTCGTGCTCGTCATCGGCGCCGTGCTGATGACGCGCAGCTTCGTGGCGCTCCGCAGTGTCAATCCAGGTTTCGATCCGGAACAGGTGCTCACCGTCTCCATGATGATCAACATCTCCGGCGCAAAGGACGTCATCGGGCACATCGTCAGCCGCCGACGCGAGTTCCTCCAGCGAATCGCGGCGATGCCGGGCGTGGCTGACGTTGGAGCGGTGAACATCCTGCCGCTCCAGCCCGGCGTCTGGGAGTGGTTCGAGTTCACGCGTGCGGATGGCACGGGCATGCCGGACGGATCGCAGCTACGCGCGGATCGCACCTACGTGGACGGCGGCTACTTGCGCGCGATGAGCATTCCACTCCTGCGCGGAGAACCGCTGCCGCGCGATCGCAGCCAGTTGGCGCCGGGCGCCCCGCTGCCTTTTCTGATCAGCGAAACCGGAGCGCGGCGCTTCTGGCCGACCGAGGAGGCAGTTGGACAGCTGGTGCGCGCACCCTGGGGCACGGGTATCGTCGCGGGCGTTGTCGGTGATGTTCGTCACCTCGGCCTGGCACAGCCGCCAATACCCGCCGTGTATTTTCCTCACTTTGTCGGACCGCGCGTCGTCACGACCCTCGTTGCGAGAACCGACGGGGATCCGGCCGCGCTGGCCGGCGCCGTTCGACAGGCCATTCGAGACATCGATCCGAACCAACCGATTCGGAGCATCGCTCCGCTCGGCGCCGTGATGGCGGAATCGATCGCGCGCGACCGCTTCTTCACCGTCGTGTTCGTCGTGTTCGGCGGGCTCGCGCTGGTGCTTGCGGCAATCGGTGTCTACGGTGTGCTGGCCTACTCGGTCGGTCAGCGGACGCAGGAGATCGGGGTGCGAATGGCGCTCGGCGCCCGCGCCGCCGACATCCTGCAGATGGTGATGGGCGGTGGCATGCGGTTGGTCCTGGCCGGCGTCGTGCTCGGCACCATCGCCGCGGTCTTCCTGACACGCGCGATCAGCAGCCAGTTGTACGGCGTGAGTCCGACCGACGCGCTCACGTTCATCATCGCCCCTGCGGGCCTCGCCGTCGTGGCGCTTGCGGCCTGCTATGTGCCAGCGCGACGCGCGGTGCGGATCCAGCCGGTCACCGCGCTGCGCGAGGGGTAGCGGCGGCTCTCAGCTTTCAGCTCTCAGCTTTCAGCTTTCAGCTATCAGCGCTCTCGGCTTTCAGCTCTCAGCGCTGTAAGCTGGGAGCCGGCAGCTGTCCCGCCGCAGGCATGAGCGTGTGCGGCACGAGAGTGCCATCCATTCGATACTCGGTCGGTCCCCGATAAAACCCCGTCGAGGACAGTGTGACGGTGACGGACTGGCTGGTGCCGTTCTTCCAGTACCAGCCATGGAGGCCGTCGAACGGCGCGACATACGAGCCAAGCCCGCTGTCGGCCTCTCCAGAGTCGAAGCTGATGGAGTCAGACGACTCCGTGTTCTGCGGTTCAGTGTGGAAGTCGAATTCCACAGGCACCGTCGCCCGCCAGGAATAGAGCATCGGCGCGCCTTCGTCGATGCGGTATTTGTATTCCACGAATGCGCCAGGCGCCAGCGTGAAGCTGACCTCGTCGGCCATGAATCGATCCGGGTGCGATCGAATCGGCGAGGCAGAGTCGTCTGCCAGCCTGACGACGTGTGCGTCCGCCTCCGCGGCGTATCCGCCGATCTGATATCCCATCAAGACGAACCCGGCGGCCATGAGCAGGGCGTTAGCGGCAAACGCCGATGCGGTGAAGCTCGAATGCCGGCGCCAGTACGTGAACGCCGTCAGCATCACGGCCAGCGCGAGCACCTGTCCGATCTCGACGCCGACATTGAAGCTCACCATGTTGATGACGAGGCCGTTCTGCGGCAGTTGAAAATCCTGCAGCTTGGTCGCGAGGCCGAAGCCATGGATCAGCCCGAAGACGGTCACGGCGATCCTCGGATTGGGACGGACGCCGAGCACGTTTTCGAAACCACCAAGGTTCTCGAAGCCCTTGTAGACCACCGACAGTCCAATCAGCGCGTCCACGATGTGCGCGTTGGCGCGGATGTCGCCGAGGACGCCGGCCAGCAGGGTGATGCTGTGGCCGATGGTGAACAGACTGACGTAGAGCACGACGTCTCGCAGCCGGAACAGGAAGAAGATCACCCCGGCCAGGAAGAGCAGGTGATCGTAGCCGGTCACCATGTGCCTGGCGCCGAGATAGGCGAAGATGCCGACCGCCGGGCCATCGACGCCGAGCAGCCAGGCCGCATCCCTGGCAGAGACACCGTGGGCGATGAGCATGGACATCATGGGCGGACCAGCACCTGGCCGGGGCGATGGCCTTCCGGGGCGTCGCCCGTCCAGACCGGCCGGCCGTTGACGAAGACGCGGTAGATCCCGCGCGAGCGCAACCGAGGCTGCGCGAACGTCGAGCGATCGATCACCGTCGCCGGGTCGAACAGCACGAGATCCGCTTTCATGCCGGCACGGATGATGCCACGATCAGTCAATCCAAGCCGCGCCGCCGGCATCGCGGTCATCTTGCGAATCGCCTCGGGCAGCGTCAACCACTGTTCATCGCGCACGAAACGGCCCAGCACCCGCGGAAACGTGCCCGCGCCGCGTGGATGACGGACATTGACGCCGCCGTCGCTGGCGACCATCGTCCATGGTTGGCGGAGGAATGTGCGCATGTCGTCTTCGGCCATCGTATGCCCGATGACGCCGGCGTCCTCGTCCTGCACGAGGCGGATGTAGGTCTCCACCTCGCTGAGGCCCTCGGCCTGCGCAATCTCGTCGAGGCGCTTGCCGACATGCTGCGGCGACGACGGAAGGCGCGTGAGCTGGATGTTCTTCCCGCCGCCCACATCGTCGAGCGCCTCTTTGACGCTGGCCGGATCGGTCCACTGCTTGTTCGGGACCAGCACCTTGAGATTCGAGGACCACGCGAGGTAGGGATAGATATCTGCGGTCACATCCACGCCGCGTTTACGCGCGGCGTCGATGAGTGCGACGACTTCCGCGGCCTTGCCCCACACCCCGATGGTGCCGAGCTTGATGTGCGTGATCTGCACAGGCAGCTTCGCGCGTTCGCCGACGGCGATCGCTTCGCGCACCGCCTCGATCGTGCGGTCGGCTTCGTCGCGAATGTGCGAGATGTAGAAGCCGCCGTACTTTCCCGCCACGCGCGCGACCGACACGACCTCCTCGGTGGACGCGTAGCTGCCGACCTCGTACTCCAGCCCGGACGACAGGCCGAGCGCGCCGGCGCGCATCTCCTGATCGACGAGCGCTTCCATGCGGGCAATCTCCGCCGCTGTCGCCGGGCGCCTGAAGTCGTCGCCCATCACCTGACGGCGGATCGTGGCGTGGCCGACCAACACCGCCACGTTCAGCGTGCTCGGCATGGCGCGCCGCCGCTCGAGGTAATCCGCAAGCGGAAACGGCGAGCTGCCGTCCTGTCCGAGCAGGACCGTGGTGATGCCTTGCGAGATCTGCGTGATGGCATCGGGGTCGGCGTCGAGGCCGTCGGTCGAGTGGTTATGAGCGTCGACGAAGCCTGGCGCCAGCACCAGGCCGGTAGCATCGACGACGCGATCGTCCGCGTGTGGCGTGATCGCTCCGACTTCGGCGATGGCGTCGCCGACAATCCGCACATCCGCGCGGCGCAGTGCGGCACCGGTGCCGTCGGCGATCTGGGCACCCTGAAGGGTCCACGCGGCCACGGCGCTGAGCTTCGGAATGAGCGTCGCCGCGATCTGGTCGCTGATGCGGTCAGGATTCGCCTGCGCAAGATTTGCCAGCACGATCACGGTGACATCGTCGCCAAGGTAGCGCGCGATGCTCGCCTTGAAGCCCTGCCACGATCCGCCATGCCGCTGCACCGGCTGGCCGGCGACGCGATCGACGGCCCAGCCAAAGCCGTACGGGTGTTTCCGGCCGCTGTTGAGCGTGACCGGAGCGGCGATCGCGTCCCAGCTTTCCGGCTGCAGAATGGCTCGCGCGCGCAGGCCGCGGTCCCACGCGATGAGATCTCTCAGCGACAGATAGAGCGAGCCGTCGGCGGTGGTGTTGAGAGACGGCGCGACCCACGACTGGTTCTGCAGGGTTCCCTGCACGAGGCGGTAGCCCGCCGCCCGGTTCGGCACGATCTCCGCTTCGCTGATGACCCGGGCGGTGGTCATGCCCAGCGGAGTGAAGATCCGTTCGCGCAGGACGTCCCCGTAAAACTTTCCGGACGCTGTCCGCACAATGGCGCCGAGCAGGATGTAGCCGGTGTTGCTGTAGCGCCAGTCGGCCCCCGGCGGAAATTCCGGCGACAGCGACTGTGCAAACGTCACCAGCTCGGCTTCGGTGTGGTCGCGGCGGTAATCCAGTTGGCCATCCGTGTAGTCGGGGATGCCGGAGGTGTGCGTGAGCAGGTGCCGGACGGTGATCTCGCGCCACCCGGGCGGGCCCTCCGGGAAGAATTTGGTGAGCGGATCCGTGAGCGCGACCGTGCCGTCTTCGACCAGGAGCATGATCGCGGCGGCCGTGAACTGCTTGCCGACGGACCCCGACTGAAAAATCGTCTCGCCGGTGACCGGCACCTGGTGTTCGACGTTGGCGACGCCGTATCCCTGCGCCTTGACAATGTCACCACCCCGAATCACTGCGACCGCGATCCCCGGGATCCGCTGTGCGTCCATCTGCGCGCGGACGATGCCGTCGATCGCGTCGTCTTGCCCGCCGGCGAGGGCGTGCGCCGTGAGCAGGAGCAGGGCGAGCAGCGAGCTGGCGAGTCTCATCGGTCATCAAGCATAGGTGCCTCATGCGGGGGTGGCAAGCGGGTGGTTCACTCTACCTACCTACCTGCCTGCCTGCCTGCCTATCCTGTTACTGCGAAGCCATGGCCTCCAACTCGACCCAGCGCTCGTAGGCGACGTGCAGATCGTTGCCGACGGCTTCGATGCGCTCGAGCACGCCGCGAATGGCGTCGGCGCCCTCCTTGTAGAACTCCGGCGCCGCCGCGCGGGCCTCGAGCGTCTTCTGTTCCTCCTCGAGGGCGGCAATCGTCGCCGGCAGCGCCTCGAGCTCGCGCTGATCTTTGTAGGACAGCTTGCGCTTGGCGGCTGCGGGAGGCGCGGGAGCCGGTGAGGCGGGAGCCGCTGAAGCGCGAACCGGTGAATCGTGACCCTCTGGACCGTGCACCGCGAATCCTTGCACCGTTGAACCGCGCTGGCGAAGCCAGTCGTGGTACCCGCCGACATATTCCAGCCACCGGCCCTGCCCTTCGAACGCAATCGTGCTGGTGACCACGTTGTCCAGGAACCGGCGGTCATGGCTGACGAGCAGCAGCGTGCCAGACCACTCGAGGAGTTGTTCCTCGAGCAACTCCAGCGTTTCGAGATCGAGATCGTTCGTGGGTTCATCGAGCACGAGAACATTGGCCGGCCGCGTCAGCATGCGCGCCAGCAGCAGACGATTGCGCTCGCCGCCGGAGAGCGCCTTCACCGGTGACCGGGCACGCTCGGGCGCAAACAGAAAATCCTGCAGATACCCCATGACGTGGCGCGAGTGGCCGTTGACGGTGACCATGTCGTTGCCATCGCCTACTGTATCGACGACCGTCCGCTCGGGATCGAGCTGTTCGCGCTGCTGATCGTAATACGCGATCTGCACGTTCGCGCCGTGACGCACTTCGCCGCCGTCCGGGGGCAGCTCTCCAATCAGCATCCGCAGCAGCGTGGTCTTGCCCGCCCCGTTAGGTCCGATGAAGCCGATGCGGTCCCCGCGCATCACGCGGGTCGAGAAGTCGCGGACCACCGCGGAATCATCATAGGACTTCGCGATGCCTTCAGTCTCGAACACGACCTTGCCCGTCGGATCGGCAGCCTCGAACTGCAGGCGCACGGCGCCCATCTGCGCGCGCCGCACGGCCCGCTGCTCGCGCATCGCCATGAGCGCGCGCACCCGGCCCTCGTCACGCGTGCGCCGCGCCTTGACGCCGCGACGAATCCACGCCTCTTCCTCCGCCAGCTTCCTGTCGAACTTCTCGTCCGACTGCACCTCGTTGTCGAGCGCTTCGTCTTTGCGCCGCAGGAACGCCGCATAGTCGCCGGGCCACGACGTCAACTGGCCGCGATCGATCTCGACAATGCGGGTCGCGAGCCGCTCGAGGAATTCGCGATCGTGTGTGACGAACACCACCGCGCCCCGATAGGCGCGAAGAAACTCTTCGAGCCAGAGGATGGCGTCGATGTCGAGATGATTGGTGGGTTCGTCGAGCAGCAGGACATCCGGCTGGCCGACCAGAGCCCGCGCGAGCAGCACGCGGCGTTTCCATCCGCCGGACAGGGCGTCGACCACCGCCTCGCCGTCGAGGTTGAGCCGCGAAAGCACCAGCCTGACCCGCTGCTCACGTTCCCAGTCCTCCTCGTCGGTGTGCCGCGCCAGACCGTCATGGACCGCGTCGAAGACGCGGCGATTCGTCGACAGCGGCACGTCCTGCTCCAGTCGCGCCAGCCGCGCGCCGCGCGCCTGCCACACGCCGCCGCTGTCCGGCGGCAGCGACCCTTCGATGATGCGCAGCAGCGTCGACTTGCCGGCGCCGTTGCGGCCGATGACGGCGACGCGTTCTCCGGTTTCAATCTGCAACGACGCGCGCGCGATGAGCGGCAGGTGGCCGTAAGCGATCGAGATCTGCTCCAGCGACACGAGCGGCATGGGATCTCATAGTACGATCCACAGAACTCGCAGAAATCACGGAACCCGAGATTCCGCAGCACTCCCCAGGATGATTGCTTTTTCCAACGTCAGCAAACAGTACGGCCGGCAGGTGCTCTTCGTCGATGCGTCTTTTCAGATTAATCCCGGGGAGAAGGTCGGCCTCGTCGGCCCCAACGGCGCGGGTAAGACGACGCTCTTCCGCATGATCGTGGGAGAGGAAGGGCCTGACGAAGGCGAGGTGACCGTCCCGCGCAAGCTCACGATCGGCTACTTCCGTCAGGATGTCGAGGAAATGAGCGGGCGCTCGGTCATCGACGAGGCGATTGCCGGCAGCGGCCGCCTGGGCGATCTGCACCACGAGCTCGAAGGGTTGCAGCACGCGATGTCCGACCCGGCGCGCGCTGCCGAGATGGACACGATACTCGCCCGCTTCGGCGAAGTGCAGGAGGAATACGCTCATCTCGGCGGCTATGCGCTCGAAGGCCAGGCGCGCGAAGTGCTCCACGGGCTCGGCTTCGAGGACGACCGCATCGACGGCGACGTCGGCGCGCTCTCGGGCGGATGGAAGATGCGCGTGGCGATGGCCCGCGTGCTGCTGGGCAAGCCCGACGTGCTGCTGATGGACGAGCCGACCAATCACCTCGACATCGAGTCAATCATCTGGCTCGAGCAGTTTCTCAAGTCCCAATCCGGCGCGCTCTTCATGACCTCGCACGACCGCGACTTCATGAACCGGATCGTCACGAGGATCGCCGAGATCGACGGCGGCGAGGTGACGGTGTATTCCGGCAACTACGATTTCTACGAACGCGAGCGGCAGTCGCGTGAGGCGAACCGCGAGGCGGCGTACGCGCGCCAGCAGGCCATGCTCGCCAAGGAACAGCGTTTCATCGACCGCTTCAAGACGCATGCCGCCAAGGCGGCACAGGTGCAGAGCCGCATCAAGGCGATCGACAAGATCGAAAAGATCGAGCTGCCCAGGAGACGCGTGATCGTGCAGTTCGAGTTCCGCGCGCCGCCGCGGTCGGGCGATCAGGTCGCCGTTCTCGAGAACGTCCGGAAAGCGTACGGACACCGCGTCGTTTACGACGGTTTGAACATGCTGATTCGTCGCGGGGAGCGCTGGGCGGTCATGGGCCGCAATGGCGCCGGCAAGACCACGCTCCTCAAGATCGTCGCCGGGGCGCTGTCGCCCGACAGCGGCGACGTGAAGCTGGGGGCAAGTCTCAAGCTTGGCTACTTCGCGCAGCAATCGCTCGATCTGCTCGACCCCGATCTGACGATCGTCGAACAGCTCCAGCAGGACTTCCCCCGAGAGGGGCTGGGCGCGCTCCGTACCCTGGCCGGCGCCTTTCAATTCTCGGGCGACGATGTGGACAAGCGGGTGCGCGCGTTGTCCGGCGGGGAAAAGACCCGGCTCGTGCTGGCGCGCATGCTGTTCGATCCACCCAACTTTCTCGTCCTCGACGAACCGACCAACCACCTCGACCTGGCGACAAAGGAAACGCTCATCAACGCGCTCATGGGTTTCGAAGGGACCATGATCTTCGTGTCGCACGATCGCAATTTCCTGCGCGGGCTGGCCAATCGTGTCCTCGAGCTCGGCGGCGAATCGGGCACCGATCCGCAGCCACACGTGTACCCGGGAAGCTACGTGGAATATGTGCAACGCACCGGACATGAAGCCCCGGGCGTGCACAATTAGGGTTCCAAGGTTCCAGGGTTCCAGGGTTCCAGGGTTCCAGGGTTCTAAGGTTCCAGGGTTCTACGTGCCGACGACGCGACGCGACACCAGGCTGCGCGATCGGATCGCACCGGGGGTGCGGGTGTTGTTCGTGGGAATCAATCCCGGCATCCGATCGGCGCAGACGGGACACCACTTCGCCGGATACTCGAACCGCTTCTGGAAGCTGCTCTATGAATCGCGCCTCGTGCCCGAGCCGATGACGTTCAAGGACGACGACCGCTTGCCCGAGTTCGGGTATGGGATCACCAACATCGTGGCGCGGGCGACTCCCGGGATGACCGACCTTCACGCCGACGAGTATCAGCAGGGTGCGCGGGTGCTGCTGAAGAAGATCGAGAAGTTCCGCCCGGAGATCGTCGCGATTGTCGGCGTCACGGTGTATCGCGCACTGCTGCTATCACTTGGCGATAGTCAGGCGATGAAGCGAACGATCAGGCTCGGGCTCCAGAAGCCGCCGGTCGCCTTTCCCACCAAGGTGTTCGTCCTCCCCAACCCCAGCGGCCGCAACGCGAACTACACCTACGAGGAGATGCTCGCCGCGTTCAGATCCCTCAGGCGAGCCGTGAACCGGCGAGCGTCAGTTCACAATCGCCAAGACTCACAGTTCAAAGCCCGGGGTTGAACCGGGCGACGAAGAAGCCGCTTCCGCGTGGCCGATCGCCGAGGGAAGCAAGCTCGTGTCACCTCGCCACGGGTACAAGGGTCCGCAGCTCCTCTGTCCAATTCTGCACGACGATGATTCCAGGCCGTTGAGTCTCGCCGGCGGCGGTGTCCTTGAGCATCAGGAAGCGCTGACCGTCGCGGGACACGTCGTAGGTTCTTCCCGTATTGCCGAACAGCCGCCCATCAAGGACCAGCGACCGCGACTCGAACAGGGTTGTCGGATTGCCGGCCCTGAACGACGGCGTCGATTGAACGGCCGCCACCATCACGGCGGACCCGTTCACGTAGAACAGCTCGCGGCCGTCGGGCGCCCAGAGCGGCGTTCGCCCCCCCTCAGTCGAGATCTGATGCTCCGCATCTTGCACGTTCGGGAACGGCTTCACGTAGATCTCGAACCGCCCGGATTTGTTGGAGTCATACGCCATCCAGCGGCCATCTGGAGCAATCGAGGCGTTCCGTTCGTCGGACGGCGTATCGAGGAGCGGCGACGCTTGACGCGTGCCCGTCGCCGTCGGGGTCGACGGGTCGTCGAGCTCGAGCACCATCAAATCGTACGAGTATGCCGGAGTCAGCTCCTCTAATACCAGGTGCTTTCCATCGGCAGAGATGGCCACGGGCCTCCTCAGGAATCACCAGAGGTCAACTGCGTTTCGGCACCCGTGCCGTCCGCGGCCCGCCGAAACAGTTGCGACTGACCACCCGCCCAGCCATTGAAGATGAGGTGCCGGCTGTCTGGAGACCAGACCGAGAAACTCCCCGTTGATTTATCTTTAACAGGGAGCGGCGTCAATCTCTGGAGTGAGAAGTCCCAGAGCCAGAATGCGAGCCCTCGATCGTCGTTCAGTGCGACCGCAATGCGAGTGCCGTCCGGGGAGAGCCGTGGCTGGAAGTAGTGACGACGTGGAGCCGCGATTGGAGACTCGTTGCCTCGTCGATCGACCCACACGAGGGAGAGGCCCTCACCTTCGAAGGCCGCCGCATACGCGAGCGTGCCGCGCCACGAGACCGCGAGATTCGAGACGCTGTTGGGCCGGCCGATGCGTTCGAGCACCGGCACCGGATCGCCCACGACCTCCAGGTCTCTCACGTTGAACCCCACGGCCCATAGTGCCCCGCCGTCGGCGTAGATCAGGTGACCCGTCTCGACGTACTCTGCCTGGCGACCGGATTGGATCAACGTTCTCCACCGGCCAGTCTCGAGATCCAGGACCGCCACGCTTGTCTGGTTTTGGTACCCGCTCTCTCGGACGATGGTGAACAGGACGCCGCGGCCTCCGGGGAGCAACGAGGGAAAGTGATGGTCACGCTCGCCGTTGGCCGCGTCCGGCCGGGTCAACGGCTCCGGCTCTCCGCCGCCAGCGGGCACACGCAGGAGCCCCGTCGTCGTATCACTCGTTGCGAAGAAGATCGCATCATCCGACCCCCAACTAGCTCAGTTCAAAACCCGGGGGGTTGAACTCGGTGCCGAAGGCGCCGTTCCCGTTGTACCCTCTGACCATGCGCTGGCTCGTCAAGGAAGAACCCGAGAACTACAGCTTCGATCAGTTCGTCGCGGACGGCTCGACGGTCT
>DATKDY010000178.1:0-3783 GCA_035512515.1 Vicinamibacterales bacterium
GGCCGCGTCACCAGGAACCTCGAAGGCGCCCCCATCGATGATGCATACCGCATAGCCGACGCCGAAGCTTTGCCCCTACTGTTCGACCTGCTGAAGCACGAAGGCCTTTGCCTCGGCGGCTCAAGCGCCATCAACGTCGCCGGCGCCATCCGCCTGGCCAACGACCTCGGCCCCGGCCACACCGTGGTGACTATCCTCGCCGACTCTGGAACGCGCTACCAGTCGAAGCTCTTCAACCCCGCCTTCCTGCGCGAAAAGGGACTGCCCTGCCCCGACTGGCTGTAAGGCCGGTTCCCGCGCTGCGCATCGAGGCGCGCAATCGCAAGCCAGTCAACGGCGATGGCGAGTTCGTCCTGTACTGGATGACGATGTACCGCCGGGCAGGCTGGAACTTCAGCCTGCAGCGCGCCGTCGAATGGGCCGAGCGCCGGCGAAAGCCGCTGGTCGTGCTCGAAGCGCTCTCGTGCAGCTATCCGTGGGCGAGCGACCGTCTGCATCGCTTCATCCTCGAGGGCATGGCGGACAACGCGCGCGCGTTCGCCGGCCGCAACGTCTTTTACTATCCCTATGTGGAGCCGCGTCGCGACGCCGGAAAGGGACTGCTCCACACGCTTGCCGCGCGGTCGTGCATGGTGGTCGCGGACGATTACCCCTGCGCCTTTCACGGCGCACGCCAAAAGCGGTCATTCGCGAACCTATTACTGGATCACCTGGTCGACGCGCGCAAGAAAGTCACGAGAGATGGTGAGCCCGACCTTCTTGGCCGTCTTCAAATTGAGCACCAGCTCGAACTTCGTCGGCTGTTCCACTGGAAGATCGCCGGGTTTCGCGCCCTTACGGATCTACCCAGCAGGTGAGCCCGACACCGCACCACGGCTAACACCTACGACGCTGCGGGCAACCTCCTTATACAGACGGAGGCCAAGAACCACTCACGACCTGAAGCGCTGAACCGCGTCACGCAGATCGTCTCCACGACGGCTCAAAACGTGGCGGCGCTTCCGCCACGCATGCTTGCGTCTTATGCGTGGCGAAGATGCTGAGGAACCGGCATCCGATCAGGCGCGTGGTCCCAGGCGTGAGCTGCAATGCGCCATTTGCCGCTGTCTTTCAGTAAGAGGTAGCCGCTCACGTCGTGGTTAACCTCGGAGCCGTTTTCTATCATCTCGGAGGCGGAGAGCACTACGGCGACATTGCCGAACTGCAGGATCTGCATACCGAGCGTCTTCTCTTCGAAGGAGCGCAACGAGCTCTGCGCCACCGCCTTCATGCGGGCGATGAACGCTTCGAGCGTTTGCCGACGCACAGGGCGAGCCGCCGGGAAAAGCGACGCGTCAGGCCAGAAATCGGCGGAAAACGCGCTCCAATCGGCGGCCTCGGTCGGCGTCCACCGCAGGCCTTGGAAATGAGCGGCGATCAAGGCTCTGATCGCTTGCGTGTCATCGTCGAGAGGCATCGCTGTGATCCTTGTCAAGTGAGTACCAGCCGTATGACAATCGTATTATGGCCTTCGCGCAGCCAAGGACGAGATACGCGAAAAGCGGTGAGGTGAACATCGCCTTTCAGGTCTTGGGCGATGCCCCGCGCGATCTCGTTTTTGTGATGGGATGGCTGTCGAATCTCGACGAGTTCTGGACTGAGCCGTCTTTCGCGCGCTTCCTGCGACGGCTCGCCTCATTTTCTCGGCTGATCATGTTCGACAAGCGCGGCACCGGACTTTCGGACCGGGTCAGCGATGCGGCGCTTCCGACGCTCGAACAGCGCATGGACGATGTGCGTGCCGTGATGGACGCGGCGGGATCGCAGCGCGCGGCGCTACTGGGTGTTTCGGAGGGCGGGCCCATGTGTGCACTCTTTGCCGCAACTTATCCGGAGCGCACGACCGGGCTGATGATGTTCGGGTCCTACCCCGTTCGTTGCCGAACCGAGGATTACCCTTGGGGGCCAACCCAGGAGGAGCATGACCAGTTCATTGCGGTGGTTCGTTCTCAGTGGGGCGGACCCGTGGGGCTGGAAGCCCGCATGCCAAGCATGGCGCACGATGCACATTTCCGCCAGTGGTGGACACGATACCTGACGCATAGTGCAAGTCCCGGCGCAGCAGCCACGCTGCTCAAAATGAACGCGCAGATCGACGTCCGCCATGTCCTTCCGGTAATCCGAGTTCCATGCCTGATCATGCATCGCCCGGGCGATCGGACCTTCCCCGTGGAGGGAGCCCGTTACATGGCCGAGCGCATTTTCGGCGCCAAGTATGTCGAACTTTCGGGCGATGATCATCTTCCCTGGATCGGCGAGCAGGACACGGTGGTGGATGAGATCGAGGAGTTCCTGACCGGCACGCGCCACGGACCAGAACCGGATCGCGTCCTCGCGACCGTGATGTTCACCGACATCGTCGGCTCTACCGACCGCGCTGCAGCGCTCGGTGATCGCAAGTGGGGGGAGCTCCTTGACGGTTATTACGCGCTCGCCCGCCGGCAGCTCGGCCGCTGGCGGGGCAGCGAAATCGACACGGCTGGCGACGGGTTGTTCGCGCGTTTTGACGGCCCGGCGCGCGCGGTCCGTTGCGCCCGGGCAATCGCAGATGAAGCCAAGTCTCTTGGCCTCGAAATCCGCGCCGGCCTCCATACAGGGGAAGTCCAAGTAATTGGCGACAAAGTCGGGGGGATTGCCGTCCACATCGGCGCGCGCGTCGCTTCCTTCGCTGCCCCTGGGCGGGTTCTCGTCTCGAGCACAGTCAAGGACCTCGTTGCCGGTTCAGGCATCCAGTTCGAAGACGGGGGCACACATGTCCTCAAAGGTGTGCCGGGCGAGTGGCGCCTGTTTCTCGCGACGGTTGCCTAAACACGGATATAACCATCGGCGCGCGCAGTTCCTGCTACCGCGCGCTTTTTGCAATCATTTATTCAGCAATTGTGCGGATTTTTGACCGTGCCTATACCGACCGTGCCTATACCAACTCTCCTCACCCCACTGAGGTTAGCGATCCTCGGCTTCGCTGCGGTGTGAGCGCGCCGATGTGGCGATAAAGCGCATTATCGGAACCAACCATTCTGATCGACGTCCGCTCTCGGTAGAGTCGAGATGTGGCGCGGTGGCAGTAGGTCCGGTTTGTCTGTTGCCGCCCCTTTCGTCTGGCGGTGCCCGAGTAACCTCGCCGTAACTCCGTTTCCACATCCCGCTCATCGAACCGGACATGCGGATCTCCCGCATCCGGCTCTCGGACCAAGACTTCACGCCTTCGAATGCGGCGACCTGCACTGCGGCTTCGCGCGCATCCGCTGCGGCGGGTGCGGCCACGACCTGCTTCTCGCCTTTTCCTGCAAGACGCGCTACTTCTGCCCGAGCTGCCACCAGAAGCGCGTCCTCGCCTACGGTGAGTGGGTCGAGCAGTGCGTACTGCGGCCGGTGCCGCACCGGCAATACGTCTTCACGGTTCCGAAGCTCATCCGGCCGTTCTTCGCCTATCGTCGGTCTCTTCTCGGAGAGCTCTGCCGCATCGTCGCGCGAGCGCTCACGCAGGCGTACGGCGCCGCCCTGCCCCGCGCCCGCCCCGGCTTCATCCTCTTCGTCCAGACCTTCGGCAACCTGGTCAACTTCAACCCCCACGTGCATGCGCTCGTCGCCGACGGCGTCTTCGAGGCTTCGGGACGCTTCATTCCTCTGCCGCCGATCCCGGAAGCGCTTCTCGGCGAGCGGCTGCGCCGCGAGGTGCTGGGCCTCCTCGTTCGAAGAGAAGCGATCCTGCCGCCGCTAGCCGCGCAGATGCTCGCCTGGCGC
>DATKDY010000179.1:0-5252 GCA_035512515.1 Vicinamibacterales bacterium
GCTTACCAGGTCGTCATCGAAGGCGACAGTTACCGCAGCCGCCAGAAGCCCGGGAGCACCCCACCACCCCCATCTAGGAGGAAACGGAAGTAGCCGAAAATCTGAAAAAGCTGTACAACTCAGGAAGCCAGAGGGGGGTGGCTCAAGGTCGTGAGAACACGCGGCTCAAGGTGGTGAGAAGTGACAGGAGGCTTGGGCTTGCTACCCGATGCACACGAGCCCGAAGGGCGGCCTCATCGGCTGCCATCAATTCGCGAGGTCCGGGTCCGTTAGGCCGAAAGGGTCGAGCAGCGATCCGCGCTGCGATGGACATGGCTTGGGGGCCACTTCTACGCGGCGGGCATCCATCACTCCAATCAGCATTCGCTTCGTTGGATCGGATATCGCGATCATCAACGCGTTGGCGCGGTTTACCGAAGGTGCGACCATGACCGAAGATCGAGGACATGGATACTGGTTCGCCAGGGTGCTACATGGCTTGTCACCGCTTTGCGCGTCCTTCCAGCGCGCAGAGAGCGTTCGCAGGCGTCGGCCTAACTAGCGTTTGGACCTGTCGCGGCAGGCCTTGGTGGGTTCACAGCACTCGCCTTGCAGCTCGCGCTGTGAGTCGACATCATGCCCGCGTAGGTCAAACGCAGGACGCCCCTCTTCAGTGGGCCTTGACCGGCATGAAGCTTGTCGTACATTGTACGACATGAAGACCGCCGCTGTAACGATTCGACTCGACCCGCGTCTTGAGGAGCTCCTCGACGAGGTCTGCAAGAAGACTGGTCGCTCGCGCAGCGAGGTCGTGCGCGACGCTTTGCGCCGTCAGCTCACCCTCGAGCTCTTTGAGGAGGCGCGCCGGCAGATGATCCCGTTTGCCGAGGCCCAGGGCATCTTCACCGACGAGGACGTCTTCAAGCTCGTTTCGTGACCCGAGTCTGCCTGGACACCAACGTCCTAGTGGCGGCTTTCGCGGCTCGCGGGCTCTGCGCTGACCTGCTAGCCCTCGTCCTTACCGACTACCACCTGGTGGTCCCTGAGGTCGTCGTCGAGGAGCTTCGACGCGTTCTTGCCACGAAGCTCCGCGCCAGTGACGAGGCCTTGAGGGCCGTCGAAGCAGTCATTGACCGATGCGAGATCACGCCCCGAAGTGGACACGCTTCACCGGTCGCAGTGCGCGACCGAGACGACGAACGAGTACTTGCTGACGCTCTGGAAGCCCGGGCCGATATCCTCGTCACTGGAGACAACGACTTACTCTCCATCGCACAGGAATCCCCCATTCGAATCTTGTCTCCTCGAGCGTTTATGACGCTGGCTCGCGGAGGCACGCTCTAACAAGGAATTGCTGCTGCGCGGGTAGCCTGGAAGGAAGGTTTCCGACCTTCTAAGGCTCGCGAGCAACGCTCGACTTCGCTCGCTTCAGCACCGGTGGACATGCGGCTACGTTGTGCGTGAGGTCTTGGACTCGCGACCTGAAGGTCCGCGTCAGCAGAATTCCGGGTCCGTTAGACAGAGCAAGCCGAGGGTCTGTTGGTCGCCCATCTGAGCGTCTCTTAGGCGTCCCTGGCCACCTCGCCAGTCTGAAGGCTCGCCGCGCTCCCGCCTGTTCCCGAGCTGAAGCGTCAAGGGCTATCTTCCGTCTGCCCCGCTAATCGACGCCGCGAAGGAAGGTCCCAATGCGCCACGAGTTCACTGCCGTCTACGAGCGCGACGGCGACTGGGTTGTCGCCTATTGCCCCGAAGTTCCCGGAGCCAACGGCCAAGGCCACACCAAAGACGAGGCTCGGGACAACCTCGCCGCTGCCATTGCCTTGATTCTCGAAGACCGCCGCGAAGATGGTCTCCGTGGGGTGCCCGCTGAGGCTGAGCGCGAGACGATCTTGGTAGAGGATCGCGGTGCGGCCTAAGGCGGACACCGCGTGAAGCGGAATGCCCTTCTCCGGCATCTCCGCAAGCAGGGCTGCATCCTCAAGCGTGAGGGTCGGTCGCACTCTCTCTGGACGAATCCGGAGAATGGTCAGATGGAGGCTGTTCCGCGACATACTGAGATCTCCGACCTGCTAGCTCGCAAGATCTGTCGCGGCCTCGGCATCACGGAGATCGGGTAACCTGCGCTCTCTAACAAGGAATTGCTGCTGCGCGGGTTGCCGTGGAAGGAAGGTCTCCGGCCTCTTAAGGCTCACAATCAGCGCTCGACTTCGCTCGCTAGCACCGGTGGTGCGGTTGTGGCGGGTAGGCTTGGTAGCCCCCAGCCTTGCTACCTGATAGCCCGCGCCAGCAGAATTCCGGGTCCGTTAGGACGCTCCTAATAGCGTATCGGCACCGCTTGGCTCCGACGAGTGCCACAGCCTCTACGCTCTTCCCTCCCAGCGTCCGCGTCTTGTCCTGGCTGCCGTGTCTGTAAATTGCGGAACGTCTGCCTTGTCAGTTTGTATATACGTTTGCATATTTGCCGATGCGCTTCGAGTGGGACCCAGAGAAGAGCGAGGCCAACCTCAAGGAGCGGGGGTTCGACTTCGCCTTTGCGAGCCTGATCTTCGAAGGTCCCACGCTCCAGAAGCAGGATCGTCGACATGACTATGGCGAGCTTCGGGTCGTGGCCATTGGCCTCGCCGATGGGTTCGCCTTGACCATCGTGTACACGGACCGACTCGATGACCGCGTTGAAACGATCCGCCGTATCATCTCGGCCCGAAGGAGTAATCGCCGTGAGCGCCAAGCCTACCAAGCAGCCATTGAACAAGCCGAGTAGGGGCCGGGCCGACCTGGAGCGGCTCCGCAAGATGAAAGAGGCCGAGATTGACCGCGCCTCTCCTCCTGAACTCGAATTGCCGGACGACTTCTGGGATGACGCCGAAGTCGTGGCGCCCGAAAAGGAGGCGATCTCCCTTCGCGTCGATCAGGACGTGCTGGCGTGGTTTCGCGAGCGAGGACCGCGCTACCAAACTCGGATGAACGCCGTGCTCCGATCGTACGTCCGGTCCATGAAGCGGCGGCGCGGGAGGTCACGGAGTTCTCGTGGTGAGGGGGACTCACCGGGGGGAGCGTCCTAACAAGATGCTATAGGGTCGAGGTCAAGGGGTGTGGGACGACATAGGGCAGCAATGAACTGAGGGTCGCGCATAAGAAGGTCGCGACCCGAAGAAGGAAGTGGGAAGGGTTCCTCGGGGTGTGCTCCTCAAGCTCGCATTAGTCGATACGGGTTGTTCCCAGGGTGCTCAGTCGAGCGTGCGAGGAGCGGTGGCCCATCTTGTTCAGGCGGGTTGTTCCCATAAGGATTTCGGGCTCACCAGGCAGACCCCGCGGTCTTTATGTCATCAGGGCACACGTGCGCTCGCCGAGCGGCGAGTACGCTTCTCTCCGAGTGACGAGGCTGTGGACGATGCGCAAGTAGCTGTTCATCCAGCCACGTAAGCTTCCTGCGTGGCCAGCTTCGGTTTCGTGGTGCGGTGGATCAGGGTGTAGAAGCGGCTTCGGATACGCAGCCGCGCGGAGTGCGCTGCGGCCTCGGTGGCTGATTCGCGACGTACCGGTCCAGTCCCCGGAGGCGTATTGGTTCACCTCGCTTCCGGCGAGCTTGACGATCGCGCGCGGGTCATCGTAGCGCTCGAAGTCGCCGACCAGGGCAAGAGTGAGGGCATTGTAGAAGGGATTGCTGCCGGGGATGCTGTCGAGAAGCGCAGCTTCTTCCCGGCGACAGCATCGCTCGAGGAGCTCGGCTCGAAGGACTGCCTTTTGGCCCTCAAGCAGCCGACGACGCTCGGCGGCGTGTCGGATCCGGAACGGCATGCCCTCGCCGCTTCGCCGTGCTGGATCGCGGTGCGCGGCCTTCAGCAAGGGAAGAAGTGAGGCGGCCCGAGTCAGCAGAACGGGTGCGCCCTGGGCCGCACTGCGGACGCGAGCGATCCAGCGCTTGGAACTCAGCGCCCCGAGCTCGGAGAGCGGGAGGAGCGCGCATCCGATGGCGAGCGCTGTCTTGCAGGCCGGATCACGAAAGACGGAGAAGAACGCCGGCAGCATGCGGTGCCAGAAGTTATGGAGTCTTGTGCGCTCGGCCGCCGCGAGGTTGCGCACCCTGAAGTAGTCACGGGCAAGCTGCCAGGCGGCATCCTCCTCGTGTGACGCCGGGAGCCGCATCTCGGTGAAGCGCCCCTGCGTCGCTAGCTGGCCGATGAGGTCGGCGTCTCGAGGGTCCGTCTTCTCGGGCGTATACCGAGACTCCTCGCGGGCTCGCTTCACGCTGATCGGCTGGACCATGACGTACGGCGTGCCGGCGCGCTCGAACGCCTCCGCCGCGAGGCACCAGTAATGACCTGCCGGCTCGAACGCGACGACGATCCCCGAGCTACCGCGCCTGGCGGCAAATTGCTCTGCCTCGCCCAGAACCTGATCGAGCTGATGCGGTTCGCACGACACTCGCCGACGTCCAAGAACCTCATGTCCAGCCACGAAGCTGACTGCCTGCCGCTCGCGAGCCAGATCCACCCCCACCACCAGCGTATCCGCGGGCACCCGCTCTCGCTTGCGACGCAGCTTCTCCTGCTGCCGCCTCAGACCACGCGTGACAGAAGGCCGATCCGTCGACGCTTTCACCGACGCCGACAACTCCCTATTCTCTAGCATGGGCGGTTGACCTCGCTCTTGTTGGGGTTCTCTCATGGGACACCAAGCCCGCACTCCCCAACCTGAGGCAACCGCCCTATTTCTTACCAGCAACTCCGCCATACTAAGGAATTCCTCACGTTCAGCGCTCGACTTCGCTCGCTTCAGCACCGGTGCGACTCCGTGGCGGATAGACTCGGTGACCCCAGGCTTGTGAACTCGAGGGCCGCGCCAGCAGAATTCCGAAGTCGTTAGAAAGCCCTCGACCTAGTCGTTCCTTGGCCGCGTTCGAGAGCGAAACCACACGGCGATCTTCTCCTCGTCGAGCTCTCCGGCGGCGAGGGCTAGCATTCTCTCCACGACCTCGTCCTCTGGCGCGACGAACTCCAGCCCATTCAGACCGAGGAAGATGACCGCGGTGAGGAAGGCGGCGCGCTTGTTGCCGTCCCTGAACGGGTGGTTACGGCAGATCCCGAACGCGTAGTCGGCCGCGAGCCTCGGAAGGTCGGCATTGGGCTCGTATGCCCAACGCTGCCGCGCGCGAGCCAGAGCCGACTCGAGGGCGTTCTCGTCTCGAATGCCGATCAGACCACCGTGCTCCCGCACTTGATCGACGTGAACCGCCTCGACGACGAGTCGCGGAACCCACCGGGGCTCCGCAG
>DATKDY010000180.1:0-18820 GCA_035512515.1 Vicinamibacterales bacterium
AACGGCGCCAGTCTGGCCGCCGTGCGCGACGGTCACAGCATCGACACCAGTATGGGCTTCACGCCGACGGCCGGATTGCCCATGAGCACCCGATCTGGAGATCTGGACCCGGGACTGGTCAGCTACCTGGCGCGCACCGACGTGCGGCCAGATCAGAGGCGCCAGAACGACAGGCAGCGGTTTGATGAGCACGGCCGCCGTAAACGCCGTCGCGGTGAGCCATGGCCGGCCGCGAAGCGCCGACAGATACGCCATCGTCAACGCCAGGACGCCTGCCGGCTCGAGGTGCGCCCCGAGCGCCGCTTCAATCGGCACCAGTGGGTGCCACGCCCACGCCAGCATCCAGCCTGCGGGTCGACCGCTGGCGCGTAAGATGCGCACGAGAAGAGGCATGACGCCCACGTCGCACACCAGCGCCGCGACGCGAAACGCGATGACCGATTCGTGGACCGCCGTGACCGCCCGAAAATAGAGCTGCGCCACGGGTGGATAAATCGTCGGCAAGTTCGAGGCATCCACGCCCCGCGTCAGCGGTGAATGAATGCCATCGAGTTGTGCATCGTCAGGACGAGTCACATACGGGCTCAGTCCGGCACGCTGCACCCGCGCATCCCAGACGTAGCGCACCGGGTCGCGTGCCGCGACCTCCGGCATGAAAATCAACGGCACGCGCCAGACGATGGCCGCGACCAGGGCGAGACGGAGGGTGCGCCGCGACACGCCGCCACGGCCCATGGCCGCCAGCATCCAGATGTATCCAACGACCGCGACCGCGAGGGCCGCCATGAACGACGGCGCCCCGACGGCGGACGCGTCCCACGCAATGAAGAGGAACGCGCCGCCAATCAGCATCGCGGGTGCGGCAAGCCTCGCGACGGCTACTTCGCCTGCTTCACTTTGGGCCACTGCGCGTCGGCATTCGCGAAGTGGTACGTCTTGCCCGAGTGCACGCTCTTGTGCTGCGGATCGCCCTTGACGGCCTGGTTCATCATCGCGTAGGCCACGGGACAGTACCCGCCAAGCGCCGGTCCGCCTGACGCGTCAGCAGGGGGCGCACTCTGCGCCAGTGTCGTCATGGCAGCAGCGAAAACAATGGCCGCCGCCCCGAGTAAAGTCGAGAATTTGCGCATGGCTGTCTGTCATCCCTTCTTCTGGCCCGGCGCCATCGCGAGTCGCCACGAGCGCGTCCGAGCGTGTTCGATGAAGAGTCTCCGCGGCCCATCCCGTGTTACCAGGCGACCCGGCGATGTCGTCAATCTGTGAGGTGGCTCACGGCTGCGGATTGAATCCGTGAACGCGCGCCTGACCCGACGCCCGCGGCGCACGCCGCACGGCCTATCCCCCGGTCGTGCGCACGACGCACGGTCTGTCCTCCGTTCGTGCGTGCGCGTTCGCTCGCCCCGCACCAGCGATTTCAGCGTCTTCTGCACCGAATGGGGTCAATTGTGTAAAGCTCTCACAGAGTCCTGACAATCTTTTTGCAGAACGTTGACAGCGCGCGAGGCGGGAAGGACGTCAAAGTGGGTATGGTGAACCGAAACAGTCCTCTACCCTGGGTTGCCGCCCTCACAACTTTCCTCGCCTCTGCTGTCGGGAGCGTGCTTGGGGCGGCGGCAGGCGCGCCGCAGATCCGCGAGGTTGACCGCGACGGATCGGCGATTGCGGAAGGTCAAGCGGGCGAGAGGCGACCTCGTCGGGCTGAGCGCGCGGGACGGGAGATCGACAACGCGATCGAAACGCTCGCGCTGAAGCAAGGCGATTCCGTCGCCGAAATCGGCGCTGGTGACGCGCGTTTCAGCCTGCGCTTTGCCGAGGTGGTCGGACCGGAAGGCCGCGTCTACGCCAACGAGCTGGGCTCCGCCAACGTTCGGCGGATCGAAGAGCGCGCCGAACGCCGGCAGCTCGGTAATCTCATTGCGGTCGAGGGAGCCGTCGACGACACCAGGCTTCCCGGCGAGTGCTGCGACGCGATGATGATGCGCATGGTCTACCACATGCTCACGGACCCGATGCCCATGGCCAGGAGCTTCTACCGGGCGCTCAAGCCGGGCGGCACGCTCCTGATCCTGGAAGGCGACCCACACGTCGGACGCCCGGCTCCGCGAGGTGTTCCGGAAAATCGGGCGGGTATGGGCGTGGATCCACAAATCGTGATCGACGAGCTCTCGGCCGTCGGTTTCCAGCTTGACCGTCACATCCCGGACTGGACCGGCGCCGACTACGCCCTGGTATTTCGCAAGCCGCCGCGCTGATGCACCCTGCCGGGTGCGTTGCTCTCCACAACCCCACCGCGGCATCATACCTGCGCGCCCGTACTGTCCTCGCTCGTGCGCGCCGCGTCATCGGCGACGCCTCCGTCTGGCTGCGGCCGGTGGTGTCGCCATCGACGCCACCGGCACATTGAACGAGGCGCCGCGTACCAGGGCCGTACCCCAGAGTCGCTGGATCCGGGCCAGTTCCGCGAGTCGCTCACCGTTGAATCCGCGGACGGACGCGTGGCGTACTCCTACCATGAGGACCGCTATAACGGCACGAGCGAATCGGTCCAGGAGATTTACCCGAGCGGCGACGACCGCCTCATCGTGCTTCCCGGTTCACGGCAGGTGATCACCCTGCGCTCCGCGGATCGCCGTGCCATTTCGTGTGGCGCTGAAGGGGTCATATAGGCCATCGCACAGCGACACCGTAATTCCAGAGGCGAAAATCAGCGGGATCCCGTACATCGCCCACGTCCAGGTGTAGCCCCCCTCTTCGCCTATCGCGACAAACGACCCGATTCCCCAGAGCATCCCCACAATCACGCTCGCCCATGCCCCGCGCGCCGTCGCCCGTGGCCAGTGGAATCCGGCGAGTAGCGCGAAGGAGAGCGCCGCTACGGGAATATTCGCGAGGATCAGTCGGCTGAGAATGTCTTCGACCAGGAAGGTCGCACCAAGCCAGCTCAGCGCGGCGAGCGTCGTGATGACCAGGCGCTGTGTCCTGACGGTGCCACCAGGCGACCATCCGAAATCGACGGCGACCATTGCCGCCATCGCCGTCCACACGCCGCCGAGCGTGGTCACCGCCGCCGCAAACAGCACCGCATAGCCCACGCCGCGCAGGCCCGCAGGCAGCCAGTCATCGATCATCATGGGCACGACCAGCTGCGGATCGGCGAGATCCGGGGTCACGACGCGATAGTGCGCCGCCGCCAGCACGGTCGCACCGTACAGAACAAAGACCAGCACCGACGACCACGCCACAGCAGCGAACGCCGTGCGCTCATTCTTGGCCGCGAAGATCTTCTGCCCATACCAGGGCGCGGCGATGTAGGTGAAGCAGGTGAGGACGACGAGTGTGGTCACGAACCAGAATGGGAGGGCGGGGTGCGCCCACTGCCCCACGGGATCGACGAAGCGCTGGTCCGCCGGGAAAATGGTCTCGAGTCCGCCACGAAGGCTGCTGTGCCGCAGGCCAATAATGAGGATCAACGGCAACATCAGCAGCGTCGTGACGAAGCTCACGACGTCGCCGCGCACCACCGAAAGCAGTCCGCCGGGAATGACGACGCCGGCGACGATGGCGGCGAAGGAGGCGCCAAGCAGCCACGAAGGGACGTCCGGCGCCAGCGGCTGGAAAATCAGACTCAACGACTTCACGTAAGTCGCGCAGAACCCCGTCATCGCGAGCAGGAGCATGCCGGCGGCGAACCGCCCCAACGCGGGCGAATAGCGGGATGCGAACAACTCCGCCACGGAGACACGGTTGAAACGCTTCCACGCACGCGCGACCGTCGCCGTATAGAATGCCAGACCAACGAGAAACACCAGCGGCAGGGCCAGCGCCATCGGCCCGGCGCTGTAGCCAACGGCGCTGAAGGCGATGAGCGTGCTGGTGTTGAATTCAGTCATGACCAGCGTCGCGACCAGCGGAAAGAGTGTCACGGCGCGGTCGGCTACCAGGAACTGCCGCGGAGTCCGCGCACGGCGAAAGGCCGCCCACGCCAGGACCGCGAAAAAGGCCATGAACGCAGCGATGTCGAGCCAGTCAGTCACCCAGCACGCGCCCTTCGGTCCCGTTGATGTTCGATGACGCGTTCCGGGCGCGGTTCCAACCCGCCGTCAAACCGCTGGTAGCATGGCTGGCCCGCGCCGGCATCACACCCAACGCGGTCACGCTGACAACGTTCGTCGTCGCGCTTGTCGGCGCCATCACCGTGGCGACGCTCGATCCGCGCGCGGGGGTCGTCGTCTGGTTGATCAGCCGCGTCGGTGACGGTCTCGACGGAGCCCTGGCGCGGGTCACCGGCCTCAGCTCGGCGTTTGGCGGGTTTTTGGACATCACGCTCGATATGGCCGCGTACTCCGCGATGGTCATGGCCTTTGCCGCCGTGCACCCCGAGTACGCGATGGGATGGATGGCCGTACTTGCCGGGTATGTGATTGTGATCACGACGACCCTGGCATTATCTGACGCCGCGCGGGCGGTTGGCGCCCGCCTCAGCGCGACTGATCGCACGTTTCAGTTCACGCCAGGAATCACGGAGGCAGGAGAAACCAACGTCGCGTACGTCATTTGGGCCTTTCTGCCAGCCTTGCTGCCCTGGGCGATCTGGCTATGGGCCGCCGCGTTGCTGGTCACAGGGGCACAGCGCATGATTCTGGCGCGACGGACGCTCTGAGGGCACGTCGGTGGCACGGTTCGAAGGTGTCCTCGAGCCGGGCCGCTTCCGGATCGTCATGCCGCTGGACGAGCCGTCGGATCTGCTGGATCGCCTGATCGTCCACGAGCTCACACACCAGTTTCAGTACGACATCGTGCCGACGTCGATCGATCTCATGTATGTGCGCGATGCCGCGGTGTCGGACATCGTGGCCAGGATGTCGGCGCTGCAAGGCTACGGCTCGTTCAGCAACCCCCGCGTCATCTACAACCTCGGCCATGCCGCGTAACAGAAGGCGGGAGGGAGAGGACTAACATCTATTCGCGGTCCTCGGCGCGACCGCTCGGGGGGGATTGATGCCGGTACCAAGACGAGACTGGAGGCGACGGGCGAATCGTTTGGGGGTGATGCTGACCGTCGGTGTCGCAGCGGTCGTCATGGCGAGCGTGCACGCGCAGGAGCGGCTCGTGGAAGTACCCCCCTGGCAGGCCTTCATCGTGGCTGGCGGGTCGGACAAGGACGCGTCCGAGGCGGCGCTGACGGAGATTGCCAATGGCTGGCGCGATGCCTACGCCGCGCTGATCGTCGATGTCGCACGCTTTCTCCCGTCGCCGCGCGGGCCTCGAGCTTCCGAGGATCAGTCGTTTTTCGAGTTCGACGATACGACCGGCGAGCCTGGCGGGACCGGCCAGGCGAGTCGGGGCAGCGACTTCCCCACCGCGGTCCGCCAGCCGCCGGGCGCCGAGGTTCGGCGCCGCCTGACCTCGTTTCTCGAACGCCACACCGGGCAACGGTTCGGCGACGATCTACGAGCCTGGCGCCGTTGGTACTGGGCACTGCCGTGGACGCCTCATCCCGACTTCTTTGCCTTCAAAGCCGAACTGTACAGCCGCATCGACCCACGCTATCGCGTGTTCTTCAGGAACGGCATCACGGCAACCATCCGCCTCGACGAAATCGACTGGGGCGGCGTGCCGATCAATGGCATTCCGCCGCTGCGCTATCCAAAGCACGAAGCCGCCGCCGACGCCCGATGGCTCCGCGACAACCACGTCGTCTTCGGGGTGGAGGTCAACGGCGAGGCACGCGCGTATCCGAAGCGCATCCTGGCGTGGCACGAGCTTGCGACGGACACGTTGGGTGGAGTGGATTTGACCATCGTGTATTGCACGCTCTGCGGTACGGTGATTCCCTACGACAGCACCGTCGACGGCCGCACGCTCACGTTCCGCACCAGCGGCCTGCTCTATCGCTCCAACAAGCTGATGTTCGACGAGGAAACCGCCAGCCTCTGGTCGTCCCTCGAAGGTGTTCCGGTCGTCGGTCCGCTCGTCGGCAACGACCTCCGGCTTTCGTTCCATTCCGTCGTGACGACGACGTGGCGCGAGTGGAAGTCGCAGTATCCGAAGACCACGGTGTTGTCGATCGACACGGGGCACGATCGCAATTACGGCGAGGGCGCCGCCTATCGTGATTACTTCCGCACCGACCGGCTGATGTTTGAAGTGCCGGCCGCCGATTCACGCTTGAAGAACAAGGACGAAGTGCTGGTGTTGCGGCGGGAGGTGCTCGGCGGCAGCGCCAGGCCGGTGGCCATTGCCGTGAACCGCCTCGAACGTGAGTCAGTATTCGCGTTCGAAGCGGCGGGCCGCCCGCTCGTCGTCATCACCTCGAAGGGTGGCGCCAACCGGGTCTACGAGCGCGGTATGCACACATTCAGCAGGCTCGACCGCGACGGCACGGTTCGCGATAGCGTCGGCGGCCGGTGGACGGCAGGCAATGATGCACTCATCAGCGCAACGGGTGAGCGCCTGGCGGCGGTGCCGGCACATCGTGCCTTCTGGTTCGGGTGGGTTGCGCAGCATCCCGACACGGAGCTCCTTCGATAGCGCTGTGGCGTTCAGCCTGCCACCCAGTCACTGATCATCCCGATTGACGGGCCGGCCCCGCTCGGCGACGAACCGAGGACGGCACGACCCGGATCTGGATGCATGGTGATCTCCTTCACTGCTCTCGTCTCGGGGAGCGCGGTGACCGTTACCGCGACGTGATCGAACTGTGACCTGTCTCACACTGGTGCGACGCGCCGGCCGGTAATGCTTCGCCCGCACGCGAGACTACGCAACGGGGGAGTTGTTTGATGTCACAGTTTCCGATCTTTACGACCGACACTGCACCTGCCGATTCGAAGAGCGCGCTGCAACGCTCCCAGCGAGCGTTCGGGTTCGTCCCGAACCTGCTCGGTGTCCTGGCCGGGGCGCCAGCAGCGTTGCACGCGTATCTTGCGCTTCGTCAATCCTTCAGCTCAGGCACGTTGACCGAGGTGGAGCGCCAGGTGGTGCTGCTCAGCGTCAGCCGGGAGCATGCATGCGAGTACTGCATGGCAGCGCACAGTGCGATCGCAACGTCGGCCGGCATGCCGGCTGAAGTCCTCGACGCATTGCGGCGTGGCGAATCGCTGCCGGACGCCCGGCTGGAGACGCTGCGACAGACCACGCAAGCTCTGGTCGCCCGGCGCGGTTGGCTGCCGCCTGAGGAGCTCGAGCGCTTCCTGGCCAGTGGTTACACCAGCGCGCAGCTGCTCGAAGTGGTGACCGGCATTGCCCAGAAAACGTTGAGCAACTACACCAACCACCTCGCCCAGACACCGGTCGATCCGCAGTTCGAATCGTTCGCCTGGTCTCGCGAGCAGTTCGCCCACACGAAATGACGTCGACGCGGCGGCCGGCTGCAACATCGTGGCATTGTCTCGAACCCTGGCGCTCGAGCTGAGCACCATGCCCGGACCACCGCCGGGTTGCTGTTGATGGCGTTGGCAGGGCAGCGGATGTGAGTTCGATCACAGAAATGCGCTGGCGTTGCGATTCGCGTGCGCACTGCCGCATAATCGGTTGATTCGCGACATGATTACAGCCGTTAGACCTCGTCCTGGCGACTACCGGATCGTCGCAGTGCTGCTGGCCGTCCTGGCGACCGGGTACGTACTGACCGGCAAGGCCCAAACCGTGACACCTGCGCCCCGAACGCCGGTTGACGTCTCTAAGCTCGGTTCGCAGGTCGGCGAGCGCGTCCCTGACTTCTCGTTGAAGGATCAGGAAGGCACAACGCGGACGCTCTCCTCGATCATGGGCCCGAACGGGGCGATGATCGTCTTCTATCGATCGGCCGATTGGTGACCCTACTGTAAAACGCAGCTCGTGGAGCTGCAGGGTCGTCTCAACGATCTCCGAGCCGCCGGCCTGGGGGTTGCCGCCATCAGCTACGATGCACCGGAGATTCTCTCGACGTTCAGCAAACAGCACGGGATCACCTTCCCTCTGCTCTCCGACGCCGGCTCGGCCACGATCAGGGCCTACGGCATTCTCAATACGGTCGCGGGCGAGGCGCTCGCCAGTCCCAGCAGCGAGGCGGCGGTGGAGTCGGATGTCCGGAAGTTCGTCGCGTTCAACGGCTCGCGGCGGGTCGCCGCAATCACCAAGGGAACACCGTTTCCCGGCACGTTCATCGTCGATCGACAGGGACGGGTGACCTCACGCCACTTCGAGGAGTTCTATCGCGAGCGGACCTCGATCGCCAACGTGATTCTGCAGTTGGGCGGGCAACTCGGTGATGTCGCCGCCACAGAGATTGAGACCGATCACCTCGAGATCACGACCTACGCGGCGGATCGGGTGGTGGTGCCGGGGCAGCGCACCGCCCTCGTGCTGAACGTGAAGCCCCGACCGCGGATGCACGTGTATGCGCCCAGCGTCTCCGGCTATCGGCCGGTCACGCTCACCATCACCCCTGATCCGCTCGTGCGCATCTTGCCGGTTCGGTTTCCGCCGTCGGAGATCTACTACTTCGAGCCGCTGAACGAGCGCGTGCCGGTCTATCAGAAGCCGTTCACGCTGCTCCAGGAGGTGGTCCTCGAGGTGACGCCGCAGGCAGAAGCGGCGTTTCGGAAGCGGTCGACCTTCACGATCAACGGCGCGCTGGAGTATCAAGCGTGCGACGACAAGATCTGTTTCAATCCTGCCGTCGTGCCGCTGTCCTGGTCGCTCGAGGTGAAGCGACACTGAGCCCGCATCAGCCGGCGCAACAGGAGAGTCGGCTGACGTCCTTCGTGAACGTCTGCGCCGCCAGCTTCAACCCTTCGACCATCGTCAGATAGGGAAACAGTTGGTCCGCCAGGTCCGTGACCGTCATGCGCGCCCGGATCGCCAAAGCCGCCGTCTGGATCACCTCCCCCGCCCAGGCAGGGGGCGCCAGCAGAAGCAGGGCAACGGCGAGCGAAAGTAGCGTCTTCACCGGCATTGCACGATACGGTAAGCTTATTTACGTACTTAAGTACGGAGTCAATGCCCATGGCCCCTCGTGTCAACCTGCCGATCGGCGCTGTGGCCGCTGCAGCGGGCGTCAACGTGGAAACCATCCGGTTCTATCACCGGAAGGGCCTGCTGCCCGCGCCCGCACGAACGTACGGGCAGATTCGTCGCTACAGCGATCGCGACATCGCCCGCGTCAAGTTCATCAAATCCGCTCAGCGGCTGGGGTTCAGCCTCGACGAGATTGCCGGATTGCTGCGCCTGGATGACGGCACGCATTGCGTCGAGGCGCGCGCGATGGCCGAGCTGAAGTTGGAGGACGTGCGCGCCAAACTGCGCGACCTGCGCCGTATGGAATCCGTTCTCCGGCACCTCGTGGCGCACTGCCGGGCGAGTCGCGGCACCGTGATGTGTCCGCTGATTGCCGCCCTGCACTCGCGGCGATGACGGGGATCATAGGCGCCGGTCGCCCGCCGTCTCGCCGGCCGTAACGTCTGCCTCGCCGGCGCGGGCCTCGGTGCGAGCCACCAGACGGGCTGGACGGCGCTGGTGGCCAAGCTGGCTGCAACAGATTGGTGAATGGCGCTGACGCGAGGCGACCGTCAGGCACCGGTCCGCGCCCGCAACAGTGCAGCGACGCTCGGACGGTCAGACGGCCCCTGCCCGACATGATGCACGCGGACGATCCCTTCGGGATCGATCAGCACGTCGCCGCCACGTTGCATCGGATCGGCAATCGAGCGCACGGGCAGGCGGCCGCGGAGCAGCTCTTTCAGATACGCCGTCCATGTCTTCGGACCCCACACGTCCCAGAACTCCGCGCGGAGCATGCCGTACGCCCGATACAACTCGCGCGTCTCGTCGATCAGGAGGGGCCACGGCACCCTCGTCTCGGCCACGTAGTGCCGTACGAATGGCGGCGCTTCGAACGTGACAACCGCTACGCGGATGTTCAATTCGTCGAGCGTCGCCAAGTGCTGCTGCAACTGCAGCAGATGCCGGCGGCATGGCAGTCAACCGAGATGACGATGGAAGACGAGCAGCAGCCAGCGGCCCGCGAAATCGTCGAGACTGTGCAATCGCCCGTCGAGATCCAGCAGCGCGAACGGAACGGCCCGGCGTCCCACCAGCCGGCCGATTGATTGCGTCATCTCGAGCACCTCGATGCCTCCAGTGATTGGCCCTCACGGACAGTCGCCGCACAGACGACGATACCCGGCTTCGCGTGGTTCAATCTCGTCGTCATCGCCGTGTGGCTCGGGGTGGCGATGCGAGTGCGGCGCCCGATGACCACCTGCGACAGGTCCGCTGACGTGGGAACACGAAGACTGCGACTGCTCACGCCGCAGATCCTCGAGATCCTCGGTGGCGAGTTGTGGTTGGGTGCTCGGGTGACTTCGGCAGATACACGATCCGATTGCGCCAGTCCCACTGCTCACCTTCATTCGTCCAGAAGCCGGTCAGCAGCCGCGCCTGGTACCCATAATCGGTGCTGCGCACCGAACGTCGAAAGAGTACAAGTCCGCCGTGAGACTCGCCCGCGCGGAGCACCTGGCCCGCGTGCCATGGAAGTGTCGCTCGGTCGAACGCCACGAGGACCAGGCCATGTTCGGCGCACGCGATTAGCAGCGCAACGTCATCCAGTCCAAGCCACGACCCGTCCTCCCACGTGGCGATGTGGACAATCGCAAGCTCGTTCACCAGACGGCGGCAGGCTGCGACGATGCGGTGGGATCGAAGAGCGAGGGCCGCTCACGATTCCCACGGATTGAACACCGGAACCCCCGCCCGTTCGTACTCGCGCGTGTCCCGTGAGACGACCGTCATTCCATGGTGCAACGCCGTCGCCGCGATGAACAAATCGGGCTGCGAGAACGTGTGTCCTGACTTCCGGCCTTCCTCGACGAGCAGACGCCACTTGAACAACACATCCTCGCTGACCTCGAGCACCCGTTGGGCGAACAGCGGCCGGACCTTATGGGTGAGCCAGGCGGTCAACTCGGCCCTGCGGTTCGCAGCGGTCACCAATTCGATGCCGAAACGGATCTCCGCGAGCGTCACCGTGCTGACGTAGAGCAGATCCAGCGGCTGTTCGGCGACAAATCCCACGACCTTGCGATGTGGCCTTCGCCTGCGAATCTCCGAGAGGACGTTGGTGTCGAGCAGCCAGGCGGTCACAGGTCGACATCGCGAACCGGCATCCGCACCCGCGGTGGCTCGATGCTCGTGGAGCGATGCGGTGACATCCGGATCGCATCGACGAGGGCCTGCCCACTTCGCTCGCCCGCGAGCCGGCGAAAATCATCAGCGCCGATGACCACGACTTCTTCGCGCCCATGGACCGTCACGTGCTGCGGCCCTTCCTGTTTCGCGCGTCGCACCACCTCGCTGAACCTGGCTTTGGCCTCCTGCAACTGCCACTGCCCCGGTCGCGCGCGGCGTGCCTTTTGCCGTCGTCCGGCCACTGACGCAGTCTTTCCGTGACTGGTCATACTGACCAGATTACCACAGACGATCAGCGGACGATGGCTGGCCAGGAGCCCGTGTGCGCGCCACCAACTTGCGGTGCCAGCGGCAAGTCGTGTCCGGCGTGACGATCGTCGCGCCACGCACGAGCAGCGGCGCCCAGGGCCGTGTCCCAGTTCGCCCAGACGCCGCCGCTCGTCATCGTCGACACGCAGGCGCCTGCCCGCGAGCCGGCACTTCAGGAGTCGATTCTCCTCGCGAAGGAACGTGATCAGATCGGCCTGCTCACGATGGAGTCAACTCCCACAGCGCGACCAACGAAGGGAACGCGAGCACGCGCGAAGTCGACGCCATCGCGCCGATCAAGTTGTGGGACACTACGGCGCCGCATGTCTCGTATTACGCGGTCCCGGTCGTCGTGGCGCTCGGGCCGGACGTCCGGAACGACGACGGCAGGCTCGCCGAGATCGATGCCACCGTTATCGATTCGGCCGAGACCGCCTCGCTCGCGACGGTGTTGACGGCCCTCGGCGCCGCGGGTGAGGACCGCCCGCCGCGGGTCTTCGTGGGGTACTCGCGGCACGACCTCGACCGCGCCCGCGCGTTGGCGCCGGCGCTGCGGGCCCGCCGGCTTCGGGTCTTCCTGGACCTGGCGAACCTTCAGCCTGGCGAGGATTGGCTGGCGCGTCTCTACGCCTACATCGATGACGCCGATGCCGTGATCTTCGCCATCAGCCCGGTTTCGTTGTCGTCGACGGTCTGTGCCGACGAAGTCGCTCATGATCGTAGAGCTGCTGGCTGAGGAAGAACGACGTTTCGAGCAACTTGTCGAGTTCGGCACGAATGGTCCCAATGTGGCCCGCTGTCTTGGCTTCCAGGAGGAGGCCAAGCGTGCCAATCACATTAAGCCCTGCCGCCTCGGCCAATCGTCTTGCGGGCCGATCGTCGATGACGATCGCGCCGGCGCCAAGTTCGACCGCCAGAGCGATCGCCTCCCACTCGCCATCACCGAGCCGTCCTCGGGACGTGAGCCCCGACGCCGACTTCGTAGGTGCCCGCACCTCAAGCCAACGTGGAAGGGCAGGAATCGAAGGCGCAATCTCCCGGGCTACAGCAGGCGGAATGATTAGGGACTGGAGAATGGCCGGAACGAGATCGAGGCGCTGAATTCGAGCAAGAGCGATGAGCGGGCTGGAGTTTGAAACGACGAACACTCAGAGCTTCTTAATCGCTTCAAGCTCCCGCTGCAACTCCTCGCCATCGAGCTGGAAGTACGGAATGCCCTGTTCCGAGGCATATCGAATGAACTCCTCGCGCTCCATACCGAGCAACGGCGCTGCTCGTCCGCTGGATACTTCGCCCTGACGATAGAGCTCGAGAACGATCAGCTCCCGAGCGGCCTGCTTGGCGGGTCGCTGGAGCTCCTCGAGGAGCGCTACAAGGTCCTGGTCGAGTTCAACGGGAACGGCTTCCATGATCGCCTCTGTGAGCAGATTGTACACCCCGTCACCGGCGCGCGGAGCATGCTCTCACCGGCCAGCGGCCGCTCACCCGCGCATGGCCGCGACTGCTCCTCTCACCCGCTTGGCTGCCGATCAAAACAACACGACAGCCGCTCCGCCTGGCGCGCTCAGCAGCGGCGCGGGAGGGGGAACACAGACGCGGGAGCAGTGTTCCCCCGGTGCACCGAGCGGGATGCACCGATGCACACTGCTGCCCGCGAACAGCTCCAGGGCGGCGTGGCGTGACAAGTCATTGAAGAACCGCGGGTTCGAGACGCCGTGCTAATGATCAAGGCGGCGGTTCTTCGCCGCCTCCGAAGCCGCGCGGCTGAGAGATGAGGGTGATGTGGGCGTGAGCGACCCCCGCTGCCACCCCGCTCACGCCCCACCTTGTCCGGACGAAGGTGACCGCGCGTCGTGCTAAACGAGAATCTTGTTCTTCCCGGAACGGACGTCGGCCTGATGATCGTCGCCTGGTCACACGCTGTGTGCTTTCGCATACGAAACCTGAGGCTTCGTCGATTTCAGGTGCGCTTCGACTTCGAGGCCGCCGACCTGTGCGAGGACTACTCGCCACCCGATATCGCTGCGAGAAGGTGACGGTCTTGGAGATCGGTAGTCCGCTTCGCGCTTCGCACTTCGGCCGATCAGCCTTCGCCTGATCGCAACTCGCTACCGTTCGTGAGCCCGGAAGGAATCGAACTTTAGCTCGGCCCTTCGGGAACGCGTGGCCGACCGTGAACCGAGACTCTGCGGACGTCGGGGTACTTGATGAGACCACTGAGCACGGCGACGACTTCGTCGCGCCGCGACTGGCAAAAGAGGAGCCACAACTCGACCTTCCTACACGAATGATTTCGTTTGCAGCCCAGTTATCTGCAGCAGGCGCTCACCCAGCGTCGTAAGCCGGCGTATCGCCTCCAGCAGTTCGTTTTGGACTCCAAGCACTCTGTCAGCTCGGGCTCGTCTGGCGTCACGGTCGGCAGGAAACCAGCACACGGGCGCTTTCCCTCTGGTGGGCGCTGCGCTCCGGTCGGTGAGTCCGCGGTAAGGGCTGGCGCAGCGCGACGCGTGCCTGTGGGCGTGACGCGGGCCTGCCATCGTTCCACCCCACCAGACACCCCCACCCGTCCTCACCCCAGGAAATCGCCAGGGGACCCTACGGCCGGGCCACTGCCTGGTCGGCCCGGCAGGCGTATACTGTCCTTTCCTATCGTCGTCGCCATTCGCCCCGGCAAGAACGGAGGTGGTCCATGGCACCGCACCTGGTTATCACGGAGCAGCGCTTCGGCGCCGTCGCCCTGGTCTCGCTCAACGGCTGGCTCGTCGCCGACGACCAGGACGCCCAGTTCAGAAATTACATCGACGCGCTCGTAAGTGAAGGGATCACAAAGATCGTGGCGGATCTGCAGGACGTGACGCTGCTCGATAGCGGTGGCATCGGCGTGCTCGTCGCCAAGTTCCTGACGCTTCGGAAGCGGGGCGGCGATCTTCGGCTTGCCCGTCTGACTGCTCGCACCCAGCGGGTGCTGTCGATCACGCGGCTGCTGACGGTATTCGCGACGTTCGACTCGCCGGACAGCGCCGTACACAGCTTTGCCACCGATGCGCCACCCACTTCTTCTCCCGGGGACATTGCTTTCGATTCGGTTCTGCGCGGCGAAACCCTCTAGTTGGCCCTACATCGCACAGGAGACCAATCCCCTCGCCTGTTTGCCGTACTACCAGGGCCGCTTTGCCCCTCGATCAGCCGGTAGTAGGAAGTTCGTTGTGGACCTGCCGGCCAACCATCTCGGACCTGGCTCGCGGAAGCGGGCGTGAACCGTGCCGCGTGCGCGCCGCATTGACGGTCACGGTTCGGCCTCGCCGCTGCCGCGGACGGTGTCTCCGCTTTCGGTGCACCGCCTGCGGACCGGATCGCCTCGTGGCCTTCTCGTGCAAGAAGGGGCGTTATGCTAACCGCGAGACGGCCCTAAACGTTTCGATCCGGGCGGCGAGCATCTGGCTCCCGCTTCGAAAGTACAACTCGCTGCCATTGTGGGCCCAGACCGGCTCGCGACCGCCACCCGCGGAGACGATTTCCTCCGTTCCTGGATCGCGAAATGGTCGCACGTACACTTCGGACTGTCCCGTTTTGTCTGACGTGTAGGCCACCCAACGACCGTCTGGCGAGAATCTCGGCGCCGACTCATTGAACGGGGTCCGTAAGAAGAGCGAGGACGTCGGGCCACCATCGAGTGACAGCATCCACAGGTCATTCTGCTCCGCGTAGGCGATTGTGCGCCCATCACCGGACCATGAAGCTGGATACGCACCGCCGCCGACGAGCAGAGCTTGAGGTTCACTGCTGCCGTCTGCCGCCACCGAGAGAATGTCGAGCCTCCCCGCAAAGCCCCTGGCGAACGCGATGCGGCTGCCATCCGGCGACCAGATTGGGAGCAGGTTGGACTGGGCAAATGTGAGTCTGTTGCGTGTCCGACGATCCAGATCGAGGACCCACAGGTCCGCCCCCGAGTCCTCGAAAGCCCCTGGCCCTTGCCGTACGGATACAGCAACCCTCCGGCCATCGGGGGCAAATCCGGGGTGTATGTACCGGCCGGTTGCCTCTGTCTGTGCTACGGGAGTGACGCGACGTTGCCGGTCGACCAGCACCAACTCAGACCGCTCCGCAATTGCGCCAGTCCCCGACACGTAGCCCAGCGATCCGTTGTTCGATATCGCCACGTTGACAGCGCCGCTGTCTTTGGTCAGCACGCTCGTCAGCACCAGCGCCGGGGTGCCGTTGACCTCCAGGCGACTGGCATCGAACCGCACCGCCCATAGCCGACCTTCCGCGCCATACACCAGGTGCCCGGTCGGCAGGTATCTCGGATTGCTCCCACTTGAGAACACGCTTCTGCTGGCCGCTGTCCAACGAGAGTACAGCGACGTCCGCGTCCGCGATGCTGCCCCGTGCACCGACTGTGAAGAGCACTGCGCGTCCACCAGGGAGAAACTCAGGCCATATGCTGCAGCCGTTCCCGCGGATCTTTGTGCAGACACCGCCGCAACAGCCGTCGTACCCCCGCAGGCGTCGACGACGGCAGCACGTGCCACTCGGGGTCGCGCTCGAGGATCCTTGCGATAGTGTCCGAGTGAGTGGCGCCGAGAAACGCCACGTGCCCGGTCAACATCTCGAACAGGACGCAGCCGAACGCCCAGATGTCCGTGCGTGAGTCCGCGGGCGTGCCTCGCACCTGCTCCGGCGACATGTAGGGGGGCGTCCCCATGACGACTCCCTCACGCGTCCTGAGGGCTGCGTCGGCGACCGTGGCCGCGTCGGACAGATCCGGCGCTGGGGCGTCGCTCGTGAACATGCGCGCCAATCCAAAGTCGAGCACCTTCACCGTCGCGCCGTTCTTGAGCTTGATGTTGGCGGGTTTCAGGTCACGGTGCACAATGCCCTGCTCGTGCGCCGCCTCGAGGGCTTCCGCGAGTTGCCGGGCAATCAGCAGTACCTCTTCGAGCGGGATTGGACGGCGAGCGATGCGCCGCGAGCAAATCGAGGCCGTGAACAAGACGCACGCCTATTTCCACTCCATCTGGAAAGAGGACATGCACGCGGTCCCGCGGTTCCTCTGGAATGCGAAAATGCGCTTCGGCAAGACGTTCACGACCTACCAGCTCGCCAGGAAGCTCGGTGCCAAACGCGTGCTCGCTGTGACCTTCAAGCCAGCGGTCGAGGATGCGTGGCAGACAGACCTCGAATCAGATTGTCCCGCTCGCCGGTCGGTGGCTCAGCTACATTATCGCCGTGCCGTGTGCTGGCTGGGACTGCTTCATTCCTCGGGATGCGACAGCCGCGTGGACTGCAATTGTGGCGCTGCTCACATTTCTGGTGGCCTTAGCGACGGCGGCTGTCGGCTTCTTTGCGCGCAGAATTGCGAAGCAGCAGTACGGCTGGAAGCCACGCCGGTGCTCATCGCCACGCGGGCAAACCGGCGAACGACCGTAACGAACGTTGGCCGCGGAACGGCTTTCATGGTGCTGGTCTGCAATGAATCAGGCAGTATCGTCGAAGAACTCGCTTCGATTACACCGGAAGCGTCGGTGGACGTCCGTCTCACGGCCGACATTAGCCCGAACGAGTGTCGTCTATTACCGAGGACTGACGGGACGTTGGCAGCGGTCACGGTTGACGGGGCAGTCATTTAGCGGCACAGAGGCTGCGTTTCGCATCGACACTGACTTTGGTCGGGTTCGGCGCCTGCGCTCCTTGCCGCCCGCTGTGCGTACTCGACGGACTGATTCGGTCACGAGTGCGGACATACAGCAGTACCTCGCCACGCAGGACGACTTCGATCTGGAGCTACACTAATGATCGCGATGGGAACGCACGTCCGTTTATGGGGCTCTGCCATGCTGGCGCTCCTCTTTGCGACGCCGGCCGCCGGTCAGGCAACGCCCGACGTTTCGGCGGTGCAAGCGCCCGCGCCGGCCCTGGTGGAGCTGCGGTTGCAGGACGGCTCCGTCATGTACGGCGTCGTCGAGCAGGAGACCGCGGATCGTCTGGTGCTCAGGACTATCGCCGGTGTCGTCGTGGAGGTCGACCGCGCGCAGCTCGCCTCGGTCGAGCCGGCGCGCGGTCGAGTCGTCGCGGGCCAGTTCTGGCGCACCGACTCGAATGCCACGCGTCTGCTGTTCGCGCCGACGGCCCGATCGCTGAGGAAGGGCGAAGGCTACATCGGGGTGTACGAGTTTCTCTTGCCGTTCGTGCAGGTCGGAGTCACCGACCGCCTGACGATTGGAGCGGGCACGCCGCTGATCTTCGTCGGCGACGAAGACAGCCGGCCGGTCTGGCTCACCCCGAAGTACCAGGTCTACAAGGGGTCAACGACCAGCGTGGCTCTTGGCGTGATGCACTTCGTCATCTTCGGCGAGAACAGTCGGGTAGGGCTGGCCTACACCGTCGCGACGACCGGCACCGATGACAACGCGTTCTCCGTCGGTGCCGGATGGGCCTATGCGCGCTACCGTGAGGATGACTCCTCCTCGTGCTTCGCCGCCGGGCCGCCGCTTCCTGGGGCCCCCCTTGGCTGCACCCCGGAGCGTACAACGAAGGTCGTCGGCTCGCCGGTCCTCATGGCCAGCGGGGAGCGCCGCGTGAGCCGGCGTGTGAAGGTGATCACGGAGAACTACGCCTTCAAGCGCGGCGGCATCATTGCCTTTGGCGTGCGTTTTATCGGGGAACGGCTCTCGGCCGACCTCGGCCTCTTCGCGCCGGTTACGAGCGAGGATGTGTTCGTGCTTGCACCCATCGTCAACTTCGTGTGGTCGTTCGGAAAGTGACGTGCGCTGCGGCGGGACGGTCGCATGCCTGATGTGTGCCGTCCTGCTTTCCTGGTTAAACTGCGCGAAGGTGCACGCGATCACTGAGGAGTTGCGCATGTAAGAGACGCCGGGCGTAAGAACGACGCCCCAGCGACAATCGAAAACGTTAGGCAGAGGGGAAGCCACCCGCATGCGACAACGCCGTGCAGGTGGCTTTTATTTGTTTTGGCGGTCGGCTGTCGATCGAACGCTGCCGATCACCACGAGAAAGGAACGAGTCGTGCACACGATCACCCACACCCCCAGCCATCGCACTCGACGCGCTGACGACGTCCGGGCGGACGCGCCGGCTGCGCATCGTCCGTCACTCCCGCGCGATAACGACGGCCGCTGGCTGCCACCGCGCGTGAACCGAGGTGCCGCCACTGGCGCAAGTCGCGACGTCGAGCCGCGGCGTCAGGGGCGCGTCCGCACGCGCCGGACGAGTTGTGCTCGCGCAACAACGCGGGACTCGCGGCGCCGCTAGGCCCGCGCTCCGTCCGTTCACGACGAAGAGGAGGACACGATGGCAGGCGCGACGATCGCAGGAGCCG